>JASNZL010000001.1:0-148956 GCA_048499675.1 Candidatus Zambryskiibacteriota bacterium
GCATACTGTCTATCCTCTATTATACATGAATCAGTTTTTTTGTCAACCACGTTAGACATTTCGTGTAAGCATGTGTCAGACAAACCTTATATATAGCCATATTATCGAAGTCTCGCAAAAACGACTGAATGTAAATCTCTAGCGGGGCAACCCAGTAGTAGATTTTAGCATCGCACAAAGTGCATGGTTTATAACCAATGCCAAAAAATTCACTACTGGGTCAACCTCCTAGAAAAGCTTGACTATATCTCTGTATGTAACAACAAGCATCAAAAGTATAAGTATTCCAAAACCAACAGTATTTACAACCATTGCAAATTTTGGATTAATTGGTTTTTTTGTAATACCTTCGATTGCTACAAATAACAATCTACCTCCATCAAGCGCAGGAAAAGGTATCATATTTATAATTGCAAGATTAATTGATATAAGGGCAGTAAAAGTAATCAAGTATGCAAATCCAAGTCTAGAAGCGTCTCCAACCAAACCCACGATTCCAACTGGTCCTGTGACCTGACTAATATCTGCCTCCCCTTTAAAAGCATCCTTCACCAACCCATAGAGTCCTTCTACAGTTAAATACGTAAACCTCACCGTTACTTTTGCCCCTTCGTAAACTGCTTTGTGTGGAGGTAGAGAAAGTTCGCCTACAACGTCCATACTAATACCAATAATTCTCTTGTCTTCAACAATGTTCTCATCAGGAATAATATTAAATTTAATCAGTTCCTCTCCTCTCACAATATCCAATTTTATTTCCCCTGTAGATCTATTTATGAAGTCAGAAACTATTTCTGGACTGGTTGGTTCAAATGGAATCTCATCACCAAAACTCATAGAAACAATTTTATCTCCAGACTTAAGTCCAACTTCCTTTGCTGGAGAATTTTCCAAAACAGAAATAACAGTGAGTGACGGATTTTTGACTTCACCTCCAAACTCATTATCAACCGGTGTCGGAATTCCAATCATAAATGCCAATGAAAAAAGAACCCACGCAAACAAAACATTAAACAAAACACCCCCTGCTAATATAAGGGCCTGCCACTTCCTTGAAACTTGAGTGAATCTTAAAGCTTGGAGCTTAGAGCTTGAAGTCTCGGAAAAATCTTTTGATTCTTTACTTAGATCTTCTTCGGTTTCTTTATCATAATTCTCTCCAAGTATTTTTACAAACCCCCCAAAAGGCACCCAATTTAAACTAAATCTTGTCCCCCACCAAGTTCCAAGAGTTGTAGCTTTTGGCGGGTACCCTATGCCAAATTCTTCCACGTGCACACCAGCTTTTTTTGCAAACAGAAAATGGCCCATCTCGTGAACCAAAACTAAAATACCGAGTACAATTATAAATATAATAAGAGTCATCATCCGTAAGATTAACTTCTAATTTCTGATTCCTTCTTTGCCGTTATTTCCTCCATTTTTCTCCCAGCCTCGTCTATCATTTTTTGTAATTCCTCTTTGAATCTAAACTTGTCATCCTCTCCCATACCACCTTCTTTTTCTTTTTCATCAATTGACTTAGAAGTTTTGTCTCTGAGAGCCCTTAGAGTAATCCTCGCTTCTTCGAGTTTTGCTCTAATTACTTTTACAAACTGCTCTCTTCTTTCTGCGGTCAACTCTGGAAATATAATTCTCAAACCTTTGTCATAGGGAGCTGTAGATAATCCAAGATTAGAATTTGTGACAGCTTTTTCTATACTTTTTCCAAGAGTCATATCCCATGGTTCTATTTTTATAGTTTTAGAATCTTCAACAATCACATTGGCAAGTTCTTTTATTCCCATTTTGCTTCCATAAGCATCTACTTGAATAAATTCCAAAATAACCGGCGTAGCTCTTCCGGTGCGTATCAAAGAAAGCTCCTTTGCCAACCAAGCCTCAACATCCGCTATTTTTTGTTTTAATTCTTGAAAGCTATACATAAATTTTAATTACTAATATGAATAAAAGTATTATAACACTTTGTATCAGATTTTAGCATATCACCTAAAGTGCTCTCGGAGCAATGTTAGATTTTACTACCAGACAAAACACTCGCCAACCACTCAATAATCATCCTAGACGAAGAACCCCTCATTTTTATATATTTTTCTGCTTTTAGAATTTTCTTTAATTCTAGCAATTCCTCCTTTGTAAGCTTCCTTTTTTTATTATAAAAAGCTTTTAAAATATTTGTCACAAGTTCTTTAGTTTTTGTTTTGTTTTCTTTTTTAACAAGATTTTTTACACTACTAAGCCTCTTGCCTACACTAGCATCTATAAATTTTTGTGCCTCTAAAATACCTGAATCATTATGATTTTGTGAAATATTTAAATCAGAATATTCACTACTATTAAAATCAATCACTCTAACTCTAGATAAAAAAGTAGGAAGGAAATTACCCGAATCAGTAATATTAATAAAAGTGAAGTTGCCCTGTTTTGGCTCCTCAAGCACTTTGAGCAAAGCATTTTGTGCCTCTATTGTTATGGTTTCAGATATGAGAAGCGATACTTTAGTATCACCAATTAGAGGTTTACCTATAGACCACTTCTCGAAAAATCTTGCGTCGTCTATACCAAAATTTTCAGACTCAAAGATATAATAATCGGGATTTTTTGAAACATCAAAGTTAAAATCCTTTTTTAGAATTTTTGCTACAAAATTTTTGGAATCTGTCTTTCCTACTATTAGATTTGCATGATGCCAATTTTTCATTCCTAAAGAATATTATTTTTTTGAAATTACTACTTTTTTGTAGGCACTCAAGTGATCTAGTGCAATTCCTGTACCATTAACAACGCAATAAAGTGGATTGTCTGCAAGAACTGCTTTTACCCCAACTCTAGCCAAAATAAGTTCTGGAAAATTTCGGAGCGAAGATGTGCCTCCTGTCATTATTATTCCACTATCAATAATATCGGAAGCAAGTTCTGGAGGAGTCTCTTGTAATACATCTTTTATTGCCTTTATCATTTCTCTCAAATCTTTTGATATAGCTTTTACTATTTCATTTGTTTTGATTTCTACCGAACGAGGTAACCCTGAAATCAAATCTCGTCCTTTTATCACCATCTGAAGTTCTTCTTCAAGAGGCATAGCTGAACCTATACTAATTTTTATATCCTCGGCAGTTTTGTCTCCAATTGCTAGATTAAAAGTTTTTTTGACATAATCAATAATACTTTCATCGATTCTATTACCGGCACATTTTACAGAAGTAGAAGAAACAATTCCTCCAAGTGAGATTACAGCAACATCAGTCGTTCCTCCTCCTATATCAGCAATCATGTGACCCTTTGCTTCATATATCGGTATGCCTGCACCTATCGCCGCAAGAATAGGTTCTTTGATAACATATGCATTTTTTGCACCTGCCTTTATAGCTGCCTCTATGACAGCTCTTCTTTCAGTTGATGTAATTCCAGCAGGCACAGAAATCAAAACTTCTGGTTTAATAAAGCTCCACCCACCAAGAGCCTTCCTCATATAATAACGGAGCATTGCCTCTGTTACTTTATAGTCGGCAATAACACCATCTTTCATTGGTCTATAAGCTATTATAGCTTCTGGTGTTCTACCTATCATTACTTTGGCTTCGTTTCCAACCGCTAAAATTCTTTTGTTTTCCGTTCCAATTGCTACAACAGAAGGCTCGTTTAACACAATACCCTTATTTGGCACAAAAACCAGTGTGTTTGCTGTACCCAAATCAATGCCTAGTTTTTTAGAAAAGATACCCATCTTATTATCAAAATAATATACCTTTAGTGCATTATTTTCAACATCAAGAGATTTACCACTTGCTACTTTTTGGTTTTTAACTTTTACTTATTATATGTATTTAGTAAATTGCCTACCTTTCTCAAAAGCTTTAAACAAAGATTCTCTAACATATTTTTCTGCTGATTTTTTGGAACCCGGGCAACTTGTAAAAATCAGTATCAGAGGTAAAAATACTTCTGCTCTGATTCTCGATATTAGATCAGTAAGAGAGGCAAAATCAGAAATACGAGGAGCCGACTACAAAATAAAAAAGATTATATCTATTTCTTCAAAACCTTTTCTAAAAAAAAGTTTTTTGGACGCTGTAATTAAGACCTCAGATTATTATGCAACTAGTGCCGGAGCGGTTTTGTCTCAAATAATACCATCAGCAATTTTAGAAAATCCAAACCTTCTATCTAATTTTGTTGTAAAGCAAAATGATAAAACAAAAACAGAAATGGCTGGAACGAAGCTTGCTCTCCAAGATGAAAAGGATGAGAGAATGAGTTATTACAAATCTTTAATACGAGAAGAGTTCGCCAAGAAAAAATCAATTTTTATTTGTGTACCCCAAAATGAAGATGTCAAACAAATCAAAGAAAAGATTGAAAGAGGAATAGAACAATATGTGTGTGCTTTCCACAAAGATATGACCAAGAAAACTTTTAGAGAAGAGTGGAAAAAAATGTCTGTACAAAAGCACCCTTTAGTTATTATTGGTACAGCCAGATGGCTTTTTATACCAAGAGAAGATTTGAACACTATCATAATAGAGCGCGAAACAAGTAATGGATGGAAAACAATGGTAAGACCTTTTATTGACTTAAGGACTTTTGCAGAAAATTATGCAGAAGAGAGAAAAATAAGGATTATTTTTGCGGACACTTTTCTTAGAATAGAAACTCTTTATAGACACAAAAACGATGAGATTCAGAAATTCGAGCAAGTGAAATGGAGACTGGAAATGAAAGATGAAATTACGATTGTAAACCCAACAGAAATAAAACATAAAACAAAAGAATTCAGTGCTATTTCAAAGATAACAGCCAGTAAAATAAAGACCGCTCTAGAAAACGGATCTAATGTTTTCATATACACAACACGCAAAGGACTTTCTCCAATAACACTCTGTGGTGATTGTGGTCAATATGTAGAGTGCGCAAACTGCTCTTCGCCTATGGTTTTATACAAAGGGAAAAATGGTGGAGTCTTTAGATGTCATCAGTGTGGCGAATCAAGGGATGCTTCTGAAACTTGTAAGAAATGCGGTAGTTGGAAGTTGGTTGACCTTGGCATCGGTATAGAAAAAGTCACAGAAGAAATTACTGAGCTTTTTCCTGACACTCAAATTTTTCAATTAAACAAAGATGTAGCGACCACTAATTTAAAAGCAGAAAAAATAGTAGATAATTTTTACAACACAAGAGGATCAATACTTATAGGTGCAGATATGGCCTTTTCTTATTTATACAAAAAAGTCGGTATGACTATAATTGCTTCTCTCGATTCCCTATTCTCTATTCCAGATTTTAGAATAAGAGAAAAAATATTTAGTATAATGATACAAGCAAGGAATGCATCAAAAAACTCACTTTTAATTCAAACCCGAAATCCAGAAGATGTCTCTATCAGAAGTATCATATCTGGAAACTTACTTGAATTTTACAACGCAGAAATACAGGACAGAAAATTATTAGAGTATCCCCCTTTTGGAGTATTTATAAAAATTACCATTAGAGGAAACCATCTTTCCATAAAAAAAGAGTCTCTATACCTAAAAAAGAATTTAGATAGACTTGAAGGTCTAGATATTTCTATTTTTCCATCCAATCACGAAAAAAAGGGAGAGCAAAGTGCAATAAATGCCGTTATAAAAATTTCCAAAGAAGATTGGCCGAACGAGGAATTAATTGATTTCCTAAAATCCCTTCCTAGTTATTATGAAATAAAAGTTGATCCAGACAATCTCTTATAAATTAAACGCTGGTATAGATTTTAACCCAATTCTGTGGTAAACTTGTGTATATGGAGAGTGGAATAATTCAAAAAGACAATAAAATCCTAAGACAAACAGCCAAGGAAGTACCAATTGAGGAAATTAGTAGCAGGAAGATTCAGACAATAATAAAAAGGATGCAAAAAGCACTTGATGCAGAAGAAGATGGAATTGCAATTGCTGCCCCACAAATCGGCGAAAGTCTGAGAATATTTGTAGTATCAAGAAAAATTTACGACATAATGGAAGATGAAAGAAAAGCAAAAAAAAGAAAAGACTCTCTGCCTGTTTTAAATGAGGATATTCCGATAGAAAAAATACCAAAAATAAAAGAAGATATGGTCTTTATAAATCCGGAAATAATAAAAACTTCAAAGAAAAAAATCCCGATGGAAGAGGGTTGTTTATCGGTACGTTGGCTATATGGCAAAGTTATGCGTTCCGAAAAAACATTAATAAAGGCATATAATTCAAACGGTAAACAAATAACGGTAGGAGGTTCTGGTATTTTGTCACAAGTTTTTCAACACGAAACTGACCACTTAAACGGTACCCTTTTTATAGACAAAGCTAAAGAATTAAAAGATATTCCTCCCGAAACGATATAAATTATGAATATTAATTTAGAAAAATTAGTATTTTTTGGTTCATCAGAATTCAGTGTATATGTTTTGAATGAATTAAAACTTCACAATATTCTACCTCGGCTTATTGTTACTACTCCCGACAAACCAAAGGGACGAAAATTGATAATGACACCTACTCCGGTCAAAACTTGGGCTCAAGAAAACAAGATTGAAATACTTGAACCTAATTCATTAAAAAATAATCCTTATTTTGTCTCGAGGCTCAAAGCTCTAAGCTCTAAGCTCTTTCTAGTAGCTTCTTACGGCAAAATAATTCCCAAAGAAATTTTTGAAATTCCAGCAAGAAAAACTTTAAACATCCACCCATCTCTCCTGCCAAAATATCGTGGCGCCTCGCCAATCCAAAGTCAAATTTTAAATGATGAAGAAAACATAGGTGTTTCTGTAATGCAGATAGAGGAAAAAATGGATAGTGGACCGCTAATATCCAGTAAGAAAGTTACAATAGAAAATTGGCCGATTGGACGAATTCAATTGGAAAAAAAGTTAGCAGTAGAGGGAGCAAGGCTTTTTGCACACATTTTACCGGAATGGATTATGGGAGCAATTCATCCAATTATGCAAAATGAAAACGAAGCTACTTATTGTCAAAAAATAAAAAAAGAGGACGGCGAGCTCCAAATAGATTTGAATGATTTAAGTAAAAATGCCCATCAAAATCTCCTCAAAATTAAAGCGTTTGAAGAATGGCCTACTGCATATTTTTTTCATAATAATAAAAGAATTATTATTACTGACGCTACTATCGAAAGTGATAAACTAAAAATACTCAAAGTTATACCTGAAGGTAAGAAAGAAATGCTTTTTGAAGATTTTATGAGGGGAGTTAAAAATTAAATCTTGCTTACGAGCATTTCAAGTAAATTTTTAACTTCTATTTGAGCTTGCCCCTCAGTATCACTTTCGGTAAATTTCTCCCATTGGTTTAAAATCTCTTCATCATCAATAGAGCGAACGGCATTTTCTAACGCCAGTCGGGTTTCAAAATCTACTTCCCCTTCAGATTTTAAAACTTTTTCTATAAATAATTTTATAAAATTGACTATTTTTTCATTTCGCACATTCGCAATTTGTTGATTTTCTTGAGCAGAGTTCTCACCCGAAACAGACATCCATTTGGTAATAAAAAATATATTACTCAATAATAAAACGGCTATTAATCCAAGTGCATAATATTTCTTATTTTCTGTTTGCATAAAATTACATTATTTGAACATATTAAATAAATTTCGCCACCAACTTTTTGGTTTTAATTCAATATTTTGATGAACACCTCTACCCTTCTCCACATCAAACTCCTTACTTTCAAAATTATAATAACCGTCAGCCTCTACCAAAATCTTGTACTTTCCTTCTGGAACTAGAAACGAGTAGGAACCACTATTTAAGGTTTTTTGAGGATTGGTTTGTTGATACAAATTTGATGGCCAAATTTCAAATACACTCTTTTGTGGATTAAGCCACATCAAGGAAACTTTGGCGTCAGGAATTCTGGCCTCTTTATTTTTAATTTTTTCATAAACATATCCTTCAGGATCAATCACTGTTATGAGCCTCAACTCTTTCTTGCCTAAACTTATTTTTTTGTATTCTATGATCGAAAGTATTTCATATTCGCCATAGACCAACGGAGCCTCAATCTTTGCTTTATAAATATTGTCTCCAGCATAAGTATATTCAAATTCACTCACTACCAACTTTTCTTCAACTTCAATTATTTCATCAGATGAACGATTTATCCCGAGAGAAGCCATCAAAGGACTGGCGAGCATAGAATTTGCCGGCACAGCTTTTGCCTGCTGTCTTTTAATATTGTTAACCAATAAGTAGCCTTTTATTTCTTTGACAGGCTCATCAACCTTTATTGCAAGCTCAATTGGTTTGCCGACTACAGTGGTGATAGTTTGCTCAGGTTGTCCATCTGGAGTTAATGATAGATTTATAGTGTAATCGGTAAGTTCGTTAACTTTAGCAAACACCACTTCTGACGGCAGAGCGCTTTTTTGCTCTTTTGATAATTTTGAAATCGGCACACTTACTCCGCTCGTTAAACCACTTTTGTCTCCAATGTTGGGTAAGTTGAAACTGGCATTTTTAAGTTTACTCAAATCAGAAATTTTGGTTATACCAACTTCAGAAAAAGTTTTTTGAAGTTCGGGAAATTTATTGACTAATGTTTGTATCTCATCAGGTAATGGCGCAAATAAAAATCGATTAATTGGATCATTTGAAATAAGATTCCATTTGCCCGCCATTGCCATAATAACACTCTCAGTTTTTGCCACATCTTCAGCGGTCAAAGCTGGCTCTCGTGAAAAATCAGGTGTGATAGATGTCAAAAACGATTTTAAAGCATTACTTGCTTGTACAGCGTAGTTGGTCACAGTAGTAACAACATTACTCCCCGTTTGGAGCAAGCCAGCTTGCGATGCGATGGCGCTATTTCGTCGGCCACTTGCCGAACCAGAAGTATTAGTTGGAACAGTAGTCGGAACAGTCCTTGCTGAAACTGGTCGCCAATCAGTTTTGACAGGATAATCACCATCAAATATTATCCAGCCAACAGTCTCGCTCAACGCGGAACCTATAAATTTACCTGAGGAATTGATAGAGACTCCTCCATTTTCAGGGTCAAATTTTATATAGCCTATATTTTCACCCCAAGCGTAGCCTGATAAATTGCCTTCGCTGTCATTTACTACTCCATCGAGGTTTATCCATCCAACCGTCTCGCTTAAAGCATAACCTGAAAGCGCCGAATCAGTGACAGATACGGCACAATTATCACAAGCAAAATTGAGCCAACCAATATTTTCACCCCAAGCGTATTTGTACTCAGTATCAATTGTTCCGTTTGTCTCTGAGGCAAAAACTGTACTGACAGATAAAAAAACTAACAAAAATACAGCCAAAACCATTTCGTTTTTCACAATTTTCATTATATAAATTTTAACAAAATAGGCTAAAATTAACAATCAAACTGTGCATAAGGTTTTCAATTTCAAAAATCTGTATAACGCCTATTTAGATTGCAGAAAAAATAAAAGAAATACCATAAATGCAATAAAATTTGAACTATATTGTGAAAAAGAAATTTTTAAACTAAAAAACGAGTTACTAAACAAAACCTATCATCCAGATAAATCAATATGTTTTGCGGTGACCAAGCCCGTACCGAGAGAGATATTTGCCGCCTCATTTCGAGATAGAGTGGTTCATCACCTAATTTATAACCAAATAGAAAAGATGTTTGAAAAGTCATTCGCCGACCAATCTTGCGCTTGCCGAAAAGGGAAAGGCACGCACTTCGCATTAAAATATTTCAGGAAATACGCCAAAAAAATCACTGGGAACGGCACCAGAGACGCATATTTTATGCATTTAGACATCAGAAGCTTTTTTATGAGTATTGATAAAAATATATTAATGAATATAATTGTCAAAAAAATTAGAGACCCAGACTTACTTTGGCTTATTAGAACAATAATATATAACGATCCAACAAAAAATTACTATTGTAAGAGTCCAAAATATTTAATGTCCTCGGTGCCGAGACATAAATCCCTTTTAGGTGGTAGCAAAGGCAGGGGTCTGCCCATCGGCAATCTCACATCGCAGTTTTTTGCCAATGTTTATTTGAATGATTTGGATATGTTTGTGAAGCACAATCTAAAAGCGAAATATTATTTACGATATGTTGATGATTTCATTTTGTTAAATAGTGACCTTAAAACTCTTAAAAATTGGCAAATAAAAATTGAAAAATTCTTAAAAGAAAGACTAAAGCTTGATTTAAACATTCATAAAACCAAACTCGGTCAAATTAAAAATGGTGTTGATTTGGTAGGTTATATCATCAAACCCCATTATGTACTGGTACGGAAAAGGGTTGTCAATGCTTGCAAAGGAAGACTTTATGAATTTAACAAAATATTAGAGAACGAATTGTCGGACGAAAAAACGAGGTTCAAAATCCTTTCTGTCATAAATTCCTATTTTGGCCACTTTCATCACGCCAACTCCTTCAAATTGCGAAAATATTTATACACCAAACATTTTGGTAAAATTCGAGAAATTATAGAACCAAATGATGAAAAAATAATAAGTTTTAAATTAAAAAAGGATTCAATCCAAAATCACAAAAAGCCGAAATAAGGCGAGTTTTCATTTCCGGGGCGAACGCAACGAATGAAGTTCAAGCCGGTGAGCTTATTGTTGGTGTTCGTGTTGCCGTTAGAAAGGTTCGTGTTCCAAGCGTTAGCGGTATTATTGGATTGAGTAGTGGCCGACCAGTAGTTGCGATTGACGCCTCTGCAAAATGTCCCGTCATACCTGATTTTCTCCAAAATTCGATTATTTAAAAAAATACAAATTCACGCCATAAATATCCGTTAAAAACGGATAAACGGGACCGCAATAAACAAGCTCGCTCCCTATTTTTCAATCATCCTTAATTGGACAGGTGAAAACAAATTACAAGAAAAGTTCTTGAATATTTGAGGGATTCCGGCTTTTTGAAATTTTATTTTGATTTTAATGAACAATTTAAACTAACCTTGTTGCATTTTGCCCAATCAAGCCAACCATAGAGCTGTTTTGATATTTCCTCTATCATTTTATTAAAATATTCATATCTTTTCAAACCAAGCACATTTAAATCTCTTGCCAATCTGAAGTGTATGCGAAGTTGCTCCAATCTGAGAGTGGCTCTTTTTAAAACCAAAGTTTTGTCCTCCTCTGAATTGGCTTCAATCACATAGTTTATAAGACTTGACGCAATTTCCTTCAGGGTTTTGCCCAATCCATATTTGTATTCTCGTGGAAATTTGGCCACTGTTCGGTAAACCTCAAGATTCATCTTGTAAACCGATTGAAAAATCTGCAAATGATTGTATTGAGCCATATCAGCCTATTTTAACAAATTTAAAAAATTATTTGACACTTTCTATATCTCTCAAGATCATCTTAATTATTTTTGGATGAAGAGCCTTTTGTCCATGATTAGGAATAGTAACACGAACCCCTTTTTGATGGTAAAAAATAACATGAGAACCTTTTTGTCGTGAAAAAACAAAACCAGCTTTTTTGGCTAGGATTTCTAGCTGTTTGTAATTTTTTGGAAGTTGCTTAGGAGACATGACTTGGTGCAGAAAATGAAAAAGTTGTAATCGAGACATCACTTCGATCCGAATAAGGAACCACAAAATCACCGCGCTCTAAACGATCATCTATATGCATTTCTATCACCTCCTTAATGCTTTTTATTGCTTCCTCATAGGTTTTGCCCTGTGCATAACACCCCTGCAGTTCACGACACTCTGCGACATACCCATTTTTATCTCTTTCGATAACTGCCGAAAATATTAAATTTTGATTTTTTATATTTTTCATATAAGTATATTATAGCATACACACTATATTCGTGCCATAATTTCAAAAAGTATATTAACTAGATTCAAGATTGTGTCAGATATTTTTTTATTTCTCGTTCTGCCTCTAAAGATTAAGCTCCTAAAAATTTGTTACTTAATTTAAAATATAGCGAGTATTTCATAATATTTCTAACGGGATTCATAAATTGGTTTCAAATCCCTGTAAATATATTCCTTAAAATAAGGCACCACTGCTCTATCGGACACAATATCTACCGATTTATTCAATCGTTCTGATATCTCTTCTTTAAAACTTACCATATCAAGTAATGTAAATATCTGGTCGCCGAAGGAAACCAAAATGTCCACATCACTATCTTGCCTAGCTTCGCCCCTGGCATACGAGCCGAAAATGCCGGCAGATTTTATACCATATTTTTCAAAAATCGGTCTCGTGTTTATCGCTATATTTTCTAATGTCTCAGTCATAAAAACATTATAACATATTTTCATTAAAATTTTAGGAAAATAATTCAAATGAAAAAATAATCAAATGCCGGGGCGAACGCAACGAATGAAGGACAAGCCGGTGAGCTTAGAGTAGGGGTTCGTGAGGCCGAAAGAAAGGTTCGTGTACCAAGCGAGAGCGGTATTATAGGATAGAGTAGTGGCCGACCAGTAGTAGCGATTGACGCCTGAGGCCTCCAAATTGCCATACGAGCCATTAATATATGCTTGCATAAGTTGTTTTTGATGCGGTAGATACCAGCCAGATTTTTGATGGTCTCCATTTGAACAAAGTATTGAGGCGTCAACAATCCCTGCATTTACTACAGAATAACTTCTGTCATATGTAGCAGAAGAGGATGCGGTCCAAGTATAAGTTGACGGCGACACATTTGAAAATTCACTACATCCAGCATTTTTGCAGGGGTGACTCCATATCAGATTTACTGCATCATCTTTGATGTATGCACCGTCGTCACCAGTACCACAATAATTATTGGCGACATCACAAATAGTCCAACTTGTTGCGTATCTATCCACAGGCGGAGCCTTAGCATTATTATAATCATCATTTCCACCATTTGCTTGACTGCCTCCATCAAATCCACCATCAGTGCGTGTGCCGTTCCAAAGATTTTTAAGTGATGTGCCAACGACCCCAAAAACATTTTTATCCGCCAAAATATTTGAGGCGATGAGATCAGTGTCGCCCTCAACATAGCCTGTACCGTCGTGATAACCCTGCGAAATAGTTTGATTGTTGGTGTTTGGAGTAAAAAGCTGTTGGCCGATATTTGGCATCGTGCCAGTTTGGAATGACCAATCAG
Organism: Candidatus Zambryskiibacteriota bacterium; assembly: GCA_048499675.1. Classification (GTDB taxonomy): domain Bacteria; phylum Patescibacteriota; class Minisyncoccia; order Phycocordibacterales; family WO2-35-19; genus JASNZL01. The sequence continues at coordinate 13,101 of JASNZL010000001.1, forward strand.
TCTGGGAATCACCGAAGTAGGTCCGTCCGCTCAAAACTTCAGAGGTGGTCGCTGTGCCACCCGAGGGCAAAAGTGTTCCCGCCACTCCGAGGTAGGTGGTGCCAGTTTTTACTTTGTCAGCCGAAATCAGACTTGCCAAAGCATTATAAATTTCACTTAGAGTTTTGCCACTACTCGCTAGACTGTCAGAAAAAGTGAAACTGTGTCCACCTTCGGTCGCAGGAGTGTTGCTGGTAATAAAGTTGTAAATTTCAGAAAGAGTGTAAAACTGAGCTGAGGGAGTTCCAGAGGGCGGTGTGATTGAGCCAGCATAAACCACGATGCCCGTACCCAAAAGTACGGATACAAGGACTGGCAGAAGCCACTTTACAAATTTCATATTTAAAAAATTTTTCATATTAAATTGAGCTACTTAGTAAGCCACTTTATTATAACAAAATTTAATTATTTTTTGCTACTAATTATCCCCTTTTATTAACTCTTTTATTTATTTCTTCTTATTTTTTTCCACCCCTTATCGCCCACCTCAGCAATTCCTTTTAGTATCATTTTTATCTTTAGAGCACCTTTTTTAAATAGTCTCAATGATTTCTTCTTACTACTTGAAAGTTCGTTTGATATATCGTCTTTAACTTTATCAATTGATGCATACAAGTCGTCTGTTTCTGCTGTAGCATAATAATCTTTACCATCTACAAGGAGATGTATTTCCGCTCTAAAGTAGTCACCTGACTTGTGGTGTTTTGTAGTTTTACCAACCTCAACATTTACTAAAACTTCTTCGGTATCATTAAAAAATTTTTGGAGCATTTTGATTTTCTTGTCAACATAGTCTGAAATCGCATCCGTCATTTCTATATTTGTTGTTTTAGTATTTATATTCATTTTATTTAAGTTAATTATAATTACTATAATTATAACACTTCAAGCAAAATTATGAATTATTGTTATAACTCTACAATAACTGCCTCATTTGGTGCCAAAATCCCTTTTTCAGCGTCAGTTTTTACTTTGCTAGACATAGTTATTTTTCCATTTAGAGGGAAATCAAAACTTCTTTCGTTTTCACTCATATTTACATAGACATAAGCTTTGTTGTTATTATACTCCCTACAAAAACAAAAAATTTTTTCGTTTTGAATTGGCATCTCTACATAACTACCATATTTAAATAGATCTTTCTTTGATAGGTTTATGAGTTTTTTGTAAAAATTTAAAACAGAATCATTATCTTTTAATTCGAAATTTACATTTATTACATTTTGATTTTTTGGTAAACCTATCCAAGGTTTGACACTTGAGAAACCAGCGTATTCACTATTGTCCCACTGCATAACTCCTCTCTCACCATCTCTTCCCAAACTCATCCCTGGAACCTGCTTACCCCACGGATCCAGTTCTCTATTGTTTGCCACTTCTATATCTTCCATTCCTATTTCATCACCATAGTAAACAAAAGTTGTACCTGGAAGAGTGAAAGAGAGTAAAGCTAACGCCATCGCTTTATCTTTACCAACTCTTGAAATTATTCGGTGCTTATCATGATTTCCCAAAACATAATTTTTAGGCAGACCATTTGTCTCTTTTATATACCTATCAATAAAACTCTTATACTCGTGTGCGTTCCAAGAAAGTGAAAGGAGATTAAAATTAAAAGGCATATGGTTTCCGACCGGACAATTTTTGTATACATGAAGCAAGCCATCTATATCTAAATAAGCCTCAGATATAAATACTATGTCCCCATATTTTTTTATATGATTTGAAATATTCAAAACCGATTCAATTGTCTCAGGTAAACCATTTGTTTTGTTGTGTGCAACAGCATTATATGGGTCATCAATACCCGGTCTAAAATATGTATTTTCTTCTTCATCTCCAAATTCTTCGTCTTCAAAAAAATGATGCACCGCATCTCCCCTAAATCCATCAACTCCACGAGTGAGCCAAAAATCCATAGTCTTAAAAATTTCATTTTTAACTTCTGGATTTCTCCAATTCAAATCTGGTTGTGAAGAAAGAAATGTGTGCAAATACCACTCGTTAGTTAGAGCATCTTTTGTCCATGATGGTCCACCGAAAACTGAAACCCAGTTGTTTGGTGGAATTTCTCTACCATCCTTATCTATTTTACCTTCTCTCCAAATGTACCAATCTCTTTTTGGATTATCCTTTGATTTTTTTGATTCCAAAAACCAGTTATGTTCACTTGAAGTGTGATTTAAAACTAAATCAATCAAAACTTTTATATTTCTACTATGAGCTTCAGAAATTAACCTGTCAAAATCAAATAAATAACCAAAAATTGGATCGACTTCATTATGATTAGAAACATCATAACCAAAATCTTTTAAAGGTGATTTATAAAAAGGAGTAAGCCAAATGGCGTCCACACCCAAGTCTTTTATATAATCAAGCTTCTCTATTATTCCATTCAAATCTCCGTAACCGTCCCCGTTTGTATCTTTATAAGAAAGAGTATAAATTTGATAAATTACTGCACTATCATACCAACTTTGTTTTTTCTCTAACATAAATATATTGTATCAAAAAATCCTAGTTATAAAACAAATATTGATATTTTTATAAAAATATTTCTTTGTATTATATCCACAGATTTGTGAGACTTATCAACATATAATCCACAACTATTACACCGATTTAACCCCTTGAGACTATTGACTAAATAAAATATAGCGGGACAATTAGTATAGCGGTTAATTTGGGGAGACCTCCATAAATCAAATATATGAGATTTTATGTGTCTGAGTGTTATGAGCCTCAACCTTAAATCATAAACTATAAAAAAAGGGGTGATACTCTTCAAAAAGAACCGAGACACCAAAAATGCCACGCCACGTGCGGCATTTTTGGTGTCAACTCCTTAACAAATACTAATCAAATATACTCAAAAGATAGGCGTCAATTATTGACTGATTTACATTATAAAAACTCTCTCCATCTTCTTTTAATCTTTTTGCAAGATTAACACCAACAAATCTCCAGTGCCATGGTTCATACTCGTAAAATTGATTTCCTTCTGGATAAGACAATATAAATCCATAATTGTGTGCATTATCCAAAAGCCATTTATAACTTTCTGTATTTTTGAATAAACCAAAACTTGTTCCGGTTTTTGGAGTAGTAAAATCTACAGTTGTTCCGAGTTGATGTTCCGAATAACCTTGATCTGCCGAAAACCTATTTGCTCCACTACCATATACTACTGAATAACCGTTTTTTAAGACTGTCTGATCACCAAAAGAACGATAAGCAGAAATTATTTTTAAAGGAATACCATCTTTCTCTGCGTCTAAAATAAGTTCTTCTAGTTTTGGTAAAACTTTGGCATGTATTTGCATTGATCTACTCTTATCAAACAAATATTCTTCTGGTATTAGAGCCAAATCACTTGGAACATAATGTTCGTTTAAAAAATATACTTTTGAATATTTTTGAAGCAATTCTTTGTCGGTTTTTGATAGTTTATCTAGATTGCTAACAGTCCCAACTATCTCTCCTATTTGAGTTTGAAATAGAGTATTTCGCTCCCTTTCCGCAGAAAGTTCTCTTTGTAACAAATAATTATTTTCGCCCATCTCTAGGGTTTTAGACTCAATATTTAATATAGTGCTATTTATCTCTTGATTAAATATGTAGGAGTAATAGGCATAAAAAAACAGACTAGCTAGTGCCAATATGGATAAAATGTATTTCAATATTTTATGATATTTTTCTTTTTTCATCTTATGAATATATCACACTTTGGGAAACTAGTTTATTAAAAAATAAACTAGTAACAAAAGATTACCCCACCAAAAAATGTCAGATACAATGAGCGAAAAAGTAATTTTTTTCTGCCATAACTCAGGTAAAAGCTCTTTTGATCTCCCTTGTATTTCTCTTTCAATAAGTCTCGGACTAATTACAAAACTTAGGAATAAACCATTCAATATTAGAATCAATGCAGAAATAGTGTGAATAAATGGAATCCAAAAAAATGGCACATCTCTATAAAAAATAAAACCGCCAATCAAAGTTAAAATTATACCCAGCCATATTAGAGGTTTTGTAACTTTGTGAGTTCTGATGGTTGCCTCATTCCAATATGGATTCTTCCTCCCCAAAAATCCGTGAATATCAATAACTGTCACAGCGCCAAGCCCCACCACAAATCCCGTTATCAAAATAAACAAACCTAAAAAATCAATCATATTTGTATATTATTTTTACTTCTGGCATTTTTAAGTGCTTCACTCCACCACTTAAGCTCATTTATAATTTTAAGTGCTCCATTATTATATTCATCCAAAACACCTTCTTTTAATTCATTGTTTTCGTTAACCAAAAACCACGGACTATTTATGTGCAACGCATTTCTAGTTGATGCCATCTGTATTTCCACAGCAACCTGTCTCAATTGTTCTACAGCTCTTGCACCTCCCTGACTACCATAGGCAACAAAAGCTACAGCCTTATGGTTCCACTCTTTGTATAAATGATCTATTGCATTTTTTAAAGCCGATGAATAACCGTGATTATATTCAGGAGTAACAATTATAAAACCATCCGCCTCGCGTATTTTATCCGCCCATTTGTCTATTTTTGGATTACCATAAGATCCTTCCACATACGCAGGGGAAGTTTTTGAGTTAAAGATTGGTAAATCAAAATCTTTCAAATCCAAAATTTCTACATCCAATTCATTGTCCTTTGAAATTATTTCGTAAAACCATTTTGTTGCATGTTCTCCAAACCTGCTCTCTCTTATACTCCCTATTATTATTTTTATGTTTAACTTTTCCATTTTATTTTTTATAAATATTAAATTTTTGTTGAATCAATCGCCCAATGTAATACTGCTTGTCTTTGTCTTCTCCTGCAGTTTAAATCTCTTGCCCTGCAATTTTTTGCTATTGCTCCCACATGTCTCTTTATTGCCTTCCATCTTTTTATTTGTCTGCGATCTTCCTCTGGAATTCTTCTGCCCAAATAATAACGACAATACCACTCAAACCAACCATGAGGATCATCCTTGTATATCCAACCTTTTTGTTTCCACACAGAGAGAGGTTGGCTTGCTTCTACACCAAAAAAATTTAATTCACCCTTTTTTGTATTATTTTGAGAAAGTTTAATTCCTTTAAACCACGACTTTGGTAAATCATTTGGTATTAATCCTTTTACTCCTATAAAATATGCACCTCCAAAAACTCCCATCTTTAACATTTCTTTTGGTGTTAGATCAGGTTTAAATTCTATATCAAAATTTTTACCGATTGGTCGAACAAGCTCGTATTTATATTTTTTCTGGAATGTATTGTTTGCTATCAACTCTCTTTTCTTTGACATATTATTCAGAAAATACTATCGGTATAATTAGATAATCATCATTTTCAGGAAGACCTGATGGATTATCTTTTTCAAATACTATTACACCATTTTTGGTATCAGGTTTTTCAAATTCCAAAGTTGCCTCAAATGGCACAAACTCTGTTGTCATCCAATCACTTTTTGCTGTCGCTATAGCTAGAGCAATCTCTTTTCCGTTTGAATCAAAAAGTCTTATAGGAAAGCTGGCTTCAAAATACCAGTATCCCCTTGCTGTCCCTTTTATCAAATAAGGACTTTGTATTTCTGTGTTTGGTCTTGGGTTTTCAACCATTATTAAATCAATTTTTTCAAACTCATTTCCAATATCTCTCGTAAAAGTTTTGTCCGGAGAAACACATTGTTCTGGATAACTCTCTAGAATCGGATAACCCATTTCCACACACTCCTCAAAACTATTTATAGATATTTTTTCTGTATCTTTATTAAAATTCGCTATAGCCAAAAAGATTGCGAGGAGTACAATTAATATCGATATAATAATATAATACTTGTTCATATAAATATTTTAACACTAAATCAAAAAAGCGGAAATCAACCCGCTTTTTTGTAGTGACTTAGTTTAAGGTAATTACTGAGAAACTTCGCCAGAAACACCTACATCAACAGAAGCCTCTACTCCTGCACCAGCTTCTGTTCCCGCTTCAACTCCCGCTCCTTCATCTGTTTCTTGTATATCAACCACACCTTCAACTTTCCACTCTCCGTCCTCTACTATCATATATACTCCCTTTAGGATTCTTCCTCCGGAGTAATTTAGGCCAGCAATCAATATAGACTCATTTTCACTCAAAATCTGCAAATCTTCTACACTCACACCCATATCAGGCACATCCTGAACACCCACAAAACCAGCTAAATCAGAAGAAAGATTATCTACTGACACTCTTGCTTTTGCGTTAGTTGATAGAGCTCCATAAGCTCTTGTCATAGCTTCCGCATCTGGTTCGGGTGGGGCAACTTTTACAAAATCTTGTAAAAAACCAAAAGCTACAAGCTCTGCTTGCTCATCAGATGGAGCAACTACGGGGGCTACTTCGGGAGCAGTATCATTTGACATATACCACCAGACACCTCCTAGAATCAGAAGTATCACTATTATTGAGGAAATTAACTTACTCATATTATTTAATCTTAGACTGATAATATACTTATAATAATCGGACTATATCAAAATCTCCCTCCTTGTCCAACCAAAATGGTGGACTACCCGTTGACTAATTTTTGTTGCAACTTTAGGTAATTTTGATAGAATAAATTTGTCTAATTTTAACAATTAGACAAAGGACTTTTAGGTCCTAGTTCCTCGGTAGCTTCTACCTGTCGGTAGACCTATCTCAACCGATAGGTAGACAGGAAGTTGGTGCAGAGCGTTCCTCGGTAGCTCAGTTGGTAGAGCGGCGAGCTGTTAACTCGTTGGTCGTAGGTTCGAGCCCTACCCGAGGAGCCCTAGTGACGAAACCTCACATTTTGTGGGGTTTTGTCTTATATGGCTTGATATTTTACAGGTTCGAGCGCGCTCTAATTCTTGCTCGACCGCCTGACGACTTTTTATGATTGTTTTAATGAAAGAATGGTAATTTACAAAGACTTTTTTGCCCTTTAGGGTGAGGTTCGAGCCAAGGCATGCGAGTATTGCTCGTTTGGCTTTATCATCTCCTTTTTCAAACCAAATGTGGGCGTAGCAAGCAAAGTCAAAGGTCTGCTCAGTGAGGTCTACCCATTCCAAAACTTCTCTGTTTTTGGTTTTCAATTCTTCTTCGAGTAATAACTTCTTTTTGACCATGGCAACCTTGAGTGTTTGGTATTCTTCATCGGTGATTATGACTCTCTCGCTGTTTGCCGGTGAGGTGAAGTTGAGTGTCAGTGATTGTAAATTCTTGGTAACTTCTTCAAGCTCTTTATGTTTACCTTTGAGGACCAAGGTGTCGCTATCGACTTCAGTCTTTCTAAGTTCATGAAGGTGTTTTATTGCCCAGTCTTTGAATCTTTCTGAAATGGTAATCTCGCTGAGCTTGCCTTTGATATCAAGAATGAGGTCTTTAAGCTCTATGACTTTCTCAGGACACTTCACATCTACCTTTTTCTTGGTGCAGTTGTAGTAGACATAGTGGTGAACATTGCCATTCTTACATCGCTTTACTTTTGCCTGGGCGGTGATGCTACAGCCACACGTTCCACATTTCATAAGGGAGGTGAAGGCAAAGCTACGCTCGGGGCGTGGGCGTGGTTGCATAGTTCTGCCCATTATCTGTTGAACCTTGTTGAATTCTTCTTCGGTGATCATAGCCTCATGTGCGCCTTTGTGCCAATTGCCACTTTTGTATGGATATTCAAACCAACCGTAATAAAAAGGGTTGCTTAGAAGTGCATAGATACCGCTTTTTGATAAATGCTTGCCACCCATATTTCTTCGCTGATATGTTTTCAAATTCAACTCCTTACGAGCCACGTCCCATATTTGTATCGTGCTGTAGTTACCAGTGAGCATGAGGTCGAATAATCTCTTTACTACTGGAAAGCGTTCAGGGTCCTTCATGATTGTCTTGAATCCCTTTTCTCTATCTGGCGTACTCATGTACCCGACCGGACACATGCTTGGTAGCCAGCCTTCTCGGACCTTCTTTGCTAAGCCTCGCTTTACGTTCACCGACAAGTCTCTGATGTACTGGTTCGCCATTCCAAGCTCTACCTGCATCATGAGGACGTTGTCTGTCGGATAGTAGGTTCGTCCGAAAGTCACGATCTGTGCGATTGCACTTTGCTGTAGCATCCAACTTATCTGTCCGCCGTCTACTGGGTTACGAGCAAGGCGGTCTAGTTTCCAGCAGATTATTCCATTAGCCTCACCTTTATAAATTCTCTCAAGCATTTTGTTGAAGACTGGTCTTCCTGGCTTTTTAGCTGATTGTGATTCGGTAAGGACCTCGATTATCGCCAAACCTTGCTCTTCGGCAATCTTTAAGAGTTCATCTTTCTGGGCATCTATGGATGCCGCTTGTCTGTCTTCCGCCTCGCTTGATTTACGAGCGTAGAGGAAGTATTTGATTGTGGGTTTTGTATTATTCATATGCGCTTTTGATATTATCGTCCTCACGTTGTTTTTGCGTTGTATTATCAACGTAAGGGGTGTATGTCTCGGGGTTGTCATTTCCCGTTAATTTCCCGTATTTACGGGTATCTATCGTGTTGGCACTAGTGCCAACACGATGAGTCTGTATTTCACCTGTTTTATCAGACACTTCGACCCTCATGTCTTCTGCTTTTTCGGCATTAGGGACAGTATTGCTAGAAGGCTCTGGAATAGCAACTTTAGACGGGTCTTCTGGCATTTTGAATCTTTCCCTTAAAATATCTCCAATATTTTGTATTTTATTATTATAGTTTTCTCTTAGGTTAGTTAGATTGGCAGTAGCGCCCACACGATAGATTTCTTTTTTGCCAACACTGTGGGTAGTATTTTGCCAACTCGGTAACGGATCAGTGAGTTTAATCTTTTTAATATCCTTTGAGAGTGGTCGCCAATATCGGACCGATTGAAAGGTATACACATTCACAACCCTCATTCCTTTTTTGGACCGACGAATGCCAATGATCCCATATGCATTTAAAATTTTTAGAGCACTCATAATACTTCGAAGATTAGTACATCCTGATAAGTCTCGAATAGTCCTTACGCTTGGAAATGCATCTTGTCTTTTGAGATTGCAGTGGACCAATAAGGTGAGAAGTACTTGTGTGCAGGCAGGTGGAAACTTTGCAAGATATTGACCTCTTACATATTCATTATCAACAACAAACCTATTTGGTTTTTTCTTGCTACGAAGTGTGCTCGGGTCTACTTCATTTCTAACTTGATCGAGGTGTGTCTTTTTGAATTCCTGAAACTGCGCTACTCGTATTGGTGATTTTTCTTTTTGATTGAGGATTTTTATCCATTCCTCGTTCAGTTTTATTTCTTCGTCCATATTCTTTGAGCCACTCTTTTTTGATCGGTCGATAGACAAAGTTAAAAAGAGTAAGCAAGTTAATTGCCTCATTAGCGAGAACTTCATCGGGAAGAACCGTACCGGTTTCCTGGCGATGTATTTCTTTATATTCTTCTAGTGCCTGTTTGGTAAGCATAATGAGGGGTTTCGACCTTTGTTCGGGTCCAACTCTTCCCATAAACAGAAAGAGCTGAGTCCCCATTGCAAGTTGACTCAGCTCTTTCCGTGCAATGGGTATTTACATCTTAAGTTCCAAAAAGAGCAAAATTAGGTGCATTACTTTTTGGACCAAGATGTCCTTATCCTAGAGGGTAAAATAATTCAAATAGTAGGAATTACTTTTATCCTTTTGGATACCTCAAGCATAAATGCATTATCGGTTCAAACAGCGTGCAGTGATTTTTAGTGCTTAAAATAAGGCCGAATTTGGCTTTAGGTTCGTATTACAGGCATGTATTGCCACACATACGCAAAAACCCCTGAATAGGGGTTGAAAAGCGTACACGGGGCAACTTGGGGGCTAACTGGGGTGCTTTTATAAGCAGATTTTAATTAATCTTTGTTAATTCTTTTAACAAAAACCACTCTCTTCCAAAAGACCAATTCCAATCACCGCGTTTATCATCGTATTTGACTTTATATTTTTTGCATCCATATTTTGAATGAGATATTTCTAATATCTCAGCCTTGACTTGTCTTAGAACTAAAACCTTATCTCCAACGACGAATGTATAATTTTGTGGTAAGTGATCCGTCTTTAAACCCTTAATAGCTTCTTTAATATCAGTATTACTTATTTCTTTTTCACCTATAGATACAAGATTTTTTAGAATATTAGAAGCTAGAACTGCAATTCTCGCATACAATGCTGTAACTTCTTGGTGATAATTACGTAGATTAAAATTGGGTCCTCCAGAAAATCCGTGAATTACATCACTTGTTTCTGCATATAGTTGATATGACTCACCGACCATCTCTCTCAACCCATCTGTCATTCCTAGCATTACTTCTTCAAGTAAATTTCGGAATGGTTTAAATAAATTCTTAATATCTCCGTCCTTTTTATAATCTTTATTATTGACGAGATAGAATGCATTTTTAACAGACATACTATTTAGTTCTGACCGAATTTCAGAAATAGCTTTGTTATCAAAGTCTAAATCAAAATCACAGAATTCCTTAGTATTACTCTTTCTTGAGTAAAAAGCTTTTAGATTTCTAAGAAGATGAAAGTACCTAAATGCTTTCTCCTTATCATTACTAATTTTCTCAAAATGAGTACTTTCTACAAATAATTCTAATATCCTCCTTAGCATAAGCCGAGCTTCAATTTCAAAATTTCTACCCACTATTTCACCGGCGCCATTATTAAGTTGTTCGTCTGAATATTGCGCAAGCTCTTTCCTGTACTTTGTATAAGAAATTCCACAAATCTGCAAAGATTCGCATGCGTTATATACATACTTCTCAATATTTTTATTTTTGGATAAATAGTCTTTTCCCCAGTCTTGTGTATCTGTTTTTGACGACACACTCTCTTTAAGAATATTCGGAAATAAAAACAATATCGGCCGAAAAAATCCATCATCAACATTTTGAAATGATTTTTTATTTCGAAAGACTTTAATAAGTTTCTTAAACCATGTCATTATATTTTTTGAAACACAAAAAGGTGCTCATGCATTATCAATAAAAAGTTAGACTCTTTTGATTTAGTAACCCAGAATCCAGTGGCCTTACAGTTGAACTGTCGCTTGATGATATCTTCTTTAAGAAGTAGTCCAGCCTTAAGAAAACGGTCCATAACCTTATAGGCGAGCGGTTGGTACATTTTCTTTCGTCTTGTATCTCCCATAAGGATTGCGCAAAACTTACCGGGCTTTAGGACCCTATAAAATTCCTTTGCCACCTTTTCCATCTCATCACAAAAGGCATCTATATCACTTATGTTTGATAGATCATCAACAAGTTTTCCTTCGCTGTATTTAATTATATCTACGTAGGGTGGATGGGTTAGAATAAAGTCTATAGTCTCATCCTTAATTTTTGAAAGATTACGTGAATCCCATTTGAATCCTCTTTGCCATGCTTTGTTATCAACTTTAAAATTAAGCGCTTTCTTTGTGCGATCGAGTGCTATCTGATTCACATCAGAATAAATAATATTTCTATTCAAAATCTTCGCCTCTATAGCAGTAGTACCGCCACCGATCATTGAATCAAGTAAAACATCACCTTCTTTTGAGTATCGAAGGATGAGATTACGAGCTACTTCAGGGGACCAATTGCCACGCCAGTCTGAAGTATGTGTGGCCCAGTTACCACGACGAGGAAAAGCCCAGACTGTTGTACATTCTAGTTCAAATTCTTCCGGATGCAGTTTTAATTCTGTAGCTTTCTTTATTGCCATGAGTATTTACCATTTTAGTTCATTTAGTGCGCCTGATTCGAGCATATTGAGATTGAACACATACTCATTATGGTTGTATGTTTCTTCAAGAGGTCTCTTGGTTGTGTTCCAGCCTAATCCATCAGTTATCCAAATGAAATCAATATCTTGAGCTTTTAGTTCGTCGTAGAGACTTCTAAATTCTCCACAAACTGCTTTAAGTTTAGATCCACCACCGTTATAAAAGTTAGCCTCAAATAGTTTAAGTTTCTTATTCTTGGTGTTGTATATAGCAAAGTCAAAGCTACGTTCTGATTTATCTACTTTCACATCAAAACCCCATTTAGCTTTTATTGCACTAGGACGTGCTTGAGCAAGACACTCATAACCGTTCTTATTGCAGAAATCAGTTAAGAAAGCGCCTGTTATTTCTTCCATTAAAGTGCCACCACGATTCTTTCTTCCATTACTATCAAGACCCACCTCAACACCCATGACATAATCAACAAGGTTCTTAATACCATCTTTTTGGAAGAGTCGTGCAAGACCTGATTTGTCTAGGAATTCAAAATATTTATCAGCATTCTTTTCTTTACCAGTAAAATCAAAGAATTCGGAATTTTTGGTGGCCTTATCAAACACCTCGAGCTTGTTTTCTCGGACCGCTAATAGGACCGGAAGAGCTTTTACTATGTCAGGATTTGAACTGTAAAGTTTTATAAATTCTTCCTTTAAATTCTCCTTACCGAGTAGGTAGTTGAGCTTATTGAGAGCTATCTCCAACTCTGAGCTATTTGAAAATACCTTATTCCAATTAACGAAATAGTCCCAAGTTTTAATTGAGCTTTTGAATGTTGTTATTAAGTTATTAAAATCTTTTTTCATATTTAGTAATTTGTTACGAGAACCTCAGTTATTTTTCCTCTACCTGTTCCTTTTGAGTTGATTGCTCGGCCTGCCTCAACCTTATTAATCCTTATTCCTTTACATCCTGAGTAAATCTTATTGATGAATGGTGTATCTGAGTTTGAAAGCATTACATAGCATCCTCTCTTGTGTAGTTCGAGGACCGTATCTCTAAGTTCTATTTGTTCTTTATCAAGGAATGATTCTGCTGTGTACGATGTAAACGATGCGGTCTTACTTACTGGGTAGTAGGGTGGATCAAAATAAACAAAGTCACCTTTTTTAGCTTTCTTGAGGACCTCTTTGTAATCCTGATGTTTTATTTCTATTCCCTGCAAAGCCTTAGAAACTTTTTTGAGGTTGTCTTCATCACAAATCAAAGGGTTAGTGTATTTACCATATGGCACATTAAATCCGCCCTTGCTGTTTACTCGATACATTCCGTTGAAACATGTTCTGTTGAGGAATATAAAACGTGAGGCAACATTCAAATCACTTAGTTTGTTCGGGTCCTGGGCACGAATCATTAAGAAATATTCTTTATCAGTCTTGTGTTTCTTAAGAGATGCAATCAGTGCATCTACATCATTTTTAATAACGTTATATGTGGTAACGAGTTCTTTATTTAAATCAGAAAGAAACCCTTTATCAGGAAGAAGATCAAAGAATACTGCGCCGCCACCGACAAATGGCTCAAAATATCTACCAGTTTTAATATCAAATAATTCAGGTGGGTATAAATTTAATTTCCTGAATTGTGCGAGGAGTTGCCTTTTACCACCAACCCATTTGACGAATGGTTTTGGCTTTTCAGCAATTATTTTTGCAACGTCTTCAAATAGATTTTTCTTATCAGCAAGAGAATATAATCTATATGCAAAGATAGCATTAACATCAAATTTGTTTTGTATTTCTTTGATAGCTTGCTGAGTAGTCATACTTGGTATTTTAGCATTTTTAGCAACCAAACTAAAGGTCCCGCTTTATCTTTATTTTAGAAGCTTATTTCACTCTTTTTTGTACCACTTTCGTTTCTCGTATTCATCCGGTCCCAACTCTTTACAAGACCATCGACCAAATCTAGCACCACAATCAAGGCACTGGATTTCACTTGTGCCATCATAGTGCTCGGGATGGTCCCACGAATACTCAATAAAGATAATCTTCTCACTTCTACATTTCTGACATTTTGTGTCATCGATTATTGGCATAGTTTATATTCTTTTAAAAAATCATTTAACAATTTCTTATTTCCTTTCATACCGACATGCCAAGTACAAACCTCTGATATTGGAATTATTTCTTTGTAGTCATAGATAGTGATGACTGTTGGATTTCTTGATCTGGTTTTGAAGGACCATTCGGCTTTTGTCTTCCAATCGCCGAACATGCCATACATGTCTTTTGGTTGGCCGAGACACTTTACAAGGTCGTCATACGAGGAAAGGATGTAGCCGACAAAACTTGTGCCTGTAATATCTTTTTCCTGTGCTTTTATAAACCTCTTTTTCATGCACACACGAACATACCGGAAGATTTTGAGGAAGTCTAGTAAATTTTTAAGCCCTATTTCAAATACTTAAGAAAAAAACTACAATAGATAATATTAACCTATGGCTAAAGCAATATCTGAAAATACTTCAAAAAAGAATCAAGAAAGGCTGTTACGCCATGTTATTGAATCTGTGGGTCAGAAATATACGCCTGACTTGCATATTCCCTTACCAATTGCAGAAGTTTTTGAAGGATTGGGCCGAACAAAAGAAGTTTTCTATGCCTTAAAGAAAGAGCTTCCCGAGTTAGTTACTAGTCGTGGATACATAGAACGCAATAAAACCAAAGAGGTAGCTGAAGGAAAACAGAAAAAACTAATCGCTGAATTAGATACTCTTATAGAGGTAATTGGTCATGTCCCTAACTCAGGAATCAGCACTTTTCCGACGAAACAAATGAGAAAACTTGTTCGAAGCATTGAGGAACGAGCTCATGATCTGATGAGGTTAATTTCAGCCGCTGAGCGCAAAGAGGAAGAAGCTAGTGGTAAAAAACGTGACGAATATTCTTCTTCAAAATATAGCTCTGAGACTAACGACTTACATCGTCTTTTAAATCAGACCTACGCAGTCCAAAAATTTCTAGGTAGTGATAGTTCGAAAGCTGCGAATAATCCATTCCTCCTTCTTACTGGAGAAGCCGGTACTGGCAAGACTCATCTCCTTTGTGCAATTACAGAAGAACGCTTACAGAAAAATCTTCCAACATTCTTTTTTCTTGCTGAAGAGATTAATAGCCGAGATCCTTGGAGATCAATCTTAAAAGCCATCAATGCCAGTGATGGAGAAGATAAATTTCTCAAAGAACTCAATGAGTTTGCTGCACGCAAAAAGGTGCGAGCTTTGATCGTTATTGATGCAATAAACGAAGCCCCTCGGCAAGTTACTTGGGAGCGATTAATCGAGATAAAGAAGTATCCTTGGATTGGTCTGGTTCTGAGTGTCAGAAATGGTTTTGAAGAGGAGTATACAACTCAAACAATTAGAAAGTCTTTTGTTAGGGTTGAGCATAAAGGTTTTGCTTTAAGAGAGTGGGAGGCAGTAACAAAATACTTCAACCAGTATGGAATTCCATTGCCTGAAATTCCATTACTTTTGCCAGACTTTTCAAATCCATTATTCTTAACTATATTTTGCAAAACCCATAAGGGTGGGAAGAAGCAGATAAAGGGTCATGCAGGCTTCACAACTATTTTTGAAGACTATGTAATGCAACAAGGAGATGAAGTCCTGTCCTCTTTTGGTCTTCCTACTGGACGTGTAAAAGGTAAACATTCGATATGGGATTTTGTATTCAAGGATATAGCTCTATCAATGAGTAAAGCTAATTCTGAAAGAATTTCCACAGCTGAAGCCGAAGCAATAATTATTAAGCATTTTCCAGCAGCTAACTCAACTCTATTTCTTGGAGCATTAGAGAAACACTTTTTATTATTCAGAATTCCGCACTACGACGAGAATTACAAAATCAAAGGATATGATTATAAATTTCCTTATCAAAAATTCAGCGATCACCTAATTGTTCGTTATCTTCTCATTGAACACTTAAACAGATCAGATCCCGAATCTTCATTTAAACTTGGCACTCCATTGGGAGATATTCTCCATGCCTCTTGGCCTGATTATGGAATTATAGAAGCTCTTTCAATTCAAGTACCTGAATGGCTGAAAGGACGAGAATTGATTTTCCTGGCACCGCCAAAATTTCGAGCCACTGATGCTGCAAAACGAGCATTTCTAGCTAGTCTTGTGTGGCGCGAACTTGATCTCAAAGATGGTAAATCTCAAACGATAAGATACCGTCCTGTCATTAACTATTTCAATAAGCACCTGATTCATACACACTCAGAGGAATTGAAAAACACATTAATCTCTACAGCTCCGATTCCTTCTCATCCTTTTAACGCACACTTTCTCCACAAACATCTATCGGGAATGAAGATGCCGACGCGAGACCATAATTGGCTACCGTTCCTTAATCACCACTACGCTACTTATGGTGAAGACAGCTCCATAGATAGAATCATTTATTGGTCATGGAAAAGAAGTAATTCATTCCCATTATCGAATGAATCCATAAAGCTAACAGCGATACCCTTGGCATGGTTCTTGGCTAGTTCAAATCGTTACTTACGAGATAGATCCACAAAAGCTCTTGTTGCACTGTTAGAGAAACATATTGATTCCCTTATTGAGTTGCTAAAGTCTTTTGAATCAATTGATGACCCGTACATTCTTGAGCGGCTATATGCTGTTGCATATGGCTGTGCAATGAGAAGCCAAGACAAGGATGCTGTGGGCAAGCTAGCCCTCTATACTTACGAAACAATCTTTTCAAAAGGAAATCCTCCAGTTCATATAGTTTTAAGAGATCATGCCAGAGGAGTCGTCGAGGCAGGTTTAATTCGCAACCCTCGATTACCAGTAAATAAAAAACTTATAAATCCTCCTTATGGTTCAAAGTGGCCAAAGACTATCCCTTCGCTTAAATACTTGCAGAAAAAGTATGATTCCCAAAAAATCAAAAATCGTTTTGGCAAAGAGATAGATGCTTACGGCCAAATTTGGCACTCACTAATGTATGGAAGTCATGGCGGTCTTGGAGACTTTGGTAACTACGTTGTTGGTTCGGCTGTAGGACACTGGGCTGATGTTCCAATCAAAAAAGAAGACAGACCTCCAACACGAAAAGAAATGTATAAGATGTTCCTCAGAGGTTTAACACCTGCACAACTTTTAAGGTGGAGACTCTATCAAGGGGCACGCTACCGCTATATTAAATCTAGACCATTATGGGCAATTTTGACCTATACAAAAAATTTAGAAGGAGAAGATAAGGAAAAACATGAGAAGGAGTTAACAAAAATATTTGCAAGAGAGAAACTGGTTGAAATGCGGCGCAAAGAGTTTGTTAAAGAACTTTCACCAAAGCAAAAGAAAATCTATGAAGACTGGATTGGTCCCTATCAAGACAGAAATCCACATAAACCTAGAGACCTGGACCGTCAAGCAATAGAAAGACTTATATTCTCAACCATCATAAGACTTGGATGGGATCCTAAGTTATTTGCTGACTTTGATAACACAATTGATAGTCATGGAAGAGACGCAAAGAAAAGCGAACGTATTGGAAAGAAATATCAGTGGATCGCATTTCATGAAGTGCTCGCACGAATTGCTGATAATTATGCATTTAAGGCTAATTGGTCGGATGAACTAAAAGACTATAAAGGTGTGTGGCAATTCTGGGACCGAGATTTGGACCCTTCAGTTTTAT
Organism: Candidatus Zambryskiibacteriota bacterium; assembly: GCA_048499675.1. Lineage (GTDB taxonomy): Bacteria > Patescibacteriota > Minisyncoccia > Phycocordibacterales > WO2-35-19 > JASNZL01. The sequence goes on from JASNZL010000001.1 coordinate 30,606, forward strand.
GGAATCAATCCCTCAGAAAACATGATGATGAGAAGTATCACATTTCATACTCTAATTGGAAACCTAGTCTCGCACCAACTCAGTGGCTGCAAATCAAAGATGATCTGCCATCTCAACCCAAAATGCTTCAAATCAAAGATGCGACTGGTAAGAACTGGTTAGTTCTCAAGCGTTGGTATACATGGAAACAACCTGATACACCAGGACAGGAAAAATATAGCAAGATACGCAGAGAGGTATGGTATGTGACCCAGGCTTATCTTGTTCCGCGCAAGGACTCAGATGCATTCTTTGCATGGGCAAAGAAACAAAATTTTATGGGTCGATGGATGCCAGAAGGTTTTGAGGTGCGCGAAGTTTATCTCCGAGAGTTTCCTTATCATATTGCTTATCGTGATTTATACAACGAGAATGGTGAGAAATTTAGATGGAAAGAAGTGCGAGCTGGCGATAGATCCAGTGAAAAGACTAAGTTCAAGGTTGTTTCAACTGATGAAGATTATTCATCAGAATTTAGCGGCTTCGACTGCTCAGGTGACGAGAGTTTTGGCTTGATGCTTCCTTCTAAGGAAATATGTGAACTCCTAGGACTTTCTTCTTCAGACGAAGACGGCGTATATATGCAAGGTAAGGAGATAGTGGCATTTGACCCCATTGTGCGAGGAGAAGCCCGAGGTTTAGTGGTTGAAAAAGCAAAACTTCAAAAGGCACTTGCAGATAATGAATTGGAATTGTTCTGGGTTGCAATTGGTGAAAAACAAGTTCTAGGAGGAATGGGAAATTTTATGGGAAGACTTGAGATGGGTGGTGTCCATTGGTTGAAAAGTAATGGAAAGATAGATTCTCATACTTACACTAAATATTTACCTCCAGACAAACCCAAAGCATCTAAGCCAAAAAAAGATCCAAAAACACCCCTCGATTCTAACCTTTAAATTTCATCATTTCTTCAGCCGTCGGTCTCGTAATTCCAAAGAAACCCTGCTTGATATTTGGTAGCCAAATGTGAGCTTTATTCTCTTTCCAAAAGGTTCCAATTTCTCGTGCAATGTCGAGCCGCGTAAAGCAAATAACAAAATTCCACATGAAAATGTGGAATTTTGTTTTATTTGCCACGCGGCTACTCGGAGCAAGCAAACTGCTTTGCTTGCGTGTAGGGTGAAAAGCGAATACTTGGAGCTTTGCAAGACCTTTGATAGTTTTTTACAAATTTATGAAGTAAAAAACAGAAAAGGTGTACAGCTTCTGTAAGAAGCGAAATCCTTCTCCCATATTTTTGAAAACCTCTGCTTTGAAAAAATGGGAAAGGTCTACTGGTTCTGTAAGCGGAGAGACCCCTACCCGAGGAGCTAATACTTGACACTATTATTATAATATGCTATACTTCAATGTAGGAGGTGTTACCATGAGAGTTGGCTGTTTTGAATTTGGGGACGACTGCGAAGAGCCAGAGCGTCTCGAGGAAATTCTCAACAAGAAGCTTGAGGAGCTTGGTATCTCGGCGGAAGACATCATCTCGATGTATCAACCGTCTGAGTACAATGTGACTCATGTCTTCTACAAGAAGAAGTAGTCGTCTAGCGGAGTCGTTCGCTGGACGACTTTCGCTTTTATAAACCCTTCGAATCTGAAATCGGTTGATTTTGAAAAAATTCTAAAATCCCCTAAACATTAATTTGTTTTTGAATGGCAATCAATGCGTAGTTCTATACTTTTTTAATAATGAGCTCTTAAAAATCTTAAGTCGTCAGCAATAACTGTATTTGATTGTACAAAAACACATTAAACAAAAAGTCGCCTAGGCGACTTTAATTTTCTGAAGCTTTTTCATCTTCAGAGATTTCTTCGGGGTGCTCCAGCTTAATGTGGAGTTGCATAAAACCCCTTTCGATATTTTTGTTGCAATGTGGGCAAATAAAACAGCACGGCCCACAATGCATAATTCCACTACCCTCCTCGTGACAAGAGCAGTCACATTCATAACTTGATAGAACTTTTGACATAATTTCTCCTAAAAACAGTTTATCAGGTTATATTTAAAAAAATAGTGCTTGGTTATATACTTTCCTTTTACAATTATTTGAGATAGATTAAGTTGAGAGAGGACGTATGTCAAAAAAGAAATTGTCGGAAGAAGATGTTCGGAAACTTTTAGACCAAGGTATTCCGTGGCCAAGAGAACTTCAAGTAGATAAGGTCTATGCACGACTCCACGACGACCATGATGGCACAGAAGTAGGTGAGATTCTACTGGGATTTTCACCCGATGGAGACGTTTAGATTACCATACGTGGAGATATCGGATCATTTTTGAGGTTTAGAACACCTTTTGGCGGTGGTGGTAGTCCAAGAGTCAGAAATGCTCTTGTGTTACTTGCATTAGCTATTCATTTTGACAATGAATCGGAAAATCGTGATAAGGGCTCTTAAGATAAGAGCTCTTTCCTTTTGTAAATACACTTCAAACTAAAATATGCTAGAATAAATACATAATAAATTAATAATCAAAAATATGGCAAAAAGAAGCACAGGAGTGGGAAACAATAAAACTTCTCGCTCAAGAAAAACCAAAAAAAGAATCTTGGCAAAAGTTGCAAAAAAGAAAGCTAAAAAATAACCCAAAACAAAAGTTGTCGCTCCCGACAACTTTTGTTTTATATTTGTATAAATTTTAAACCTCTAGAAAATTAGAAGCATTACTTGAAAGTAAAATCACTTCGCTCCCCTTCATAACTTCCAAAACTCCACTATCACATTCTGAAGTGTATATACTGTCACCCGACACAACCCTCACCAAACCTTTTTCTACGGTTGCAATGAGAGGAATATGATTTGGGAGGACTGTTATCTCGCCCATTGTGGTTTTTAAGTTTACCGATTCCGCCTCTCCATCCCAAAGTACTCCATCAGGTGTTACCATTTTTAAATGTATCTTTTCTTTCATTTATTTTTCTTTTACTTCTTCTATGCCCCCTTTCATATAGAAATTTTGTTCGGGCACATCATCTAGCTTACCGTCAAGAATCTCGGCAAATCCAGAAATTGTATCTTTGATAGAAACATATTTCCCAGGGATATTTGTAAATTGTTCCCCCACAAAGAAAGGTTGTGACAAAAACTTTTGAATCTTTCTTGCTCTTTCCACAAGCAATCGGTCTTCTTCGGACAATTCATCCATTCCAAGAATAGCAATTATGTCTTGTAATTCTTGATACCTTTGCAGAGTTGATTGTACCCCGCGCGCTACCCTATAGTGCTCTTCTCCAACAATTGCAGGTTCCAAAATAGTAGAAGTAGACTGGAGTGGATCAACAGCAGGATATATTGCAAGCGAAGCAAGGGTCCTCGATAATGCAACTGTAGAATCAAGGTGAGTAAATGTTGTTGCTGGTGCTGGGTCAGTATAGTCGTCTGCAGGCACATAGACTGCTTGAATAGATGTTACTGAGCCTTTATCAGTAGAGGTAATTCTCTCTTGAAGAGCGCCCATCTCACTTGCAAGTGTTGGTTGATATCCCACAGAAGAAGGCATTCTACCCAAAAGAGCTGAAAGCTCAGAACCCGCCTGAGTAAACCTAAATATATTATCAACAAAAAGCAAAATATCTCTTCCTTCTTCATCCCTAAAATACTCAGCCATTGATAGGGCAGAGAGCGCCACTCTTGCTCTCGCACCCGGTGGTTCATTCATTTGTCCAAAAACCATTGCCGTATTTTTTATAACCCCACTCTCTGTCATTTCTCGATAGAGGTCATTACCTTCTCTACTTCTTTCTCCAACTCCTGCAAAGACAGAATACCCGTCGTGTTCTGAAGCAATATTTCTAATCAATTCCTGAATAATAACAGTCTTCCCGACTCCCGCACCACCGAACAATCCAACCTTTCCACCTTTAAGAAATGGACAGATAAGATCAATGACTTTAATACCTGTTTCAAGTATTTCACTTTTTGTATTTTGTTTTGATAGGGCAGGAGATTCTCTGTGAATTGGATATTTTTTACCTGAATTGACTTCCCCTTTACCATCGATTGGTTTTCCTGTCACATCAAAAAGTCGTCCCAAAACTTCCTTGCCAACCGGCACGGTTATTTTTTCACCCAGAGCAATTACTTCGTCGCCCCTAGAATACCCGTCAGTTGAAGACATACTGATTGCTCTTACTGTCCCAAAACCCAAATGTTGAGATACTTCCAAAATTAAATCTTCTTTGTTTTCTTTTTTTATAACCAACGCCTCAAGAATATCTGGAATTCCCTCCTCAAATCTTACATCAATTACCGGTCCTATTATTTGTGTTATGTTTCCTTTCATTTTTTTACTTCAAAATAATAATTACACTAATGCCTCAGCACCAGAAGAAATCTCAATAATCTCTCTGGTTATTGTCGATTGTCTTGCTTGGTTATAAATTATTTCCAACCCATTTGCCATCTTTTCTCCGTTTTCACTCGCAGACTTCATAGCAACCATACGAGAAGATTCTTCACTTGCTTTTGATTCCAAAATTGACTGATAAATCTGATTAGAAATGAGTTTTGGGATTATTATATCCATTACATATTTTGCATTTGGCTCATACTCATATTTTAGAAAATCTTTTTCATCTAATTTTTTTAAATGAATGTCATCTTCTGCACCACCAAGTCTTTCAATCATATTCTTTAAACTTTTTTTAGAAATCGGGATTAATTCTCTTATGTGTGGTTCTCTCTTAAAAATTGACACATAGTTAGTGTAGACAACTACCGCTTTTTGATATTCCCCCGTCTTATATTTATCAAGAACAAGATTATATATTTCATTTCCCTCAATATACTTTGTGTAGTCAAGATTAGCTCTATATTCTGCGATAACATTTACTCCTATTTTTTTAGCGTTCATAACCGCATATTTTCCTATACAAACAAAATCTATTTTACTCTTTTTTATGTGATGGCTTGCTATATATTTTTTTAATGATTTAAATACCTGCAGGTTGTATCCACCACAGAGACCCTTATCGCTCGCAATATATATTATTAGGATTTTATCCCCTTTGCCATTGTTCAAAAAAATATTGTCGTGAAAAACATATTTGGATATGTTAACTAAAAGCTTTAAAGCCAAAGTAGCATAAGCCCTTGTTAAAAGTGCTGTGTCTATTGCTTTTTTCATTTTACTTCTTGCAATCATCTCCATCGCTTTTGTAATTTTTTGCAACGATTTTACAGACTTTATTTTTTGTTTTAATTCTTTTGGATTATTTGACATCTATTTTTTTGTTGACATATTAAATCCGTCTAAAACCTCTTTAAGCTCCAGTTCTATTTCTTCATTCCAACCACTTTCGATTTTCAACAAAAGTTCACTTTCGGCTGATTCCAAGAGATAAACAATTCCCGTTTCCCATTGTTTTACTTCTTCTATTTTCAATTCATCCAAATATCCATTGTTAATTGCATAAAAAAGTGCAACCTGTGTTCCAACCCTCATAGGTTTATTATTTTGTTGCTTTAAAAGTTCTGTAATTCTCCTGCCTCTATCCAATACTTTTTTTGTTTCAGGGTCGAGATCACTTGCAAACTGGGCAAAACTTTCTAGCTCCCTATACTGAGCCAAATCAAGTTTCATTCTTCCAGAAGCTTTTTTCATAGATTTTATTTGGGCTGAACCTCCCACCCTAGAAACAGAAAGACCAATATTTATAGCCGGACGAATTCCTTTATTAAACAGGGCCCCTTCTAAGAAAATCTGGCCATCTGTGATAGATATAACATTTGTTGGTATATACGCACTTATATCCCCCGCTTGAGTTTCAATAATCGGCAATGCTGTTATAGAACCTCCACCAGACTGCTCGTTTCTTCTTGAGGCTCTTTCCAAAAGTCTTGAGTGTAAGTAAAAAACATCTCCAGGGTATGCCTCTCTGCCGGGTGGTCTTCTAAGCAAAAGGGAAATTTCCCTATAAGAAACTGCATGTTTTGAAAGATCGTCATAAATTATAAGCACATCTTTCTTTTGATCCATAAAATATTCAGCAAGAGCGGTAGCCGAATATGGAGCCAAGTATGAAAATGTTGGACCATCAGAACTTCCAGCCAAGACAACTGTTGTATATTCCATAGCTCCATTTTCCTTTAGAGTACTAACAACTCTTGCAGTTTTGGATTTTTTTTGTCCAATGGCAACATAGATACAGACTACGTCTTTACCTTTTTGATTTATTATAGTATCAATTGCAACCGATGTTTTACCTGTTTGTCTATCGCCAATTATTAATTCTCTTTGTCCTCTTCCAATCGGAATCATAGAATCTATTGATTTAATACCAGTTAGGAGCGGTACTGTGACCGGCTCTCTTTCCATAACACCAAGGGCTCTTTTTTCAACTAAATAATCCGCTTTCTTTTCTATTTCTCCCATATCATCTATTGGTTGTAATAGTGAATCCACCACCCTGCCCAAGTATGCATCACCCACAGGCACACTCAAAACTTTGCCTGTTCTCTTTACAGTATCCCCTTCTTTTACTTTTAAATCTGGGTTTATTAGAATTGCACCGACAAAATCTTCTTCCAAGTTCAAAGCGAGTGCGTAAGCACCAGACTCAAAAACAAGCATTTCTGATGCAAGACAATTTGATAGTCCAGATATTTTAACCACTGAGTCATAAACCAAAGCAACACTCCCAACCTCGCTTATTTCTCCCTTTGATTCAAAACCCTCTATCCTATCTTTTAAATTTTTTAATATAGCATCAGTTCTCATTTTAAATTGGTTGTCTTAATTTTTTTAATAAAATATCTGCATTTGTTGAAACTCTACAATCAAAAACTCTCCCTCTGTATGATGCAATAAATCCAGTGTTTGAAGAATCTATTTTCAGAATAAGAACTTCGTCGTCTGGTAAAACACCAAGCTTATCTTTTATGTTTTTTATGGTATCCAGATTAAGCTCTTTTTCGTTGCTAGTTTTTATTATCAAAGTATTTCTTCTTTTGTATTCCAAGGTTTTTGCTCTTAATATTTTTTCTGCTTTTGGTAACAATCCCAACATACTGAATTTATGTAAAAATTCATAAATTTTGTCTGCTATAACTTTAGGAGAATAATTTTGTTCCCTTTCTAATTTTTCTATTATTCTTACTAAATCCTTATGGTTCATTTTAATTTTCTGAAATCCTTTTGGCGTAATTGGATTTTATTTCATCGCTCAAATCTTCGTTGATAAGCTTCTCTGCCCCCATAACAATCAAATTAGAAGCTTCTTCCTGTATTTTGGCTCTTGCTTCCTTTTCCTTTCTGTTAATTTCTAAATTACCTTCTTCTATTATTCTCTGCTTCTCAATTTCGGCTTCTTTTTTAAAATGGTTTAGTATTTCTTCACCTTTAACTTCAGCTTTATCCATTACTTTTTTGGCTTTTTTATGTGCCTCTACCAACATTTCTTCTTCTTTTTTCCTAGCTGATAGTAGACCTTCTTCTGCTTCTTTTTGAAAAGCTAGGCCTTCTTCTATCTTCTTTTTTCTTTCGTCTATTGATTTACCTATTGGACCAAAAAAATATTTTTTTAGTAAAAAGAAAATAATTACAAAATTTACTGCATTTGCTATTGCTAGTTTGTAATCAAATCCAATTTTTCCTAGTGCCTCAAGAAGCATTTTAGAGAATTAAACAATAAAGAACATAACCAAGGCATAGATAGCTGTTGACTCAGCCATAGCAACACCGATAATCATTTTACTAAAAATAGAATCTGTTTCAGCTGGATTTCTCCCGATAGACTCAAGAGCTTTTGCAATAATCATACCTTCACCTATTGCTGTTCCAACCATTGATAGAGCTATTAATCCTTTTGCGATCATTCGCGCAGATTCCACCGAAAACATAACTGTAGGTTCCATAAATTTGAACTTAAATTAATAATTAATAATTTTACAAACAAAAATAATACTGCGGGACTTTTCCCGTATTATGTAATCTATTTTTATTTACTAATCTTTATCCGATCTTCTTGCTCCAGCATAATAAACCGTAACCAAAGAAGAAAAAACTATCGCCTGAACCAAACCAAAGAGAAGTGACATAGACATCCATATTGTGGGCACCATAAACGCAATCGCCCCAAAGATAATGACCATCAAAACTTCTCCAGCATAAACATTACCAAATAAACGCAAAGAAAGCGATACCACTTTTGCCATCTCTGAAATTATATCAAGTAACCCTATACCAAAATTAATCAATGACATCGCACCCTCTTTTAATCCTTTTTTGAATCCATTAAAAACTTCTCCCACTTGAAAGAACTTACCCAGATATGAAAATAGCCCATAATCTTTTATTGCGAGGATATTAATAATTACTATCATGCCCAAGGCAAGACCAAATGTTGTATTGAAATCTGAAGTTGGAGACCTAAATATAGAAACACCATTATAATTAATACTAGCGAGTCCCGGAACCATCGTAATCAAATTTGATACGACAATATAGAAAAAAATGGACGCAGATAATGGTAGTATAAATTTTGCATTTCTTTCACCACCTGCAAGTTTTGACAAAAAATTTATTAAGGATTCATAAAAAATTTCCACTAAAGCTGTATACTTTCCATACCTTCTTTTTAGAGCAAAATTTGTGTAAATGCAAACAACTATAAAAATTATAAGGATTAAAAAAGAAAGCAAAAACGAATTTGATACAGGCCACGAACCTATATAAAAAATAATATCTGGCGATACATCTGGTATACCTTGTTTTATTTGCAAAAAATCCATTTTATTATTGTTTGTTTATAGATTTTGAATCTCCACCTTCTTTAATTTGAGTATTAAGATTCTTCAACTCGTTATTTATGTTTCTGAATCTAAAAATAAAAATGACCCAACCCAAAATAAAAGATGGTATAAGAACAAAAATCCAAACATAAGTTCCAAGTTCAAATTTTGAAATCAAATATTTTCCCAAAAAATATGCTCCGAAAGCTGGAATTCCAAATATAGCAAAAATTTCAAAAATTAATGTATGGGCCTTTTTTCTCAAAATCTCCCTCCTTTCTTTTAGAATATCTATATTATCATTCATAACGAACAAAAATCATTGTATTGTTTTTTTGAATAAAGTCAAAGTTATAAATCACTTCTAGCATCTTTCTTGAACTCGTTTTGTAGTTTTACCATTAGCGACCTTGCTTCCTCTGGATAATACGCATCTTTAATAACAATCTCTCTATGACTTCCAGCAGTTTGAACATGCAAAGTCCCAAACTTAAACAAGGTTTCTATAAACCCTCTTGTTTCTACTGTTATATCTTGAATTCGTTCATATGAAAGACTTGTAACTTCTCTATGAAAGAAACCTTTTTGTTCAACATCTATAACTCTCTTGTTTGTAATAACCCAGATATCCAAATAGTAATCAGTCCACTCAATGAAAAATATAGTCCATAAGAACAACGCCCAAAGAGAATATCCGAAGTATTTTAAGTCAGCCACCACATCTCTAATTCGACTAACAAGTTCTGGATCAAGAGCCAAAAAATCTGAAACCAAAAAAAGAACAATTACTATCGGCGCCAAAAGTCCCAAAAGTATTGTCGTTACAAAAGGCAATATAACAAAATAATGTCTTCTTACGATTTTTATTACTTCTTCTCCTTCTTCAAATTTAATCATCCCGTTAAAGTTTAAATTATTTTATAAAATTACTTAATATATTTATCCGCATAATACCATTTTGTCTTAATTGTCTTTTTGTAAAACTCTAACGGGATTATTCTAATCAGGGTAAATTAAAAAATGCTACAGTAAGCAACACGACTGATACTGTGAGGTATATCGTTTCTGCCATAGCTAATTTGGCTCCACCCATTCCATATTTTTTCCAATGAAAAAACATTATGATTGTGGCTCCTGCACAAAACAATACCACAAACAAAAAAACTAGAGTTGCTATTGTGTTTCCATTTAAAAAAATGCTCGGAATACCAAAATTATTCATATCTAAATTATACCAAACAAAATAAAAAGAAAAAGGCACCAAGAGGCGCCTTGTTGGTTGGGGGTTGGACGGCAGGTAAATAGCCCAACCCCCACGACCGAGAACCGAGCCGTTGGCTCTCGGCAAACGAGAGGCGAACTATGAGGAAACACCTCTCCTTGTTATTATTTATACCAAAAGACATCTTTTAGTCAATCATATATGAATATTAGTTATTTTTTATCAGATATGATTTAATTAAAATAGAAAGGAGGAGTACTATCGAGTAGTCAGGGTACTTCAAAGGGCGACAAAAAGGGAGAATCTTGTCACAGGTTTCTCCCTTTTTAATTCATTTTTGATTTAAGTACTCATTTACCACAAGAGACACCTCTTTTGAATTATTTGTTTCCATAAGCTTAACTCGCAATTCTTTGGCGCCGTTAAATCCTTCTACATACGCTTTGAAATGTTTCTTCATTACAGCAAAACTTTTTCCCTGTCCTTTTGGAGGTCTCGGTTCTACAAGCTCTTCAAAAAGTTTTGAATGCTCTACAAGCACCTTTAACTTTTCTTCTACCGTTGGAATGTGGCCCGAAAAAAGCCACGGATTACCAAAGATTGCTCTCCCGAGCATCACCCCATCACAACCAGTCTCTTTAGCTTTCATCTGAGCGTCTGCTATACCCACAACATCGCCGTTTCCAAAAATCAGAGTCTTTTTTTCTCGTGACTCGTACATCGTATCTCGTATTTCTACTGCCCTTTTGATATGTTCCCATCTTGCTGGAACAAGTGACATTTCTTTGCGAGTGCGCGCATGTATTGTGATTACTGCTGGTTCGGTTTCCAAAAGATTTGGCAACCACTCTTCCAGTTCGTCTTTGTTATAACCAATTCTGGTTTTAACAGAAACCGGTATTCCCAAGGTCTGACCTTTGGAACCTTTTTTAAGGTCAGACCTTTGCGCCCCCTGCTTGGCTGCCAAAATTATTTCTTTGGCTAAGTTAGGATTTTTTATAAGCGAAGCTCCTGCTCCCTGCTTCTCTACACTTTTATCTGGACAACCCATATTTATATCTATTCCATCAAAACCAAGCTCCACCGCGAGTCTAGATGCTTTTTCCATCATCTCTGGCTTGCTTGTAAAAAATTGAGCAATTATTGGTCTTTCTTCCTCCGTAAAAGATAAATCATTTATAAGCGCATCATAACCACCCAAAAAAAGTCCATCCGCAGACACAAACTCAGTCCAAGTCACATATCGATTTTGTTCAAAATTATTTTTATTGTTTTTAGAATACTTGGCAATAATCTGCCTAAAAGCTCTATCTGTCACATCTGCCATTGGTGCAAGGCAAAGTATTGGCTTTTCCTTTTTTTCTTCCTTTAATTTTTGCCAAATCTTTTTCATAATTATTAAACCAAAATAACATAAAATGTGGTTAATTTAAAATTAACCCACCAATCTACGAACAACATAAATTAAAAGTGTAAAAATCAAAATTAAAAATTAAGAAAAATAAAGATTAAAAATACAAATTTAAAGGCGCCCGTACGGACGGACGCCTGAATCTTTTGTGGCCTTTTTCTTTTTTTTACAGGGTACCTCCCCGTGAGGCCTAAGGGTGAGACAGTGAGCTCACTTGCACCTCAGGTCGCGATTGTTTTTTTCCTCCACACTTTCGTGCGGAAATTCATTTTTTCTCCTTTCCGGTGTTACGTGCTAGTTGTTACTGCAACGCACACCTGTTGATGAAGGCTCGCGGGGGAATGTCGGCATAACGCCTGCCCCCGCCGCCGTTCAGTTGGCCGGCGCGGTCGCAGCAGTCGAATTCCGGTTCATTTTTTCAATCTTACACCCGAGATTCCCAGGCGGTGCATGAATGTGCCTCATACGGCCTCCTTTGAGTGGGGGCTCACAAAACCTCCCCCAACTCGTCTTTCATAAGTATAGCATAGTCTGGGATTATGTCAACCCCGTTAGAGATTTTGTGTAGGTGTGTGCCAGATAAACTTTATTTATAGCCATATTTACGAAGTCTCGCAAAAGTGAGTGAATGTAAATCTCTAACGGGGCAACCCCTATATACCTATATTGTTTAGATTATCAGGCGCGACTGTATATTTCAAAAAATAACATCTCGACTATTTCTCTTCCAAATCCTTTCTGTCAACAAGTATTCTACTCCCAGCCGAAACTTCCCCACTCACTATTCTCCTAGCAACTAAATCTTCTATTTTATTCTGCACAATTCTGTTTATTTCCCTTCCACCAAACTCACCACCTTTTGCCTCGTCTACCAAATAATTAATTGCCTCATCGGTTAATGTGAGTTCTATATCTTTTTCATAAAGTCTTTGTCGGAGTTTATCAACCGCCATTATAGACACGTCTTTGAGTTCATCTCTGTCTAGCGGATGGAACAAAATGACCCCATCAAATCTGTTTATAAGCTCTGGTTTAAATATACTTTCTTTTATTATTTTATTTATTATTTCATCTTTTTTATCATCCAAACTATTTCCCGATTTTACAGCATCCCAAATATACTGACTGCCTGCATTTGATGTTGCAATTATAATCAAGTTTCTACACATCACCTGTTTTCCAGTTGCATCCGTAAAAATCCCTTCGTCCAAAACTTGCAAGAACAAATCCAAAACATCAGAAGAAGATTTCTCCAATTCATCCAAAAGCAAAACACTATACGGGTTGTCTCTTATTTTACTTGCCAAGAGTCCTGATTTATTGAGTGCAAAATCTCCAATCAATCTTCCTATAGCATCCACTCCACTGTATTCAGACATATCAAATCTAATCATATTTTTTTCGTCACCAAAAAAACTTTCTGCCAAAGCTTTTGAAACTTCTGTCTTCCCAACACCAGTCGGACCAATAAAAAGAAAAGATGAAATTGGTCTTTTTGAATTGGCTACACCAGATCTCGCTCGTCTTATTGCACTCGTGATTCCTTTTACTGCAAGGTCCTGCCCCACAATTCTCTTATGAATTAATGCTTCCAAATTCTCAATTTTGAAAGCTTCACTTTCTTTTATTTCCCCAGTCGTTATCCCTGTTTTTTTGGAAACAAAATCAGATACTAGAGACTCGGTAATAATCGCAACTCCTCTCTCTCTAGCCCATGGCGCAATTTCCACCATCATATCTATCGCCTTGGATGGCATTTCACCATATGAAATATATTTGATAGCAGAGTTTGCTATAGCCAAAATAGAAGGATAAGAGAAAATAGTACCGTACTGATTTTCTATACTAGGAAGTTGCTCAAGAAGTGGTGGAATAGAGGACTCGACTCCAGCCGTATCTGGGATAATCCTTTCAAACTTTTGCAATAAGTTAACATTTGTTTCTATAAAAAAGTGGAAGTCTGCATTTGTGGCTGATGCAATAATCTGTATCGCACCAGAATTTAAGTATGGGAATAAAATAGTACCCATATTAATACCATAACCCTTGACGCTAGATATAAAACTTGGCAAATCTCTTATATAAAGAATGATGTTACCAGCAGTGACGGCTTCGTTGAACAATTTTATGATTTCTCTTTCTAAATCTGTTTTATTTTTGAAAGATGCAGTCAAACTAATCCAATCAAGTTCAATTACATTTTTATGCTCTATACTAGGTGGAGAAATACCAAGCTTTATTTTTTTTACCAATCTCCCAACAATGTCTCTAGAAACATTTTCGTCGTCGTCAATAATAATTGTATTAGCATCTTGTCGTTTTTCTAGCACACTCTCAAGCAAATTTATTTCTCGCTCTCGGTAGCCATTTTCTATATCCAATGATGATACGTCTGAAATTCGCTCAAAAAGAGTTCCGAATTTACCCAAATCAGAAGTGGTTCCATAGGACCAACTGGTCCCAATCGAAGGAATCCGGCCTAAATTTTCTCTACCCCAAAATCTATTCTTTCGCCTCTTCTTTTCTTCTCTATTCATAATCCATTCAACTGTGCCCAAAAATTCCTCACGATTGATTGAGTTTTTGGAAAGAAATGATTTTAATTCTTTATCAAAATCATAAACCACACTCAAATACTCTGATAAATTAACGGTTTGGCTATCAAAATTTAAAGTCGAGGCAATAAGAGGCGACCTACTGTTTGATAAGAAGTTAACAATAGAATCAGACGGTATTCCCAACCTAAGCATAATCTGTAATCCAATTCTACTTTCAAATAGAGCTCTAGAGACATCAATCTCATCTGTTTTAAAAATCAGATCAGAAAGGGAATAATCTATTGTAGTATCTCTATCCAAAGATTTCTCCTCCACAAAAACCTGAATGCCTTCGTTTAGCATTGATCTATAAAAAACCTCAATAAAAAAGAAAATCAAATATACGAATACAAAAATAAAAAACAAACCGTCGGTACTTACAGAAATGAGCGAAGGAAAATAAAATGAAATCACAAATGATATGAGAGCCAGAAAGATGCTTCCGGATCTAAACAAATCACGAATTTTTTTGGACAAGAAATTATCTATTATTAGACAATAATAGTGCGGTCTTGATATTTCTTGTAATTTTCTAAATGTCATACTAAATAATAAAAAAAGTTACCGCTAAAACTAAACACCCGAGTAATACTATCGGGACCAAAATCCAAATAAAAAAGACAGTTATCCCAATTAGAGTAACGACCAGATAAGACACAAATCCTATAAATATAATTATTGACCGTGTCAAAAAACCAACAAATCTCATTAAAGTGTTTACAACCAAAGTTGAAGCTATGGCGCCCAAATTAAATGTCCCATCGTATGATTCTCCTAATCTTTTCCAAGGAGAAAAAAGTGTTCGGATCAGAAGTTTAAATGAGAAAAAATGCGACACGAACCAAAGAAAATTGGATACAACTCCAATAAACTCTCTTATACCTTTCCCGTAGTGCCATTTTATATAGGCAACAAAAATTTGATCTCTGTCATATGCTTCAGACATATCTTTATTATAGCAAAAATTAATCAGTTAATATTTTATAATACATTTTGTTTCCAAATCTTGAATCAACATATTCAAAAGATACATCCTCTTCATTTCTAAGCTCACTTATTAAAACTACTGCATTTTGTAACTGACTTTCCAAATCTTCTTCGGGATTTAGAATAATCAATCCTACACCTGTACTAAGTGTGAGTTTGTTAGATGCTTCTAATTCCAAAGATACCAAATCAAATGGTAGATTTTTAAAATAATCAATAACACCTAAAAACTTGTTCATCAAACCTTCCTCCGAATAATATTTCAAAATAGGGTCACTACTTACATTCCCTTTAAATATTATTTTCCCTAGTAAATCTATTTGGTCTGCTTTACTAAATATCAATCCGTTTTTACTCATCAAATAACATTCGTTCTCTCTCGTGCACCAAATAAAATCCCCAACCCTTTCATTTATTTCTATTTCTAAAATGTTGTTTAATTTTTTTGTTATATCCACACTCTCTATTCTAGGAAATGAATCGAGGATGATCTTCTCCAAGTTATCTTTACTTAAAAACAAATAATTTGTATTTGGCACAAAAAGGAATCTTTTTTGGGACATAAAAGATTCAGTAACAACAACCACTTCTTCTGGTAAAACCTCTTTGTTGCCAACAACAGAAACTTGTTCAATTTGTAAAAAATCAGATCTGATCAAGAAAAAAATCGAAATTAAAAAAATCAAAGGTAATCCTATTTTTACTGAAATAAAAAATATATGCTTTAATTTTCTCCTCCTACCTATTCTAGTTGAAGCTTTTTTGTATCTACTTCCAAATTGCATTTTTAAATTATACAACATAGCTCGCAAAATATCTTTTTGCTTTCTGTTGTAAAATTATCTAAGTATTGTGATTAAATTATAGAGAAATTTTTATAATCTCTCTCGACACTTTTATACCAAACATAAACTCATTTCTCTATTTGAAAATTGAAAGTAGTATCAATTTTATTTATTTTTAGAAATTAGAATAATTAGGTTAATTAAACTAATTTAATCTTATCTCTCCCTCCCATATAAGATCTTAAAACATCAGGTATTGTTATTGAACCATCTTTATTTTGATAATTCTCCATTATTGCAATCATTATTCTGCCCATAGCCATAGCTGTTGCATCATTCATATGCACGTGCTCAATCTCACCACTCTTTCTTTTTACTCTAGTATTTAGTCTCCTAGCTTGAAAGCCTTGCATTAAGTCGGATGTATGAGTCTCTCTGTATTTATTTTGACTAGGTATCCAGCACTCAACATCAATCTGTCTATGATCAGGACCGCCCATATCGCCAGTACAAACCGAAACAACCTGATGTGGTATTTTTAATTTCCTTAATAAATATTCCTGAATAGCAACCAAAAAATCTTGTTCTTTGTAGGAATTCTCTGGTAAACAAAAAGTTTCCATTTCTGCTTTATCAAACTGATGTTGTCGCAGTATTCCTTTTGTGTCTTTCCCGTAACTTCCTGCTTCTCGTCTCATGGCAACCGAATATCCAATATATCTTTTTGGGAGTTCACTCTCATCTAATATTTCATCCATATGCAATGGACCGAGTGTGTGTTCTGCGCTTCCCACAAAAACCATATCGTCTTTTTCAAAATAATATCTCTCATCTAATGGCTCTAGTCTTGCCATTTTGTTCATAACACCAGATTTCATCATAATTGGAGGGAATACCGGCACAAAAGGCTTTATTGAAACCACTAGGTTTGCCTCGTCTGCAACAACTTTTAATTTTTCTTCATCGGTTACGACACTAAAAAGAAAATTAAGAAGCCCAAGTTGGAGCATTGCGAGATCTCCCATTATATAAGTAAATCTCGCGCCCGAAACCTCACTCGCTTTTTCTGAATTAATTATTCCAAGCTCTCTGCCTAAATCCGCATGGTCTCTTGGTTCAAAATTAAATTTTGTTTTTTCACCCCAAGATCTTATTACTTTATTTCCGCTCTCATCCGGACCAACTGGAGTATCTACAGAAGGAATATTTGGAACTTTCATCATAAGGACAAACCATTTTTTTGTAACCTCCTTTAGCTTTTCTTCCTTTTCTTGTAATCCAACCTTTAGAGTTTGCATCTTTTCTATTATTAAATCTCTTTCTGCCGGGGAAGTAGCGCTTGCAATTTTTTTGCTATTTTCATTCTGTTCACTTCTATCTTTTTCTACCGAGCTTAAAATTTCTCTTCTTATGTCGTCGAGTCTCAAAAGCTCATCAATATCCACCTCAATTTTTTTCTTTGAAGCTGAATCTTTGACTATATCCGCATTTTCTCTTATGAATTTTATATCAAGCATAAAAATTAATTTACAATTATCAATTTAAAATTTTCATTAAATTTATAATGTTCTAATTTAAAATTTTGTCATTTATTGAAAATTGAAAATTAGAAATTGAAAATTTAGTACATTTATATCTTACCATTTGTTAAAATAAAGATAAATATGACTTACAAGATAAATGTACTAAAAAAGACAGATTGGCCTCCTTTAATTAATGAGATTAATCAGAAACCAAAAGAGCTTTTTTATGCAGGAAACATCCCAAATTGGCAAAACAAAATGCTATGTGTCGTTGGTGCACGAAAAAATTCAAATTATGGTAGGGAAGTGACAGAGTCTTTAATTCTTGGTCTTCGTGGTTTCCCTATAACAATCGTCTCCGGACTGGCTTTTGGAATTGATTCAATTGCTCACAAGTCCGCAATCAAAGCTGGTCTCAAAACAATCGCTGTCCCCGGCTCGGGACTTAACAAAGAAGTTCTCTATCCCCGCTCCCATCTAAATCTTGCTGAAGAAATAATAGAACAAGGTGGAACACTACTTAGCGAATTTGAACCGAGTTTCAGAGCAACCAACTGGAGCTTCCCTCAAAGAAACAGAATTATGGCGGGAATTTCTGATGCGGTGCTTGTGGTAGAAGCGGAACAAAAATCCGGCACGCTCATCACTTCACG
The DNA here is from genome assembly GCA_048499675.1 of Candidatus Zambryskiibacteriota bacterium. Lineage (GTDB taxonomy): Bacteria > Patescibacteriota > Minisyncoccia > Phycocordibacterales > WO2-35-19 > JASNZL01. The sequence continues at coordinate 48,547 of JASNZL010000001.1, forward strand.
ATTGGCAGTCGAATACAATAGAGATGTTTTAACAATCCCTGGAAATATTTTTAATCCACAAAGCGAAGGTCCTCATATGTTACTACGGCTTGGTGCAACTCCCATAAGAGACAGTGATGATATTTTGGAAGCACTACACATTCAGAATGTGTCCGCCTCCACTAAAGCTACGGCGGACGATGCAAAGTATTTTGATTGTTCAGAAAAAGAGATGCTTATAATTGAATTTTTAAACGAACCAAGAGAAAAAGATTTGATTTTGAGACAAATGAAAGAAATTCACAATATGGAAATTTCCGAAACCCAGACACTTTTGACTCTTTTAGAATTGAAATCAATTACAAAAGAATCAATGGGTGAAATATACCTTAATTAAGCCCTATTTTGACATTTACCATTCCTCCACCCAAATACTTGTATTTTTTCTTGATTTGTGATATAATTGTCTGTAGGAGGTTGTGATGATTGTGTTATTAATCTTAGTCATCACACCGTTTTTTCTGGCAAGCGACATTGTACTTGCTGGGTACCTTTCTTTCTTTACCACCACCCTCTTCCTTTCGGGGCGAGAGTGGTGGAGCAGACAAGATGCTCTGTATTAGGAGGAAAAATGAGTTTTGAAATTCTGGGGATTTGCATCCCCTTCGTCACGATTATTCTCCTCCTCGTGCTCGCCCCTCTCTACAAGGGCAAACTCGGGGGAGGAAAGGAAGAATTCTTCCGCGAATTCTCGCGGAAGAAGGCTCGATAAACCGAAAAAGTTCAGGCCTCGCGCGCAAGCGCGAGGCCATTCATTTTTACAATATTTGCCATTTTTATTTTTATAAACTATCCTTACATTATTATTCCCTTTATTCGTAGCAATTCGTTAGTTTATTCGTTACTTCGTATTTATGAATCCCGTAGTAGAAAATGGCATAGAAAAGCTTTTTCAATTCGATCTTAACAATGTAACCAACAATGAAATGATTATTAAATTAATAAATAAAATGGTGGCTTTTCAGGAAAGCAATGCCATTTTTCACTAACAGGATGAAGCTTTTAATCGTCGAATCACCAGCCAAAGCAAAAACAATAGGAAAATACTTGGGTAACGGTTTTACTGTAACCGCTTCTATTGGGCATGTCCGCGATCTTCCAAAATCAAACAAAAAAGCCATAGACATAGAAGGTGGTTTTATCCCCCACTACGAAATATCAAAAGGTAAAGAAAAAGTAATTTCAGAAATAAAAAGTCTAGCAAAAAAAGCTGATGAAATACTACTTGCAATGGACCCCGACCGTGAAGGAGAAGCCATCGCGTGGCACGTAGAAGAAGAGATTAAAAAATTGAAAATTAAAGATTTAAAGATTAGGAGGGTCAGCTATCATGAAATTACCAAAGAGGCTATTGAAGAAGCACTTAAGCATCCGAGAAGCATTGATCAAAATTTGAGGAAGGCCCAAGAAGCCCGAAGAGTTTTGGATAGACTTGTTGGATATGACCTATCAGGTCTCATCTGGAAGAAAGTTCGTTATGGACTTTCCGCCGGGAGAGTACAGTCCCCCGCTCTCCGAATCTTGATGGAGAGAGAAAGAGAAATAAGAGCGTTCATCCCAGAAACTTTTTTTGTAATTTCTGCTGATTTATCTACAAGCAAAAAAGAAAAATTTAAGGTTATATGCGAAGAAGAACCAAAGACAGATATTGAAGCAACCAAAATTTATGAAAAAGCCAAATCTGGCAAATGGGAAGTATTAGATGTAATAGAGTCAGAAGCCAAAAGAAGTCCAAGAGCGCCATTTACAACCTCTACCCTCCAACAAACAGCAAGCACCAGACTTGGGTTCTCTCCAAAACGAACAATGATGACCGCTCAAAAACTTTATGAAGCGGGACATATAACGTATATGCGTACCGATAGCACAAGTATGGCCGGAAGCGCGCTCGCCCAAATCAAGCAGGTTGTATCAAAAAAATATGGTGACAAATTACACCAAGTGAGAGTTTTTAAAACCAAATCAAAAAATGCCCAAGAGGCACACGAAGCAATCAGACCAACACATTTTGAAAAAGAAAATCTTGGTCACACCGAAGATCAAAAAAGACTATATAGATTAATTTGGGAGCGCTCAGTGAGTTCTCAAATGAAAGACGCAAAAATAATGCGCACAAAAATAGTAACCAATATAGAAACCGGGGACATCCCAAATTTTTCTGCAAATGGTTCAAGAGTTTTGGAAGACGGCTGGCTACTTTGTGACAGTGGAGCAAAAGGAGAAGATGTAATTCTTCCAAATGTAAAACGAAAGGACGCGCTTGATTTAATTGATTTAGAAAAATTAGAAAAACAAACCGAACCCCCAAACAGATATAGCGAAGCGGGACTTATCAAAGAGCTTGAAAAAAGAGGCATAGGCCGACCTTCCACATACGCCTCTATAATTAACACAATAATAGAGCGTGGCTACGTAGATAAAGATGGCAGGACTTTGAAACCAACCGACACAGGTGATGTAGTGTCCACATTTCTTGAGAATAACTTTGAAGAATACATAAGCGATACTTTTACAGCAGAAATGGAAGATAAATTGGATGACATAGCAGAAGGCAAAAGAGAATACGAAAAAACTCTAAGTGAATTTTATAAACCATTTATAAAAGAAGTTAAAGAAAAAGAAAAAACAGCAAAACTAACCACACTCGGTGACGCTGATCCAAACCTTAAATGTCCAATCTGTGACGCAGGAATGATTGTTAAACTTGGAAAAGGTGGTAAATTTTTGAGTTGCGAAAGATTTCCAGAATGTAGCGGAATGCGCAACATAGACGGAAGTGAGGTAAAAGAAGCAGAACCAATTGGAGTTGACCCAGAAAGCGGACTTCCTATACTTGTGATGGATGGAAGGTTTGGACCTTATGTTCAGTTAGGCAATCCCACTTCGCAAAAGCTTCGCGGGACGCCGACTAAAAAGTCGGCGAAAGAAAAGCCAAGAAGGGCAAGTATACCGAAAGACATCGATCCGAATCAGATTACAGTAGAGCAAGCGCTCAAATTACTCAGTCTTCCACGAGAGCTTGGACCCCATCCAGAGACGGGCGAAATGATTTCAGCCAACGTAGGAAGGTTTGGACCATATATTGTACATCAAAAAGATTTCCGCTCATTAAAAGATGACGATGTATACACCATCACTCTTGAACGGGCTCTTGAAATATTAAAAGAGCCAAAAAAATTCAGAGGAAAGAGAACAAAGAGTTAAAAAATTTAGAAAGCTTAGAATTATTAAACTGTGTTTTGAGTTTTGTGTTTTATTTGTGTTTTGTTTAATGTATTTTGTAAACTACTAATTTGGAGTTCGATTACCATAATGATTTTTTGTATCTGTAATGAGTGGGTAACACTTGGAATTTCTACTATTTATGCTTAAATACTCCTATGGAACCCAATCTAAACACTCTCCTAAATATGGTCTCTGACCTCGACGATAGCGACAAAAAGCTTATAAAAAAAGCATATGAATTTGCAATGGAAGCTCATCGTGATGAAAAAAGAAGTAGTGGAGAGCCATATTTCAACCATCTATTTGGAACAGCTGTAAACTTGGCAGAACTCGGAATGAGTGGTGTCACAATTTCAGCTGGTCTTTTGCATGATTCAATAGAGGATGTGGGAGTTTTACCAGAAACAATAGAAAAAGAGTTTGGTTCTGAAGTTAGATTTATTGTAGAAGGAGTTACTAAACTTGGTAAGGTACGCTACCACGGCGCAGACCGACACAACGAAAGTTTGCGGAAACTTTTTGTGGCAATGTCCCAAGATATAAGAGTTTTAATTGTTAAGCTTTGTGACAGACTCCATAATATGGAAACCTTGGAATTTGTTAAAAAAGAAAAGCAAGAAAGAATTGCGCGCGAAACACTAGAGATATATGCACCAATTGCCTACAGATTAGGGATCAGAAAAGTTTCCAAAAAACTAGAAGATCTTTCCTTCCCTTTTGTTTATCCAAAAGAATACAAAGAAATAAAAGAAATAGTTAAAGAAAGATATGACAACCAAATGGAAACTTTGGAAAAATTCCGAAAATCAGTAGTCAAAGAGCTGGGAAAAGCAGAGATAAGGGATTTCAAAACTGATTATAGAGTAAAAGGTCTTTATAGTTTGTACAAAAAGTATATAAAGAACAAAAAAGATATAGACAAAATATATGACATCGCGGCAATGCGTATAATACTCAAAGAACAAAATGACTGTTACAGAGTCCTTGGAGTAATACACGCAAACTGGAGACCTCTCCCCGGTAGAATAAAAGACTATATCGCCTTTCCGAAGCAAAATGGCTATCAAGCGCTTCACACGACAGTTTTTACAGGAGATGGTGGTATTGTAGAAATTCAAATAAAAACAGGAACGATGCACAAAGAAGCAGAATTTGGTATCGCCTCCCACATATCTTATAAATCAGAATTCAAAAAGAAAAAACTTAATCCGAATTTTGAGTGGATAAAAAGAATTCTTCCAAATGTATTAGTAAAAAACTCCACTGTTTCAGAAAACAAAGATGTACCAAATTGGATAAAAGAACTTGTTGAATACCAAGAAAATAATCCAAAAGAAGGCGTATTAGACGATATCAGGAACGACTTCTTTAGTGAAAGAATTTTTGTCTTTACCCCCAAGGGAGACGTGATTGATTTACCAAACGGCGCATCTGTCATTGATTTTGCTTATTCAATCCACACAGACATTGGTAACCATATAGCCGGCGTCAAAATAAATGGCAAAATGTCCTCTATCGAGTCTGTGCTAAAAAGTGGAGACATTATAGAGATAGTTACTAAGAAAAACGCCAAACCAAATAGAAAATGGCTAGAATTTGCCAAAACAACTTTTGCCAAAAAACACATCAGGCAATTGATGTAAAATGATTAAACGCTAAGCATGGAGCGCTAAACGATAATTTATAGGCTGAAGTTTTTGATGGAGTAAAGATCGTCATCGATTGGAGTATCGTCTGCTTTTTTTATCTCTTCTTTTGTTCTATCATCAACTGCCACAACTTCTTCCTGTTCTACACCCAAATCTAATCCAGTAAGATTCTCAATTCCAATCAAATTGTTTTGTTCTTCTGAGTTTATTTCAGTCACCTTACTTACCGGTTCAACATTATCTGCTGTTGAATAACTGACGGGATTTTCTGTATTTTGTTCACCATCGCTTACCAATTCCCCATCTGAATCTGAAACTTTTTCTTCTTGTACTTCTGCAACACTTTCATTAACTGTATTTTGTTTACCCAACATTTTTAGAAGTTCCTCCAAATCATCATTTGAAAAGAAATCTATCGTAAGTTTTCCCCCACTTTCTTTTCTTTCAATCCTAACTCTTGTACCTAATTTTTCAGCAAATTTCTCTTCAAAAGCACAAATCTCAGGATCAATAGAAGCATTAATTTTTCTTACCCTTTCTATTGCAATTTTTCGAGCCGCAAGCTCCGCTTCTCTAACACTGAGTTTTCTAAGCATTATGTCTTTAAACAGCACCGCCTGCTCTTCTTTCCTGTCTATAAGCATAAGGAGAGGTCTTGTGTGACCTTCGTTTATTTTTCCTTCCGAAAGAGCGTTTAACATTTCCTCGGGCAAATCGAGTATTCTCATTGTATTGCTCACATACACCCTACTCTTGCCCACCTTCTCTCCGATTTGATGTTGTTTAAATCCAAACTCCTCAACCAGTTTTTTAAAAGCTCTCGCTCTTTCTATTGGATTTAAATCTTCTCTTTGAACATTTTCAATAATGGCAAGTTCAAGTTTCATCAAGTCCTCTTTTTTCTGATTTTCTGTCTCCCCCGGCAATCTGATTATAACCGGCACTTGAACAAGTCCAGCCATTTTTGAAGCACGAAGTCGTCTCTCACCTGCAATAAGTTCATACTCTACCGCAAGGCCATCCTCTTTGATTATTTCTTTTCTTGTAACAACTAGAGCTTGCAGGACTCCATACTGCTTGATTGAATCAGCAAGAGCTTTGAGAGCATCTGGATCAAACTCTCGCCTTGGTTGAAATGGGTTTGGTTTGATTTTATCTACCTCCACCCAAAATATAGAATCTTGATAAAAATTTGAATTGTTTGACATGTGATTTAGCGAAACCATGTCGCACGATACCGTCCTTTGAAGTGCGACTTATTTCCTTTATATTCTAGCACAAATATAATTTGCATTTTAGCTATCCACTGTTATTATCATTGTTCTTTACACCACCCATTTCTTCTATCATTCCAAGAGCTTTCTGTTGGTTAGAAAGCATGACGTTTAATAAATGATTATTTTTCAAACTTTCCTCAAATTCTTCAAGACTCGTATCTATTTTACCTTCTTTAATTTCATTTCTAACATTTTCAACCTCTTTACTATTTATAACAGGGTGACCAAGAGGACTAATACTATGATGTGCAGATAAACTAAAATTTCTAAAATTTATATCCGTTTCAGTGACACGAATACTTTTTAAGGGAGGAATAGGTACTAGTGTATTATCAATTAATATAAGCCCTTTTTCTTGCAACTCAGATATTTGCAGCATGTCATCAAAAGCTACACCTTTTCCTTTATTCAAATTTAACACTCTAGCTTCATTGTCATATATACCAAATCGAATTGCTCTAAAACTGCTCGGGGGAATTCTATTGGATATTCCTATATCTCCTCCTGTTTCTTTACTGTTGGCCGCACCCTGCTCATATTGGCGTAATTCATGTGGTGCCTTAAAAAAAATTTGAATATTGCCCACCGATAATTCTGATGTAAAAAACTTTTCTAATTTAGAAAATTTTTCCTTCATGTATCCAGAGGACGAACTACTTATAAGATCTTTGCCAGACATTACTGATGGTAAAGAATCCCACGTTTCAATATTTTTATAATTTTCAGGAAGATCTTCAGGATTAGTATGGATATATTTACTTGTAAGAGTATTTCGTATACCTAAACTATTGCTTGCATGACCCTCAACCTTATGAGTTCTGTTGTTATATACCCCGACTGGAAGTACAGGATAGCCAACCTCTCCAATAATTCGTGGTATCACTTTATTTAAAAAATGTGCTACTCTAGCCCTACCTATTTTTGGTGCAGTTTCTATAATTTTATTTTTTTCTGATTCATATTCTCGTCCATCAATAACACCTTCCTCAAATCTTTTATGGAGCTCTAAAAAGGAGTTGATCCTTTGTCGCGCTTTTCTACCACCAGAAGCCTGATATGGTCTATCCCAACCATGATCTGCTATTGTTGAATCTTCCAATTGTTTTGCTGACAATATTCCCTTTTCAAAAATACTTCTTATTATTCCTTTTGCATATCTGCTATTTGAAGCAGTTACAGAATGAACAAATATCTCATCATCATTTATCCAATCCAAAAACTTTTTGAAATTTTCTTTACAAAATTTTTCTTCCGCTTCTTTTTCTTCAGGGGTAAGTTCTGCTTCTGTTTTTCCAGCCAAACTTTCGTTCAATACCCCCAAATTCATATTTTCAGAATTTACTGATTTGTTATTTTGATGACTTATTCCTTCCATAACTTTATATCTTTAATAAATTTGTTAACATTTTTTGATATTCGGATTGTATACTTATCTGGATTTGCAGATCTAAAAACTTGCACATTCGGTTTATAACCTATATATTCCATTCCTTTTTTAATTGACAGCGCAAGGGTTGGAATACTGGAGACAACATTGACGTGTGTATATTTTCTATCTTTGAAAATTGAACCATCAGTTTGAATTATACCTCTTAAACACTCTTTAGTGTATTTATAATCCTTCAATATCCAATTCGGGATCTTAACCATTTGAACCATTTTTGATCCTTTTCCAGTTTTCCAACCTAAAACGTTTTCCCAACAATTTGAATAACAACTAACGTCTATTGAATTATCTTTTCTGTTGACCAAAGACACCTTATTATCAGGTAACATTTTAGAAATGGAATCTTTTATATGATTAAGAAGTTTTGGATATTTTTTATCGCAAGTTATTCTAAGTCGCACCGCTCTTCCATTTGAATTAGATAAATTTCCATCACCCAATGCCAATCCTATTATGTAAGATCTTAACATAAGATTTGTACTGATAGTTTTTGACATTGTGCCAGAGGGGAGACTTGAACTCCCAAGCCTTTCGGCGCTCGATTTTGAGTCGAGTATGTTTACCAATTTCATCACTCTGGCATTTAACTCATTATATTGAAAATAATCCAAAAATCAATCATAATAAAAATATGGAGATGAACCTCGGAAAATATAAACATTTCAAAGGTGACGTTGTTACTGTTTTTTATATAGCAGAACACACTGAGACTGGTGAGGAATTTGTGATATACGAACACAACGACAAAATCTGGGCAAGACCCAAAAAAATGTTTTTAGAAGAAGTAGATAAACCAGAAATAGGATACAAAGGACCACGATTTCAATATGCTGAAGAATAACCCAAAACCAGAAGTAATTGTTGTACTAGGACCAACGTCAAGTGGCAAAAGCGACCTTGCTGTCCAAATTGCTTTAAATTTGGATTTACCTATTCGTACGAATAAGCCTATAAAAGGAGAGGGCAAAAAAACTAAAGTTAAATCGAGAAAAGTTTTTGGTGAAGTTATCTCTGCCGATTCAAGACAAGTTTATTCTGGACTTGATATTGGCACAGGTAAAATTACAAAAAGGGAAATGAGAGGCGTCCCCCATCACCTACTTGATGTTGCTTCACCAAAAAGACGCTTTACAGCAAGTGATTTTAAAAAATTAGCAGAAATAAAAATTGAAGAAATTATAAAAAGAGGTAATGTACCAATTATTTGTGGAGGCACTGGATTTTATATAGAGACCCTTCTTGGTGAAAAAAATATTCCAGAAGTCCCACCAAATGAAAAGCTAAGAAAAGAACTCCAAAACAAAAGTACAGAAGAGCTTTTCTCTATACTGAAAAAATTAGATCCAGAGAGAGCAAGAACAATAGACGCCAAAAATCCAAGAAGATTGGTGAGAGCGATTGAGATATGTAGAGCTTTGGGAAGTGTCCCAAAGCAAATTACAAATAACAAATTACAAATTACAAACAAATTCAAAATACTAAAAATAGGAATTAAAATCTCAAACGAAGAGTTAAGAGATAGGATAAATAAGAGGTTAGAGAAAAGAATAAAACAAGGAATAATAGAGGAAGCAAAAGATTTGCATAAGAAGGGTCTTTCATATAAACGAATGCGCGAACTCGGTCTCGAATATAGAGCTTTGGCTGATTATTTGCAAGACAAAATCTCCAAATCTGAAATGATAACTCGCCTCCAAACAGAAATCTGGCAATATGCCAAACGCCAAATGACTTATTTCAAAAAAGACAATAATATTGTTTGGATTACCCCAGAAAAAAATAAAGAGATAAAATATAAAATTTCTGGTATAATCGGGTCATTGGGTCTATAGTTTCAATGGTAAAACATCGGTCTCCAAAACCGAGGTTCGAGGTTCGAGTCCTCGTGGACCCGCCAGAAACAAAAATTCGCCCTTTTGGCGAATTTTTGTACTAAAACCTAACAGCTAAAACCTAGAACCTAGTGATTATTTCTTCGCTTCCTTGAAGACAACCCTTTTATTGAGTTTTTTAGAATACTTTTTTAGCTCGATTTTTCGTTCCACCTTTCTCTTGTTTTTGCGAGTCCAGTAAACCTCTTTTGTATCTTTATTTACTAGCCTGATTAAATTATCTTGTGACATATTACTTAGTTAAAAAGTTCATAAAGTTCGAAAGTTTTAAAGTCAAACAGGTATAAGATAACACAAAAAAAAGGAACGGGCAATGGGTTAGTTTAGGGAGATTTCTACAGCAAATCTTTTCATTAAATCCATCGTAATTTTACCAACTTTTCCGTCTCCCACTTCAAAATCATCTATTCTGACTATCGGCACAATATCCTTAAATGAAGATGTTATGAAAACCTCATCTGCATTTTTGAGCTCTTCTTCGTGCACAATTCTCTCCTCTATTTGCAAGCCTGACTTATCTCCAAGTTCAAGAACAACCTTTCTTGTAATACCTTTGAGTACACTCTCTGCTGGAGTAATTAGTTTTCCTTCTTTTACCAAAAAAACATTACTTGTAGAACACTCCAACATCTCTCCATCTTTCACAAAAAGTACCTCAACCGCCTTTTCCTCTTTTCTAAAATTCTGCAAATTTACCGCTTTTATATAATTAATGGTTTTGTATTCAGGGAGTTCTCTCATATACGGATAAGTAATTAGTTTTGTCCCCTCACTGTAATATTCCTTTGGTAAAGATTCCCATTCTTCTGTCAAAATATAAAAAGTAGGTTTTTCAAAATCATACTCTATACCACCAATCGTATTACCCCCAGTCAAAATCATTCTTATATTTGCTCTTTTGTTGCCATGATTTTTTTCTAAAAGTTCCTCTATTTTTTTCTTTGCACCATCTTCTGTAATAGGAACATTAAGATTCAAAATATGTGCTCCCGAAAGAAATCTTGCCCAATGGTCAGCAAATCTAAAAGGTTTGCCATTGATCCCAGGTATTCCATCATATATTCCATATCCACGTAAAAGTCCAATATCCAAAACGGACACCCTGGCTTCTTCGATTGAGACTATCTCTCCATTTAAAAAACAATATTTATGCATAATTTAATAATATATAAAAACAAAACTCCAGCAACTGGTAAGCGCCGAAGTTTATTTTTCACTTTCCGGAAATATGGCCATTCTCCTCCAATACTGGAGAAAGACCGGAATTGAAACAAACAGGTTGGAGACTTCCTCTCTCCTTAAACCTGCTGGGTCATGATAAAAGAATCCTTCTAGGTTGCCCTCGACTGACTCCCTTATTCCGACCAAAAGAACCATATGGAACATCCTACGATCAAGGCAAATGTTCTGTATAGAAACAATCACAGGGTTACCTTTTTTGATGTGTTTCTGTATCTCAAAAACATCCCCTTCACTCATCTTCTCCCTTCTTTTGCAAGGGATGTTGTTTTCATTAAAAATCTGAACTAGGTAATCGTGTACCCAGCCAGAATTTCCATAACCACCCTCTTGTACTCCTTTTTCTACAAAACTACCCAGACTACCGTTTTTGTGGCCATAGTATTTGAGTGCCATATAAACACTTGTCATACCACATGCCCTCAACCCAAGGACCGAATTCTCAACATCAAGATACTGAGAAAAATACGGAACTGGAAGAATGGTGTCCAAAAATACAACCTCCTTTTCCTTTCTGCTGTTATTTTTATCAGAATTCATAACAATTATCAAATTTTACTCTACATATCACATATGAGATATAATACAAAAGCCTCTTGGTATTATATTTATGTGATTTTTGATACCTTAGCTCCAATACTATTTAATCTGTTTGCCACATCTTCATAACCTCTCGCTATAGAATAAACATTTCTAAGTATAGAAACTCCAGGTGAAGCAAGCATAGCAATCAAAATAATCATTGCAGGCCTTAGAGCTGGCGGACAAACAACTTGCGAAGCTCGCAGATTTGTGGGTCCCGTCACAAAAACTCTATGAGGGTCAGCGAGGACGACATTGGCTCCAAGTCGGTTAAGCTCAGTAAAATAGATAGCTCTATTTTCCCACATCCAATCATGAATCAGAGTCGTCCCATCTGCTACTGTTGCAATCGGCACAAAGAAAGGTAGGTTGTCTGAATTTATGGCTGGATACGGTCCTGCATGAATCTTATCTTTCAAGGCTTTTAGTTTTGAAGGATAGACCGTTATATCTACAAGTTTTGTTTTTTGATTGTAAGACAAATACTCTTCACTAAATTTAAATTTAAGTCCCATTGCTTTTAACTTCATCATTTCCAGAGCTAAGTAATCTATTGGACACCTTTCTATCTTGAGTTCGGACTTTGTCACCACTCCCGCACTTATAAACATCATTGATTCTATAGGGTCCTCGCTGTTGTGATATTCAATATCTTTTTTAATAATAGGAAGTCCCGTAACCTCTAGATTATGCGTACCAATTCCATCTATTTTTACACCAAGTCCTTCTAGGAAATATGAGACTTCTCTAACCTGATAATTAGGTGGGGCAAACAAAATTTTGGTTTTTGTAGTAAAAAGAGAAGCACATATAAGAGCGTTTATTGCCCCTGTATCGCTCTGCTCATACATCACAATTTCATTTGCTGGTTTAAGTTTTGTTGTAATTTGATATCTGTCGTTTAACGATTTTATATTTATACCAAAAGCTTCAAAAACATGTCGGTGAGCACCAATTGTCCTTTCTCCCATTTTGCATCCTCCAGAATGGAGCATATTAAAGTTGCCCAAGTGTTTTGCAAGAGCCGGAATAAGCATCAGACTCGATCGCATATTTGCAACCGAAGGGTGTGAGAGGCCCTCTTTATTTATTTTCTCCGGCACAACAATTTCCAAAGTCTGCTCTTTGAGCCATCTAGTTTTTACGCCTATCTCTGCAAAAATTTCAAGCATTCTATTTACCTCTTCTATGCGAGGAATTCCATTTAATACAGTTTTGCCTTTGTTTATAAGCGAAGCACACAAGAGACCCATCGCACCATTTTTTGAAGGATTGGTTTTAATTTTACCATGCAACTTTTTGCCTCCTTCTATCTTGAAATCGTAAGAGTCAGATAGAGTAACTATTTTGTGATCAAGAGCATCTCCAATTCTCAGTAATTCTCCAGATGAGAGATTCTGTCCCCCTCGTTCCATTCTTGCTATAGCACTCTGTGAAGTGTTGAGTCTTTTAGCAAGTTCCCCCTGAGTAAGCGATCTTTTTTCTCTTAATTTTTTTATAAAAGCCCCTATCGCCTTTTGATTGTCCACATTTTTCATATGATTTTATTATATCATATATGATATAATATATATTATGACTGTGGATAACAACGCTACAATTACAAATTCTCTTGGAGTGCCGTCTATCGCTTTGTATAAAGTTACTTTAAACTCCCCAGACGAAATACTAGAAGCAATAAAATTTGCAAAAGACAAAAACCTAAACATAATTCCTCTCGGATGTGGTACAAACATACTTCCAGAGAAACGCCTAGATGCCGTAGTTCTATATATAGAAAACAAAAACATACAAGTATCTGGTGATGATTTAATTGTAGAATCAGGACTAGCTTGGGACAATGTTGTAGAATTTGCTGTCTTAAATAATCTCTCTGGCATAGAAGCTCTGTCTTGGATACCTGGCAATGCTGGCTCCGCTCCTATTCAAAACATAGGTGCATACGGTGCGGAAATCGCAAATGTTATAAAAAGTGTAAATGTATACAATAGAGATAAAAATACTTTTGAAATATTAGACAAAGAAGAATGTGATTTTACATACAGAAACAGTATATTCAAACAAAACCCAAACAAATACATAGTCACAGGACTTGTTATTTCTTTAAGTAGAAATATACCCCAAATACCTCAATACAAAGATGTGCTAGATTATTTTAAAAATAGAAACATAGAAAAACCTTCACTATTAGAAATCAGGAATGCAATTATAAAAATAAGAAAAAGCAAACTCCCCGACTACAATCAGATACCAAACGCCGGTTCTTATTTTACAAATCCCATAATAGACAATAATCTATTAGAAAAAATATTGCCCAAATATCCAGATATTCCAAACTACAAATTAGACAACGAAACCTATAAAATACCTGCTGGCTGGCTAATAGAAAAATCGGGATTAAAAGGAGAATGGGTAGGAGAATTAAAAACTTATGACAAAAACGCGCTAGTACTCACAAATCCCAACAGAGCGGAGGTGTTCAAAGTTTTAGAGTCAGAAGATTTGATTATAAATAAAGTTTTCGATAATTTCGGTATCAAACTAGAACGGGAACCTGTATTATTAAAACAATGAAATACAAAGATTTTTTTAAAAATAAAAAAGTAACACTTATGGGTCTTGGCCTTCTAGGTAGAGGCTTGGGCGACGCTTCTTTTATTGCACAATACGCTCAAGAGCTTATTATCACAGATTTAAAAACAGAAGAGGATTTAAAACAAAGTTTAAACAAACTAAAAAAGTATAAAAATATAAAATTTACTCTGGGTAAACATTCCGAAAATGATTTTATTAACCGAGATATGATTATAAAAGGCGCTGGAGTTCCTCTTGATTCCCCATTCCTAAAAAAGGCCGAGCAAAACAGAATACCTGTTTATATGAGTACGGCACTTTTTGCAAAATTCTGGAAAGAAGATTTTAATGGCAAAATAGTAGGTATTACTGGTACTAGAGGCAAAACCACAACAACAAGCCTTGTGTATCACATTCTTAAAGAAAGTGGATTTGATTGCTTACTTGGTGGAAACATACAAGGTGTTTCTACTCTTGCTCTTCTCAACAAAAAACACAAAAAAGGCACTGTTGCAATACTTGAACTTGATTCTTGGCAACTCCAAGGTTTTGATTATCTAAAAATAAGTCCCGATATTTCTATTTTTACAAACCTATACAGAGACCATATGAATTATTACAAAAATGATATGAATCTATATTTTAGAGACAAAGCTTCTATATTTTTAAATCAAGGAAATGAATCTGTATTAATAGCTGGAGAAAATATTTACAAGAAAATTAAAAGTGAATACGGGGAAAAAATAAAATCTAGAATTATAAAAACCAAAACAAAGGATTTACCAAATAATATCAAACACAAATTGCTTGGCAAACACAATCTAGAAAATCTTATTTGCGCAATTATAACCGCAAGAGAGTTTGGTATAAGTGACCAAAAAATAAATAGTGCTCTAAAAAACTTTAAAAATGCATCTGGCAGACTAGAGCATATTTTGACTAAGAATGGTGTTGAAATATACAATGACACAACCTCAACCACTCCCGAGGCCGGACTATCCGCACTTAAATCTTTTGAAAGTAAGAAAGGAAAAATAATTCTTATTTGCGGAGGCAGTGATAAAGGACTTCAAATGGATAAGTTTATTGCACACGCCAAAAAAATTTGCAAGAAAATAATACTCTTAAACGGCACAGGAACAGACAAAATAAAGAATAAAGTAAAGAACAGTGAAATTTTTTCTAATTTAGAAAAAGCTGTAGAGAGTGCTTTAAATTCCTCAAAAAAAGGAGATGTAGTATTATTTAGTCCAGCATTTGCCTCCTTTGGTATGTTTAAAAACGAATATGACAGAGGTTCTAAATTTAATAAAATTATAACAAAGCTCACTTCCAAATAATTATGAGTTTTCTCAATAAACAAAATTATCATTTTATAGGGATAGGCGGAATTGGAATTTCAGCTATTGCCAAAATGTTATTACTGGAAGGAAAGACTGTATCCGGATCAGACCTTTCTAATTCCGACATCATAGAAGATTTGAAAAATTTGGGTGCCGACATAAACCTAGACCAAAACGAGAATAATATAAAAAAAGAAATAGAGGTTGTCATATACACAGTTGCAATAACAGAAAATAATCCCGAACTAAAAAAAGCAAGGGAATTACAAATCATTTGCAAAACATACCCAGAAGCACTTGGAGAACTTTCTGCTATAAAGAAGACGATAGCAATATCAGGAACTCATGGTAAAACAACTACAACAGCGATGATTGCTCACATCATGAATAAACAGAAACTAGATCCGACTGTAATTGTTGGATCAAAAATACTTGGCGAGAATTCAAATTTTAAAAAAGGCAACAGTGATTATTTAGTTGTTGAGGCTTGTGAGTACAAGAGATCCTTCCTTAATTTAAATCCAAGTATTTTGGTCATAACAAACATAGAAGAAGACCATTTGGACTACTACAAAAACCTTGATGATATACTCTCTGCATTCAAAGAACTCACAGGGAGAGTTTCTGAAAATGGTTTTATAATTACGGACCTAAAAAGTGAGAATATAAGAACTGTTTTAAAAGAAGCAGACCTAAAAAATGGAGTCAAAGTGCTTGATTATAATGATATAGAAATCAAGGATATAATTTCTGTCGAAGGTGAACACAATTTAATGAATGCAAAGTCAGCTATAAAAACACTTGAGAGCCTGTCGGTAGATAGAGAAAAATCCATACTGGCCCTCAATGATTTCAGTGGTACTTGGCGCAGAATGGAGTATAAAGGGGAGAAAGATGGTAATTTATATTTTGATGATTACGCACATCACCCAACTGCAATAAAACTTACCCTAAAAGCTCTTAAGAACAAATATAAAGACAAGAAAATTGTTTGTGTATTTGAACCACATCAACAAAGCAGAACAAGAGAATTTTTTGATGATTTTGTTGAGGCAGTTGGAACAGCGGATTTTACTTTTATTGCTCCAATATTTATAACAAGAGAAATTGACGATTTGGTTACAACAAATATCAAGTTAAGTAATGCAATAAATAACAATGGGAACGTTGCCTTTCCAGTAAACAACGTTTCAGAACTCAAAAAATATATAGAGAAAATTAGCAACAATAATCTATGTGTCGTACTTATGGGCGCGGGCGATATTTATAAGTGGACACCAAATTTGCTAGAATAGAAGATATATGAAAAAAGAAGCACGAGTACAAAAAATAGAACCAATGTTGTTTGAAACATATATCGCTAGTATAAAAAATAGTGTTGGTTCAAAAATGTTTAGACAGATATATGCAAAAATAAACAGTAAGAAAATAGATATAACAGAAAACGGTAATCTTTCTTGTGCATACTATGTTTCTTCCCTACTTTTGATTTTTAAACTCGTAAGCGAGGTACATGCAACAGTTTCGGGCACAGTAAGAGATCTAAAAGAGTCGGGCTGGATAGAAATAGCTAAGCCAAAAATTGGTTCTATTTTGGTATGGTCTAAAAAAGATTTCGGTAAAGGAGATTTACATAGCCATATTGGATTCTATATTGGTAAAGATGAGGCTATAAGCAACAGTTATAAAAAAAGAATTATAGAAAAACATCACTATACTTACAAAAACACAAGAAAAATAGAGATGATTTTTTGGAACAAAAAACTATCTTAAGGAATTTCAATAGTGCCATCAATAATTCCATTCTCTCCAACATATATATTTTTATTTTTTATATTTTGTATTGAATTACCTTCAATTTTTTTGATTTTTACTACATAATTTCCTTCAGGAACTTTAATATAAAATCTACCAAATCTATCTGTTAGAGATTTGCCAACTAGCATTCCTTCATTACTTATTGGATACACTTCCACATAAAGACCAACAGCAGATTTTCCTTTTGATACAACCTTACAACCCGCAAAAATTGAAGGTACATATTTTTTCAGTACAGCAAGTGCTATATAAAAAACTAAAAGAGTTCCACTTAAAATATTTATACTAAATATAAAGAATATGAAAGTAGAGACAAATCCAGTCCAGAATAATATTTCCAAAATACCTCTTAAATACTTCAGATGAGTTGAACTTTTATTTACCAAAACACCTTCTTCTAAGTAGTAATTATTTAGTAGTGGTATTTTAATCAATGTATTGTTATTTATTTGGTTTGGGTTAAATACACTACCGTTATAATAGTATTCATTTTCTTCGTGACTTATACTGTTATAATTTTGTTCTATAGTATAACCTTTTTTATTTACTTCTATACAGACATCTTTGTTGTATTTTTCAAAACTAAATTCACCTTTACTGTTAGTAATTTCATAAGATAATGCTTTGCTGGTGCTTGCATCCACAATTTTTATCATTACAAAAGCAACTGGTTTTGTATTTATGGTATCAAATACCAAACCATAAATTTTTACCTTCTTTCTTACAACAAAAAATCTTATAAATGATTGTATTAATCCAATTATCCCAAACAAGAAATCCTTAATACTTTTAATTCTTCCAAGGCCAGAGAACAATGATAAAGAATACTGCAAACTCAGAATAATCGGTGCTAATCCAAATATACTCACAGCAAATAGTTTGGATTTTTGATTATAAAAATCCATTAAATTTTGCTTAAGTGAGGCAAATTTGGAAACAAAATTTTCAAAGTCTACAACTAAAATTATCCTCTTCACTCCCTCTATAAGATCAACTATTTTTCCTCCAACATTATTAATATTTTGAGTTATGGAGTCTGTTAAATCAGTTATAATTTCAGTATTAATGGGTGGGATTACAACTTTTGGCGACTCATCTTTCAAAACAGGTTTTTCATCAGTTACATCTGGGTGATCGATTTTATCTTCAGGAGATGCAATTTCTGTTATGTTAGTAATATCGTCTTCTACGGGAACAGTATCAGAACCCGAGGTTTCTTCTTCGACAATAGTGCATCCCAAATTATATGGCCTAAATATTAGTTGATCCTCAGGTGTCATTACAAAATAAAAATGCGATTCAGTGGTATGCCTTTCTGCAAAGTAAATTTCAAACAAATGCTCACTACTTAAATATACTGTTCCATACATAGATCTTGGAGCATGTATTCCTGAATTATCTGTAATAAGTTTTCCATCAATATAAAACCAAGAATCATCATCAGAAGTTATTCTGAATGAATAAAGCCCAGGTTTGAGTACTTCTACTTTTGATTTCCAAACTGCCCCAAAGTAATACGCCTTGCCTGAAATGAGTTTTTCAGGAATGTAATTAAACGGGAAAAATGCAGAGCCAAATTTAAGATTTGGACTTGTTTTTGCAAACCTAAAATACTTATCATCATACCAGTCACCTTGCCAAGCAGATTTACTTGATAGAGGATCACCAAATATATTTTTCCACACACTATCCCATAATTTTGGTGCTACCTGCACGTTAGGATGATTCTTTGGGTAATCATAATATTTACCAAACCAACCAAAACTATTTGTTGATACTTCACAATGATCTTCAACTGTCCAACTTTCTAACTCCTTATTTTGCAAAGCATTACTATGGTTCCAGACAGGGTCAGTTTGTGCCACAAGATCAATGTTGTATAAGGCGCACGATGGATTATTTGGGTTTGCTACGCAAAACTCGTGGTCTTGATTTCTGTATGCGCCACTACCACTTTGACTAGACCCAGAAATACCCGATTCATTATTAGTCTCTATCGGACACGTATTTGTTTTGAAAGCTACAGAAGAAGAATACAGGGTCAACACCCCTAAACCATTTCTTGCTCTAGCGCTCAGTTCATAATCAGTATCACAAGCAAGATTCAAAATATTTGCACTTGTGGTACCAAACCAACCAAAACTTTGATTGGATAATGAGTCGTATATCTCATAATCTGTCAAACTTGGGTTATTGTTAGCATTCCAAAACAACGAGACTGAATTTTGAGTAACTGTTTCTAGGGTTAATCCAGTTGGAACATTTGCTTCTGTATAAGTTGATACAAATGGAGTTATACCACTATCCCCGTTTGTATTAGTCACTGTAGTATAAAAATCATATTTAGTATTGGGTGTAAGGTTAGAACTTGTCCACGTTGCACTATTTGTATTTCCACTATTAGTAGAATTTGTAATATTTTGGAAATTATACGGACTAACAGCTAATCCATACTGGGAGTCAGATGAACCAGAAATTGATACTGTTATGGTGCTAGTTCCAACCTCATCTATAGATAAATTCCCAGGATTTAAAGAATCTAAAACTTGGTAGTATATAGAATCAGAAACAATACCAGAACTACTTGCGTTGTTATAGAAAATTGCATAAACATTATATGTTCCATTTACACAAGGATCTATTCCATCACAAATGTCCCAATTTTTAGTTGTGTTATATGGCTCCAAAACTGATCCAGAAAAATCTGAAAAATTGGAAATTCTCATGTGAGTAGTTCCTGTTTGTCCAGTTAATTGGAGTGTCACATTACGAGTTGAAACTAATGATTCGTTCTGATTTATTAATAATGCAAAACCTTCTGTTACTGCGCCTTCCCAAGGATCTTCTGGCCCTGATCCAGATTCTGAACCATCCCCTGATACATAAACGCTCTCCGCTAATGTTATATCTGTATAATTGTTAGCCTTATCAAATACTCTTATCTTGAAATTATATGTTCCTTCTGAAAGACCATAATTAGTCCACGTTGTATTATTGATGTTTCCAGAGTTTGAATAATTGGTTGTATTTTGGAAATTGTATGGATTTGTAGCAAGTCCAGAATCCAAATCATCACCACCAGAAAAGGTTAAAGTCACAGAACTTGTGGTGGTACTCAAAACACTTAGTGTACCTGGAATAGGTGCAATAGTATCTAGTTTGAAAGCAATATTTCCACTATTTGCACTTACCCAAGCAGATTCTTCTAAACTTGGATCAATACTTTTAACCCTCCAATAATACCCATCTCCACTATCAACCAATGATTGACCTGCGCTACCCATAATGTAATTTCCAGAACCTTCAGTTTGACCTACAGTAAAAGTCCTAATTCCCTGAGAACCTGAAGCAGATGTGTAATCAACTACTAAGTCAGTAAACAATGAATCTGTGGATACTTGTAATCTGTATACTAATAGATCTGAAGCATCTGGATCATCCAATATAAATCTTAGAGTTGGTTTGTTATTATTTACCCAGCCACCACTTTGGTATTCTGAAAAACCTAAATTATAAGGATTATTTGGTGCTTGGTTACAAGGAGACGCATCTGGACTGACTGCGCCACTATATGAAGTTTCTATATTTTCAGCATTCCTTGCTTTTACATGAAATGAATAAGAAACACCACAAGAAAGACCGCTTATAGTGGTACTTGTAGATGTAATCCATCCTGAATTAAATTCACTAGTTAAATTTTC
The DNA here is from genome assembly GCA_048499675.1 of Candidatus Zambryskiibacteriota bacterium. Classification (GTDB taxonomy): domain Bacteria; phylum Patescibacteriota; class Minisyncoccia; order Phycocordibacterales; family WO2-35-19; genus JASNZL01. The sequence goes on from JASNZL010000001.1 coordinate 69,333, forward strand.
AACATAATATTCGGTACCTATAGGATTAGAATTTGCATCCCAACTCACTAATATCTCTGATTGTGATAAAACCTCTGTATTAATATTTGTTGGGATATTTGCTCTAGTATATCTACTTGATTCTGGTGTAGTCGACGAATTAAAAGCATTATCTAAAACATCGATTTTATAATTATATAAGGTGTTTGGAGTTAGACCTGTATTACTCCAAGTAAGACCTGTGGAAGTTGCGATTTGGCCCGTAGTTAGATTGTAATATCTATACAAACCAATACCAGACAAAGAATCACTAGATCCAGCGGTATTCATAGATATTGATGTTGGATTAATTGATGTAAAATTTACTGTGCCAGGTATTGGCTCGGTAAGATCTAATTTAAAAGCAATACTTCCAGAATTAGCAAGAGTAAAAGATGAGGTTGCACCAACTTCATCAATTGTTTGCACTCTCCAGTAATATGAAGTAGATTCTGAAAGTGTTTGCCCTTCATTTCCTATTGTGTATAAACCAGTAGATTCGGGTTGACCAACTATAAAATTGTTAGCGCCTTGATTTAACAAACCAGAAGTATAATCAACGACGGGAGACGAATAATTACTATCATTATCTATTTGTATTCTATACTTTACTTGTTCCAATAAATCTGGATCTGATAATGTAAAATTAAGTGTTGGTGCAGAACTACTTGCCCAACTATTGGTTACATAAATGTTCGGTCCTAAAGAAGACGGGGAGCTAGGTGCACTATTTTCTTCTCCTGTCGCAAAAGACACATTGTCACCATAAATAATTCCGTCGTTCGTGGAAAGAAAAGCCCTAACATAATATGTAGTGTTTGGACTCAATCCAGACATCGACTCTGAATAAGGACCAATCTCGTTAATAAAACCACTTTGACTAAAATTTTCATTAGTGCTTTTAAATTCTATATCAGTGAGCGCTGTATATGTGGACCCATTATTTGCAGATATTAATATTCTATATTTTTCATAAGGCGTCTCGTTTACGAGATTATAAGTCCTTGATTCCCTTATAGCCCAACCCGTTTGACTAGTAATAGTTTGTAAATTGATCCAATCTACACCATCCCAAGCTTGAAACTGCCAATCTCTTGGAGATTCCGTAATTATTTCTGACCCAACTATTACATATCTATTTACGACTACATTATAAGGAAAACCATACTCTAAATCATATGGAGCTCCCGCATTAGAAAACCACTTTGTTGAAGTACTACTGTCAAAAGCATTGGGAACTAATGCTGAATTTTTCGATCCATATGGTGTTCCAGAAACTATGTTGTCAATCAAGTTAACATTAGGAAAATTTGGATTATTCCAAGTTGCCCAAACCACCCCATGATTATTAATGGAGTAATATCCAATATTTGTAATTGTAGAATTTGCTGTAGCTGAAGTTCCAGTATAATTATCAGATATTGAATCTGTTGTAACACTTGGATAAATTGTAGGCAAAACTGTACCATCTGTTCCGTTGTTCAAAACATTTCCAGTAATTCCTCCACCCGCAGTTCTTGATGGATTGGAAACCGCATTATTTGCATAAATAGCTATTCTACCACCACCACCACCTCTTTTAGCTGCGCTTCCAGCTCCGTTTGCAGTTATTGAACCAGTTCCCACAAGACCATCTGTTCTTAAATAAACTGAACCCCCTGAACCAGAACCAGGGTTCCAACATAAATCAATTACCTCTTCTGTGCTACCATTTGAAGAAATACTTCCATTAATAGTAGTAGTACCAGTAATATTCAAAATTATCGCGCCACCACCCCATAAGCCAACCCTATCGTTTGGAGTACCCCCACTACATGTATAACCTCCTCCTGAACCCAAATCAGTTGGTGCGGTTGAAGACCCATAAGTAGAACCCGGAGTCTCTGGAAGTCCTGCACCAAGCGCACCAACACCACCATAGGATGCACCCGAACCAGTTGTTCCGCTATTTGTAGGAGGAGTCCCTGGGCCATTTCCAACAGGATATCCTTTTGCATCAACATTAATGCTTCCACCAGAGTTAACAGTTAAATCTCCATTTATTGTCCAATTCAACTTAATTAACGATTCTGTTCCAGTTGTAGCATGAGTGTTGTAACCATGCGTAAGAATACCATTAACAGTAAGATTGTTATACGACCTCAAGCTTTGATTTAAATTTGAAGCTTCATTAAATATCAATCTAGAAGAAGTCGGGACTAGCAAATCTTGATTTTCATCCAACACAGAAACCCCTCCTCCGGAGTCGATAATTGTTCCACCAGACCAATTAATATTTGTATGATTTAAATCATAACCTTCCAAGGCGTCAAATATACCATTTGATAGAATATTAAAATCAGTAGTATTCAATGACCCACTTAAGTAAACACTCGCAGAATTTGAAATAGTAAAAGAATCGAGATTTGTTATTTCTACTGGTACTGGAGTTAATCCAACTAAATATTCTACATTAGTTCCTAAATTATTATTACCAATAATAAGTTGCCCATAATTTTGTTCTGAAGACTTTTTATATACTGTTCCGGCTCCAGCAAATCTCTTTATTGAATTTGGGACCCTATAACCCCCTCCATTTGCGGTCATGTTTACAGTCGAACTATCATTTTCATAATAAACAGCAATTCTTCCTCCACCGCCACCAACATAAGGATTAGCTCCACCACCGTTTGCTGAAATTGTTCCCGAACCAGATATACCACCCGTTCTAATATAAACTGAGCCACCAGAACCAGAACCTGGATTCCACGACAGATCAACGGGTTCACTGTTACTTCCATTAGCAGATATTGTACCGCTTATAGTGGTTGTGCCGACAACATTCATAATGATCGCACCACCACCCCAAAGACCTGTACTCGCGGCACCGGCTCCATTTATAGCCCTACCTCCTCCCGAACCTAAATCTGTCGGAGCCGTGGTCGAACCATATATATTCCCAAGTGTTTCTGGTGTTCCCACACCAAGAGATCCAAAACCACCATGTGATGCCCCAGTGCCAGTTGTACCACTAATAGATGGAGGAGAACCTGTTCCAGCGGTTGCATGATATCCTCTGGAGTTTGCATTTATAGATCCCAAAATTGTTGCGTCACCTCCCACCTCCAAATTAATTCTACCTAAAATTGTATTTGTGCTCGTTGAGTGGGTAATAGATGCATTTGTATAAATTATTAAGCTATTGTTTATACTCAGTGCACCATTTTCATATGCGTCATAATTAAAATTTAATACTGAAGTATCTGTACCACCAACATTTCCAATAGTTAAAGAGTTAATAGTTGTTGCGGAATTAATATTTACAAAAATATTACTTGCAATTACAACATCGTCGTCCACCCCCGGAACCAAATCATTACTCCAATTTAATGCATCATTCCAATTACTTGTTCCGGCGCCACCATCCCACGACACTGCTGAGTTATATGCATTTACAACTTCGCCTCCAAATTCAAATATTAAATGATGTTTTCCGGTAGTGTTTATTTCGTGTGAGATAATGGCCACATCATCACAGCTCCAACTAGGGTAAAAGATTGCGTCATCAACCAAAACTTGCACCAAAGCAGTCATATCTTCCTCGCCACAAAATATAGATTTGAAATCCATATCATCAATCGTCTCTTGGTCAGCTGGTTTAATATACAAATCTGAAACACCATTTGTAACAAAAGATACTTTCCACTCCTGACCCGCTATAGGGTGTGAATGGACATTTAAAACTGATATTTCAAATGTGGGATCAACAACAACTGGATAAACTGAATTAGATAACCAATCAGTATCTGGAATAAGCCTGAGAGTATTCCCATTAATTTCAAAAAATATTTCTTCGCTAACTGCTCCAGTAGAATCAAACATAAGTGGAGCTGTTATTGAGAAAATTTTGAACAAGGGATTATTTGATTTTCCTTTTTTATATAAATCTATCTGATTTTTTGAAATCTGAACAAAATCATAATCGTCCATATTTAACTCATATTCAAAAAAATCAGGATGCCCAGAACCTTCAAGTAGAATAGACTCTTTAATCCCCTTATCTGTAAATTCATAAAGAAGATCTGTTTTATCAAAAACATTTTTGTATCTTACCTTGTCTCCTTCTATAACTCTTTGTGAAGTTGTCGCCACATTGAGTATGCGCATAGTTATCCCTGAGCCAGATATCCTATTATTGGAATAGATCAATATTGGATCTTTGAGTTCAATTGGCAGTTCAGATTTAAAAATATCATTCTCTTTTGTAATAACACTTTCAATCTCTAGATCGTTCTCTATTTCAATATCAACTATTTTTTTGTTTACAATAATCAAGGCGTCATCTTCTTCAGAAGAATCGCTCGGAGTACTATCGTTGTCACTAGACAAATTATTCGCAATTACCTCATCATTTTGTTTATAAGTTTGACTATCTTCTGATGTAACATTTGTTTTGGTATCGACACTATCACTATCTTCTTGGTTTAAAGATTCATCAAAATCATTTTCATTAGAATCTATTTCTTGATACTCGTTTGCAGTATCTAGGTCGTTAAATTCATCAACTTGTTGAACTTCGAAATCCTTCACAGCATCAAGATTCAATTCATCCATAAGCTCACCTTCGGTATCAGAATTATTAGCCTCTATTTCAGTCGTATTATTATCTAAAATTATTTCATTAAATTCATTAGAATCATGATTCACCTCTTCGACTGAAGCAACATCTAAATCAACGATAGAAGCAAATGCGACTAAACTCTGGTTTGTTAAAAAAACAAAACCTAATACAAATGAAAAAAATCTGTTAAATTTTTTTACTGAGTAGAAATACATTGAATATATTTTATCACAAAAATATATTTATTAGTTATATTTTCAAACACTTTTATTAAAATATGAATATCAAAAAACACTTCCGATTAACTACAAACAATCAGATAAATTCAGAAAAGTAGTCCAACAAACACCACACCAATAATTCATTTGTAATCTATGAACAGATAGACAAACTGTCTACATAAATTAAGATATCCTAAAATTTATTATACGCATTATATAGGCTAAAATTAATATAAACACCAATCAACAAATAAATACTAAAAAGTATTAATTTACTATCGCAGAATGAGATATTATTAATATTATAAAACATTATAAAAGGTTATATAAGTACAATAATAATTATATGGATTTATATAAAAACCACACCCCGCAATCCTAGGACGGCGGGGGTTATTATTAGACCATATCAGGAAGGATTGCTATCATCTTTCCTTTTCTTGGGCCTGTGCATTAGAGCAGTAAGTCCAAGGTTGCTTATGAGAAAAAGTAGGACGATTCCAATAGTTATCCAAAAATTGTTCACCATCACGACTTCCCCTTCTTTTTTAATTATATCATACTTATAAAAATTTAAACAAAAATTAACAAACATGACTATCTACTGAGAATCTTTCTTATCCACACCGAAATAAATTTTTTTAATGACTTATACTTCTTTTCTTACACTAAGCGAGCAGTCGCATCACTTCGGTATTAAGAAAAAACACCAGCCAAAGCTGGGTTTTATTTTGCACACCGGGAGGGATTAGGTCACAGATAAATTTTTTGTCGTCACAAAAAATTTTCCGCGACCCCGACTCGCGGCCGAGCGTGCTCGCTCGGCATCCGCTCCGTCTTTCTCACCCTCCGGAGGTAGCAAATGAAAAATAGTGGGAAACCCCACTATTTTTCATTTGTGCGCCGGGAGGGATTCGAACCCCCGTAGGCCGAAGCCGTCAGATTTACAGTCTGATGTAATTGACCACTCTACCACCGACGCATACTCATATCATTCTAATAATTTTTTGAAAGCATTTCCACCTTTATAGCTTTTCTTTTCTTTCTCCCTCTTGAAAGCTGTCGAACTATTGGGATATAACTCCTTGTAAACTATTTCATATGGTATAAATTTGCAAGTTGATTTATTATATCCTGAATTGTGTTCTTTAATCCTTCTTTCCAAATTATTCGTACACCCTATGTAGAATTTGTTTTTAACCCTGCTTTTAATAACGTAAACATTCCACATTGTTTTTATTTTTGGTGTAATTGACTTTACCCCGCCGTGGCGGGGAGTACCCCGCCGTGGCGGGGCAAGCTCTACCACCGACGCATATCGTTTGCTAAAACATTCTAGCAAACAATATTATATTTTTCCAACCTATTTTACATCCACACTATCCAGAATTGACGCTTCGATTATTGCACCTCTTTTACCTTTTTTAAATTCAAACACAAGGTCATTATCTTTGACATCTACTGAAACTATACCACCTCTCATAATTTGTTTTGATATAATCAAAGATGCAATAGGATTTAAAATTTTATTTTGTATAACTCTCTTTAGAGGTCTTGCTCCGTACTGCGGATTATATCCTTCTTTGGTCAAGAACTCATATGCGCTTTCTGTCAGTTCAAGTGAAATTTCTTTTAGAGACAACCTCTCTCTTACAAAATCAATTTGTATTTTTACAATATCTCTTATTGCATCCATAGGCAAAACGTCAAATATAATTATGTCGTCCAACCTGTTTAGAAATTCAGGTCTGAAATGATCCTTGAGTGCTTCCATAACCTTATCTTTTACTTCTTCGTAGCTTCCCTCTTCGTTATTTCTTTCCCCAAATCCAAGCTTTTCCATCTTGTCTATATACTGAGCGCCAATATTTGAAGTCATGACAATAATACTGTTTTTGAAATTAACCGTTCTTCCTTTTGAATCAGTAAGTCTGCCATTATCCAAAACTTGAAGCAATACATTAAACACTTCCGGATGAGCTTTTTCTATTTCGTCAAAAAGAATTATTGAGTATGGTCTATGTCTAACCATATCAGTGAGTCCTCCCCCCTCATCAAATCCAACATAACCAGGAGGTGCACCAATTAGTTTTGAAACAGCATGTTTTTCCATAAATTCTGACATATCAACTCTAATCAATGCGTTTTCATCATTGAACATAAATTCAGCTAGTGCTTTAGTAAGTTCAGTTTTACCAACGCCAGTAGGTCCCAAGAAAATGAATGAGCCAATTGGTTTATTTGGATCAGAAATCCCAGCTCGAGATCTTTTTATTGTATCGGCAATTTTTTTAACAGCATTGTCCTGACCAACAACTCTTTTTGTTAGTTCTTCTTCCATTCTGTTTAGTTTTTCTGCCTCCTCCTCAAGCATTCGAAAGACAGGAATACCGGTCCATTTTGATACTATGTTTGCTATATCATTTTCAGTTATTTCTTCTTTAAGAATCCTTCTTGAGCTCTGAAGTTTTTTAAGTCTTTTTATATTTTGATCAAGTACTTTTTCAAGTGTTGGAATTTTACCATACCTTACCTCTGCAGCCTTACCTAAATCAACTTGAGCTTCGGCAGATTCTGCTTCTAGTCGAGCTTCCTCAAGTTCTTTTTTTATTCTCTTTATTTCCCCAACTGTTTCTTTTTCATTTTTCCATTTCAAGTCTATTTCTGCAGTCTTTTCTTTAAGGTCTGCAATTTCCTTCTCTATTTCTTGAAGTCTTTTCTTGGCTTTTGTGTTTTTACCTTCCGCTTCTTTTTTTAGCGCTTCTCTTTCTATTTCAAGTTTAACAATTTTAGAATTTGTCTCTTGCAAAATAGGTGGCATATTTTCCAAAGAAATCTTTAGATGACTCGCCGCCTCATCTATCAAATCAACCGCTTTGTCTGGCAAAAATCTATCTGCTATATATCTAGAAGAAAGATTAACCGCAGATTTTATAGCATCGTCAGTGATATGCACCCCATGGTAAAGTTCATACTTTTCTTTTAAACCTCGAAGAATTGTAACCGCATCATCAATAGAAGGCTCTGACACAAAAACTGGTTGAAATCTTCTTGTTAAAGCTGGGTCCTTTTCAATATGCTTCTGGTACTCTTTTATTGTGGTTGCGCCAATAGCTCTCAAATCCCCTCTTGCAAGAGGAGGTTTCAACATATTAGAAGCATCGAGTGAACCTTCTGCGCTACCGGCTCCAACTATTGTGTGAATCTCGTCAATAAAGAGAATTATTTTACCATCTGATTTTTCTATCTCCTTAATTATGTTTTTTAACCTTTCTTCAAACTCTCCTCTATATTTTGTTCCTGCAACTAAAAGTCCCAAGTCAAGAGAAACTATTTCTTTATCCTTGAGTGACTCTGGAATATTTCCTGAAACCATTCTCATTGCCAAACCTTCTGCAATAGCAGTCTTTCCAACACCCGCCTCTCCTATTAATATAGGATTATTTTTTGTTCGTCTTGCCAAGATTTGTACTATACGAGAAATCTCCTCATCTCTACCAATTACAGGGTCAAGCTTGTTATCTCTCGCCAGTTTTGTAAGTGAACGCGTGAACTTAATTAAATTTTTATTTTTTGTAACTGGTTTTCCTTCAGTCATTCTTCCTTGTCTTATTTCCTGAATCAAAAACATTACTTTTTCTTTTTCTATTTTGAATTTATTCAAAATATCCCTAGCTTGACTTGGAAGCTCTAAACAAGCAATGAATAGGTGCTCCGTGGAGACAAATTCATCACTCATATTACTTGCAACTTTTGATGAATGTTCAATTATGTGAGCAAGCTCAGGTGTTAGATATATTTGGTATGAAGGTGTCGCTGTATTGCCCATTACCCCACCTTCCATGGCATCAAGTAGAGAATCGGTTAGCAAAATTGTATCAACTTCCATCCTGTCTAAAATAGAAACCACCATACTTTCTTCTTGTAGAATAAGAGCAGTCAAAAGATGTACTGGAGCAACATGGTTTTGACCACGTTCAATAACCAGCTCATGAGCCTTTCTAATTACCTCCTTTGCTTTTGTTGTAAATTGATTAAATGGTGTCATACTCAAATAGAATTTGACTATGTTATTACATAACAGATTCCGTAGTAATATAGCCAAAATTCACTACGGGATTTTAGATTATTATTATAGCAGAATTTTGTCCAAAATCAAAATTTTATTGTTGTGAAATTTGAAATATTATTTTCTTAATATCCGGATAATTTCCTTCAAAAATTTCCGATATCTTCTCTGCATTTTCTGGGTCTCTTTGTAGCCTTTGGTTCTCGGGGAAAAATTTATTCATAATCAAATCTACCAATCTTTCCTTTACCCAATGAGCAATATTATATTCCTTTATCAAGGGTTCAATCGTTAAATGCACTATTTCGTGCGCAAGAATTAGATAAGACTCTTTTTTATGATCAATATTTAATTGAATATTGTTTGGTGAACCATAACTACCACCCGTTCCATACTGAGTAATTAAAACAGAATACTTACTTTGTAGTGGCAAACCAAGAATTTTCAAATCTTCGAAAAATTTTTCTTTTATTTCATTCCATTTTTCTCTTAAAAGTTTTATTTTTTTATTTACGTCACCGGAGCCAAATTCGGATGAAACAGCATTTGATATATCTTCCTTTGAAATTTCTTCACCCTTATCCAGTTTTTCTTGAATCAATTCAGGGAATTTCAATTTATAACCTTTTTCTTGGTACCACTCGTATTTTTTTAATGTCATTTCTATTCGCTCAATTTCATCCTCAATTGAATAATCAAAAATTACTTCAATTTCCGGCTCCGATTCCTGAGAGTTATGATTTTGAATTGAGTATTCCATACATAAAGTTTAATTAAAATTTTGGCAAATGAAAAGACCGCATCCTCGTAGGTCGCGGTCTGGGGTGGGAGGTCTCTCGTTTTTAATTTTCGGTTTTGTGTTTTGTGTTTTGTGTTTTGTGTTTTGTGTTTTCTTTTGCTGAGACCGCCCAAATAACTGACTACTATAAGTATATCAAATCCACATGATTTGTCAACCCCGTTAGAGATTTTGTTTAGGCGTGTGTCAGAAAAACGTTATCTATAGGCATATTTACGAAGTCTCGCAAAAACGAAAGAATGTAAATCTCTAACGGGGTCAAAATATACTTTATAGTACTAACAATTATAAAATACTACTTCGCTAACTCCTCATTAGCTTTTACCAAAGATGATTTTATAGTATTTGCAGGTGAATATGAAAACCTTGTTTCTCCTTCTGATACAGGAGCCTCATACCCCACAACCTCACCTGAAAGATTAAGTATAGTACTCCCCGGTGTTACTCTTCCAACAATAATGTCAGAATTTATATTTGTAATAGTTTTTTTATCGTCTGATAAATCCAACTGTCTAATTCTCCCAATTGTTACTGAATTTGATTCTCTACCACTAATAGAAACGATTGTTTGGCCTATTTTTAGATTATCTGAATTACCAAAGACTGCAGGACTAAAAACTGGTTTTGGAGTAACAGATTGAGGTACCGATATTTTCATAAAAACTAATCCGTTTTGACTATCAACATATATCTTACCAACAGGAAGGCTTGCGCCGTCATACATTTGAATTGAGTATGAAAGATTTGAGTTATAGCTTCTCGAGTCCGTTACAACTATTCCATCATTAGAAACTATTAGTCCAAGTCCCGAAACAACCATCGATCCATCCGCTCCAGTAGTTTTCAACCTAACTATTGACCTCTCATTTTTACTTATAGCATCAATCACTCTGTCTTCTTCGTTAACAACCACAGTTGTAACCACTCTTTCTGGTTGTCCTGGTTCTGTAACAACCGTTTCTATTGTTTTTTCAACTACTCTGTTTATTGTTTGAGTAACTTCAACAGGCGCCTCCGAAAGAAGGGTGAAAGTGATTATACCTGTCCCAATTGATGTAACAAAAGTGATAAGTAGAACCAAGAGAATTAATTGTTGTTTTGTTAGATCTTCCATCGATTTAGTTAAAAAGTTTATAAAGGCGCAAGTTAAAAAGTATTAAAAAATCAAAATGAAAAATTAGAATAAATGATTCTTAAACATTCTTACTTATTAATAATATCACTCTGTTTATATATTGCAAAAGCTTTCCTATGCCATTTTCTACTACGAGATCCATCCAGTAGTGAATTTTGATATCACGCTTCGTGATAAAAAACAATTTATTTTTTTAGTATCTTTTTAAGAGCCGAGAACAATTTATCCAAATCAGATTTTTTGGTTTCTCTTCCCATAGTAATTCTAATGGATGAATTTTTACATTCTGGTTTACCTATATTTTCTATAACATAAGAAGAATTTTCCAGCGCTAGGTTGTGGCAAGCCGAAGCAGTAGAAACAGCAAATCCAAGAGTGTCTAATTTTATTACTAAAAATTCCGAGTCTATCTTAGACAAACCCACCTTCGCCAAAGGCTTCGGCGCGCCAAGGCAAACATTAATATTATTTGGCAACCTAACTTTCGGGTCACCGTTTATTGAAATATTATCAAATTCTTTCAAAACTTTTTCAAAAAAGTAATCTCTTAGTACAGATAGCCGTCTAGACTCCTTTTCTCTGTTTTTAGTTATTATATCTGTGGCCAGTGCCAAACCAAGTACGGCTGGTACATTTTCTGTCCCCGGTCTTATTTTGTTTTCCTGTCCCCCACCAAAAAGAGTCGGTTCAAATTGAGAACCTTTCCTTATAAACAAAACTCCAATACCTCTTGGGCCATACATTTTTATTCCATCAAATACAAGGATGTCTGCCCCTAATCTTTCTACTGAAACATCTTCATACAAAACACTTTGACTTGCATCTACCAACAAACAAACCTTGTTTGAATTATCAATTTTAAAATTGTCTATTGAAGAAGGGTTGAAATCGTGAATTACCTCTTTTATTTTTCTAATCGGTTGAATAGTCCCTATTTCATTGTTTGCATGTTGCACAATTACCAATACTGTATTTTCTTTTAATTCCTTCTTAATTGACTCTGGTCTGATAATCCCAGATTCATCAGGACTTACAAAAGATACTTCCACTCTTTTATTATTTAAAAGATATTTGACTGGCTCAAGTATTGCCGGATGTTCAATTGTGGAAAGTATTATATGAGGAAAAATATTCTTTTTTTCTACAAAATTTATAACTCCAAAAATAGCCAAATTCAGACCTTCTGTTCCACCACTAGTAAAATAAACCTCCGATGCTTTTGCGTGAAGAAATTTTGCAATTCTAAACCTAGCATCTTCTAATGCAGACTTAGCTTCCTCGCCAAAACTGTGTATAGAAGAAGGGTTTCCCCAATATTTTTTGGAGACCCTATCTATTTCTCGTAGAACTTTTGGATCAATTGGTGTAATTGAGGCATAGTCTAAAAATATTCTTTTTTTATCTCCTTTTGGCATTTCAAGTTTTAGTACTTGGATAATATCATATTTTGTGTATAATATACCAGAATGTCAATTTAGGCATCAATCTCTAAATTAACGGAATTTATGGAAGAAAAAAATAGTCAAAACCTAATACAGAGGCCTCCTGTTGTAGTAATAATGGGACACATCGACCACGGCAAATCAACACTTCTTGATTATATAAGAAAGGCTAATTCTGTTGACAAAGAAGCCGGTGGAATCACTCAACATATTTCTGCGTACGAAGCAGAAGTGTTGACTGGTGACCAAAAAAGAACAATTACTTTCCTAGACACTCCGGGGCACGAAGCTTTTTGTTCAATCAGACAAAGAAGCTCAAAGGTGGCAGACATCGCCGTCCTTGTGGTCTCAGCAGAAGACGGAGTCAAACCTCAAACAATAGAAGCTTATAAATGTATTCAATCTGATTCAATACCATTTATAGTTGCATTAAACAAAATAGATAAAGCTCCAAACAACGTAGACAAAATAAAACAAAACCTTGCAGAAAATGAAATATTTGTAGAGGGTTGGGGCGGTAGTATTCCAATCGTTCCTATTTCTGCAAAAACCGGCCAAGGTGTTCCAGAACTATTAGAAATTATCCTACTTCAATCAGATATGGAGGATCTGAAAGCAAACCCAAAAAACAACGGGGAAGGTTTTGTTATTGAATCAGATCTAAATCCAAAACAAGGAATATCAGCAACTCTTGTAATTAAAGATGGCGCGATACAATCGGGAATGTATGTAGCATGTCCTGGAGCATATGCACCAACAAGAATTATGGAAGATTTTAAAGGTGCTAAAATCTTGAAAGCGACTTTTTCTAGTCCCATCAGAATAACAGGCTGGTCTAATTCCCCATTAGTAGGAAGCACTTTCAAAACATTTAATACAAAAGAAGAAGCTTCTAAATATTCACTTAGTATTTCAAACAACAGAGAGCAAACAGAGGAGATTCTAGAAAACACTGCAGTGCTTCCAATTATTTTAAAAGCAGACACACATGGCTCTCTTGAAGCCGTAATCCATGAATTAAATAAAATAGGTAGCGATAAAATAATTGCAAAAATTGTATCCAAAGGAATTGGTTCTATAGGAGAATCTGACATCAAAACAGCAAACATCAAAAAAGATATAGTTGTTGGATTTAATGTAGGAATTGACAAAAATGCCGAGTCTCTTGCTTTAAGAGAAAATATCGAACATAAAACATTTAAAATTATTTATGAGCTAGTTGATTTCGTCAAAGAAAGAATGAAAGAAGCAACCCCTGTAACTATGATAGAGACCACAACTGGCGAGGCTAAAATACTAAAAAACTTTAGCAAAACAAAAGACCTACAAGTAATTGGTGGTAGACTTACAACTGGAATATTAAAAAACAACAGTATAGTAAAAATATTTAGGAGAGATTTCCAAATAGGCGAAGGTAAGGTAAAAGAAATCCAGACCCAGAAAATCAAAACAAACGAAGTAAAAGAAGGGGAAGAATTTGGGATGATGATAGACTCCAAAACGGAAATAGTACCCGGAGACATATTGAAGCAAATATCACTAATAAAAGAAGAATAAAATGCATCCTCCTAAAAAATACAAAGACGAAAAATTTGTATCTTTAATCACAAAATTTGCTGGTGAATATTTGACGGTTGAATCAGGTTTGAATTCTATGATTACAGTTACTCGTGTTGATGTATTCGATAGAGGCAGGAGAGCTACTATATACTTTACAGTTCTCCCAGAATCAGAAGAAGCCAAAGCTTTTGATTTCCTAAAAAGAAAAAGGAGGGATTTTAGAAAGTTTGTGATGTCAAAAAAAACATTCGGCTTTGCTCCAAGTTTTGATTTTGAAGTTGACCACGGAGAAAAAAATAGACAAAGAGTTGATAATTTACTTATGGAAAGCAATTGAAATAAAATTAGAAAAACTGTAAGCTAAAATATGTCGGTATTGGGCGTCGTGGCCAAGTGGTAAGGCATGAGTCTGCAAAACTCTTATACGCGGGTTCGATTCCCGCCGACGCCTCATTTATTAAGTATGAAAATACATAATAAATAATATATGCCCGAGTGGCGGAATTGGTATACGCAGTCGACTTAAAATCGGCGGCCGTAAGGCTTGTGGGTTCAAGTCCCACCTCGGGCACCAGAATGGAACTTAACGGTTTTTCGGAGACCGAATTGTGGGCGGCGCAAAGCGCCGCCCACTGATTTCCCCCCATTTTTCCAAACGAATTTGGAGCGTCGCCTTCGGCGACGCGCACTTTTCTTTCGGCGAGGAGGAGGTGCGAATCAGAAGCAATTTGATTCATAGTATTTGCTTTACAAAAAGAATTTTTGCTATAATGAATTTGCGTTCAACTTTTCGGGTCGTCTTTTTTAATGGCCGTCCTAGCCAATTCGAGGCGACTTGAGTTGAACGCACTAGGGCGGCCATTTAAGTTGAGCGCAAAATATATGGAAAAACAAAAATTCTTTTTGTATGCTCGCAAGTCAACTGATGTCGAGGACAAGCAGGTTCTTTCGATTGAAGCACAACTCACCGAATTGCGGGCGTATGCACGCGAGAATAATTTGGAAATTTCCGCCGAAATAGTGGAAAAGCAATCTGCAAAATATCCGGGTCGCCCTTTGTTCAACAAGATGATGGATGACATTGAAAAGAACGGCGGAAATATTCTCGCGTGGAATCCCGATCGTCTCGCCCGCAATTCGGTGGACGGAGGAAGGATTATTTATCTCCTCGACACAGGGAAACTTGTGAGCCTAAAATTTCCAACATTTTGGTGCGACAACACATCGCAGGGGAAATTTATGTTGAATATGGCATTTGGCCAAAGCAAATACTATGTGGATTCTCTTTCCGAAAATACGAAACGCGGACTTCGCCAAAAAGTAAGAATGGGTATATTTCCAAGTCAAGCGCCTTTGGGATATCTCAACGATTCGAGAACAAAGACGATTGTTGTAGAAAAGAAAAAATCTCGCATTGTGCGCTTGGCTTTTGAGAGATATGTCAAAGGTAATCAACGGCTAGAAGATATTGCCGAATTTTTGGCGAAGTCCGGCGTTACAACCAGAACCGGAAGGAGAATCTCCAAAACTAGAGCGTCTTTTATCCTTTCCAATCCGTTCTATATCGGACTATTCAAATATGGCGGTGAAATCCACGAAGGAAAGCACGAACCAATCATTTCAAAGAAACTTTTTGACGAAGCGCAAGAAATGCTACGCAAGCGCGGACAACCTGAACGCAAGCCACAGAATGAACCACAACCTTTCTGTGGTCTCATTTCCTGCGCTTCTTGCGGAATGATGATAACTGCCGAGAACAAAACGAAGCGACAGAAGAATGGCAATGTTCATCACTATATTTACTATCGTTGTACCAAAAAGAGAAAAGATTTTAAGTGTAACGAGCTGTCGCTTCGTTCTGAAGAAGTAGACAAGCAGTTATCATCTCTCATTCAAAAAGTTTCTTTGCCCAAAGACTGGGCGGAAGAATTATTGAAAATGGCGGAAAATGACCACAAAAAATCCGCCCAGTCTTTGACTGCTTGCGTGAAAGAAAAAGAGGAAATGATTTCTTCTCTCTCGCAAAAACTGGAGCGACTTCTTAATGGCTATCTCGACCAAATAATTGATCAAGTGGACTATACTTCACAGAAATCAAAACTGTTATCTGAAAAGAAGTCGCTCGAAGAAGAAATCTTTACTTTTTCACACAAGCAGAATGATTGGCTCGCACCCTTTCAATCTTGGCTAAAATACGCTCAATCCTTGGACAAAATTGCTTCTGATTCAGACCTTTTTGCTAAAAAGGTCTGGGCCAAAGAAATCTTTGGCTCGCACCTCCTCCTCGCCGAAAGAAAAGTGCGCGTCGCCGAAGGCGACGCTCCAAATTCGTTTGGAAAAATGGGGGGAAATCAGTGGGCGGCGCTTTGCGCCGCCCACAATTCGGTCTCCGAAAAACCGTTAAGTTCCATTCTGGTGTCTTTATTTTACCAAGCTCGCACCTTTTTTCAAAATCGGTGATGTTTCGCACGCTCCACGCGCCTTGTGATTTGCAACCGCCAACTACGCTCGGCAACACCAAAGAAAAATGTCTCTTACAACTTTGGTTTTCGCGCAGGATTTTTCTGAAAAAGGAAAGGATATTTTTCTTTGGTGTTCTGCCCTCAATGCTTCGGGCAGGTGGCGGGGCTACTATGCGGACTCGGTTTTGCCAAACTATTTTTCTGGGGATTTGGATTTGGCAAAACCTCGGCTGAATGTTGCCCGCCCGCAGAAAGGGGTCTGGGGAATGAATGCGGGCGGGCTTGTATAAAACCCAAAATTGTGGTATGAGTATGGCAGAAGAAATCCTGGTGGATTTCTGAAAATTGCACATTTACAACCCAAAAAGGAGGTGAATTATGGAATGGTTTCATCGCCTATACTTCGGTACGTGGCAACTTAGCGGGCAGTTTAAGAACCTGTCTCCTGCCTACATCGAATCGCTACTACTTTTCGCCATCAGCTCCGGTATTCGTCGTTTTGATACGGCGGCCGTCTATGGTGGAGGCAAGGTAGAGGAGATGCTCGGCGCATTCTTGCCGGAAGATGCAGTCATTGTGACCAAAATTCCGGCAATCAAAAAACCCAAGCTTGAAGTCGCTGCACCAATTAATGGATTCTATACACCAGATCATCTTGATCGAGGTGTTGAGGGTTCGTTACGTCGACTCAAGAGAACACAACTCGATACTGTCTTGTTGCACAACTGGCTGCCATCTTGGTCGTCAGATGCAAGCAACATTCTTCATCATCTACAAGGTATGAAGAGCAAAGGCATTGTCCGTAGAGTAGGTATTTCTCTGCCGAATGATTTCTCTGCGCACATCGATGATGAGGTTCTACCTCTTATTGATGTGGTTGAAGCCCCTTACAACCCAGATCAGAAATGGGTGCTTGAACAGCTCCCAAACTTCATTGATTTAGGAAGGGAAGTGCTTCTGAGGAGTTTATTCGATCAAGGGAAGCTGCTCGCTGCATACTCCGCGGAATCGCTTGTCGCTGACGCAGCGAAACTCGGAACATCCGTGGTTATTGGCATGACGACGGAAAATCAGGTAACACAAAACATCAACCACCTGAAAGGAGAAACCCAGTGAACAAAAACCGGAATGCCGAAATTCTTGCTCACCTGAACGATTCTGTTGTTGTTCAGAACATCATCGTCCGTCATCGCGTCAAACAGATCACCAGACGATTCTTCTGTTCTCATGGCTTCATCGAAGTGGATACTCCCATCTTGGGGGATCCTCTAGATGAATATACAACGAGCCATTTTGCCGTTCGAGGCAGAGGAGGTTCGTACGCTCTTCCGCAGTCGCCACAGCTGTACAAACAACTGGCTGTAATCTCCTCGTTGGAGAAATACTTTCAGTTTCCGCATTGTTTCCGCGACGAAGAGTACGATCCGAGAAGAACTGATCAGTCGCCGGAGTTCATGCAAATTGACTTCGAACTGCGCACAACAAGTGTCGCTGAAGTCAGAACCATTGCAGAAAACCTAATGAAGAAGATCTGTGACGAATTGGGCAGTCAATGCTCAGTGCCGTTCCCGACAATCGATGCTGTCGAGTGTGTCCAGAAATACGGAACTGACAAGCCGGATATGAGGCAATCTCCAGAGGAGTATGCTTTCCTATGGGTTGTTGACTTCCCGCTTGTGGAAACCACGGAAGGCGGAAAGTCCAAGCCGACACATCACCCCTTCGCTTTGCCTATTTTTGAAGGTGAGAACCTTCCTGAAGATCTAAGCGCGGTTCGTACTGCTTCTTACGATCTCGTGTTAAACGGCATGGAGATTGGGGGTGGTGATTTGCGAATTCACTCAGAGAATTTGCAAAGAGAAGTCATCAGACAATTGGGCTTCAATGAGGATCAATTCGCACTTCTTCTTGAGGCGCTTAGTACGGAAACGACACCACCCCACGGAGGAATGGCAATTGGACTCGATCGGCTCGTGATGCAACTCACGCGGACGAAAAAAATCAACGACGTCAACTTCTTTTGAAAAGGAGCTAAAAATGCAACGAGCATTGATCAAAGAACTCGGATCCAAGATCGGCGAGACCGTTCGGATCTGCGGATGGGTGGGATCGCTCCGCGATCAAAAGCGGATGCAGTTCCTTATTGTCCGTGACCACACCGGCAGTGCACAGGTAGTGCATGAAAAGTCGGCAAACGCCGAACTAACGGAAGCAATTGCCGGCCTCACGTCCGAAAGCGCAGTGGAAATCATCGGCAAGGTTATTGCCAATCCGGTGGTCAAGCTGGGCGGACTGGAGGTGGTGGCCAAGTCGGTGAACGTCGTCAGCAAAGCGGAAGCGCTTCTGCCGTTCGGCGAGAATCCGACTAGCGAAACCAGGCTGGATTGGAGATTCCTGGATCTGCGTACTCCGCAGAACCTGCTCGTCTTCAAAATCCAGACAGCGGCCGAGCATGCCATGCGTTCGTTCTGGACAGCGGAGGGGTTCATCGAGATGCACTCCCCGAAGTTCATGGGCAGTGCAAGCGAGTCCGGCGCGGAGCTCTTCGAGGTGAAGTACTTCGATCGCAAAGCGTATCTCGCTCAGTCGCCTCAGTTCTACAAACAGATGGCGATGGCGGCGGGGTTCGACCGTGTGTTCGAGATTGGACCGGTTTTCCGAGCCAATCCGTCTTTCACTTCGCGACACGACACGGAGTTCACCAG
Source organism: Candidatus Zambryskiibacteriota bacterium (assembly GCA_048499675.1). GTDB lineage: Bacteria > Patescibacteriota > Minisyncoccia > Phycocordibacterales > WO2-35-19 > JASNZL01. Next base: position 88,344 of record JASNZL010000001.1, read on the forward strand.
CGTGGACGTCGAAATCTCGTGGGTTGACTCTCACGAGGACGTCATGCAGCTTGAGGAGCGTTGGCTTCGTCACGTGCTTCAGGTGGTGAAAGCCGAGTACGGCGAGGAAATCAAGGCGACGTTCGGCACGGAGATCGTGGTCCCCGAGCTTCCGTTCCCGCGCGTGACTATGGAAGAGGCATACAACATCCTCGACCAGATGGGTCACCGCATCGAGCGAGGCGAGAAGGGTGACCTCGATCCGGAGGGTGAGCGGCTCTTGTGTCGGCACTTCCACGATAAGACCGGCCACGAGTTCGTCTTCGTCACCGAGTATCCTGCTGTGGTCCGGGCGTTCTACCACATGCGTCCCGAAGGCAAACCCAATCTCACCAAGAGCTTCGACCTTCTCTGGAAGGGGCTTGAAGTGACAACAGGAGCGCAACGGGAGCATCGCTACGAGATCCTGGTGGAGCAAGCCAAGGAGAAGGGGCTCTCGCTTGAACCCATCCAGTACTATCTGGACTTCTTCCGCTACGGCTGTCCGCCGCACGGCGGCTACGGCTTCGGCCTCACCCGCATGCTCATGGTGATGCTGGGCGCGAAAAGCGTGCGCGAGGTGACGTACCTCTACCGAGGCGTCAACCGACTCACTCCGTAACAAAAGGGGTAGGGCAGATGCTCTACCCCTCTTTTTTTATAAATTCTTCTTTCCCTTCATGTATTATCAATGCCTCATCATTTGACAAGCGCACAACACGATGCGATATATTTTTTTCGTAATTAACTAACTCTGATTCCTCCTCTATATCATAGTGTGGATGAACCTCAAAATTAATTATTCCCAAACCGGTAAAATCATTAAGGCCCACGACATTTGGGTCGGGGTCAATCGAAGCGGCTGCCTTAATCGTCGGAGCGAGAATAATTGCCCCTGCGCTTACGCCAATATATATTCCGCCACGCTCAAATAATTTTATTATTACATCTTTGAAATTTGTTTCTCGAGCATATTTCAATAGCTTGAATGTATTACCTCCACAAACATAAATTACACTATATATTGAAAAATCTACTCGCGAATTATTCTCAATATCGATAAAATCAATAATATGAAAACCAAAGTCCCGAAATTGAGATTCGGCTAGTTTTGAATACTTATTATTCTCTTTTCCCTCGGCCGCTGTGGTCACAATAGCGACGGAGGACTTATGAGGCAATGAGTCAAAAAACTTTTCCGACGCGTGCCGGACTGGTTCAGCTGACAAGCCTGTTGAAGTGAGAATAATTATTCCTCGGTTCATAGTAGTTAAAATTATAGCATTTTTTCTTATTTTATCAAAAAAACGGAGGCACACTTTCGTATGCCTCCATGTCAGAGCAACCTTCGAATTTTTTCTGTCGTCTCTGTCAACCCTTCCCTCTGTGAGAGTTTTAGGGCTAGTTCATAGACAGAATAGTCTGAAGGTTCAAGGAGTTTGGCTTGTTCTTCGAGCAAACGAAACCCGCGAAGGTACTTACGGCTACATGCGAATGCCAGCCTCACCAACGAAGTGGTGATATCCGACAGGCATAATTCACGCTCGATCGACTTCTTGTCCCCGATCAATCTTTCGAGTAATGAGAGCTTTTGCCTGATTTCATCAGAGCACCACTCGATGATATTTTTTGAGAGTGAATCAGGGTATGGTGTGACCATTTTCATGATCTCAACACCGATACCCTCAACATCGTGCAGAATCTCCGCTGTCGCAAGATCTCCGCATAAGGCTTCCGGTAGCCAGTATCCCACCGCCCAAGGGCGATGCTGACCTCCGAGATTTCTACCCTCAATCCAATCTTCGATCTGTCCGACAAGCTTGACCGAATCGCAAACTGCGACACCACCAGAGACCATCGGTGTTTCGAAGCGAACGCTGTCATCGCAGACGTGGAAACTTCCTGAGAGCTGCCAACCCCTGAGCAGAGACTCGATTTCAGAGGAATACATTGCGATATCCCCATCAATGCATCCAGCCAGCAAGTCGACTTTTCCTTCCAGAGAATCTCGTCCTCGTCCCACATGTAGGAGCATCTTCATGCCATGTAGTGAGAACAGGGCTTGCGACAACTGAGAGATGATATCGTTCATGACACACCCCCCGACATCGCCAAGTGCTTGAATACAGTCTGCCTGACTGCGTGGGTGAACTTGCTCATCTCGGGGTGAGTAACAAGTCCGTGATTGATATCCCAACTCACTACGTGAGCCGGAATCCCGAGGTCGTCCAAGATATCCTGTGCTCGTTCGGCCGTCATGTTGTAGGCAGAACCTTGAGCGCAGATTCTCCGTTGGGCCAGGGGGCATCGAGATGCCTCGCATCCTGGCCGCGCGAAAACCTGCACCGAAGTAATGCTCGGAATCTTGAGCATCCGAGTAAGGGCACATGACGACTTGAGATAGACGGGAATACCGGGAAAGTGTTCGGCGCTCAGTGAGAAGATGGAATCCACCAACTCCTGTGGCAACGATTTCACATTGTCATCCCGAGGGATGTTTGGCATGGGGAGTTTATGAATCTCTACCAGTCCATTCTCGATACCTTCCGTCCAGCGCAGACCACCAGGAACGATCATATCGATGACTTCGCTGTAGTGCTTCTTGACCCACAGCATCATCATCTCAATGCGATCCCGATTACCACTCCATTCAGGAACGATTGGTCGCATGTACCACGCGATGGTGGCACCAGCTTCCTTTGCCTCTTCGGCGTTGAGAAACCGATTATTATGCGCAGGTTCGATCATGTCAGGATTGTCTGCCCAGCACAGCGACAGCATCAAGCCGCGCGTCGCATTCGAGATGCGGGCGATATCGAGTTTTCTTCCTTTCGGGACTCCGCCCTTGGTAACGATCCAGAAGGGATTTTGAAGACCGCGGCGCACGAATGCATCCATGATCTCAAACGTGCTTTCTGTAACCGGTCCAGGTGCAAATGGTTCAGTGCTTGCTGTTCCGATGCTGATGATTGTCTCACCAGCAACGAAAAACGGATGCTTGATCAGTTCATCGACGATTTGATCAACGGTGAACTGATTGCGCCGTCTCGGTCTTTTTGGCATTGTGCCCTGATCTGCAAGATCTTGATGGGTGTCTTGAACGTGGCAGTATCTGCATTGCCAAGAACATCCAACCCACAGATCAATGCTCAGCGAGCTGTTAGACACGCTGACGCACGAGAGCGGATGATTGCTATCCGGTACAAGAACTCCGTACGTATATTCACGCACAGAAAATTCTCGTCCCGTAGTCATGCCGTTGATTGTGACGCGCGGTTCCGAATTGGCTGCCACGAAGTATTCCTCCTTGGATTCCATAATTATTCACCTCCTTTTTGGGTTGTAAATGTGCAATTTTCAGAAATCCACCAGGATTTCTTCTGCCATACTCATACCACAATTTTGGGTTTTATACAAGCCCGCCCGCATTCATTCCCCAGACCCCTTTCTGCGGGCGGGCAACATTCAGCCGAGGTTTTGCCAAATCCAAATCCCCAGAAAAATAGTTTGGCAAAACCGAGTCCGCATAGTAGCCCCGCCACCTGCCCGAAGCATTGAGGGCAGAACACCAAAGAAAAATATCCTTTCCTTTTTCAGAAAAATCCTGCGCGAAAACCAAAGTTGTAAGAGACATTTTTCTTTGGTGTTGCCGAGCGTAGTTGGCGGTTGCAAATCACAAGGCGCGTGGAGCGTGCGAAACATCACCGATTTTGAAAAAAGGTGCGAGCTTGGTAAAATAAAGGCACAAATTTATAGAATAAATTTTGCACAGAGAGCAAGCAAACTGCTTTGCTTGCGTGTGGACTTGAAAAGCGGAGCCATGCCGCTTTGCGGCAGGCGAGCTGGGGTCGCGACCTTTTGTGCAACAAAAGAGTTGTGACCAAGTCCCACCTCGGGCACCAGAATAGAACTCAACGGTTTTTGTAATGTTGCTAATAGAATTTTCATTTAAAAAATTATCCCCATTATGTTTCAGACTATTGTTCTTATGTGATATAGTCTATACATGAGATTAAAGAAAATAAATCCAAAAAAGAAATTATCTGAAAAATTAAGACTATCTGGGATGAGTTATGGACAAATATCTAAAAAATTAGATATACCTAAAAGCACACTAAGTTTATGGCTCAAAGATATCCCCCTATCGACAGAACATAAAAAGAAGCTTTATACCAAACAAGTTCAAATGATAACATCAGGAAATTACGGCCAAAAACAAAGAAGAGAAAAAGAGGTGGCTTTAATTATTGCAAAATCTGAACTTGATATAATAAGACCAATAACTGATGAATCCTACCGTCTATTTGGATCAGCATTGTATTGGGCAGAAGGCAGTAAAACAAAAATGTTTCAAATGACAAATTCTGATCCTTACCTAATACTTTTTTGGGTAAGATGGGTTAAAAAAATATTTAATGTCTCTCCACGTAGATTGACAGCAAGACTAAATATTTATCCACAACAGTCAGAAATAGAGATAAAAAAATTTTGGTCTGATTTGACAGATATTCCTGTCTCAAGATTTGGTAAAAGTTATATAAAACCATTAAGCAACAATTACAAAAGAAATAACCTTTACTATGGAACAATTAGAATTGAAGTTCCTAAAGGTACTGATTACCGTTACAGGGTATACGGTTGGACGCGAGCAATATTGAAAGATATTGCACCAAACATCAGTTTCATTGAAAAAAGATGGAGTAAATTAAGAACCGTTGCTAAACCAATAAATTTAATCTAATATAAATTTATACCGCCCATAACTCAGCTGGTAGAGTAACTCCCTCTTAAGGAGAAAGTCCCAGGTTCGATCCCTGGTGGGCGGACAAGCGTAAAAAAATCAGAACTGCTTCTGATTTTTAGCTTGTCCGAGGCGGAGCGATGTTTTTGTTTTGCGAAGCAAAGGCAAAAACCGCGAGCCAGGGTCGCGAGATTTTTCCGTCAGGAAAAATACTTGTGACGACAAGATTTCATAAAAAAAATCGAGGACTGCTTCTACTTACCTGTATTGAAAATAAAACCAAAAAAAGTTAATATACAGAACATATGGGCGAGTGGTGGAATGGTAGACACGCTAGTTTTAGGAACTAGTTCCGCAAGGAGTGGAGGTTCAAGTCCTCTCTCGCCCACAAAATTAACCGCGAAAGCGGTTTTAATTTTGTCAGGTGAAGTAAAGCGTAGCTTTACGGAGAGGACTTGAACAGATTGTCGGTTTACTGTCGCACCAGCGACTGTCGACAATCTGCGTTTTGAATTTTATTGAGTGACGACGAAATGAAATTCAAAAAAAGACTCCTCTCTCGCCCACAAAATTAACCGCGAAAGCGGTTCTAATTTTGTGAGGCGAAGTAAAGCGTAGCTTTATGGAGAGGACTTGAACAGATTGTCGGTTTACTGTCGCACCAGCGACTGTCGACAATCTGCGTTTTGAATTTCATTGAGTGACGACGAAATGAAATTCAAAAAAAGACTCCTCTCTCGCCCACCACTTCGCTATGCATTTACTATACATAGCTACGCGGTGCAGGCACAAAATTAACCGTATAAGCAGATTTAAAATACAAAACCCACAGGGCTACCCTGTGTATTTTGCTGTATTCTTGAAATGCAAAAATCGCCGATTAAGGCGATTTTTGCATTTCTTCCCATAAATTGTAAAACAATTTAGGGATTCTGATTCTTGTTATAGTAAGCCGAATTCTGTTGTCACTTTATTCTCTCGAACAAAGTGATGTAGTAATTTATCTGGTCCCAGAGTTACCCTTGGGATCTAGCGGCACAAACTAACATTTCTGTTAGAGTACGGCCTTGCACAGAGGTAAGAATTTAGCCGTTGCATCCGCATGTTTCCATACGACAATTCCTCTGGATGAAAATATCCAACGGAACCTCTCCCCTTTCGGTTTGAGCGTTTCTGTTCGCATCTCTATTCTCACGAACGACGGGTGTTACCCGCTACCCTGCTATCGTGTAATCGCAAAGCGATTACACGACTGTGTTCGGACTTTCCTCCATTACCCAACCTAGCATTAGCAAAAGTGGGCAACAGTAACTACGCCAAACAAGAATCTTTGAAGAGGATATCATATTTTTGGTATTAAATCAAATTATTATTGCTTTTTTTATCCAAATATGATATAATAGAAACGGATTCGGTTCGTTGAAACCAAAGAAAAAGGAGAGATGAAATGGAAGCTTTTTTGTGGTCAATGATTTTAACGGTTGTGATTTTGTTCCTTCCGTTGGTTCTGGTCTTTTCTCCCTTCATTGTCAGAAAACTGGCTGAAAACGAGCTTTTTTGGGCTATTTGCAAAGAGGGTCAAACGCGACCTGTAACTTGGAACAAGAAGTTCAGGGAGTTCATTATGAGCTACTCTGGTAAGTGTTTTGCTGGAAAACTAAACAAGAGTTTAGCCACCAACAACGAAGATTATTGGGAAGTCGTTGATGACCCCAGAAAGCAAAGCGAAAAAACTGGATTGGGTAAGATTTTTGAAGGACTATACTGGATAGGTCTCCCCCCATTTGCCGAAATTATGCGTTACAAAATGACATGGATCGAATGGGGTCATCCTAAAAAGAAAGATGGTTCAGTCTCCTCACACAAAGAGCCCATACCAAGAGAAGAGACCATAAGTCACGCACTCGTACAAAGTGATGTCTATTTCGTAAAGGTACCTTCGGTTGAAACAGCCGAAGGTATACCAGTCGATGTCAGCATCCTTTTGACGGCATGGATTAACAACCCATACAAGGCACTTTTTAGGGTGCAACACTGGTTAGAAGCAGTAACCAACCAAACCGAGGGTACATCCAGAGTTTTTATCGGCACACTCCAAATAAAAGAGTTGTTCACTCTTACCAAAGATGAACAGAAGAAAGGTGTCGATCCTGCAAACATAGCCAGCTTATCTGCCACATCCTCAAAGGCTCTCGAAGAAGCTCTCAAGGATAGATTGGCAGATTTCAAAACTAAGTTTGGAGTGACGGTTGATGATGTGCAGATTCAATCAATTGAACCGACTGGTGATGCGGCCGCAAAGTACCGAGAGCTTCTCACAAAGGAGTACGAGGCAACTCAAGAAGCCGCAATGGTCCGTATCAAAGCCAGCGCCGATGCGGATAAAATCCGAACGGTCGCCCAAGCCAACAAAGAAGCGGTGGAACTGGTCCTTGGAGCAGTTACTTCACTTCCAGGCGGGTTAGAAGCATTTCACTCCCAAAATGTAGGGAACCTTCCAAATCTTCAGACCTATGTCGAGGGAAATAGAGGAGGAGAACCTAAAACTGTTATTGCAATCCCAACTCAAAATAAAAAATGACAAGGGAAATCAAGCCGGACAAAGTCCGGCTTTTTTTGTTGACAATTTTTTTCTATATGATATAATTATATTAGACAAGTTGTTTGAGATTTTAAAAGAAAAAGAAGGAGAATACAATGACTAGAGATCTAGTTGTAAAATACCTGAAAATCGTAGCTTCACTGCTTGGGCTCTGGCTTGTTAGAATTCTATGGGACAAGGTGTCAATACCAAAAGCTCCAGAAATGACCCTGCCTATAATCTGGGGCACCCTAGCCGGTGTCTTGATTCTTTTTGGTTTTGGTCTTTTGTTTTACATATTGACCAGACCAAAAACAGAAGAAACAGAGAAGAGTAAAGACACTCCTTCTGAAACTCTTAAATGGGTTAAAGAAGGTGCGGGCCTTTCCCTAATTCTGATTACAGTAGGGCTCATCATTTTCAACCTCGTAAGTTGGGCGATGATTCCCTGGTGGTGGAATGTACTGTTCCACACTTGGTACACCTTGGTCTTTTTCAATATAGCCATGGGTACAATCCTTTTCCTGATAACCCTCAAACAAAAGGGTCCTGATGGAAAGGATACCAAGGAGGCAAACCCAACCGCATCAAGGTTGGCGAGTCTAATCGGATTACTCTTAGCGCTTGGGATTGGAACAATCATCTTTGAAAAGGTGACAAAAGAGGCAGATCTCTTTAGTTCCACCCAACCGATTGTCCTCCAACCCTCCTTCCAGCCGGACTTGCCGGCGGAGATCGCGCTTCCGATTATCGCAGAGTGCGAATCGGGCGGAAAACACTTTGAGGAAGATGGTGTTACTCCCCTCAAGAACAAAGAGGGTTCAAGCGCCATCGGTAAGTATCAGATTCTCACCTCCACACACGAGGAGCGAGCAAAGTCCATGGGGTTTGACATCAAGACCCCAGAAGGATACGAGGCTTACGCCAAAGTGCTCTACTCGGAGCCCGACGGCATCAAGCACTGGCTTGCGGATAGTCGAGCCAAGGAATGCATCGAGAAAGGACTCAAGGGTAACTTTGATTCTGAGTATGGGAAAAGGGTATGGAAAATGGTCGTGGAAGCACCGACCGAGGGTTGGACTACGTGGTACCCAGCCAAATATTTTGACCTGAGTATTGAAGGAGAAGATCGTATTAAATCTTCCTACAAAACAGAATTTGTGACCACTGAAGGTGTAGTTGTTACTGAAGCGCCTCGTGATCTACAAAAAAAGATACCAGGAATCACAGAAAAATACAGATTCAAATCACTTGAAAACAAACCAGTGAAAATAATCGTCACACTGACGCCCTACAAAGCTAAGTGATGACGTACCGCGCCACTCCCACCGAAGGAGTAGGCGCGGTTTTTGTTTACAAAGTTATTATGGAGTTGAGGTGCCACAGAAAAACAGATCACAAGGTATATTGAATGTATTTATAATTAGATTTAGCAACCCAAAAACAGAAAACATTATAAGAAGACCGACTACTCCATACATAACAGCGCTTCTTTTTTTATCCAAATCCCCACCGTCTGCTCCCCATATAAGCTGGACTATGGAATAAAACAAATAAACAGTGGCCACAACAAATCCTAAAACAATAATAGGGTTTACAATAAGGACGGCTATCTTGCCTAGTAAATTTTTGACTGTAGACTGAGCATCTACCATCAAAGGCAAAAGAAACAATGGTAAATAAATTGCTATTTTTTTCATATATATATTATTATATTTTATTGCTTTATTTGCAAACAAAAAATGCGGACATATCCGCATTTTTCGTTTTAAAATCTTTCTGTGATTAAGGGGTTATATCAGGTATCAAGTTGCCTACGTCTGGAGCAGTACCTGAATCTATATCAAGGTTCCCTTGCAACCAGTTAACAAGTCCCCAAACCGAAGCCATAACGAAGAGAGCGACAACTCCCCATATCATAGTTTTCTTTGCTTGTTCCTTGTCGTGATCTGCTCCAAATATGTACTTGACCAAACCATAGAAAAATCCAAGTACAGCTAGCGCAAATATTATTGGTATAAGAATTTCTACAATTCTACCAATTGATAGCGCCAAGCTTTCTAGGTTATCCAAACCTTGTGCAAAAGATACAACAGGAAGGAATAGAGCGCCGGCGATTAAAGCTATTTTTTTCATATAATTTTTTTGTCCCCCAAGAATTTATTATATTCTTATACGGGATAAATTAATAATTTTTAACGACCATTTAATAATTATAACATACTTCTACTGATTTTCGCCAGTAGAATTATACCAAACTTGACTCCAGTCCTGACCATCTCCTCCTATTGAAGGAATTGGTACGCTCGTGTTACCTCCAGAACCCAGCAATTCAGTCTGCAAAAAAGCAACCAAACCCCAAACCGAAGCCATAACGAAGAGAGCGACAACTCCCCAAACCATTATTTTCTTTCCTTCATCCTTTTCACTACCTGCTGACCTTATGTACTTTGCAACTCCCCAGAAGAAGAAGAGAAGGGCCAGTGTAAAGACAATAGGAATAATAATACGTGTAACAATTCGTCCTGCGTTTGTAAGAAGTATATTTGTTCCAGATAGAGTGCCTCCAGTCTGCGCAGTCTGCGCAAAAGAAATAATTGGAGTGAGTAAACCACTGATTATAATTGTTTTTATTTTTTTCATATATTTTTTGTATAATAATTTAATTAGACTCTTATACTGTATTAATTACTTTTTTAATATTATATTTATATAATTTTCAAATTAAGGATTAATTGTTGCCTCAACATACGGACCTACAACATTAGAATCTACGCTTGGCGTCAATTCTGTATCTACTTGCTGAATATCAAGTATGCCGAGCTCTGTTCTAATAAAGTATACTATACCCCATATTGAAGAAGCAATAAACAAAGCAAAAATACCCAAAATCATCACTCTTTTGCCTTCATCTTTTTCGCTTCCTGCTGACCTTATGTATTTTGCCACTCCCCAGAAGAAATACAGCAAGCACAAAGCAAAAGCTATTGGTATTAAAACTTGAACTATGACATTGTAACCAGCGTTTATGATATCTTGCGCTTTTGTATTTTGTGCATCTGCTAATATTGGAACCAAAAAAAGAAAAAAAGTTTTGATAAATATATTTTTCATATAAACTAAAATTTAATCTGAGGTATAACCACATCTGCACCAAAACCTAACTCACTTTTTATAAAAGAAATTATACCCCAAATTGTAACTAGAATAAACATACCAACAACTCCCCAAATAAGTAAATTTTTACTGTCTTTTGTGTCTTTTTCACTTCCGGATGATTTAATATATCGAGCCACACCAATCAAAAAGACAAAAAAAGCCAAAGCGCCCATAAAGGGTATAAGTGTTGATACAATATTTATAAACATTGTTATTAACTCACTGATTGTCTTAGGACTAGTCATAAGGTTATGTTTTATATTTAAATACTAACTCTTTAATTCATTTATTGTGCCTTGTATTACTTCAGATATTACCCACGCACCAAGCAAAATTGCAGAGCCTATTAAAGCCCATTTTAGCGATTCTTTGGCTTTTGTAATCTGAGTTTCGTTGCCTCGAGCTGTAACAAACAAAAATCCTGAGAAAATAATCATAACTACTGCAACTACAGCACCTATTGGTATTAGTATTTCATCAACTATAGCTTTGACTAAATCAGGAATAGTCTTCGTTTTAAAAGGATTGTCTATTTTTATGTTGTAAGACACTGGGTTTGTAGCAGGTCCATCTCCTCCAGTTGCAGTTTGATTTCCTCCTCCAGAAGCTTGTTGTGCCATCAATAAAGAAGGATAAAAAGCAATGAATAATATAACTAATAGACCAAAAAATTTATTAACTTTATTCATGTAATTTTATTAAAAATTTATAGGCAAATAAACCGAGTTATTATTACCAATCAGGACATTTATTAATGTACTAACTATAAGCCACGCCGACAATATAAAAACGAAACCAATAAAAACTTTAGCCAGCATTGATTTTGCCTCTGATTTTTTGTCCGCAATTCCACTTGTCATATAGACAAATCCTGCCCAAGCGATAACTCCTGTTGCTACCGGAACAGAGACAACAAGCAACCATCCCAAAATATTCTTTATCAGTTGAAGCAAATCATTATAGCCACACTCTTTATTTGGCCCTCCACAATCAGGAACTAGCCTGTTTGGAGCTTCGTCTTGAGCAAATCCAAGCAAAGGAAACAGTGAGACCACAATTAGAACCAGAGCCATCAAGAAATATTTATTTTTTTGTAAAAACACCAACATTTTTATTTTATTAAATTAGTCAAACCACTATTGGCTCTATTTATAGCTTCCATCATTCTAGATCTACCACTTGTTATAGATTCAATCATATCTCTAAAAACTATATTTGTCTCTGTGGGATTTGGGTCAAGCCAAGCTCTTGCGTTGATTGCACTATTGTAAAATATAATCTCGTAAGCATCAGTCTGTCTTTGGTTTAACAAATCCCTTCTAACTGGCGGCAATTTGATGGCTTTACTAAAAGCTAAACTATTTGTCCTGTCTGTGAGTATAGAAGCTACAGCAAAAGAAGCGTTTTTATTCCTAGATGCATTTGTAATTGCAAAACTGTTGAAGTTTGAGTAAACAAAACTCTCACCACCTTCCCTTGAAGTTGGCACAGGCGCTACATCAAAATTAAGATTAGGATTTCTCACTTGTAAATTTGTTATCTCGCTTGCAAAACCAAAATACATTGCCAAATCACCCGACAAAAAATATGTTGTAGAGTTTGGAAGCGAACGATTCCAAGAATATGTCGCCCTAGAAGGATTGCTGAATTCTGTATAAAAATTCACCGCTGCTTCTGATGGAACTATTGGTTTGTTGTATAGGCTTGCAAATGTAACCCTTGGTCCAGTTTGTCCCCAATCTATAACCGAGGTACCGGCTTGCATAGCCAAATTTAACACTATCGCCTTCGCATTTGAAATATTTGCGTATTCACCAAAAGCAACTGTGCTTCTCAATATATTGAGTGAACCATCCTTGATAGAAATGAGTGGCGCCAGTCTATAAAATTCATCCCAATACTGTGGCGGTTTGGTCTCTAGCGACTGATTAAATATAGATCTGTTCCAATACATCACAAGCGGATCTACATAAAGAGGAATACCCAAAACACCTTCTGGAGACATATAAATCTCCGCCCCTTGTATATATGAATCTCTAAACTGTCTCTGAGTAAATACATTGTATGGTATAGGGTAAACCTTGTTTCTGTGAGTGAGTATTTTGTCGCTTCGCAACATAAATAAATCTGGACCTACACCAGAAGCTAATGCTTCTACAAAATCCTTGTCAAAACTTTCTTCATTTTTTTGGACATATGTAACGTTATATTCTTTGCTTTGATACAAAGAAGTCTTTTGAAGAATATCCTCAAAAACCCCTTGAGGTATTGTCCCCCAAACAACAACATTAACTGCGTTTTCGGTACTGCCTCTATAAGTAGAAAAAACAGCTACACCAAATATTATAAAAAGTCCAAAAACTCCAGTAATAATCAGTTGAAATTTTGTCATTAGTTATAGTTTAACAAAAAATAATTTGTTAACACGCAAAAACTGTGAATGACACCTAGAGTCTAGAGACAAATGAAAGAGGCAATAGAATCTCCATCTCGGAGTTTCATTATTCGCACTCCTTGAGTAGATCGGCCGAGCGATGGTATTTCAGATAATTCCAACCTTATGACCTGACTCTTTTTAGACATCGCCACCGCTTCATCTTCTGATTCTGTAACAACAGAAGACGCAATTATCAAACCAGTTTTTGGTGTAACGTTGCTTGTTTTTATTCCAGAACCCCCCCTGTTTTGTATCTTGTATTCCCCTATTGGAGTCTTCTTGCCATAACCGTTTGCACCCATAGTCAAAAGTGACGCTGATTTTTCATTTTCTTTTGGTACCGGATGAGCCCCTATTACCATATCCCCTTTTGCCAGTTTTATAACTCGGACCCCAGCAGCAGTACGCCCCATCTCCCTCACATCATTTTCTTTAAATCTTATAGATTGGCCTTTTGTTGTAACAACAATACAAGAGTCCCCTTTTTTGACCTGAGAAACAGAAACTAGTTTATCTCCATCTCCTAATTTAATTGCTATTATTCCACTTGACCTTACATCACTAAAGCTAGAAGCCGAGACTTTTTTGCTTATACCTTCCTCTGTAACCATAAGCAAAGATAAGTCTTTGTCATTCTTGGCATCTTTCTTAACAGGCAATATAGAAGTAACCCTTTCCCCTTCAGAGAGCGAAATAAAATTCATAATTGATTTTCCTCGTGTTGCTCTCTTACCTTCTGGAAGTTCGTACATTTTTATTTTGTATGCCTTACCTCTATCGGTAAAGAAGAGTAAATCAGAGTGAGTACTTGAAGTCAAAAAGTTTGTGACAAAATCTTCTTCTTTTGTATTTAAATCAACAACACCAACTCCACCTCTCTTTTGTTTTCTATATTCATCTGGATGTGTTCTCTTGATGTAGCCACCCTGAGTCAAGACGATAGTGTTTTCTTCATCAGCTATAATATCTTCTACCGACAAAACCTTGACTCCACCTTTAACAACTTTTGTGCGTCTTTCGTCCCCGTATTTCTCGCCTATTTCAGAAAGTTCTTTTTTGATTATTGTCAAAATTTTCTTTGGGTTGGCAAGGATGCTTTGCAATTCTTTTATGAGCTCTTGTACTGCTTTGAGCTCATCCTCTATTTTCTTTCTTTCAAGACCAGCAAGCTTCTGCAATCTCATTTCCAAGATAGCGTTCGCTTGAATTTCGGAAAACTTAAATTCCTTCATCAAATTTGCTCTGGCTGTATCAACATCTTTACTCTTTTTTATAAGAGCAATGATTTTGTCTATATGATCAAGTGCTTTTTTGAGACCTAAAAGTATATGTTCTCTCGCTTCCGCTTCTTTCAAATCAAATTCTGTTCTTCTTCTGATAACTATTTGTCTGTGTTTTATAAACTCCTCTAATATGGTTTTTAGTGAAAGTGTCTGAGGGACCCCATCTACAAGAGCAACTAAGTTGAGGTGAAAAGTGTCTTCTAATTGAGTATGTTTGTATAGATAATTTAAAACTTTCTGTGGTTGACTTCCATTTTTTAAATCAATAACAACCCTAATATCTTTTGTTGATTCATCTCTTATACCTTTGATACCATCAACCTTTTTATCTCTAACCAATTCTGCTATTTTGATTATCAAATCTGCTTTGTTAACTCTATAAGGAATCGATGAAATTATAATTTGTGAATTACTTTTTTCTTCTACTATTTCTGCTACCCCTCTTGTCACAATTCCACCTCGGCCTGTAGCATAAGCATGATGAATATCTTTGGCATTAAAAATCACTCCACCCAAAGGAAAATCAGGGCCTTGTATAAATTGCAAAAGGTCTTCTGTTGTTGCTTCTTTGTTATCTATCAAATACGCTGTAGCGTCGATTACCTCTCTTATGTTGTGTGGCGGAATATTTGTCGCCATACCAACAGCAATTCCAAGGGTGCCATTGAGTAACACTTGCGGGACAGCAGAAGGCAAGACAGTTGGTTCTTTTTTGGTTGCATCGTAGTTTGGCTTCCACTCGACAGTATCTTTGTGTATATCACGAAGCATTTCGCCTGCGATTTTACTCATCTTAGCTTCTGTATAACGCATAGCAGCTGCTCCGTCACCATCCACAGAACCAAAGTTTCCCTGCCCGATTACAAGCGGATATCTATATCCAAAATCTTGAGCCATCTTAACCATCGCTTCATAAGCAGACGTGTCACCGTGCGGGTGGTAATTTCCCAAAACCTCTCCAACTACCGCTGCAGATTTTCTTGTTTTTGCTCCGGATGACAGACCCATAGAATGCATAGCATAGAGAATTCTTCTGTGTACCGGTTTCAAACCATCCCGCACGTCAGGCAAAGCACGATCGGTAATAACTGACATTGCATAATCAATAAAAGATGACTTCATCTCACCCACAATGGATTGTGATATTACGTTTACGTGAGCTACCACATCTTCTTCATTTTCGTTTTTGTTTTGTTTTTTAGGCATCTTTTATTTTGTTACTCCTTATTATAGCAAAATCCAGACTTATTTTCAACCAAAAAACCCATAAAAGGGCTTGGTTTTATCATCAATTTAGGTAATTTATTGATACTTTATTTTCTCTCATAAACCTCAATTCCAGTAAAAAAAGGTACAAATACTGCTGAAACAGAATTTTTAAAATTTGTATATTGTTTGCTTAATTCCTCAAAAGCAACCCCGAGAGTTTTTTTGGAATTTTCCAAGGGTGACGGCACACTGCCAACAGAAGCGGTATTTGAAGCTCTTTGTAGCTCGACTGTATTTGCGATATTTGATTCGTTTCCGCCAAAACTTATGAATCCTTTATAAAAACCAAAGCTAACAAAAATAAAAAGTGAGAGGGTGATAGTTAGACCAATCGCCCACCTGTTCCTGTACTCTTCAGGTTGTTGCATTATTTGATTATATTTTTTGACCAACATTTTTTTGGATTATTGTTTTTGTAAAATTACAATTTCTCCTTTTTTACCTTCCAAATCTTTCTTTTTGATTGTTAGTTTATCGATAGGTTTAACGTCTTCGCTTCCCCCTTCTTTCAAAAATGTTTTGAGTGAAGAGTCTGTATAATTCATAGGTATAATTATAGAAGGTTCCAAGGAAACAGCAAACTTATAAGCTTCGTGCGCATCCAAAACACCATCTCCATTTATTGGTACAAAAAGTATATCAACCCCATCAATTGCTTCTACTGCCTCACTTGGAATTTTAGAACTGCTAATCGCGCCCATAAAACAAATGTTGATATTTTCTAGATTTACTGAATAGATTGTGTTTATTTTATCCTCGCCACCATAATTTGAAACCGAAGAAAGTCCTTTTACAAAGACTCCACCAATTTCGTATTCTCCGGGGCCATCTATCACGAACGCCTCCTTGTCTCCTCTACTTGCCTGATCTCTACCGTTCATATCTGGATGGTTTAAGGAAATAAGAGCAATATCTGCACCATAACTTCCTGCTTTGTGTTTGCTTTGTTTTGAAATAGGATCAAATGCGAGAACCGTGTCCCCAAACTGCACCTTAAAAGATTGTACTCCTTGATGTGTGATTATCATATTCCTATTATAGCAAAAAATGACTTAAAAGAAAGAGTTCATTACTTGAGATTTTTTATGATTTTAATGAGTTCGGGAAATTTTTCTATCATAAAATGTCCGTTTTTGTTTTCATATATTATGATATTTGCCTTCTTTAGTTTCTTTCCGTATTTTTCTGCGTGGGATATTGGGACGACTGGGTCGTCTTTTGAAAACATTAGGTATACATTTTTGGAAGAGTTGTCTAATTTGCTCAAATCTTTTCCTAAACGAAAACCGCCAACCAAATCTTCTCCTCCGGTTGTATTATCAAAAGGCGGACATATGAGAAAAACTGCTTTAATTTTTTTAGTAAACTTATTCTCTGAAAGATATCTCGCAAGAAATATTCCACCAAGAGAAACACCTATTAAAATTATGTTGTTTTTGAGTAGAGGAAAATATCTTTCAAAAAATATCTTCCACTCTTCATATTTTGCATCTTCTTTTAGAGGCATTTTGGGACGAATTATGTCAAAATCTTTACCTAAATTTTTATCAAGATAATCTGTAGCCCAACTCGTCTTTTTATCCAGAGATACTTTTTTGTTTTTTAGATAATTTATAAAATCTTTTTTTGATTTAAAAGTCGTGCCCCCGTGGATTATAAATATTTGGCTTTTTGTTTTCATACTTTAATTTTTTTATAATGTGAATTGCCCCTCACTTTGTTCTAGACTCTCGCAAAATATATTCGCTTTGCTCATTATTTTGCGGAGGGTAGAGGATTTGGTCACGCATAATTTTTTTCAAAAATTTGCTCGACCCCGACTCCCCTTCGCAAGCTCAGGGTCCGTCTTTCAAATCCCAAAAAGTACTATCCGAAGTACTTTTTGCCCCTCTCGCAAAATATATTCGCTTTGCTCATTATTTTGCGGAGGGTAGAGGATTTGAACCTCTGAGGGATTGCTCCCAACCGCGTTTCGAGTGCGGCGCATTAGACCTCTCTGCCAACCCTCCTTCTGACCTCCTTTAATCTAACACTTTTTGCATTTTTATCAAAAAATGTTATGATTTGATTTCAGTTTTATTTTTGATTTTATTTGAAAATTAAAAATTTAAAATTGAAAATTATGATGCTTTGCATCATCTGGCCCCATCGTCTAACGGTTAGGACGGAAGCTTTTCAAGCTTTAAATCGGAGTTCGATTCTCCGTGGGGTCACAGGTACTTAAGATCCGATGCGAATGCATCGGGTTTTTAGTACCTGTAGGGTTCCATACGGGGAATCGAAAGACGGGGGCGCGAAGCCGATTGCAAAGCAATCGTTGCCGAGTCGGGGTCGAGAAAAATTTGCACTAGCAAATTTATTCGTGACCGATTCTCCGTGGGGTCACAGGTACTTAAGATCCGATGCGAATGCATCGGGTTTTTAGTACCTGTGGGGTTCCATACGGGGAATCGAAAGACGGAGGCGCGAAGCCGATTGCAAAGCAATCGTTGCCGAGTCGGGTGAGAATTGGGTAGGGACCCAATTTGCAAGACTCATTGAGATATTTTATGAGTTGAAACGAAATACAATATCCAATGAGTGGACAGATTCTGTAAGAATCGCACAAAATTTCTGTAAGGAATTTATTCGTGACCGATTCTCCGTGGGGTCACAGATTTTTCAATCAACCAAAAGGGCAGGTTTAGGACCTGCCCGAGTCGGTTAGCGGGTTTTTCTCAACCACAAACCGAATCTTGAATTTCTTTTTGAGTTCGGGAACATTTAGAATCATGTCCCTTTTCGGAAGTCTTGGTGCCTCACTTGTAAAACCGATGATAATTTTACCATCAAGTTTTGCACCGTGAATTTTAGCTTTGGGAGAGAACTTGTCCCAAAAGGCATCGAGTGCAATCCTTTTGGTATTTGCAAATCTTTGAATATTTCTGACCCGCATAACCAACCTCCTTTCCTAATATAAGCATACTCCTTTGTATAAAAACTAAATCTATCTTTTTTTCATTTTTGTATTATAATTTTAAAGATAATTATTTTTTCTTTTTATCAAAATCGCTGTCGTTTTATTAGTAGTTTATTGTTTTTGTCTCGATACATCGAGACATTTGGAGTCAATTTTGTAATAAAAAATGTTAGAAATTCTTAATATTTGTAAGAAGGCAAAACTTATTATATTGTGAATAAATGATTATATTAGGAATAGAAACGAGTTGTGACCCCGCAAAATTCGCTACTACTCATCGCGGGGCGAGAGGAGTGATTAGTTTTACTTATAATTCTTTATTCAATTTATGGTGATATTAGGAATAGAAACGAGTTGCGACGAAACTGCAGTAAGTGTGGTAAGAGCAGAGGGAGATTTGGATTCTCTTAGTTTTGAGTTGCTTGGAAGTGCTATTAACAGCCAAATAGAGATGCACAAGGAATTTGGTGGCGTAGTACCAAACATAGCCAAAAGAGAGCACCAAAAAAATTTGATTCCTGTGTTAATAAAAGCACTTAATGAATCAAATTTAATTTCTAATTTTCAATTTTCAATTTTCAATGAATTTTCAAATGCCAATGTAGATAATGTAGAAAAAACAAAGGAAGTAACTCCTATATCAGATTTTATCTCTAAGCTACAACCTCTGAGCTCTAAATTAGATTTAATTGCAGTGACAGTTGGACCAGGACTAGAACCAGCTCTTTGGACAGGTATAAAGTTTGCTGAAGAACTTGGTAAAGAACTCGGAGTTCCTGTGATTGGAACGAATCATATGGAGGGACATATAGCTTCGGTTTTGCTAAGCAAAACCGAAGTAAATACTAAATCCGAATTACTAAATCCTAAACAAAACTTAAATTCCAAAAACCAAATCTTAAATAATAAAATACAGTTTCCGGCGATTGCGCTCTTGGTTTCAGGAGGACATACAGAACTTGTCTATTTAAAAAATTGGTCGGACAAAGAAAAGATAGGAGAGACAAAAGATGATGCAGTTGGCGAAGCTTTTGATAAAGTCGCGAGAATGCTTTCTCTTCCCTATCCAGGTGGCCCAGAAATTTCTAAACTAGCAGAGATAGCAAGAGATGAAAAATTGTATCTTGATACAAAATTCCCCCGCCCAATGATTAATACCAAGGATTTTAATTTTTCCTTTTCTGGTCTTAAAACCGCAGTTCTCTATTACATCAAAAATCAAAAAGAAATTACAGAGCAAAAGAAAAAAGAGATTGCGCGAGAATTTGAAGATGCGGTTATCGAAACACTTATAACAAAAACAAAGAGAGCCATTGAAGAATACTGCCCAAAAACTCTTATTGTAGGCGGTGGAGTAATAGCAAATAAACTACTCAGAAAAAAAATAAGTGAATTTGAGAATGAATATGGAGACCTTAGTGTAAAAATATCAGAAAAAAGTTTGGCGACAGATAACGCAGTAATGATTGCAATTGCTGGCTACATACAATTCTTAACCAACAAAGACAAACTAGAATTAAAAGCAAACGGAAATCTAAACATCTAACCAATCCCGTTTATCCAAGGGCTACCCTTGGATAAAAAATATATTGAAAAATAAGGAGAGAAATCTTCCAAGGGTAGCCCTTGGAAATTAGATAATTTAGTATAACAAAAATCATTCTCTTTTTTGAGAATGATTTTTGTTATTTTGAGTATTATTTTGGATTCTGAATTCTGATTTTAATTTTTATTTTATCTCTCCTTCTGTCTCTTCTTCGCTTTCTATTATTATTTCTTCGTCCGGAAGTATTTCATTTTTTTTATTTTCCTTTTCTTCTGTTTTTGATGGGAGGATTATGAACGGAGCATTTGTTCCTGTCACTGGAGTAGCAGTACTAGATGCAATCTGTCTTGATTTATACCAAGCTCTTATTGCAATAACAATTAGTACCAAAACAATGATTGAGCTAATCATAAGCTTACCATCTTCAAATACTCTTTGAGGGAAAGCGAAGACAGAGGCTGCAATGTTTCTCAGCATTGATTCGGTTCCAATAGTTGTACCGGTTGCAGTTTTAGAATCTTCCTCTATTTCTGTTTCTAAAGCAACAACTTTGTCCAAATCATTTCCTGCCATGTTTGAATTAATTAGGGCGCCACCTACTCCAGGACCAAACGGAGTATTGTATATGTCTTGACCGTAATTATTGATTATGTAATTCCTGAAAGCATCTATTTCTGATTGTTGTTCTGGGGTTAGAGTGATTATTGTATTACAGTAGATTTCGTTTATTTTTTTCTTTGTTGTTATATAGACAAAACCAGTTGGAGCATCATGACCCCATGGAGCCAACACATCTGTAAAGTATTTATTCTGGAATCTACTTACAGCATCAAATGTAGCTTGATCGAAATCACCGTCTAGTGCCAAGTTTTCTTTTTCGAATATGTTTAAGAATGATTTTAATTTCAACATTTCAACCAAGTCATTTGTCCAGTCCCTTCTTAAATGATCTCTTAGGTACATACAGCTTGTGACACCCAATATTTCACCCTGAGGAGTAAGGAGGTCGCTTATATCTCTTCTCCTTCCACCTATAGAACCACCCCCTCCACCACCACCTGGAGGCGTTACTGGATTTACCGTGATTGTAGTAGTTGCGGTTGTTGTGGCATTGTTTCCAAAACAATCAATAGTATATGTTGATGTTGAACCCGGATTTACTACAAAACTTCCTGAAGTTGCAGTATTGTTTGTCCAAACTGCACTGCATTGTGTTGCATTAGTTGATGTCCAAGTTAGAGTACTTGAATTTCCGACTGTGATTGTACTTGGATTTGCAGTTAAAGTGACTGTTGGAGCAGGAGGTGTAGGTGGTAGCGGATTAACATTTACAGTTGTTGTAGCTGTCGTTGTCGCATTATTACCATAACAATTTATTACATAGTATGTTGTTGTTGCTGGTGATACAACCAAACTTCCTGAAGTAGATGTAGACGTTGTCCAGACTGCACTACACTGTGTTGCGTTTGTTGATGTCCAAGTTAGAGTGCTTGTTGCACCTACATATATAGTATTTGGATTTGCAGTCAAAGTGACTGTTGGTTTTGTTGGTCCACCTCCTCCACCATTGTTTACAGTAACGGTAGTTGTTGCATAAGCTACCCCACCATTACCTGTACAATTTATCACATACTCTGTTGTTGCATTTGGAGATACTACAAAACTTCCTGAAGTTGCAGTATTGTTTGTCCAAACTGCACTACATTGTGTTGCATTAGTTGATGTCCAAGTTAGAGTACTTGAATTTCCTAAAGTGATCGTACTTGGATTTGCAGAAAGAGTCACAGTAGGAGTTGGAGGAATTGGCAAATCATTGTAAGTAACCAAAATCAACAATGTTCTATCCTTTCTTGAAGGTATTAATGTTATTTCTCCATCAGAATTGTCTCCACCCAATTCACTTCCATAAGCATAGAAATCTTCTAAGTCATTTACAGATATTGTAAACTGATCGTTATACAAAGCGTCATTCCATAAACTGCCCGATATTTCTAATTCTCCATATATATGATTTACAACATCTAGATTATCAATTGTTACACAATCTGAATCATTTTGACCTAATATAAATTTAGCATTTGGATTAAATGTTTGTGAATTCCAGACTTTTGTAAATATAGTAGAAGAAAGAATATTAGTTGATGTAGCAAGTCTTATTGAAAACAAACCAGTTGGTAACCCATTTGAGGATGTGCTGATATTATTATTTGAATCAGCTATCATCAAACACATCTTTATTTTTCCTTTTTGGATTGTTGGCCCATTTGGAATTGATTGATTAGTTACATTAACAACTCTAGAAACACTTGCGCTTAATCCTCCAGAATCTGTGACTGTATAAACTAGTGTGTATGTTCCAGCCACATTTGTATTTACTGTGCCCGATACGGTAACCTGACTTGTCAAATCACCATCTTCTATGTCGTTTGCAACAAAACCCGGCTCAATAAAAGTAGTTCCTGTATACATTGACAAAGGATTACTACCGATGAGTGTTATAGTTGGAGCTGTGTTTGTTGGCAAAGTACCACCTCCACCATTTCCACCAGATCCATTAGTACAAGTAGGATTATCTTGAACTATAAAAGACAATACATAAGGGACATTTGGGTATGTGTAAGGATTACTGTCTAATAGGACTGTTGGGTATTGCCCATACCAAGCATCGACTTGGTAAGCACAATTAGGTATATTTACTACCAATTCACTATTAAGGACATTTTGTAGTTGCTCACCGTCATACAACTCTTGATTTGAAAGTTCACCATTTCCAAACATTTTGTAAGATGACAAGCTTATTGGCGCCAAACAACCAGTATCATTATTTATTGTGAATACTGCCTGATTGTTATTTATAGATAAATTGTATGATATTTTACCCAAATCTACAGCTTGTTTGAATTCTGTGACTGTAAGAGACGTTCCGTTGGCACAATATAATGTATTGTTGCTATTAAGGACATTTACAGTTCTTGAAGTAGTCGCTGTCAAATTACCCGAATCAGTAACTGAGTATATAAGTTTGTAACTACCAACGGTTGCGGTATCAACCTCACCAGATACGGAAATTATATGAGTTAAGTCTCCGTCTTCTACATCGTTTGCTGTAGCACCCGGATCTACAAATGTATCACCAGTATTTATATTAATAGGATTGTTTCCTATTAATGTGATGACTGGCTTATTATTAACACTTGGATTTGTTACATATACTGTAACGTTTTGTTCTTCCACTCCAGCATCATTTGCACAACTGATTGTGTATGTTGTTGTAGTAGCTGGACTTAAAACAGATGTACCAGAAGTACTTGTTGAGGTTGTCCATGAAGCACTGCAATAAACTGCACTTGGCGCATCCCAAGTCAAAGTAGTAGTTCCACCTAAATTAATATTTTCCGGATTGGCAGTAAAGTTTATTGTAGGAAGAGTTGGTAAACCACAATTTATTCTATTTATTACTGAGTATTCCAACACGTGTGGAACATTTGGATACTCATAAGGATTATCATCAGAAAGAATAGTTGGATATTCACCGAACCACGCGTCTATTTGAGTTGAGCATGCTGGTATACTAATTTCCAAGCTCGCATTATTCCCAGCATTTACTAATCCAGAACCAGCAAAAAATAACTGTTCTGAAAGAGCACCAGTACCATGCATCTCATAAGAAGATAAACTTATTGGTGCATTACATCCTGTATTATTATTTAGATTAAAAGTTGCTTTATTAGTTACTTCATCTACAACAAGAGAATAAGATATTGCTCCACTATCTCTTGCGCTAACAAATTCTTGAATAGTTAAATTATAACCATCTGCACAATAGTTATTTCTATTTCCATTACCACCAGGATCTACTGGGTCTATAGGATCTACTGGATCTACTGGATCTGTGGGATCTACAGGGTCCGAATCATCAAGAACAACATAAACTGTTCTGTGTGCAGTATGACTAAGTCCACCTGAATCAGTAGCAGTGTAGGATAGTATATATGTTCCAACTGTGTTTGTATCAACACTACCCGACACAACAACATTGAATGACATATTGTTATCCTCGTTATCAAAAACTGATGTGCCTGGGTCCTCAAAAGTTGAACCCACAACCAAATACATAGGATTATCACCAAGTATATTTACAGTAGGAGGTGTATTGATTATAAGAGGTTCACCATAGTGTCCCCTTTCTCCATTATCTAATTTACAACTACTTGTATCACAAGGACCTTCCAAATCTTCAATCACACAGCTTCCCCACTCTATACTCCAACCTGTTGGGGTGCATGAATATGATACCGCCTCGGTGCATCTCTGTACTTGAGTCTGACACCACATACTTCCTGTATAACCCGTATCACATGCTTTGTATTCACCAAGAGCGGTAGTAGTTTGTGTAGGCATTTCTATACCTTGGCAAACTCCCGAGCTCGCATCATTCGCAACAACAAAATCTGCCGAAAAGGAAAAGAATGCAAATGAAAAAACAAATACAAAAAATAGAATTTGCATTGCATTTTTTAGGCCCAAATTATTCTTTCTGTTGGTTAGTAAAAACATGTTTTTCTCTTATTAATTATTTATTAATTATTTATTAATTATTTATTAATTTATATTTAAGTATACTAGCGTCTTTCCTAATTGTCAATAGCATCATTAAAAGTTGCTAATGAAAATCTCCTTATTTGTAGCCATTTTATATTTTTTGTCCTTTTGAAGATTACAATGTCCTTTACAAAACTATTAAGTCTTTAAAATAAATCATTTTTTATATAAGACATTTTGTATTCTACTTTTTGTCCTAGAACTAACACTGCCCTATATTTTAAAAATGAACAAAAATGAAGTATTATTATGTTATATATTATGGATTCGTATTCAACCCTAGTTTACTCTCTTGCTGGCGGGATATTACCCGCTCTTTTGTGGCTCTGGTTTTGGTTAAGAGAAGACAGAAAATCCCCAGAACCCAAATCTAGAATTGCTATAGCTTTTATGAGTGGCGCTCTTGCTGTATGGCCCGCGATTCTAATAGAAAGATACCTGTGTAATATTTTGGATTCAAATATTTGTAGCGAGGGACTTATTCCTAGTTTTATACTCATATTACTGTGGGCAACTACTGAAGAAATATTCAAATACATTGCAGGATTCTTTAGCTCTTTTTATAAAAACAAGCATTACAACGAACCGATTGATGCCACTATATATATGATTACGGTGGCTCTTGGTTTTTCTGCACTAGAGAATGCTTTGTTTATTTCTAACTTAATAGATCAAGGGTTGATACCTCATAGTATAATTACTGGAAATTCCAGATTCCTAGGAGCGACACTTCTCCATGTTGCGTCTTCTGCCTCAATTGGAGTAATGATGGGTCTTTCTTATTACAAGAGCGTTATTCAAAAAAAGATATTCTTATTAACAGGAATTGCAATATCTATAGTCTTGCATACGATATTTAATTTACTTATAATAAAGATTGAGACAAACATATTTTTTGTATTTGCGGGGGTATGGCTTCTTGTGGTTACCCTAATAGCCTTAATCCAAAAAATTAAATCAATTAAATCAAAATCAACTTAATAATTTATGATTAATTTATAAAAATGGGAAGAGATAAAAGATCATTTTTTGAAAAACTAACCGGATCGGTTTCTTTGCCCGACGAGATAGAAGAAACAACAGAAGTAGTGCCAAATAATTCTTGGATTGACCAAACCCCAGAAGAAGGAGAGCTTTCTGTAGATGTGTACCAAAATCAAAACGATATTGTTATTAAGACTATGGTTGCTGGAGTTAAACCAGAAGATTTGGATGTTTCTATTTCGCGCGACATGGTTACCATAAAAGGCAAGAGAGAAAGCGAGAGAACTGTAGCTGACGACGACTACTTCCACAAAGAATTATACTGGGGCACCTTTTCTAGAACTATAGTTTTGCCGGAAGAAATAGACGTTGACTCCGCTGAAGCCGTAGAGAAACACGGACTTCTTATAATCAGACTTCCAAAACTCGACAAAAACCGCTCCACCCGACTCAAAGTTAGAGGAAATTAAAATATATCTAGATTCAAATAGTCTTCTCAAAAATCTTATTTTGGGAGATTATTTGTGATGTGCGCCAACAGCCTGACTAATATTTTTAAACCCATCTTTTTTTAACAAATCAACGATTCCTTTATTAATTTCCCCAATAAGGTTGGGGCCTTCAAATACCATCCCCGTTATCAACTCAACTAGAATTGCGCCTCTTTTTATTTTCTCATAAGCGTCCTTTGCATTAAATATTCCACCCACCCCGATTATTTTTATTTTGTTACCATAATTCTGGTAAGTTTTAGATATTAATTCATTGGAAATATCGTGTACTGGTTTACCACTTAAATTACCTTTAACATCTGAACTTAGCTCGTCTTCTGGCTTAACACTTTTCCTATCCTTATTTAAATTCGATATAACTAGAGCATTTACACCAAAATCAATAGCAACGTCTACAAGACTTCTAAATTCTTGCCATTCCAAATTTAATGGCATTTTCAAAAAAACTGGCTTTTTGATTGATAGCGAATACAGTTTTGTTAAAAGCAATTTCAAATCAGATGGGTTTGTGAAAGGTTCTCCACCAAATGTATTAGGACAAGATATGTTTATTTCATATATGTCACCGATATCACTTTTTACAAACTCATTTAAACAATTAAAATAGTCCTCTATTCCGTCTTCTAATTTGCTTGTTTCTAATGAGTTTGTCCTACCAATTGAAATAACTTGTGGTATCGTCTTTCTTGTATTTTTTAAACGCTCAATTATTTTTTGAGCACCTTCATTCTTAAGACCATAATTCACTAATAAAGAGCCTGAATTTATTAGTCTTTTTAATCTTGGTTTAGGATTGCCCCCATAAGGTTTGTACGTAACAGTCCCAACTTCTGCAAAACCAAAACCAACTGATTCCATAATTCCATGCACCTTGCCATCTTTATCAAAACCAGCCGATAGTCCAACTGGATTTATAAAATCAATCCCCCATAAATTTTGATTCAGAATCTCGTCTTTGTAAGAAAATACTTTTTTTGTTATAAATTTTGTTATTTTACATTTTCCCAAAAACCAACCCAGATTCATAAATCTGTCGTGAACAAATTCGGGATCAAACTTAAACAAAATAGGTTTGATTATACTTTTGTAGGAAAAACCACTTAACTTTGAAATTAATTGCATTTGTAACTAAATATAACATTCTCCTCATACTATATGCAAAACCCCGCATACGCGGGGTTAGTTGTGCCAAAGCGCAGGGCTCGGTGTCAGCTCACATCAATATTTTACTTCGCTATGCTTGTAAAATATTGTGTGGCTCCTACCCGGGCTCGCCTGTCGCAATGCGACATGGCTCCGCCTTTCGAGCCCGCACAAGAGCAAAGCAGTTTGCTCTTTCCCTCGTCACAAAACCCCGCATACGCGGGGTTAGTTGTGCCGAGGGGCGGGCTCGAACCGCCGACCTATCGCTCTTCAGGCGAGCGCTCTAGCCAACTGAGCTACCTCGGCAATATTATATTTTTACCAAAATTTTCGACCTATGTCACGGATATTTTTCTACTGAAAAATTCCGCGATTCTTACATAATCTGTACACCTTTCGCATCTTACAGATGCTCAAGGTCTTGCAAAGCTCCAAGCTTTCGCTTTTCACCCACCTCGCGCCGTCGCGCTCCGGTCTTGCGCTTGGGTCCCAACCCAAGCTCACTCTTCAAGGGAATGCTCTACCAAAGCCGACGCTTACGGTCGGCTCCCCGACCTCCGACTGCATAGCAGATCGGAGCGTCGGGGCTGAGCTACCTCGGCATTATTCTTACCGAATGAATATAGCAAATTAATTGCTCTTAAACAAATCTCCTATCCCTTGAAAATCCATTTTGACTGAATCATATGCTGTTTTTAAACTTTCTAGGTATGGCTCTATATAATAATAAAGGCCAATAGCTGCACCAATTATTACCACCCAATAGACAATTCTAAATATCCTCCCAATCAACAAGTGCCGTTTTATGGAGTGCAACATTTTATTATTCTCTTGAGATAACTCAAGCGCTTTTTTTAACATTTCTCTCTCTTCTGGTTGCATCCCGTAGTGAAAAATGGCATAGCTTTTAAAAAGCTAAACTCACTTTTGTATTAAATATTTTATTAAACTCGACTATAACCATTGTCTATATACTATATCACAAACATTTTAATGCCACTTTCTACTACAGGAGCATCTAAAAACCCACTAATCTAGTATTGCATACTAATCTTAACGAATACATACAATAAAAAATTAAGAGATAAAAACTATAGTCCAAGTAATGAGTTTATTCTTGGTTGATCAAAACCAATAATAATCTCGTCACCAATAATTATCACAGGCACACCCATCTGACCTGTCCTATTCAACATTTCCTGTCTTTTTTCTAAATCCTCCATTACATTATAATCTGTATATTTAACACCTTTCTCGTCAAAATAATCTTTGGCCATGTGGCAAAAATGACAAGTAGGAGTTGAGTATATTGTTACTTCTTTCATATTTTTGTTTAATTATTTCTCAAATCAAAACATGTACCCGTTATGCACATATTTTAATAATTATATGTCTATTAATTTTAGAACTGCACTTTTACTGGTTCACGAGCTTCTGCTTCTTCCAATTCAAAGAATTCTAATACAGAGAAACCAAATACCTTTGCTATAAGATTTGAAGGGAAAGTTTCAATCTTTATGTTCAAGTCTCTTACATTAGCGTTATAAAATCTCCTTGAGGCCTGTATTTTGTTTTCTGTATCACTTAACTCTCTTTGTAATTCCAAGAAATTTTGGTTGGCTTTCAAATCTGGATAATTTTCGGACAAAGCAAAAATTGATTTCAAAGTACTTGAAAGCATATTTTCAGCTTCTGCATGGTCTTTGACAGATTGTGCACTCATAGCTTTTGTTCTTGCTTCTGTTACTTTTTCAAAAGTTCCTTGTTCGTGACTCGCATAACCCTTAACTGTATTAACCAAATTAGGAATAAGATCGTATCGCCTTTTCATTTGAACTTCTATATCACTCCAAGCCTCCTTGGCTCTTGTTGCAAGTCTAATAAAGCCGTTGTAAGCAACAATTGCCCACAAGACGAAAACACCAATTAGAATATAAATTATTATTGATAGTTCCATA
Organism: Candidatus Zambryskiibacteriota bacterium; assembly: GCA_048499675.1. Taxonomy (GTDB): domain Bacteria; phylum Patescibacteriota; class Minisyncoccia; order Phycocordibacterales; family WO2-35-19; genus JASNZL01. The sequence goes on from JASNZL010000001.1 coordinate 117,536, forward strand.
TTTATAAATAATACTAATAACCACTCTATTATATCATAAATAAAAAATAGTATAAAAGAAAAGGGCCCTCGCATCAGCGTGGGCCCAAAGAAAGGGAGAAGGAACGATTTAATATTGCAAGGCGCCGGAATTGAATGAATTACGTCCGGCGCGCATGGCGAAGCAACTATTCTCGTGTTGCTCCGCAACTGTTTGGGGGCGAGCGTCTGCCCACCCCCCCCTACTGTCAACCCCGCAACCAAAAAGGGGCCGACAGTTTTCCGGCGTAGTCGCAGTTCTTCCCATATATCAGGAAAGAAAGGACGCGACGCCGAAACCCCCCAGATACCTTTGAAGTAGGACAGTTATAATTAATTTTTAGCAAAAATTAAATTTTAAAAAAAAATTATCATTGTCGTTTGAAATTTGCAATTGGTGATGTATCGAAAAAGGCACGGAGATTCGCTCCATTAGCAGTTTTTTTGGATCGTAGTCCAAATACAGTGAGCCGAGAATACGGAAACATAGTGTTAATGGTGCATATGAGGCCAGGAAAGCTAAGCAAAAATCATTAGCAGAAAGATGGAGAGCAAAAGCTCAATGTCTCAAAGTAGCAATGAACAGTTTCCTTTGCGTTTTCGTTGAAGAGAAACTTCAAAACAAGTGGTCACCAAAACAAATTAGTGGGTATTTGAAGAGAGAGTACGGCATCATTTGCTCTAGCAAAGCCATATACAAATTTGCTGAGAGCCGTGGATTAGATCACTTGCTTTTCTGGGGCTGGAACAACATGAAAGCTTGTCGCAAGAGATACAAATGGAAAACACCCAAAGATGGAAGGAAATATATTGGACAAAGACCAGAAAGAAAAGAAGTTGGTCATCTAGAGATGGACTTCATTGTCTCCAAAGAAAGTTCTTGGGTTCTCTTGGTAGTAGTTGATCGTTTTGCTAAAAAAACTTGGGTGAGGAAACTACCCAACAGAAAACGCGACACTATTCGTGCCGCGCTTTCCTCTATGTTCCATGGGATTGTTTTGAAGTCGATCACCACGGACAATGATCTAGCATTCACATGCTGGAGAGAACTTGAGATTCTCCTCAACACTGTCATATATTTTACACATCCATACCATTCTTGGGAAAAGGGATTAGTGGAGAATACTAACCGATGGATCAGATGTTTTGTACCTAAAAGGAGAAATATCGAGTCAGTGACTGAAGAAGAATTGAAAGGGATTCACACCTTCTTGAACGACCGACCGAGAGAATGTATTGGATTTAGATTACCAACAAGTTATTATTATGAGTTAACATCTGTCCTACTTGAGGGGTAGCGGGAGGAACTTGATTCTTACTTAATTATAGCAAATACACAGAGTTTGTCAACCCCGTTAGAGATTTTGTTTAAGTGTATAACAGATAAACGTTATTTATAGCCATATTTCCGAAGTATCGCAAAAACGAGTGAATGTAAATCTCTAACGGGCACGTCTTTTTGCTTAATTTAAATATTCTTTACTCCTATATCAAAAAATGACTCCCTGAGTCATTTTTTGATATGCTTCTTTATCTAAAAACTCCTACCTAAAATTTCTAAGCTCTCAGCTTTTTATCCCCATTCCTTAATTTTTGAATTTTAACTTTTGAATTTTAAATTATTTCAGTACCCCATCTCATCTTCCGGCCCATGACTATGTGGTTTCTTCGGTTCAGGAGCGTCAGCAATCGCCGCCTCCGTTGTGAGCAATATCGAAGCTGCGGAAGTTGCGTTCTGAAGCGCAGTTCTCGTCACCTTTACCGGATCAATTATTCCATCCTTTATAAGGTCATCAGAAAACTTTTCCTCCTTTGCGTTAAATCCAGCATTTTCTTTATCTGAATTCATAATTCTTTCCACCGCTACACTACCATCAGCATTACCAGTGTTTAGAACAATTTGTCTGAGTGGCGCCTCAAGAGCTCGGAGGACTATGTCATAGCCAAGAGCAGTTTCTGGGCTTGCAAAATCTATTGATTTTTTACTCTCCCCTTTTTCTGATTTTGTAGCTCTCATTTTCTTGGCAACTCTAATCAAAGCACTTCCTCCTCCAGCCACAATCCCTTCCGCAATAGCCGCCTTTGTTGCCGAAACAGCATCTTCAATTTTAAGCTTCAAATATTTCATCTCGGTCTCCGTCGCGGCACCAACCCTGATTACAGCCACTCCTCCTGAAAGTTTTGCGATTCTTTCCTCGACTTTTTCTTTATCATATTTAGAATCAATGCTCTCTACTTGTTTTTTGAGCGCCCTTACTCTACTCTCTACTGCACTCTTGCCTCCTTTTCCACCAACAATAATAGTACTATCTTTTCTGGCTACAACTTTGTTTGCCTTGCCCAACATATCTAATGTTGCAGTCTCAATTTTGATACCAAGCTCTTCAGAAACCACTTTTGCTCCGACTGTGACAGCGATATCCTCTAGCATATCTTTTTTTCTGTCACCAAATCCAGGGGCTTTTATAGCAAGGACCGAAAAACCTCCTCTCAGCTTGTTTACAATAAATGTAGATAGAGCTTCTCCATCCACATCATCCGCAATTATCACAAGCTCCTTTTTACCAGATTGAGCCAAAGATTCTAAAAGTGGCAATATATCTTTAATCAAAGATATTTTTTTGTCGGTAACTAAAATAGGTACATCTTTGTATTCTGCTTCCATTCTTTCTGGATTTGTAATCATATATGGAGAGACGTAACCCTTATCAAACTCAAGGCCTTCTACCACTTCCGAATCAACACCAAATGTCTGAGATTCCTCAACAGTTACAACACCATCTTTTCCAACCTTATCTATGGTATCTGCAATAATAGCTCCCATTTCTTCCGATTCTGCCGAAATTGTCGCCACCTGTCTTATTTCCTCTTTATTCTTAATAGGTTTAGCAATAGAACTTAAAACAGACACCGCCCTACTTGATGCCTCTTCTATTCCCGCCTTTAGTGCCATAGCATTTACACCCATTGCTGTATGCTTCATTCCTTCGTTAATTATAGCTTGAGCCAAAATAACAGATGTTGTTGTCCCATCTCCAGCTACATCATTGGTTTTGTTTGCGACTTCTTTAATTATTTCCGCACCCATATTTTCAAACTTGTCTGCAAGACTTATATCTTTTGCAATAGAAACACCATCGTTAGTTATTGTAGGAGCACCGTAGCTTTTATCCAAAACAACGTTTCTACCCCTTGGACCAATTGTAACTTTGACAACATTTGCCACTGTATCTGCACCCTTCTTTAAAGCTTTTCTTGCTTCTTCATTAAAAAGTATTTTTTTAGCCATCTTTTCTTGGAATTTTTAATTATCAATTTTCAATTTTGCACTAAATTTCTAATGATCTAATTTTCATTGAAAATTTTAAATTAATTCATTTATTGAAAATTTTAAATTAAAAATTTTAAATTATCTAATAATTGCTAATATGTTCTCCTCTCTCAAAATATAATATTCAACACCATCTAGTTTTACTTCATCATAACCATATCTAGAAAAAACAACCTTATCTCCCACCTTTACATTCATAGGCACAAGTACTCCATCGTCCCATTTACCGAGACCTACCGCGACAACAATGCCTTGTTCTGGTTTTTCCTTGCTCACCGTATCAGGGATAATAATTCCAGATGAAGTTTTGCTAACCTCTTCTTCTGATAGCGGTTTTAGAACAACCCTATCAAATAATGGGGTAATTTTTGAACTTATACCCATTTTATCTCCCTGACTTTGCTTTGGACTTACTTTTTTTACTACTACTTTCTTTTTCATAAGCTAAAAATTTAATATGCCAATAATTTTTAATAATTTGAAACAAAATAGCTCTGCTTCAAATTTATAAATGCGCCCATATTATATTATAAATAGGTGTTTTTGAAAAGTATCTGTATCCATCCAAAACAATCCTCTATTAAGATATTTGGTTCAAAACCTGAAGCATTTATTGTTTAATTAATCTAAGTTGCTTAAAATATATACTATGCTATAATGGTCAAACAAAGTAATGTTGTCTTATATTCAAATAATTTTAGCCGTTTTGCTTGGTGCACTTATCCTTATTCAACAATCAGAGAGCTCGCTTGGAGGAGCTTTTGGTGGGAGTGGGGCAGAAGGAAACAAAAGAACCAGAAGAGGACCCGAACTCTGGATATTTAGAATTACAATAGTTGTAGCCATACTTTTTGTTTCTACAACTTTAGTAAATTTGCTATACTAAAAATTCTTTCAAACTTTTTTAAAAGTTACATAATTTCTATATAAAATTTGGAATAAATTTTAAATATTACATTTAATACGACTATAGCCACTTTTTTGGTGTTCTATAAATTGCATATTATTGAAATGACAAAAATTGAATCTATCATCAAAACAATGAATCCAACTGAAAAGATACTTTTCTATGTTTTCAGTACAATATTTGTAATAACAGCTATGTTGATGCTCTATAGAGTCCACAAACATTACCTAGTAGAAATCCCGACCTACGGCGGTCAATTCACAGAAGGGGTAATAGGTTCTCCTAGATTTATCAATCCAATATTATCAATTTCTGATACAGACAAAGATTTAGTATCTCTTGTATATTCGGGTTTATTAAAAACTAATCTAGATGGTAGTTTTACCCCTGATTTAGCAGAAAAATATGAAGTAAGAGAAGACGGGACAATCTATAATTTTATATTAAAAGAAAATATATATTTTCATGATGGGAAAGAAATAACTTCTGATGATGTAGCTTTTACAATTGAAAAAATAGTAGATCCAATAATCAAAAGCCCTAGGAAATCAAATTGGGAAGGAGTTACATTTGAAAAAATAAACGACAAAGAATTTAATCTAATTTTGGGCAAAGCCTATTTTCCTTTTGTTCAATCTCTTACAGTGGGCATTTTACCTAAGCACATATGGGAAAATGCTACTTCCGAAGAATTTCCATTCAGCGAATGGAATATAAAACCTATTGGTAGTGGTCCCTACAAAATTGATAAAATATCTAGAAATTCTGGTGGTATACCAACAGCAATCACCCTATCATCATGGAACAAATACCTTCCAGAAAAACCAAAAATAAAATCAATAACATTCAAATTTTTTCAGAATGAAAATGATTTGGTTAAGGCGTATTCAGACAAATCCATAGATAGCATAAGTGGTATTACTCAAAGTACTGCAAAAAATTCTCTCAATGACAAAAGTATTTCGGTCACTTCTTCCCTACCTAGAGTATTTGGTCTATTTTTCAATCAAAATATATCGCCCGTATTCTTAAACAAAGAAGTAAGAGAGGCTCTAAATATTTCTGCTCCTAAACAAAAAATAGTAGAAGAAGTATTATATGGTTATGGTAAAGTTCTAAACGGACCAACTCCAACCAATGTTGAACTAGATACAGAATTGAGTGGTAATATAGCAGAAGCAAAAGCTTTGTTAGAAAAATCGGGATGGGAACCAAACGAAGAGGGTTTTCTTTTCAAAGAAACAAAGGAAGGTAAAACAAACTTGAGCTTCACAATTACAACATCCGACTCTCCCGAACTAAAAAAGACAGCTGAAATCCTACAAGAAGCTTGGAGTGAGTTGGGAGCGGTTGTAAATATAGAAATATTTGAACAAAGTGATTTAAGTCAAACTATTATCAAAGGAAGAAAATACGAGGCCCTACTCTTTGGAAAAGTAGTTAATGAAAATGCAGACCTACACCCCTTTTGGCACTCTTCCCAAAGAAATGACCCTGGCTTAAACATATCACTTTATGCAAACATCTCAGTTGATAAAGCACTAGAAGATATGCAAAAAGGTATAGGTTTAATAGAAAATAAAGAAATAATTCTAAACCAAATTGAATCAGATAGACCTGCAATATTCTTGTTTGTACCACAAATGATTTATATTCCATCAACTAAAGTAAAAAATATTAATTTAAAAGAAGTTTCTGCGACCAACGAAAGGTTTGTATCAATAGAAAATTGGTATATAGAAACAGAAAAAGTTTGGAGATTTTTTAGTAAAAAGTCTGACCAAATCTAGCTAAGATATATAAAAAATATGCCACAAGAAAAAAGGAACAGAATAAGAAGTTTCCACTCTAATGGTCCGACAAATACTACAAAAAGTAGCCAACAAAACGTATCTGGGCCAAAAATTCAAAAAAGAACCAGTAGTAGATCTTCTTTTTCCAGAAAGAGATTTGTAAACTCAAACAGTAGATTTGGTGCAGAAGAAAACAAAAAACCGGAACAAAAACCAACAACCGAAACATTGTCTCTACCAAAGGTTGGTGCAAATATCAGAATAATCCCTTTGGGAGGAGTTGAAGAAATCGGCAAAAATATGACTATAGTAGAAATTGGTGACGATATAATAGTCATTGATGCAGGTTTTCAATTCAAAGATGAAGATACTCCTGGAGTTGATTACATTCTTCCAAACACAAAATACCTAGAAGAAAGAAAAGATAAAATAAGAGGCGTTATAATTACTCACGGCCACCTCGACCACATAGGAGGCATCCCTTATATAATGTACCGAATCGGCAATCCTCCTCTCTACACAAGAGCTCTAACTACTATAATGATAAAGAAGAGACAAGAAGAGTTCCCCCACCTTCCAGCTCTAGATTTGAAGGTGGTAGAAAAAGACGATGTTATAACTTTGGGCAAACTCAGAGTAAAATTCTTTAATACAACTCACACCATCCCTGATTCAATGGGTGTTATAATCGATACCCCATATGGTTCTATCGTCACACCAGGAGACATCAAACTCGAACACGAAAATGGAATACCAACAGAAAAAGAAGAAAAAGAATTTGGTAGATTTGAAAAAGAAAAAGTCTTGCTACTTTTGATGGATTCAACTAACGTTGATAACCCTGGATTTTCAACTCCTGAAAAGTTAGTACATAAAAATCTTGACGAAATAATAAGACTAACAAAAAGAAGACTTATTATCGGCACATTCGCATCTCAACTCGAAAGAATTATGGCAATTATTGAGACGGCAGAACGGTATGGTAAAAAAGTTGTTGTTGAAGGCAGAAGCATGAAGCAAAATATTGAGATAGTAAGGTCAATAAAAATGCTAAATGTTAAAAAAGAAACAATAATTACAGTTGAAGAAATGGATAATTACCCACCAGACAGAGTTGTTGTACTTGCCACAGGAGCTCAAGGTGACGAATTTGCAGCTCTTATGAGAATGTCCAACAAAACGCATAAATATGTAAAGATTACCAAAAGAGATACTGTTCTTCTGTCTTCTTCTATTATCCCCGGCAACGAAAGAGCTGTCCAAAAACTCAAAGACAATCTTTCAAGACTGGGAGCAAAAATAATTCACTACAGAACATCAGACGTCTATATTCACTCGACAGGACACGGAAACAAAGGAGAGTTGGAATGGATTCACAAAAAAGTAAAACCAAAATTTTTTATTCCAATTCACGGAAGTCATTATATGCTCAGAATGCACGAGGAGCTTGTAAAAGGTCTGGGTATGCCAGAAAAAAATGTCATTGTTCCTGACAATGGAATGATTATTGAAATCCAAGAAAATGGAGAAAAGATGGTTTCACTAAAAGAAACTGCCCCCGCTTCACCTGTTATGGTAGATGGTTTTGCCGTAGCTGATGTACAAGAAGTCGTTATGCGAGACAGAAAAATGCTTGCGGACGATGGTATGTTTGTAATAGTTGCAATAATTGATTTAAAAACTGGCAAACTAAGAAAATCTCCGGATCTGATTTCTCGTGGTTTTGTCTATTTGCGCGAATCTCAAGAACTTTTGGGTCAAACAAGACTTATAATCAAAAAAACAATTGAGGATAATACGAAAGGCATGAATCCAATCAACTTCGATTATATTAAAGGAAATGTAACTGATGCTGTCGCTCAATTCCTATTCCAAAAAACAGCAAAAAGACCCATAGTCATACCTGTAATTTTGGGAGTCTAAATCAACAAACCAATTATAATAATCCAAGGATTTGGGTTATCATATATATGTGGATTCAACAAATAAAAAAGGATTTGGAATTTTCCCTGTTTTTTTAGCTGGGTTTTTTCTTGCTGTTCATTATGCTACGGTTGCTTATGTAAACTCATCTTTACTTGAAAATATAGTGGGTAAAAATTGGTTAAATATAGTTTACATTATTGGTTCTATATTTAGCATAATTGCACTTTATTTTGCTCCAAAATTATTTAGGAAGGTTGGTAGCAAACATTCCCTGATTTTATTTATACTCCTAGAAATCATTGCTGTTTTTGGGATGGGAAGCATTAATCTTGGCATTTTTATCGTCTTACTTTTCCTTCTCCATCACACCTTTGTTCCATCACTATACTTGTCCCTAGACGTAAATATGGAGAGACACACAAAAACAGAAGGAACCACAGGTACCAAAAGAGGTTTTTTACTCGCAATTCAGAATATTGCTTGGGTTGTATCCCCTCTTGCATTATCTTTTTTGATACAGAATAACAATTTTGATAAAATATATTTTATTTCTGGAATTGCTCTTGTATTATTTTTTGTAGTAGCTCTAATCTTTTTTGACAATACAAAAAAAGCTGATAAAGAAGAGGCTGATTTTTTCCACATTATCAAAAGTTTTAAAAAAGCGAGTGACCTTCGTTTTATAATTCTTTGTCATTTTATACTAAACACTTTTTACGCATGGATGATAGTATATTTACCACTTTTACTTATAAAAGAGATTGGTTTCGAATGGGACAAAATTGGAATTCTTTTTACAATAATGCTTTTACCTTTTCTTCTATTAGAATTACCGGCGGGGATTTTGGCTGACAAAAAATTAGGCGAAAAAGAAATACTTATTACTGGTGTCTTAATAACCTCTGCTTTCACTATGGTTATTCCATTTTTAAAAGAACCAGTATTTTTTGTGTGGGCTATTGTATTATTCGGTACAAGAATTGGCGCGAGTCTTTTTGAAATATCTAGTGAAAGTTACTTCTTTAAGCATGTTAAAGAAGACGATACTGGAACAATTAGCTTATTTAGAGCCCTAAGACCTCTATCATTTATAATCACTCCAATTATTGCTCTCCCTATAATATACTTCTTTTCTTACCAAGCATCCTTTTATTTCTTAAGCATTATCACTCTTCTCGGCTTGTTTTTTATCCCAAAGGTTGATACAAAATAACTATGGAAAGTTTTAACAACGAACCAATAAATATAAACAACAAAAAAGAATCTATAGAATCTTTTTTAGATGAAGCCATTCACCAATCCCCAATAATAGGGAGTGGAAGAGATGGTATTGTTTTAAAAGTCAACACTAAAAATCTTTCTAAACAATCTAGCGAAGCAATAAAATCTATAAACCAAGAAGGTGGGGGTGGGGTAAATGACTTTGCTATAAAAATTCTTAAAATTTATAGGCCCGGCACGGGTTCTATCGAATTTGATTTTCAAAAAAAAGCATACGAAATACTAAAGAAGGAAGCTGGATGTGCAAAAGTACCAAAACCCATACTTCTTCATACAAAACATTTAAGTGAATCGGATATACTTTTTCTAAAAAATCAAAACCACGCATTAGAAGAAGATGCTGAAATAATATTAATGGATTTTGTTAATGGTAAAGATTTGGCAACGTATATTTATGATTTTATACTTTCTGTAAATGGATACGACGATGAATCTATTTTAAATATATCATTTTTACAAAAACAATCTTTTATATCCGCAATACTTAATTTTGAACAACCTCAAAATAATTTGGATGATTTCAAAAATATAATTTCTGAAAGAGATAATTTAAGAAAAATGATTAATTACTTAAGGAAAAGAAAATTTGTAATAAATCAAGAAGTCTTAACAAAAATAGAGAGAGCAATTGAAGTACTTGAGTCAAATTTCATCTTCCATAATGACTTACACGAAAGAAATGTTATGATTGATGAAAATGGTGAAGTATTCATTATTGATTTTGGCAGATCCGTTAACAATAAAGCAGATCAAGAAAAAGATGATCAAGATATAGTTAGGAGATACAGAGACATTGATTCCCAAGACGACGAACTAATAGAAAATGATTTTATAAAAGATATTATTAATATCCAAGAAAAAAAATAAAGATATTAGGAGAAAATTCAAAGAAGTGGCAAGTTATATAGAACAAAACAATTATATTCTACTAGTAGTATAGTATCAAATTCAGCTGTAGAAAGTTATTTAAAAAAGGATCTTTCAAAAATAGTATACATATACAATAATTCAAACCAAGAAACCAAAACAAAAATAATATTTATATTGAATGAATTGAAAACTACAATTCAAAAAGAGTTTGTTAACAGAAATATACAAAACCTACTGAATTATTTAAACAAAAATAGTAATGCCTAAAACTTTACTCCTCTCCCTCAACCGAAATGACAACACTATCGATATCCGGTAAAGCAGTCAAGGTGTTTTCTATTTGGGAATATACAAAACGAGTCCTGCAATCATTTGTAAGATTTAGTTTAAATTCTTCACTAAAATCTATATAAGCAATACCATCTAATACTTCAAATTTATTTATATTTGGTATCTTGGTAATACCACTAAAATATTCTGGCCCATCAAGGGATTCTTCTGGCCCATTAAGTAGGGTCATTAAGGCACCCGGACCAAGACTTTCAGCATTTGGTATAAGCCTCTTAACCGGAAAAACTTCAGTACAATTATTTGGGTCCCCTATTTCCCTGTTTCCATAATATACAAACACCTCTTTCTCCCAATCAAAAGCAAAAGTTGTCACTGGAGAAATAGTTTCTGTTACAACAAAAAACTTTACCATCAAGAAAAACACAATTGATGATAATAGTAAAAATATGAATGATTTAAAAAGATTAAGCATGACAAAAGTTTTTTAAACTTTTTTTCTTCTTGCTTTTGGTTTACTTGCAAACTGTGATAAAAGTAAAGTGAATACTGTTCGTATAAAACCTGCTGTTTCTGTAGAAATCTCACTTCCTAAAACACTTACTCCTTTTGCCAAACTACTTGCAATAAACTCAACTTCTCTTTTGGCAATTTTAGATATTCTTTTTATGTCCCACAAAATAGACAAAATGTACATAAGAATAACTACCATCAAGCCAGCAACAGCGATTGTTGATATAGAAGCAATAGCTAAATAAATATCTGAGTAACTCATATTTATATTTTATAATTATTAAAGAAATAAAAAAATAAAAACTGTTGATTACTTTTATTAGTTTTGGGCAAAAAATATTATAGCCAACAAAAAAACAAAATATATTGAAATCAAAAAATATGCTTCTTTGATTGTTATACTTCTATCTGTCTTGGTAAAGAAATAAAAGAACAGTGCCGCAAAAATCACAAAGAATCTACTTACAAAGAAAAAGTCTAGATTACTAGCATCAATTGGATTAATAAGAGCAACTATCCCAAGCACAAGAGTTGCTGGGATAATCACTGCACCCATAAGGTTTCCCATTATCATATGTGACTCGTTTTTTAGAGCCGAACTTACCGAAAAATATACCTCTGGCAGTGCACTACCAAATCCCACAACCAAAATTCCGATTAGTATTATTGGTAAGTTTAGTAGGGTCGCAATAAAAGAGGCAGACGAAACTATACCTTTGGCAGACAAAAAAAGCAGAACAACTCCAAACAATATTTTGAGAGTATCAGCAACAATATGTTTTACATCTCTACTAATACTAAGTTCATTTTCTTCGTATATTTTTTCAAATCTCTCTCTTTTAGAAAAAAGCCAGAAAACATATATAACAAACAAAAGAATCAAAACAAAAGCATCTGCTCTACCAAGCTCACCATCAGAAACCAACAATATTGGGAGAATAGCCGATGCGATTGTAAAAAGTGATGTTGTTTGTATGGTATTACTTTGAGCAGGAACCTCCCTATTTTTGCTAAAAAATACTCCAATGCCAGTAGCTAAAGTTAACGCAATAATATTATTCCCTAAAATGTCTCCAAGGGAAAGTTCTGGCACTCCTTCAAATGCAGAAGTAACTCCAACAAAAAGATTAGGCAAAGATGCAGCAAATGCCATCACAAAAAACGCTACCACAAACTCTTTTAGACCTAGTAGTCTAGAAAATCTCAGAAGTCCGTTAACTATGAGTTCTCCCGCTATATACAAAAGTCCAGCCGAAGAAATAAAAATTAATATATTTACAAACCAAACCATTATGTATTTTATTTATTGAGCGCTTCAAGAATTATATTTCTAAACTCATCATAAGAACCAGGATTTCTAATTTGTTCACCATCCACAAAGAAAGATGGAGTACCTTGAAGTCCAGCCTGAACAGCGTGTACTCTTTGTGCTCTAACAAAATCTTTTACAGCATCAGAACTAAAATCTGTTTTAAATTTTTCCAAATCCAGAGCAAGAAGTGTTGCATAACTCTCAAACAAAGGAGTTACGTTAGCAACCCTCGCCCACTCGTTTTGTTTTTCGTACAAAATATCATGCATCTCCCAAAATTTACCCTGCTCACCAGCCGCCTCTGCCGCCCTAGCCGCAAACTCTGCATTTGGATGAATACTTAATAATGGAAAATGTCTAAAAACAAAAATTGCCCTGTCTTCAAATTCAGTAGTTAATTGTTTTACCATTGGATAATATGACCTACAAGCTGGGCATTGAAAATCACTGTACTCCATAACCACAACAGACGCCTCGAGATTGCCTTTTGTATTGTCCAAAGGGTGCAAAACACCAACTTCAAATGGCACATCCATTTTAGGGCCACCTCTACTAGAAATCATAAGTAATATAACAACTATCACTACTAGTCCTATCCAGATAAAAGTTTTGTTCATCGTTTTATTATAATTATGATATAATGAATATTATTATAACTATTTTTATCATAATATGCCATACATAAACAATTTAGAAAAAGACACCGTAGAAAATGAGAATTTTAGAAAAGTATTGAACACAACAGAAAAAAGCCAACTTGTTGTAATGTCCCTCCTTCCCGGAGAAGACATTGGTGAAGAAGTCCACGATGTAGACCAATTTATAAGACTAGAAGCAGGCAAAGGCAAGGCTATCCTAGACGGAGTAGAGTACGACATAGAAGATGATTTTGCAATAGTTGTGCCTGCTGGAGCAATGCACAACATCATAAACACTGGGGAAACAAAAATGAAACTCTACACGGTTTACACCCCTCCAGAACACAAAGACGGCACAATACACCAAACAAAAGCTGATGCCGAAGCTCTGGAACATCATTCATAAAACAAATAGTCAAAACAAAAAGAGCTCAAAGCTCTTTTTTGTTTTGTGTTTATTAATTAAAACTAAAGATTCTTCAGTGCTTCATCTATCATCTGTTTTATATTTGAGTATGGTTGCGCACCAGAAAGTGGCATTTTTGTTCCGTTACTCAAAATAACAACACTCCATGGCGTACCTCTACCCCCAGTCGCTATTGCATCTTGCAAATCAGCCTCTATCTTATTATTAAACTTACCACTCTCAAGGCACGCGTTAAAAGCAGATACATCCAAACCTACATATTGAGCTATTTTTGGTAATTCATTTAAATCCAAACCGTCATTAGCTGGAGTTATTTCATACAATCGGTCAGTATATTCCCAAAACTTTTGATTTCCACCAAGGTCTCCTGCACATTCAAGCGCATGTGCCTCTATTCGTGCCTTTCTATGTATTTGGTCCAGCGGGAAATGTCTATATACCCAAGCCACTTGTCCCTTTGTTCCATACTCATCAAAAATTTGCTTCATAGAAGTGTGGAATTGCTTACAAAATGGACACTCAGTATCAGAATATTCAACAATAACAACTGGAGCATTCAAATCTCCCCTCACTCTATCCTCAGATGTTATCTCTCTAATTGCATCAAGATTGAATTGTTCAGTAGGTGACTGTTCGACTTGTAAATTTTCTGAACCTTTTGTCAAAGACCTATCTCCTGTCAAATAAACTGCACCCGCAACTAATATACCCGCAAAGACAATAGCTATAGGAATTGATAAATTGTTTTGATTATTTGAATCCATAATAAAATATCTTACTAATAAATGTTTAATAATGATACATTTTTTATCCAATTTAATCTAGTGTCAATACAAAAAAATGAGGCGTACACACGGTGGTGTACGCCTCTCTGCTCTTCTGGTTATTCTTCATCATCGCTTCACAGGACATATGTCGTGATCAAATGATCTATTACTATTCTCACATTTTAAAGATTAAAAGTCAATAGAAATTGTGGATAAACTAAAGTTTAGAAATATCACGAGCTGAAAAGGCATTTATAGTCCAATCCACTACCACCCTAATCTTCTTCTGCCAAGAAATCATTTTTGATAGATAAACGGTCCGCCAAACCCACCAAGCAAACTTTCCTTCCAATACAAAGCTCATCACTTCTCCAACAGCATTCCACTTTCCCAAAGACAATAGGGTACCCGAACTTTTATATACAAAAGTCTTTGGTTTTTGGTCGTTTATTTTTTTCTTTATATTACTAGCCACAACCTTTGCTTGCTTTACAGCTACCTGAGCGAGTGCAGGCAAAGCATTTTCTCCTTGTCTGAAGCAAGCACTATCACCCAAACAAAAAATATTTGGATAGTCCACAAGCTCCAAAAATTCATTAACCACAAGTCTCCCTACTTCATCTTTTGTTGCATCTTTTTCAAAATCAATACTACTTGGTTTTATTCCAGCCACCCATATAATATTTTGGCTCTGCAAACACTCTCCATTTTCAAACTGAATTTTATCATCAAACACTTCTGTCACTTTAGTATTTAATAAAACTTTTATACCTTTTTTGTTTAGAATTCTTAAACTTTTTTCCCTTAATATTTTAGGGAACTGTGGCAAGACTTCACTGCCATTATGAACAAGTATGACAGATATGTCTTCTATCAAATCTTTTGGATAATATTTTGAAAATGTATTTTTCAAAAACTCCTGCATTTCAGAAACCAACTCAACTCCAGTCGGACCCCCACCCACCACAACAAATCTTAATTTGTTTTTTCGCTCTTCACTATCTTTTATTTTTGATGCTTCGTCTATCAAGTCTATACACCTATTTTTTATTTTGATTGCATCATTTAATGATTTTAGAGTAAAACAATTTTCTTTAGCTCCTTTTATATTATAAAAATTTGTTTCTGCTCCGTGAGCCAAAACCAAATAATCAAAAGGTATTTTGCCCTCGGTTGTAATTACAAAGTTATTAACATTATCAACTTTTATAACTTTCCCCGAAACAAGATTGTTTACACAACATCCCAAAACTTTTCTAATCGGCTCTATCGCGTTTTCTGGATTAATATTCCCTGTTGCTATCTCATGAAGAAGTGGAGTAAACAAAAAATAGTTGTTTTCATTTATTAAAGTGACATTTATTTTATTATTTTTATGAAATTCTTTGTGTAATCCTCTCAGAGTATATATACCCCCAAAACCCGCCCCCACAATAACAACTTTCTTTGTTTTTTTATTTTCTTTCTCATCAATCATTATCCAATTTTAACACAAAAATCAACCCTTTCCTTATTTTTTAGAATAATTAGGTTAATTACTTGCCCCGCGAAACTTTCTTTGACCATCCGTAGCCTTGTGCGAAGGAGGTAGTGAAATGTGGCTTGCCTCGCGTAGTTTTAACTAAGTGGGACTTGTCACGTATTTATTTTTTACCCAGCTTCTAGATTCTTTTTTAGGTCAATTAGAGAAATTAGAATAATTAGGTTAATTTTCTTCTCTTATCTCCTCTCACCTCCAACCTCTCAACTTTTCTCATTCAATTTTCGTAGTTTTTCGTATTATTTCGTATGATTTTCGTATATTGTTACCACCAAACTCCACTCAAGTTTAAATTCTTCATCACTGCTCTGGTTTTTGGACCAAAGTAGCCTGCGCTCGGAGTAATATTATTTGCCTCTTGAAATTTTGCTAGAGCATTCTTGGTCAATGTGCCAAAATAATTTGTCTCATTACCCAAAGACCCAACCCCACTTAGAGAAACTGGAAAACCGTTTTTATTCAATAATTGTTGTAAAAGTTTTACATCATCTCCAAACATGCCATATTGAAGGTCGCCAACTGGAATATTTGATTGGGAAACTTGTATTTGTGAAAAAGTAGTAGTTGGAGAGGTAAAAAGAAAAGCCCATTCTTTTTTGAGCGCTTCAGCTGTGGCAATGTCCCCAAGATTGATTAAGTGTGCAACTCGGGAACGGATCGATGTTCCTCCAAATGATCCTGAGGCTCCACTTTCAGACGAGTAAATATTTCCGAAAATTCCAAATATGGAAAAATTAGGAGTATTGCATGTAATTGTATTTGCACCAATATTTATAACGCAATCCTGGAGACCTTCCCATTCATTATCACGATAGTGATACACCCAAAGCGACGATTCATCAAGGCCGATTATGTCTTCGTCAGTATATGTGTATGTTATGGTAACCGGATGATCAAATGAATCAAGTTCAATAGAACCATTTATAAGAGCTTTTACATCAAAGACTATATCAGTTGCTTTTAAAAGGTTGTTTGGTGTACCAATAGTAGCAAGTACCGCATCAGCATCCATACTCCTTATTTGAATAACCACAGTAGAAGACGTAGAGGTGAAGTCTTTGGGAGTCTCCACTTTCATAGAGTAACCATTTTCTGAAAGGATAGAAGTACCGATACTATTTACAGCAATAGAGGTTGTTGTTGCTGTTATTGGTATGGAATTAGAGATGCAACCGAGAGTAGTAAATAGGTGTGCAGAAGAAGTAGCATAATTTCCAAAACCATCAACTGAAACAACTTTGAAGTTATAGGTTGTGCAAGCAGTCAAATCCAAAAGTGATTTACTGTGACTTGTTACTCTCGGAGAAGTATCAGTTTCGCTCGTAGTTGAGGCGAAATCATCGCCTGTTGAGTATATCACCTTGGTAGAAGAATTTTCATTTGTTATCCAAGTGATAGTAGAAGTTGTAGTTGCTATTGTTGAAGCTGAAATATTGCTGAAAATTGGCGCTGTAGCATCAGACGTAGTAAAAACCCAAATTGTATTTTCTAAAATGCCATCAAAAAAGTTATCTGATCCGTCTTTAAACGCCGTATTTGGAACGATAACATAATATTGAGTTCCCTCTTCTAAAGTAACGCTAGGATTAATCGTAATGGAATTGGTTCCGCTTCCAGAAATAAGTCCACTTGAAACATCTATTGCCTCAACCAAAGAATTATCAGAAGCTTTTTTGACTAAAATATTTCCAACATGATTGGTAATATTTTTACTGAAACTAATTATTAAATTTGTGGTTGTACTCACGTTTGTTGCACCATTTGATGGAGAGAGTGATGTTACCGCTGGAACATCTGCGGTAACAATGGAGATATTTTGCGCTACAACATTTGGCATATCACCGTCGGCACCAAATTCAACAACATATCCAGCAAGCGTATTCCCAGTACAATTCAAATCGTTCCATTTAGTTGAAGTAATATAAAATTGAATACAATCTTCTCCAGGGTTACCATTTAACCAATCATTTGGTTCCCCGCTACTCCAATTTGCGTATTGCCCACTTGGAGCAGAACCTCCAGAAGCCCCGTTCCAAAAAATAGTTCCAGCTTCTGGTCCAGTAACCCATTTCCAAACTCCCTCAGTCTCTTCATCGCTACCACCAATCCAACCATCACCTTGTAATCTTGCCGCCACAAAATCATTCTCAGCTTGAGATGTAATCGTAGCTAAATATCCTGTTGCTCCATAGGCAGTTTGATTAGAAGCAGAAGTTCTGGCATTTATTGCATTAATACTGCCTGAAATAAATTTGTAGAGATGCCCATTATCTTCAAAAAAAACTTCCCCTGCCTCTACAAGTGAAACTTCAAGCGAGTCAGTACCTGTTGAGGATCTTGTGTAAGTTAGTGTCGCAAGGGCTTGATTTAATTTCTCAACCGTACCAGAAAGACTGATTGTGCCACTACCATTACCAGATATTGTAACCCCAGATACAGAAGATACATTCAAAGTACCGTTCGTAACACGGATTTTAACAGGAGTTGTTTGACTTGAAGGTCCAACTATCTGAAATCCGGTAATTGCAGTCGCTACATTCGGTGTAGTAGTAGCATTACTCCCAGCTGTAAGAGAGAGAGTGTCAGCATACGTCGGTATTGCAATACAAAAAACACTAATAAAAAATGATATTGAAAATATTCTTGCCTTCATATTTTCACCAATTATATCAATAATTTTATAATTCAGTGATATTGATTGTGGAGAATCCAAAGAGAGATTTTATACAAAACGACCCTTCCCGACGTGTCACTTCACATAAAAATATAAGCTAAATGATTTACCCCAAAAATGCTATGCGCTAAGATTTTTCGCCAGTTACAAAACTAGGATTCCTTTATTTCATCAGTAGATCAATACTAAGATACAACGCATCATAAATAATAAATCTTTGCTGAAAAGTTTAATGATTCTCTGCAATTTCTTTAAGTTTAGTCAACGCTTTAGGCCACATATCATTAAACATATCTTTCCATTCATCAGATATATCCAACTCAACATACAACTCGGTACCACCATCTTTCTCACTAAAAGTATAATTTTCAAACGACGGCGTCCATTTCTTTACTTCCTCGCTTGTAGTATCAATTTCTCCAGTTTCAGAAATCATACCCAAGTGTTCAATCGAAACAAATTCATATGGTCGAGCTTCTTTAATACGACTATACATCCCTCCAGATTCCTTACCAGTTTCATCTACACCAATAAAGCGCATCTCTGAACCAGTTTCCCATTTACCATCATACCGTGAACCTTCATTAAATGGCTTAGTCCATTGTTGGTACGTCGCATCGTCGAGCATGGTGTGCCACACTTTTTCTTTTGGTGCGTTGATAATTGTTGTGAATGTTAATTTTCCCATAGTTTATAAAGTGATTTAATAATTATTTGTCTTTTGGCAAACCCCATTGCCACTTTGGTTTTTCTCCTTTCTTGTAAGCAATAAAAAGGAAGAAGATAGTTAGAACAATGAATGGTAATCCAAACACTAAGAAGTTGCTCCCGGAATCAGGGTTTCCTGGGATAGCTACCTCTCTGGTGATTATAATAATGTTTATAAGTGACACATACAAAAATGTAAGAAGCCAACCCTGCCAAGTAACAGGGATCCAACCCCAACCCCAGATTTTTCGTTTAAACCAGTAGTGTTCTGGGTTATTTTTAAAATAATCTAAATATTTTTTTAGCATATTATTGTTGTTTACGTAGAATCTTCTCCATCGGTCTTCCTTTCGCGAGCTCATCGACCAACTTATCAAGGTAGCGTATCTCGCGCATAACCTTATCCTCGATCTCCTCTACTCTGACACCGCAAATTATGCCAGTGATAAGTTTACGAGAAGGGTTAAGCTTGGGGGCTTCTTTGAAGAACGTTTCGAAGTTCACTTCGTTCTTGATCTGAGCATTTAGTTTGCTTTGGGTATATCCAGTGAGCCAACGAATAACTTCATCAACTTCTTCTTTAGTGCGACCCTTTTTCTCTGCCTTAGCGATATACATCGGATATACCTTCTTAAAGACATACCCATATACTCGTTTTAACGTTGCTTCGCTTGAGGACTTCATATGTATAAGTATAACAAAAAGCGTCTTGGGTTCGAACTAAAACTGTGTTTTAAAATATCGTTTCAGATTTCACAAAATCACAAAAGTTCGAGCCCGTAACTCGGTTCTTAAAATGTGTTGAGGAGTATGACTGATTTAGGAGTCTCAGTTTATCTCACATGGCTACTGCGAGACTAGGATTCGAAACTTACAGTTTCAGTACCCTAATTGGATTTTTTATTTCGCTATCCTCATAAAAAATCTCAATCAGGCTTCGAATCCGTCTTACGCTCTTTTTAAAAAGAGCTAGACAGTCTCACATCTCTTCACTTTGTTTCGAGCTGGGACTATTGGACGAAGTTAGAACCCTTTTATTAGAAGGACAAAGCGAGTTTTATTACCGATGTCCCGCTTTTGCTATGCCCCAATAAGAACTATTTTTGTTCTTTCTTGGATATATGACCATCTTTGATTTCATAACCTTCGGAGATAAGACGATTGTGTATTCCACGAAGAACATCTCCAAGCTCTGAAATGGCTTTGATACTTTCATCTGTAAGTGCTGGCTTTTTCACCCCACCTTGCTCATCACTATTTGTTTTCTTGTATAGATGCGGGTTTTGCTTCATATCTTGTTTGAGTAGCCAGTCAAAAGCCCCGAGTAAATTGTGAGTAGCTTCCCACGCTTCACTGTCAGAATACTCAACTCCGTATTGCTCTTTGAACATCTTTTTGAAACTGGCGACAGTTTCGGGAGAGATGTGGACCATTACTCTGTTATTTTTGGTATAAAGTCCCGAGACACTTTTCGGACTTGCACTTTATCCATTTTCAAAATTGATGCTTTCATCAAACGATGTAATCCATCCAAAATAAGCCAGCGACCCTTGTTATCCATAATATCAATAGGATGAACAAGGTCAGCTTTCATTGTTCTTTCGTATTCTTTCTTGTGATTTTCTGGATTATCAATAACATCTTGTGGTTTGAGATTATACACACCATCTTCCCATAGAAACGGGATGTCAAAATGCCAAATCAATTCTTTTATGCTCATTTCTTCAACTGGAACTTCAAGAGCCCACACCTTTTCTTCGCTCCAGCTAAAGTCAAAACCTACATCTTTGATTATTTGTGGTATTTCTTCTTTCATATTATTCAAAAGATATTATTTGTATGCCTTTTTCTTTGATGTCTTCTTCGGACCACCACAAATCTTGCAACTTGAACTTGCGGAGATAAGACACCTTTTTCTCCAAAACACGACCTGTCGGCTTTCTTGTTTCTGGGTCAGCAGATGTATATTCTTCAAGCACTAAAATATCTCCAGCTTCAATGTCAAAATCATTGAGACGAAGCTCATATTTTTTCTTACCATCCAAAATATCTTGGAAGTATTCTGGTAAAACTTTTTTGATGACTTTTTTCATATTATTATTATTTCTTTTTCAATTCTTCAAGCAACTTCAACTGCTCACGCTGGAGTGAAGCATCAAAGATGATGTGATACTCAAAGTTTTTGTTTACGCTCTGGAACTCATTGAAGCCGATTTCTTTTGCCAAAATCTCGTTTTTATCATTCATCACAACGCAACCGGCTTTTAGAGTTTCGTTGTTTTCATTTTTGATTTTGTTGTGTTCTGTCATTGTATTTGTTAAACATTTCTATTGCTTTCTCCATTATCCTGTCGCCGATTTTCAGCCAATCGAAATATTGTTTGTAGTTCTTCGGATTGATTAACTTTATTTCGGTTATATCTTCGTCCGGGTCGGAAACAAAATCTCCATATGGTTCCGCTATGCAAAACGAACGGGTTTGTCGGATTGTCCTATTAGGTTCGTAAATATCTTGGTAGCCAATCAGTTCTTGATGCAAGACTTTCATGTTGGTTTCTTCCTGAACTTCTCGAATAACAGCTTGTTCGTATGTTTCTCCGGGTTCTATACCGCCTCCCGGAGGAGTCCAGTATTTCTTTTCATTATTGAAAACAATGACAAATTTATTGCCACAAAAACAAAAGGCATGCACTCCCGTGAAAAGTTTGCCATCGAGATCCTTGTATGGATCCAAACCTTCGTAATATTTAACTTCCAATTCTTGACCGGAACTGTTTGTTAATTTAGACATTATTTCCATATCAGTTGATTATAACAAAAAATCACCGATTTCTCAGTGACTTTTTGTTCTGGATACTGCACTCAGCAGGTATGCTTTGACGGATTAGATGCGATCAGCGGTTCGGGCGACTTCGGGGCTTTTGAGGCTCTTCGGTCGCCTCGATAACGCGCTGACTGGTGCTGGGGGTCTGGGAATCCAACCGGTCTTGAGCGCTCGAAAAGGGTGGCTTAGAATAAGTATATTCTGAAAGGCAAAAAATTGCCAACAGTTTTTCTTTACTTTCTCTCCTCAATCTAATATAATCTCATATAGTTAATATATAAGATTAACAAAATGATTAACTATAAATTTAACAAAAGATTAAAGTATTTGCCCGAGCATATTTGGCAATTAATAAACCAGATTGACGAATTGAAAGGCAGATGGATAGGCGGAGCGAAACTCAATCCGCAAGCTTTGGGTCGCCTAAAAAGATCTACCCTTGTCACCTCAACGGGCGCCTCTACCCGCATCGAGGGTGCCAAACTTTCAGACGAAGATGTGGAAAGACTAATGAAAGGTCTCCAGATTCAGAGATTTGCCGACAGAGATAAACAAGAAGTCAAAGGCTATTTTGAACTCCTAAATAATGTATTTGAATCTTGGAAACATATACCGTTTTCAGAGAGCACCATAACTCATTTTCACAAAGAGTTGCTTAAGTATGTTGAAAAAGATGTGCACCATAGAGGCGAGTACAAAAAGGTGGAAAATAAAGTGCACATGATTGATGAAAAAGGAAATTCAATCGGTATCCTTTTTGACACTACTCCGGCATATCTTACTCCTAAAGAAATGCTCGAACTGGTTGAATGGACCCAAATGGCTTTGGCTGAAAAAGAAATTCACCCGTTGCTTGTTGTTGGAAACTTCTTGGTTGAATTTCTAAACATTCACCCATTTGAAGATGGTAACGGCAGAATTTCCAGAGTTCTGACGAATCTTCTCATGCTCAAAAATGACTACCTGTATATGCCATATATTTCTCACGAAAAGTTGGTTGAGGACAACAAAGCCGATTATTACATGGTCCTAAGGAGAAGCCAGAAAACGATCAAAACCGAGCACGAAAATATTATTCCTTGGCTTAAATTTTTTCTCTCTGTTCTTTTGGAACAAGCCAGGCAAGCGATTGATCTGCTTTCAAAGGAAAATATCGAACTTCTGTTATCTCCCAAACAACTTGCTGTGTGGAAATATTTGGAATCTGTTTCTGAAGCCACTCCGGGAGAAATATCAAAAGAAACTAAAGTGACCAGGCCAACAGTATCCCAAGCACTGGATGTTTTGCTGCGTCTCAAAAAAGTGAGGAGGATTGGCCAAGGCAGAACGACGAGGTATTCCAAAATTTAAAATGATCCAAATTACTGACGATCAGTTAAATTTGTATTTCTCAATTTTTAAAGGAAGGCCAGATGTATACGCCAGATATTGGGAGAAAAATGGCAGATCAGGATATAGTCCGGCATATTCTTTCGATTGGAATGAGTTCTTGGCTCATAAACAGAAAGGTGGAACGATAAATAATTTTGAGAATAAAAAGCTAATTCCTCTAACAAAAGAAATATTGAAAAAGCATTTGCTCGGCGGAGCGCTTTTGGGTGTGTACCCGATCTTGGAAGACAATACCTCGTACTTTATTGCGGCAGATTTTGATGGAGAAAATTGGTTTGAAGATTCAAAAAAATATTTGAGTGTATGTGAAAAAGTTGGTCTGACCGCATATCTTGAAAGATCGAAATCTGGCAAAGGCGGGTATGTCTGGATTTTTTTTGAGCAAAATTATCCTTGCTACAAGAGCCGAGCTATTGCTAATGAATTAATCAGACAGGCTTTGGATTTGTCTGTTTTTGAAAAAGAAGTCAGTTTTGATCGGCTTTTTCCAAATCAAGATTCAGTTCCAAAGGGAGGATTTGGAAATTTAATTGCCTTTCCGCTGCAAGGAAAATATTTAGAACAAGGCAATTCTGCTTTTATTGATCCTGACACGGCAAAACTATATCCTGATCAATGGGATTTTTTGTCTAAAATTTATAAACACACAGCAGAAGAATTGGATAAAATTTTTTATAAAATAACGGAAAGTTCTGGTATCCCTATAAACAAAACGGCTAACAAAAGCGGTGTATTGGAAATAATAGTCGGTAAAAACATAAAGCTTGAGAGAGAAAATTTAAATCCATTAACAATAAATTTTTTAAAGGATAAACTAAATTTTTTAAGCACCGAATATCTGACCAGAAAAAGACTTGGAAAATCTGTTTATAAGGTGCAAAAGTATTTCAAATTAGTCGAAGAATCAGGAGAAGATGTTTTTCTTCCAAGAGGATTTTTAAACCAGCTTACAAATTTTTTGGATTCTGAAAAAATTTCATATAAAATCAGTTACCAATATCCAAAACCAGAAAGTGTTGAGTTTAAAAGTTTAATCCAGTTAACCGAACCGCAAAATGAAGCTCTGGAAAAATCTCTTGCCCAAACACAGGGAGTGATTGTTGCTCCGCCCGGAAGCGGCAAAACAATGATTGGCATGGAACTCATCGCAAAAAGAGAATTGCCTGCTCTAGTTTTGGTCCACAGGAAGCAACTTTTGGACCAGTGGGTAGACAGGATTCAGACATTTCTGAATATTCCAAAAATCAAAATTGGTACTTTTTCCGGAACAAGGAAAAAAGTTGGAAAAGAAATAACGGTTGCACTTATGCAAAGTTTGGCTAGATGTAAAAATATTGCCGAATTAGAAAACAAATTCGGCACCATTGTTGTAGACGAATGCCACCATATTCCGGCCAAAACTTTCAGGGAAGTTATTGCCAGTTTAAATTCCCAATATCTTTATGGACTAACTGCTACTCCAAAACGCAAACACAATGACGAGCAACTTATTTACGTTTACATCGGAGATATTGTTGCAGAAATGGAGGGTAGCAGTTTTAATGCCGAACAGGAAGAAAATGCCGTATCCAAGAAACCAAAAGTAATCATAAAAGAAACCGGTTTAGAAATTTCGTTTCAGTGGAAAACGGACAGATTTCAACTTTTGGCAAAAATTATCAGTTTTGATACGGCAAGAAACAGATTAATTTGTAATGATATTTTGGATCAAGTTAAAAGCGGAAGCAAAGTCTTAGTCCTAAGTGAAAGAAAAGAACACCTGGAAATTTTAGAACTTTGTCTTAAAGGAAAATGCGAAACCATTATTATTTCTGGAGATGATTCAGCCCCCAAAAGATTCTCGAAACTTAAACAGATCAGAGATGGCCATTACAATGTAATTTTATCTACTGGCCAATTTTTTGGAGAAGGGTTAGACATCAAAAATATCTCAACTTTGGTTTTAGCTTTCCCGTTTTCTTTTGAAGGAAAATTGATCCAGTATATGGGGAGGCTTTTACATAGTGCCAATCCCAAATTTGTTTTTGATTATAGAGACAAAAATGTGGTTTTTCTGGAGAGACAGTTTAAGCAGAGAAACAGGTATTATAAAAAGATTGCGTAATTTAAAATTAGACGCGTCCTGAGCGGCGCACGAGACCCTTGACATACGATGCGTCTCGTGCTCTGCTCGACTTGGCTGCGAGACTAGGATTCGAACCTTACAGGTTCAGTACACCTTTTGGCTAAAATTTTCATAAAATTAATTTTAGCTCAAAAGCTTTTCGAATCTGTCTTGCGCTCTTTTTTAAAAGAGCTAGACCATCTCACATCTCTTCACTTCGTTTCGAGCTGCGAGACTAGGATTCGAACCTAGATAAACGGTTCCAGAAACCGCTGTCCTACCATTAGACGATCTCGCAATATTGACTACAAATCGATTATACTCAAAAAATGTTTAAAATAATAGGGCGCGTCGAGAGAGGAATGACGCGCCCATGGGGGGACCCTGTGCTTGCGGGAGACTTAGGATGCCCTTATCTATTATAACTCATTACAGTTACAAATTCAACCAATAAAAACGAATACTTATTATTATTTTTGCTTCAAACAAGCAGTCACAAAGGCAGTAAATAGTGGGTGTGGATTTAGAGGTCTGGCCTTAAACTCAGGGTGAAATTGTGTACCTAAGAAAAACGGATGCTCAGATTTTGGTAGTTCTGCAATTTCCATCAATCTTTTGTCAGGCGAAGTTCCTGAAAAAACTAGCCCCGCTTTTTCTATTTCAGCAATAAATTCTGGATTGACTTCGTATCTATGTCGATGTCTTTCAAAAACCACTTCACCATTTTCTGTTTTTTGGAGTTTGTCTACTGAGTCGTATGCTTCGTATGCAATTGTTCCTTTTTTTATTACTGCCTCATATGCCCCAAGTCGCATTGTTGCTCCGTAATTTTTTTCCTCCAATATTTTTTTCTGTTCTGGCATTATATCTATAACAACGTGTCCTGAATTTGGATTTATTTCGGCAGTATGCGCATCACGCCAACCCAAAACATTTCGAGCATATTCTATGACAGCCAATTGCATCCCATAACAAAGTCCGAGATAAGGGATTTTATTTTTTCTGGCATAATTAATCGCCATTATAATTCCCTCTATCCCCGTCTCTCCAAATCCCCCTGGTACAATTATGCCATCATATTTTTTGAGTTCTGAAACTTTTTTTGGATCGTTTTCGTATTCTTTTGAATTTATCCATGTGAGTTCTGGTTTTGCATCTTTCCAGTATGATGAAAATTTAATCGCCTCAATTACCGAAACATAAGCGTCTGAAAGCACAAAATCGCCTGTATCAAAATATTTACCAACTACAGCAATCTGTATTTCCTTTTTTGCTCTCGCCCTCTTTGATACAAATTCTTTCCAATCTTTTAGAGAATTACCGTTAGTTTTGGATCTCATTTTGAATTTTTTCAAAATAATTGTTCCTATCTTATCTTTTTCAAAATTTAGAGGCACATCATAAACACTTTTTATATCTGGTGCCGAAATTACGTTTTCTGCAGGTATTGCACAAGCCATAGCAATCTTTTCTTTTCTTTTATGATCCAAAACTTGAGTACCTCTAGCTATAATAATATCGGGTTGGACCCCATAAGAATTTAATTGCCTTACCGCATTTTGAGTTGGTCTTGTCTTCATTTCTCCAAGCGAACCAGGAACTGGCAGGTAAGAAACCATTATAAAAATAACATCATCCGGATGTTTTATTTTTAAAGTTCTTGCTGCTTCTATGAATAGAATATTTTGATAATCTCCGATTGTGCCACCGATTTCGATAAGTGAAATATCTGACTCATGCGTCTGAGCAGCTTTTTTTATTCTTTTTGTTATCTCTTCCACTATATGAGGAATTGCCTCTACACATTTACCTCTAAACCCCAAGTTCCTTTCCTTTTCGATTATATGCTTATAAATCATTCCCGAAGTCATATAATCGAGAGGGCTCAAATCCATCTCCAAAAATCTCTCGTAATTTCCCAAATCCTGATCAGTCTCCAGTCCAGAATCAAGCACAAAAACTTCACCATGCTCTGTTGGATTCATATTGCCCGCATCCACATTTAGATATGGATCTATTTTGATGGGATTAACAACAAAACCTTTGCTCTGTAGAATTTTGCCTATTGAAGACGACGCTATACCCTTACCAACCCCAGACATCACACCTCCTATAACAAATATGTATTTTTGATTTTTTTTCTTCATCCTATTAGAATATTAAATGATTTTTGTTAATCGCACCAAACACACATGGCACAAATCCAAAAAGAACAAAAAGATCAAATTACTATTTATAATTTCAAATATTTTCTGACTGCAAGCAGGCTCGAAATGGCACCAACTGCAACACCAGAACCAATTACTATAAATGCTATCTGAATTATGTTGCCAATATAATAATTAAATATATTTAGACCGATAAAGAAATTTTCGGTCGTTCCACCAAGTGAGTAAGTAACGGGCAACAATAATAGCAATGTAATGATGCCTGATAGAAATCCAACGATTATTCCAGTTATTACAAAAGGGCCTCTAACATAATTTTTACTTGCACCAACGAGTTGCATAACGGATATTTCCTCTCTTGAGATATATATTGCGAGTCTGACAGTGTTAAATGTAATCACTACAGACACCACAATTAGCGCTAAAGAAACAATAAAACCAAGTCTTTGTATAGAATCTATTATTCTCGTAAGCCTGTCGATTGCGATACGATTTTCAAAGTAATTTATTTTATCAATAATTTTTGTGCCTTCACTTGAAAGAATATTTTCTTCGTTTAGAAAATTAGCAATGCTTTCGTATTGAGATGGTTCTTTTGCTTTTATATTCAATACCGCACCAAGAGGATTGTCTCCAAGTTCATTTAGGGCCTGGAGAGTTATTTGGTCGTTTTCGTGTCTCAACTTGAAGTTTTCTAAAGATTCCTCACGACTCATATAAATAACTGAATCAACTTCAGGTATTGCTTCTATCTTTGTCTTGAGCGACAAAACTTCTTCTTCCTGAGCACTTGTAATAAAGTAGACATTTATATCAACTTTGCTTCTAAGTTCGTCTAGCGTTGCGTTCAAAATCGTACTCAAAAACATTACCCCCGCTATGACTGACAACGTCACTATCATTACAAGAATTGAAGCAAGGGACACATAACCACTTCTCCAGAAATTGAAAAGTCCAGCTTTTGTTATTCTCTTAAGTTTTGTTTTTATATCTGTTGATTCCATTTTAATATTATACCCACCAATTACTAATATTCACCTGCCCGCAGTCGCTACGCTTCAAGCGTTGCAGGCGGGCTAATCTTACTAATTCTTATTCTTTTAAATTTTGTATCACACTTTCTAAATTTTTTATTGTCTTTGTTTTTTAATTTTGAATTTATAATTTTCTTTTTTACTTTATAACTTTTTAACTTTTCTCTAAAGTATATATTTCCCCGTTGCATCATCTCTCACCACCTTGCCATCTTGCATTGTAATCACTCTTCTACCAATCGAATCTATAACTCCTTTGTTATGAGTCGTAAGTATAACAGTAGTCCCAAGGTCATTGATCTTTTTAAAAATCTGGACGATATCGTATGTGTTTATTGGATCAAGGTTACCGGTAGGCTCATCGGCAATTATTATATCTGGCTGATTAACTATAGCTCTTGCGATTGCCACCCTCTGCTTCTCACCGCCAGAAAGTTCATGAGGAAAACTCCAGATCTTGTCTCCCAAATCAACAAGCTCGAGTACGTGCGGTACGTCTGCTTCTATTTCCTCGTCTGATCTTCCTGCTGCCTCCATAGCAAAAGCTATGTTTTCAAAAACATTTTTTTGAGGCAGGAGGCGAAAATCTTGGAACACTACTCCAATTTTTCTTCTTACAAAATTTATATCATCACCGCTTAGAGTATGAATATCAGTATCGTGCAATAAAACTCTACCTTCTGTAGGTTTATCTTCTGCTAAAAGCATTTTGATAAGAGTTGTTTTGCCTGCACCAGATGGACCAACTATAGAAACAAATTCGTTTGGACTAACAAGAAAAGAAACTTTTTCTAATGCTGGATATCCTCCGTTATATTTTTTTGAGACTTCATCAAATACAATCATCACTTTTCTATTATACTACATTATATATATTTACAAACTTTTCTCGGCCTCAATAAATGGCTCTAAATCACCATCCTCAAGGACTTTTTCCACATTTGATGTCTCAACCCCCGTTCTATGGTCTTTTACCATCTTATAAGGATGGAGCACATAAGATCTAATTTGGTTGCCCCATTCAGCATCAGTAGTTTTTGATATATACATTCCTTCTTCTTTTGCAATCCTTTTTTCTTCAAGCGCTTTAAATATTTTACCTTTTAAAATTGTGAACGCCTTTTCTTTGTTGGCTTCTTGAGTTCTTTCACTATCTGATCCAGCATAAATATTTGTTGGTATATGAACAATTCTTACCGCTGTTTCTCTTTTATTCACATTTTGTCCTCCCGGACCACTAGACCGAGAAAATTCAATTTTTAAATCACTTTCATCAAGCTCAATATCATCTAAATTATTTTTATCAAACTTTGGAATCACCTCAACCATACTAAAACTCGTATGCCTTTTAGCATTGGCATTGAAAGGAGAAATTCTAACGAGACGATGTACACCTGATTCATTTTTGAGTGCCCCATATGCACCCTTGCCAATTATCTCAACCGTAACATTTCTATACCCCCCATGATCATTTTGATTTTCGTGCAAAAGAGAAAGACTCCAGCCTTTATTTTCAAAATATTTGTAATACATTCGCAAAAGCATCGCCGAAAAATCCTCACTATCATCCCCTCCAGCTCCCGAAAAAATAGTCATCACCGCGTCCCCTTTATCATACTGCCCTACTCCTTCAAGTTCATCTTTTAATTTTTGAACTTCTTTGATAATTGCTTGAGCTCTGTCTTTGTCAGACCAAAATTCGGGCAAACTCATTTGCTCCTCTAACTCCTTTATTTTTTGCTCTATATTTACCTTTTCATTTTCCATAAGAAGAGTATACCAAAACAAACAAAAAACCGCTGGAGAAACAAGAATTGCCAAGGATTTCGCTCGTCACTACTTTCCATTCTTGTTTCTCCCTGCGGTAGCAGAAGGCTCTAACTAGGGGTTGCCAATTCCTAGTGCCTAAAGACAGTATAACAAAATAAATACCGCCCAGCAGCTTGCGCTACCGGGCGGAAAATGTGCTAACCGAGAACCTCCTTGAGTTTGGCGAGGCGGACCTCCACCTCTTTGAGTCGCTCGTTCTCCCTGCGAAGATCTTGGAGTTCCCTCTTGAGCCCAAGGTTTTCTTCCTTGATCTCAAGCACAGCGACCATTGCAAGCTCTGCGACAACCTTCGTTTCGGAGATGTGCTCGACAAGTTTCTGCAACGCGTTCAAAGACTCATCGCTTTTTTGAGCTGGTTTATCTTGGCTCGCCGGCTCAGAAACAACTGAGGAGGATTCCTTGATGGGTTTCTTCTTCAAATAGTTTCTGACTGACTGCTCGAGCGAGTGGAAGGTTGTTGCAATCCCTTCCTTTTTCGCAATCTCGAGCAATCGCTTCGCCTCCCGGGCGACAACCAGACAATTGGGGTCCCCATGAAGAAGAACAAACTCCTTCAGAACTCCAAGCTTGGACTTGGACTTCACCGGAGTCGTCTGAGAAGACCCGTCGTCTGAGGTGGGCCCCGTATTGATGTCTTCGGCTACAGACGCTGAAACGTTAATAGACGAAACCATCCTCTGGGGGACAAAATTAATGCCTATTGGTTTTTGATGAATCAAATCTTTCTCCTTTCTTTTTGGTTCGATTCCTAGGCTTAAGAGTATTTTTTTTACTTCTCCTGTCCCTAGGACTTGATTATTAACGAAGACATTCTCGCTACAAGATGCCTTTATTTTATCACACCACGAGTGGCTCATGAATTTTGTAAAAAGAACCACTTCAACACCACTCGGAACTTGACCACACCTCCCTTTTATATCAGACCCCCAAAGAATTATCCTTGGATGATCTGTGTACTCCGGCAAATTCCTCGGCATTGCTCCAACAACAAGAACTTTGCCCTTATCAGACAGGTTGGCTACCACAATGAAAATTCTTGTTTGAAATGCAACTGGCGGTAATATAATTTGTATGGGA
>JASNZL010000002.1:0-106419 GCA_048499675.1 Candidatus Zambryskiibacteriota bacterium
AGCAACTCCAGTTGCATTTCACCCCAGAATTTACATCCCGTAATCTATCTATATTATACACCCATTTTTTGTTTCTGTCAAAGACTTATTTAAATAAATTCGCTCTCTATGTTATTATATCCTTATGAATTGGGATAATATCCGCAAAATAATCTTTATAGTATTTTTAGTATTAGTAATTTTTGGCGCTGTATCATATTACATATGGGGTGATGAAATATCTCTTAGTGAAATCCAGGACATAACCAAAGGTTTTGGTATATGGGCGCCGATTGTTTTTTTGGTCTTATTTACAGTTGGGATTATTTTTATACCGAGCACCCCATTAATGGCGCTTTCTGGAATACTCTTTGGTCTAAAATACGGTTTTATATATTCAATCATTGGTGCCACAATAAGCTCTATTGTTACCTTTTATATCGGTAGATATTTTGGCAAAACGTGGGCAGAGAGTATCCTTGAAAAAAAATATTTATCAAAAATAAATGATTATAATAAAAAATTAGAACGCGGAGCAGTTTGGGATATGATAATTTTTAGAAATATTCCAGTTATGCCCTTAAATGTTTTAAATCTATTAATGAGCATTTCTAGAATAAAAAGTAGCGACTACATAATTGGCACAGCAATTGGACTTGTGCCGAGCAATTTTATATCTGTTTACTTGGGCACAATTATCACCAAAATTTTTTAAGGTCTTTTGTAATACAACAAAAAACCGCATCTAAAACTAATCAGTGCGGAATTTTGTGATTTAATTAATTAGATTGCTGTTTCCTTACCGATAATTCTCTCTATATCCTGAACAATAGATTCTAAACTCTCGTCAGATTTTATAACATATCCGACTGCACCCATGGCCATCACGTCACTTATTTTTTTGACACTTGAAAGGTTTGAAGAAACCAATATAGGAACTTTTGGTAAATTTTCTTCTTCTTGAACTTTTTTTAGAAATGCGCTCCCATCAACTTTTGGCATCATTAAATCCAAAATAACTAAATCGGGTTTCTCTGATTTGAGCATTTCAAAACCAACTTCACCGTCTGGGGCGTGCAATAACTCATACTTACCTTTGGGTAAAACTGCCTCTAGTGTTTTAGGGAAAAATTGATCGTCATCTATCACGAGTATTTTTTTCATATGATACGAAAATTATGCGAATAATTACGAAAAGCTACGAAAACTTCCTAAAATAATTCTTTACTTTCACCATCTTTCATACCATTTTCGTATATTAATATTACCACCTACAAAGGTATTGTAAAGAAGAAGCTAGTACCAGAACCCTCCTCAGAAACAAGCCCAACTTTACCACCATGAGCCTCAACAATACCTTTTACTATCACGAGCCCGAGCCCTGTCCCTTTGCTTTCTTTATCAACTGGGTTTAGTTTTGCTTGTTTGAATGTATGGAAGAGCTCACCAATCCCCTCGTTTGGAATACCTATGCCAGTATCAGAGACAACAACACAAATAGACTTGGATTTTACGGAAATATTTTCTGACTTAGGAAAAACGGGTATTTTTTGTTTGTCTATTTTATTCAAGAAGTTTTCTGCTATATTACCTTCATCACTCAAAACAAAACTTGATACGACCACATTTCCACCCGAAGAAGTAAACTTAAGAGCATTAGAAATCAAATTATTTAATATTTGTTTTATCGCCTGAGCATCAAAATTTGCTTCTTCAGGAATATTTTCTTCAATATTTGACTCTAGATTTATATTTCTGGAACTCGCGGATATTTTATAAAAAGATATTCTATTTTCTATCACTTCTTTTATATTTGATTTTTCCTTATTTATTTCAAATTTACCTGCTTCCAATTTTGATAAGTCCAAAATATCATTTACTAATTCAAGCATAGTAGAAGAACTTTGGTGAGTCATGTTCATATATTCTTTGAATTGATCTGTTCCGGGTTCAATTTTACCAGAAACCATAAGTTCAGTTATCTTTTTTATACCATCGAGCGGAGAGCGAAGTTCGTGAACAATCATAGATGTAAATTCTTCTCTGACTCTTTCGAGCTCTATATCTCTCGTGATGTCATGAAATACAACAACGGCGCCAATAATCTGGTCCCCTTTCTTGGAAAATGAATATGAAACTGGATAAACACCAATCTCAAAAAACGAAGTTTCAATATTGAGCCTCTCTGAGATATAAGATACTTTTTTCACCATCGCCTCCTCCAACCTTCCTCTTATATCAAATTTACCACCCAAAACATCAACAAAATCAAAAATATTTATGGCTTTATCTTTTTCAAATTTCAACAAGTTTTTTATAGCAGGATTTGCAACGACAATTTTATACTCTGGATCAACCATTACAACACCGTCACCCATACTTTCGACCATCGCATTTAATTTACCTTGTTCTATTTTTACAACCTCTTGAAGCCTAGATACCGCTTCAGAAGCTTGGTTTGTAATCTTGTAGAGAATAGTCATATCCTCCTCCCCATATAACCCCTTTTTTGTATGAGCAATAGTCAAAACCCCCACCACTTGCCCCCCAATTACTAAAGGAATGTTAAATAATGAACCAATACCATCTTCTATCTCATCAACAACGAGTGCGCCAGAAATAACTTCATCCACCATAGATGCGCTATAATCTTTGTCTGTTAGAGCAGAAATTGAACCCATCATACTATCCTTCATACTTTTCAAAAAGGTTTTTCCAACTGGCCTATCTATTTGTGTGTAAACTTTTAATTTTTCTGGATTTATAACGACATAACCAACTGCAGTATAGTCAATAAACTGCTTCAGAGAACCAGTTATAATCTGAAGAATTTCTTCTACATTTAGAGAATATCCAACTCTTTCGCCAAGCTCTTTTAAAATAGCAAGCTCATATAATCTCCTAGAAGATTCTTGCCTTTCTATTAGGATTTCCCTTTTTTGTCTCCTGTATGCGCCAGAATAGAAAAAAATTAAATAACCAAAAGATACCGAAATACCAGCCACTATGGCGCTAAAAATAAACGCCTCATTCATTTTAGTTACTCATTATTCCTTTAAGAAGTTTGTTTGCACCCACTACCAAGAAAATATATCCAAAAGCAAAAAATACTGTGTTTATTATATTAAACCAAAGGGCGCTAAACCATATATCTACAACCATAGTAGCAGTACCGAGTACAATAAAAATCATTCCTATACCTATATAATTGAGAACTAAACCAAATAGTCCACCCCCCATTTTGCTCGCCGCTCTAAAAACATAAATAGTAGCAACAATACCGATCACAATAGCAAGCAGTAACGACAGATTACCAGCAAATAGAGATGCATAAGCAACTCCACCATCGTTTACAAATGCTTCTCTGCTTTGCGCCAGAGCCAACATTGGACCAAAGGAAATCAATAGACCGAAAATTAAATTTTTAAACTTACTCATTTTTGTTAATTAAAATTAATTACCTTTTATTGAAGGATATTTTTGAAAAATTGAATTAACTGCATTCTTAACTATCTCGCCCGACAGAGCAACATACTCATCAATCAATTTATGGAGAATTGTTTGCTCATCTCCAGATATATCGGTAACGACACCATCATCCGAAACTGTTATACCGGGAACGTTTCTTGCCTTAAGTACCGCAATTTGAGGACCAAGAATAACAATTTGTTTCTTGATTATCTCTGTTAGCATTTGTTTATAGTCTTCTCTTGTTGGCTCCATTTTATTTTTAATCAATTAAATAAATAATTATTTACAGAAAAATCGATCGCCGATTTATACAGTAATAATAAAACAATCGAGAAATACTGCACGCTCATATGTGGATTATATAAATCAAATAAAAAACTAAATTTTTATTTGTTAATCAACAAACTCCACTTCAAAAGGATACATTCCCATACTACAACTTCCTTTCATAATCCCCTTTTTTGAAATACCTATATCGACATCAGTAGAACCCGAGAAATCCAAGCTCATATTTATATTTTTACTTGGAATTCGAACGGAAGTAGAACAGTCAAAAGTGCCTTTGGAATCAAATCTCAAAATAGTAGGCAAACCTGCGGTGGCTATACTTCTACGTGGCTCATATCCTCCTCTTGCTCTTATTTCAACAATTTGTACACCGCCCTCTATTCTAGAATTAGTTATGTAATCGGGTTTTATATCGGGGGTGGGAGATTTTGAATACAAAAAAGCTAAAATAATAAAGAGGAATGCTATGACAATTGAAAAAATAATTCCTTTCATAATTAGAAGTTAAACACAGGATCAATTAGCCCTGCAACAACTAAACTGTTTATCAGATTGAAGATAGCAAAAGCAACTACAATCAAACCAGCCGTTTTGAAAAATATTCCAGATTTTGCACTATCTTTTATTGAAGCTGAACTAAAACTAATTAGAGCAAGGGCTGGCAATGTTCCAATAGCAAAAACAAACATTGTAAAAGCCCCCTCCCAAAAACCTCCAGATGTCAGGGTGTATAACTGCATCGATTGTGTAAATCCGCAAGGCAAAAAGAAGGTTACTGCACCGACCAAAAATGGAGTTGCTGTATGATTAAATTTAGAAATTAGTAAAGCATTTTTGCTCACAATTTTTGGCATGCTTGGTAAAAGTTTTTTTGACCAATGAAATATACCTAGTAAATTTATACCCAAAACCAACATAATTAGTGCAATAAGAATGCCTAGAATAACACTCACCCAAATATTTAATGAAAAAACAGTACCCACAATTCCTATAACACCCCCCAATACAAAGAATGAAATTAACCGCCCAACATGGAATAAAATGTGAGGTTTTGCTTTGCTTTCGCTACTCAAAGCTAGAGGATTTGGTTCTTTTGCAAAAGTTGCAGACATAGAAAGCAAAAGTCCGCCAACCACCGCCATACAACTAGACAGAGAGGCGACTATACCTATCAAAAAAACAGTACTATAAGAAATATTGTCAGTATCTACGAAATTAACCAAACCTATTTTTTGAAGGAAAACAAATAAAGCCAAAAACAAAACTGCGAGTGGTATCGCAAACTTAAAATCTCTTAGGTTTTTGTTTTTTTTGTTTTTTTCTATGGAAAAAGAGTAGCCGTGTTTCAAGACATATCGCTCCAATATTTCCATTGCTTCCACGTCACTCATATCTCCAAAATGACCCGCGACTTCAACAGTGCCTTTACTCAAATCTGGCTTAGCGCTTGTAACATACGGCACAGCTCTCAACTCCTCTTCAATAATCATTTCACAAGCACGGCAATGCATCCCCTCCACATAGAATATATATTTTTTTTGCTGTAACATGAACAACATTCTACCACAACATAGGCCTATTACAAAAAACTTATTTAATTGTTTAAATTCCACATCCGCTTTGTTGTCTTTGTTGTGCCCGATTTGACTGACCAGCATCAATACCACATCCACTACTATTCCCTTTTGTTGGTAGTACTATCTGTGATGCTATTCTTGAGTATCCTGATGCGCTTGAATAGTTTATACCCAAGATCTCTTGCGGATCCACATCATTCCATTCTATTCCTTTATTTTTCATATAGGTCGCGAGAGTAATGTATGTATCAGGAAACCAATATGAATTTACAACTAAGGCATTACGCCACATTTCCTGTTCGTCCACCCCTTGCTTAGCCATAAGTTGAAGTAACCCAAGCATTGCCATACCATGATTACAATCTGGAAAGTGAGTAGAATTGTTGCAACAAGGTCTATAAATTCCTCTTGAAACTTTATCAACCAAATCCTGTTCATCTGGTGTTAACTCAAAATACATATGTCGATTATAGTGATCCATCGGATTACCAACCGCAAGCGTCCATCCACCAGTTGATGCAGGAATTTCCAGCTCCACCATAGTTTGGATTCCGCATTTCATTCACATCATTAAGTATTGAGTTGCCACTTGATAAACCAAGCGCCCAAAAAATATTTAGGAGGAAGCTTGCATTTTTTTCAGTGATTATAAGATTATCTTTATTATCCCCAAAAAGTAATTCTTCATATTCCTTAGTAAACTGTCCTCGCGTCTCGTACAAAGCCTTAAATTTTACTTCATCGATCGCCCCCACACTTACAAGTTTTCTTCCTAAATCTCCCCATTTAACTGGCAATGTTACACCATCTGAGGGTAAAACTTTCTCTTCCAATTCTGTTTTTTGCATTTTTTCCGATTCAACCAAATTTGAAATTTTTTGATAATCTGAATTATTCAATTGTGTCTTGTATATTACAAGTCCCGAAATCATAGCTACAGAAATAATAATTGACACAGGGAGTGACGGAACAAGTGTATTCTCCTTTTCTGATATTTTGTTCTCAAAATTTTTATTTTCCATTTTTTTATTCATTACAACAATCAGCAAGTTTTGTGACCAAGTCTTCAAACCTAGTATTCTCGTTAGAAGAGAGGTTTAAATTACTTTCTGTTGTTTCTTTTATTTTAGCTCCATTAATTAATTTTAATTTTAACG
Organism: Candidatus Zambryskiibacteriota bacterium; assembly: GCA_048499675.1. Lineage (GTDB taxonomy): Bacteria > Patescibacteriota > Minisyncoccia > Phycocordibacterales > WO2-35-19 > JASNZL01. Next base: position 6,473 of record JASNZL010000002.1, read on the forward strand.
CCCAAAAGATAGAGTACACTTTGTACGCTTGAAAAAATTTTTCTTTGGCTCTTTCTTTATCGTTTTCTTGCTGTAATTTATTACCAACCTCAATTAATCGCATAGTTGTAGAAAGCAAATGTTTACTTATACACCAAGTTTCACCTTCATGGTCTGGTACAAGCTCACTTAACAATTTTTTTCTCATTTCTCTAATCTCAAGCGAAGTATTAAAGTACTCCTCAACTTTTGTCTTTACACCCGTAAAGAAAAAGTGCTCCTCAAGACTTACAAGATTCATAAGAGCTATACTCAAATCCTCCGCAGTAGACAAATCAACACTAGATTTTTTTTTAAGGGATTCCACCCTGTTTAAAAAATTATCAAAATTGATATTTTTTTGATTCATATTTTTTGATTAAACTAATAATACAAGAATTCCAATCGCAACCATTAGAAGCCCAGCCCAAAAATGAACTCCTCTTATTTTTGTTTTTTTCCATTCTTGAATTTTAGATACAACTGTTTTGTCAGCAGAAACCCAAAGCACTCCAACAAGTGGAGCGATGAGAATTAAGTTATACAGTACAAGATATCCAAATCCTCTAAGATATGTCACTTTGTCGTGAAGCAATCCAATAACCATAAGATATGGTCCCCCCATGCAAGGAAATTGACATATTCCAACGAGCAGACCAAGTGAGAATGCCGCCGGAACGGAGGATTTTTCCATAAGTGAAGCCATTTTGCCATGTGCTACCGACGGTAATTTGAGTTTTATGGGAAACCTAGGAAAAAAGTAGCTTAGAAGATTTATTAATCCAAACAAGATTAATAGAGTAGCTCCAAGTTTCCCCATAAAATGAGGAACACTGAAAATATGCAAAATTTTCAGAAGACCTAGACCTATAAGGAAATAGGCTACAAAAATTCCGGCAATATATGTTCCTCCTATTTTAAGAATTTTTGTTCGAGTCATTTGCATACCAAACAGGAAAGCAATCGTTATGAGCAGAATTGAGAATGAACACGGATGTACACTGTCTAAAAGAGACGAGAAAAAAACTAACGGCAACAGCCAAGATCCTTCTTTGCTTAAGTTGTATATTATGTCCGAAACTCCTGCACTATTCTTCATAATAACCACACCTAATATAGCGACCAAAAGGATACTGAAAATAATAAATCTTTTCATATCTATGGAGTTACGAGTGCTTTAATGGCGAGTTGCAGACTATTGTCAGAATCATCAGTCAAGGTAATATACCTTTCAATTTTTCCAACACCAGCTGGTCCATGAGCTGAAGGATCAAACACAACACTGATAATACGGCTCTCACCAGATTTAATAAGCTCATTGGCAAGTGGCACAGAACCACCGTGACCGGGCATACCAAAAGGTCCTTTAACTTGACTTTCACCATTTACAATAAAAGCAACTGTGCACATACACGAAGTTTGCACTCTTCTTAAGATTATGTCGCTTTCACTTGTATTTGTTACAACAAACTCATTGTTTACATTCCCATTCTTCATTGATATTTTGCCAAAATCATAGAACATTTCCGAAACAGTAAGCACGCCCTTATAGCTTTTGGACTCTAACACACCCTGAACAGAAGCAGATGACCCCCCTTTTGAGAAGTAGCCCCACACAAAAATTCCAATAAAGGAAAGGGTTATCAGAATAATAATTTTTTTTGTTTTCATTTTTTTGGATTAGATTTTTAATTGATACCCATAAACTTTCTACTCCGCGCGATATGTAATATGTAACTGCTTAAATATTAAGCATCGCAAAAAGTCCATTAAAGGACTTTTAAACATCTCAAAATTTTAAATTTGAGATGTCGTTGATTATACTGAAGGACTATTTTCAAATAGAGCAAGCCAAGCTGTTATCCGTCTTGGTTCGCGTAAATACAATTCTGGTTTGTTTTTTTTAGATTGGAGATATTTTATTGAGATAGTAAGAAATTCCTTATTAAAATATTTTTTTTGCACCCAAATTAAAAAACCGAGCGACAATATAAATATTGCAAAGTATATAGAAATCGTTGAAGTTATAATTGCCTCAGAAAAAATCTGATAAAAATTAAAATGATGTGATACGGTATCTAGTCCAATCTGTGGACATGCCACCTTGTCAACAAAAGATGCGATGCAATTACCAGCACCATGATTTTCGTTATGACTCATAAAACCAAAACCAAAAACATTTACAACTATGAACCCTATTAATAAAAATTGTGTAATCCTTTTCATAATTTTAACTCAAATTTTTTTTCATTTCTTCAAATTCAACTTTATTGATTTCGCCTTTTGCATAACGTTCTTTTAAAATATCAAGCGCATTTAGAGCAGTACGACTACTTCTGTTATTTAACTCTCGTACCAACAAAAAAATAAAAGTTATGAGTAAAACTGAAAAAACAATCATCATAAATACACCAGACCAACCCATCATACCAAAATTGTCCCAAATTCTGTAACTATTACACAATGTATACATCATACTTTTAATTTTATTTAGTTTAGTTTATAAACAGGTTGCATAATTTTACAATTTTTTTACCTTCAATCGAAGCGAATTTAGGACAACTGAAACGCTTGACGCCGCCATTGCAAAGCCCGCAAATACAGGAGAGAGTAGCCATCCAAATATAGGATAGAACAATCCTCCAGCAAGCGGTATTCCTACAGTGTTATAGAAGAAAGCCCAAAATAAATTTTGTTTTATGCCAGCCATTGTTATTTTTGAGAGCTTTATTGCTTTTGTTAATTTTGAAATATCTCCATGAAGTAATGTGATGCCAGCAGACTCAATCGCCACATCTGTCCCTGTCGCCATCGCAATACCAACATCAGCCTGTGCCAAAGCCGGGGCATCGTTTACTCCGTCACCTGCCATAGCCACCATCATCTTTTGGTTCCAATTTTCAATTTTCAATTTCCAGTTTTCAAATCTGCCTTCCTGCAATTCTTTTATTACCCTAAGCTTGTCTTCTGGCATTACTTCTGCAACAACTTCATCAATGCCAACTTCTTTTGCGATATATTCGGCGGTATTTTTATTATCACCTGTAAGCATTACAACTTTTATTCCGAGCTTATGTAGAGACGCGATCGCCTCTTTAGCTTCCGGTTTTATACTATCCGCCACCATCACAGTTCCTAAAATTTCGTTTTTTGTTGCAAGAAATACTGGAGTTTTTCCTTCCAAAGTCTCTTGCTCAATTGATTTAATATCTACTTCTAAGCCCAAATCCTTCATAAAAGAAAGACTTCCCGCAAAATACTCTGTGTCATTTATAACCCCTTTCAATCCCTTCCCTTTTACTGCTTGAAAATTTTCAATATTCTTTTGCTCAATTTTTTTATCTTTAGCGTAAATAGTGACTGCATGAGCAATAGGGTGTTCCGATTTGTTTTCCAAAGTCGCAAGTATCCCAATAAATTCATCATCTTTTTTACTAGAAAAATTATTTATTTTTATTAATTCTGGTTTACCTTTTGTTATTGTGCCCGTCTTATCAACTACCACTACACGAACTTTGTGGAGTTTTTCTAAGGTGCCAGCATCTTTAACCAAAATACCCTCGCCTGCACCCTTCCCAACACCCACAATTATAGCAGTTGGAGTAGCAAGCCCAAGTGCGCATGGACAAGCAATAACTAAAATACTTACAAACGAAACAAGACCTAAAGATAAAGCAGTTGAAAATCCCAAATATGCTGAACCAACAAAAATCCAAAGTCCCAAAGAAACAAAAGCCAATACCAGAACTGTGGGCACAAAAACAGCAGATATTTTGTCAGCCAAAGCTTGTATTGGTGCTTTACTACCCTGTGCATCTTCAACCATTTTAATTATGCGAGCAAGCATCGTCTCTCCACCAACTTTTTTTGCTTCAAATACAAAACTGCCGGTAGTATTTATGGTGCCAGCAATAATATTATCGCCCACCTTTTTTTCAACAGGTATTGGTTCACCTGTTATCATTGATTCGTCAACAAATGAAGATCCCTCAACCACAACTCCATCAACCGGTATCCTCCCTGCCGGCTTCACTATTATATAATCTCCAATCATTACTTCGTTTATAGGAATCTCTATTTCTTTACCATCTCTTTTTACCAGCGCTGTTTTAGCTTGAAGGTTAAGCAACTTCTCTATTGCATCCCCTGTTTTTATCTTTGATCGTATCTCCAAATATTTTCCTAAAGTAATGAAGGCTATAATTACAATTGTCACATCATAGTAGCTCTGCTCAACATTAATATATTTGGATAAAACATCCTCAAATGCAGTAATGGACAAACTAAAAAGATACGCGACAAGTGTCCCCAAACCAATCAAAGTATCCATGTTTGCCTTACCATAACGGAGAAAACGGAATAGTCCCAAAAGATAAGGTTTGCCGACTACAAAAAGCATATAAGTGGCTACTACGGGCATTGTATGATGGAAAAAATTCATCCAAATATCTGGAATTTCAGCAAAAATCCCGTATTTTGATAAAATCTCCCAAGCCATAACAAAAATACTAAATACTGTCAAAGGTATTATTGAAATAACTGTATTCTTCATAGAATTTAATTCTTTCATTTTTTCCTCTTTTGTTTGCGATATACCCAAATGCTTTTTATGTTCATCCTCTGACATACCCATAGACTTTGCCTCTTCTGAAATTCTAGATTCTTCATTATGAGCAACAAGACCATACCCAAGATGTTCAATTTTTTTTGATAAATCTTTTACATTGGTTTTATTGTGATCAAAATCAATCTTTGCTTTTTCTGTTCCCGGATTTACCTCAACTGAAAAAACTCCATCTTCTTTTGATAAAGTTTTTTCTATTATTGACGCACAAGAAGCGCAGTGCATTCCTGTAACTTGATAGGTTTTTGTGTTCTTCATATTAATTTTTTCTTTTTAGTTTATACACCTTTAATATTTCCTTTGTTGCACGACCCGTCTCTCCTTTTTTGATTTGCGGGACCAAACAAGAGGTTAAATGATTTTCAAGCAAAGCATCCTCTACAGAAGAGAGAGCATTTTTTACAGCCGAAGTCTGGGTGATAATGTCTATACAGTAAACATTTTTTTCTACCATTTCCTGAAGACCTTTAACTTGGCCTTCTATAATTTTTAATCTTCTTAAAATTCTAGATTTTGGTGTAGTCATATTTTTTGGTTTTTGTTTTCTAATTCTTAATTCTATTATTTTATTTAATTGAAAATTATAAATTGATAATTGTATTATATACCCCCTAGGGGTATTGTCAAGAAGAGTACAGTTTCGGATGTTGATAACTACAAAATATATATTTAACTACTCTTTATTCACAAAAAAGTGCTATACTTGCCCAATATGAAAAGAGTTAAAAGAAACAAACCTGTAATAAAGAAACCAGAGTTCCCTATGCGGATAAACAAGTATTTGGCTCTAAATAAGCATTCCACTAGACGTGGAGCTGATTTGCTTATCGAAAAAAAACAAGTGTTTATAAACAACAGACTAGCTGTTTTGGGCGACAAAGTTGTCGCAACTGACAAAATAGAAGTCCGATATAGTGGCAAACAAAAACCTAATATATACATTGCCTACTACAAACCAAGAGGAGTGGTGACTCACTCCGCCGAAGGAAAAGACAAAGATATCAAACACGAAGTCGCTATAAAAGATGTCTTCCCTGTTGGCAGATTAGACAAAGATTCAGAGGGTCTCATAATACTCACAAACGATGGCCGAATTACCGACAGACTTTTGAATCCAAACTTTTACCACGAAAAAGAATACATAGTAAAAACAAAAAATAAACTCCGTGGGAACTTCAAACAAAAAATGGAAGCAGGAGTAAAAATTGAAGGCGAAATGACACAAGAATGCAAAGTAGACATTTTGGGCGAGTCTACATTTAGAGTCATTTTAACAGAGGGCAAAAAACACCAAATTAGGAGGATGTGCTCTGCTCTTTTTCAAGAAATTTCTAGCTTAAAAAGAACCAGAATTACGAATATAAGTTTAGGCGACTTGAAATCTGGAACTCACAGAGAAATAAAAGGTGAAGAGCTAAGAATCTTTCTCAATTCTATCGGACTCGGATAAACAAAAAACCACGTTGTGGTTTTTTGTTTATCCCATTTATAATGAATTTATATGATTCATTAGATCTGTTATTTTCTGAACTAACCCAACCAATCCTTCCTGATTAGCTTCAACCCAAGCATCTTCTAGAGTATCGAAGGCCCGGTCATATCTTTCTGTTACCATATAAATCTCTGCTAACTCCATCTGGAATACAACTCTTTCTTCAATTGTGCCCCCTGGAAGATCAGTCTCTTGTTGCCTTTCATTATGCCAAACCCCTATAAGCGAATTCAAATTTTCTGACCATCCGTCTATTTTATATATTTCCCAAACAGAACTTTTAAAATTTTTAAAACTCTCTGGTTTGTGGGGTATTCCTTCCAGACTATTTTATTTATTTTTTATCAGCATCTTTGGTAATTTTTTCTAATTCTTGTTGCATTCTACCAAGCTCTGCCTGGTGTTGGCTCATTTGTTGTCTAATGCGATTTACCTCTTGTTCTACCTTTGTCGCTTCGCCCCCAGCTTTTTCAAGCTCCCTTTTTATTTGATCGATTTTTGCCTTATGCTTATCAAGCTCCCTTTCCTTCTCTTGTAACTCACGCGTTTCTTTTTCAATTTCTCTTTTTAAACTTTCTAACGCTTGTGCTGATGCATTCATATTGTTTAAATTATTTATAAAAATTCGTGGGTAGCTGGCGGGGATCGAACCCGCAAACCTCTTGGTCCACAACCAAGCGCTCTAACCAATTGAGCTACAGCCACCATTCACTCTACGACATTGATAGAAGTTTTTCGTTTTCCTTCGTATCAATATGTACCATCTGATGACAATTGTGACATAAATAAACTAAATTATCAATTTTATTATTTGAATGGTTGTTATCTATATGATGAACAGCTAGCACTCTAAAGTCTTTTGTATTGCACAATTTACAAATTTTAACTACTTTAATTCTTTCCATTATATCTCTATAATAATCATTACTAATTCCACCCTTCCATAATTTATGACTAGATCCAGAATACTGTTTGTTTCTCCATACTGTTTGACAGGATTTAGTACAAAAAAACTTCCCACTTTTTGAATGCGATAACTCTGTTATACTTTTATATGTTGTTTTACTACACACTTCGCATTCTACACATTTACCAGTTTTCATGGATAAATAGTGGCATTCATTTGAACAATATTTCCCCCAACCTCTTTTAAGATGAGAACTTCTTGCCTCAAAACACTTTCCACATTTTTTGCAATTAACTTTTTCCATTTTTAAGTTTATTTAAAAGAATTTCTCCAACATTTTTGTAATGATGAACCAAAAAATGACAGTTGCAACACAACCAACAAAGATTTGAAATGTTGTTATTTTTCCTGTTTTTATCAATATGGTGTGCCAACAAAACTTTTAGATTCTTAATACTACAAAGCCTGCATTTTGGATCAAGATTACTTCGTATCAAAATATTTTTATATGATGAATTGCCACCACTCCAATTAGGGTGACGATCACCTCTACTTTTCCTACCAAACCAAGCATTGCTACAATTCCAAGAACAAAAATATTTTTTATGTTTTGATAATTTAAGTGATTTTAGAGATTTATAAATTTTGATATTACACTCTCCACACTTAACAATCTTCCCTTTTCTTTTATAAAGCGAAGTGCATAATCTGGAACAAAAATTATAATTACTCAATTTAATTTGAGATCTTTTTTTCTTAAAAAATTTTCCGCAGAATTCGCACTTAACATTATCCACAAATAAATTATACTCTAGTTTAGTATAACAAACATCTGTGGGTAGACGATTAACCACCGTTGTAGAGCCAATAGCCTGTATGCCGACAAAGCAGGCTTAAAACCTTAAGTCATTTTCGTACAAAATAACACTTTTTTTTCCAGCTTCTTTGTTATTCCTTCTTTTATCTTATTTTCTTAAATTTCTAACTAGCGCCTTTGTGGAACTTTTTAACTAACCCCTTTTACACCTCAAACCTCCAATCTCCCCCCTTCTCATTTAGGTTAATTAGAATAATTATATCCTCCTTCTTCCCTCTTCCCATTTAGAATAATTAGAATAATTAGAGCAATTAGAATAATTATATCCTCCTTCTTCCCTCTTCCTATTTAGAATAATTAGAATAATTAGGTTAATTAGAGCAATTATCTTTTCTACCTATAATCCGGCGCTTCCTCGTCTATCCCAGCCAAATAGTTTGAATACCTTGCGAGTGCATATAAAATGCTTGATAACCTATTTAGAAAAGCTAGAGTATATTTACTAATTTGTTTTCCTTTTTTCTCTTCATCTTTTTGTGAAGGAAAATCATTTTCAAAAAGTGTCTTGTTTATTTCTTCTTCTGAAACTTGGACAACTCTCCTCTCTGCTCTCCTTGCAATTGTTCGAGATATATCAAAAATTGCACCCAGTCCTGCACCAGACAACTTATCTCCTTCTACATACAGAGGTCCTCCAGAAATAAAGAAAGATTTTATAGGAGGCATCTCTTTCTCAATACCATTTATTATCTCTTCTAATTCTTTTACTTTTTCCTCTGGAATTGTCTTCTCTGCACCAGCAAGTTCTGCTTGAACTATAAAAAGATTTTTCTGCAACATATGAACAATCTCACTCAAACTTTTGTTTTTGTATTTATATCCCAAATAAGCAGATTGAACTTTTGCAAGGCCTAAAAAAGAGTTTATCTCATCCAAACTACCCAAAGCCTCAGCAATATTTGAGCTCTTTGAAATCCTTTGGTCACAACCGAAGGTTTTGGTTGTTCCGTCATCCCCTTTTCCTGTAAATAATGCCATATTTTTTGGTTAATTTTAATACCCAGAGCTTATAGCTTTTAGCCCACAAAATCAAGCCAGTTAAATTCCCCTTGGTTATAATTTTTGGCGTTATTTTTTAAAATTTCTATTGCCTCATTCGGCCTAACATAAGCAATTCTCTCTTTGGTTATAGGGTTTACCACTTCAAACCCACTTTCTGGAAAACGATATTCACCTCTTTTGCCATCTTTCCAGATTATATCCAAAACATAGTAACCTTTTTCGTTTCTAACCGAAGTAACCCCCCTTGTTTCCAAATCGTTCTTAATATTTTCTCCTACATTTGTATCAAAATTTTCCATATAAAAATTCTATCATTATTTAAAACCTAAAAAAACACAGAAAAACCCCCACAAAGCTACAGACAAGGTAATCTAAATTATACAGACCAAGAAAGAGTGTTTAGAGGAGAGAGATTTGAATCCAGTGCTAATTAAAAATTAGCACTAGACAACCTTACTCGCACCATTCCCTTGTCCGATTAGATTCCATATCCGTAGCTTTGTAGGGGCTTCCATGCAATTATATCCTATTTACAAAAAAATTTACTGCACGAGTTTCTATTCATGCAGTCTTCCAAAATCACCACTATTGTGACGAGCTTGGAAGATGAGCGGACTTCGGGATTAGCCGAGGGTCCGCTCTAATTTGTGTGGTTTTGATTTTTATGTCCGCAGACCACACTGCGGAGGGGTGTTATTCAGACTTTCTCCGGAGCCTCTCACGTTCTGCGGAAATCTCCTCATCATCAACCGCCTCATGTGCGTAAGCTGCGTCGCACTCCTTTCGAATCCGGAAGTCCATCATCTCGACTGCAAGATGATGATTCCCCAAATTTTCCCACTCCTCCAGGTATGCTTGTTGCACAAGATAGGAGGTTAGCGCGGTAATGTGGCCACGCCCATTCCAGTAACCTCCCTCCTGAGTACTTGTGTAATTTTGCGCGAACACAAGCACGTCCCACTGGCTATAACTCTGACATTGGGCCAGCTGTTGTCTGACCCAATTCCAGCAGTATTTTCTCCCCTCTGCTTCGTGATCAAGCATGCGACCATTTCCGGTCTGATGAGGCATAAATCTCCCTCTCCCCCGATTAACCCCAGAGGTGGGTATCACCAGATATTATATTGCCTCTGGTAGGCAGATTTCTGCTTGTTGTTTAAACCAGTTGGACTTAACGTCCCAAGCTCTGGTATCACCATGAATTTAATTTGTCCCCATGGCTCTCGGACACTTCTCTAACTTTAGACTCCACGATTGTTATCACAGAGTCTTCCAAAATCACCACTATTGTGACGAGCTTGGAAGATGAGCGGACCTAGGATTTTAATCCTGAGTCCGCTCTGAACTGTGTGGTTTTCATTTTTATGTCCGCAGACCACGGCTACGGAAACGTGCTATCGGGCGGAGATTTTCAATCCCGCCCCAGTCAGGGCGACACCCAGATTGGCGCACCCTTTCTTGGCCGACTTCAGCGCTTGCGCGCGGATGTCGGCCCCTGTCTTGACGGGCTTGCCCGGCATGGGCCGGGTCGGGTCGGCGAAATTCTTCATTTTTGCCCCCTCCTTTGGGGCTTTGCGTCTATTATCCGAGACGCACGGAAAATTTAGGAATTGCATTCCCACTTCGCTCCGTATTCATAGAGCTATGTGAGACAAGTTGCAACCCCTCTTGTCATACCCAATTTTTAAGTTTTTACCCTCCTTCGTATAAAACTACGAACGGGCAAGCATTATCTCTTGAGTGTGACGAAGAGGAATAACAAGGGAGTCGTTACTTTCACTAACTATTGTTCTCCATTATTCCCATCAGATTTTACTCTGAATTTAACTTCGCTATTTGCCCGACACATTTTTAGTGTGTAGAGGTTATTTGTCAAAGGACTTTCTCTCTCTTTGAGAGAAGTGGGGAAACGAATTTTTATATTATTACTTTGGTTCGTTCCCACACTTCACTCAACGAGTTTATTTTTACAGAAAAAGACGACTTATTCCTGTATTAGAAGAATTAGTCGTCTTTTTCCAAACCTACGTGTTTGTTTTGGTTTCCACTCGTTACTCGTACTTCGTACTTCGTAACTCATTTTAACCTACGACTCTCTCCTCTAAAGATTGCCTAATATTTGAATGTAATGAGCTCTTATCATTTCTGTAGCTTATGCATATAGTATAGCATACTCTGCATTTTCTGTCAAGTGGTTTTTATTGAATTCATTTTCTTTACCCAAAACCACTTTCTTAATCTTTACTGATTTAAGTATAGCATACTTGGGTTTTTTTGTCAACCACGTGTATCCGTCCAGCACTTTTGAGACTCTGGGACTGTTAATTTGGAACAAATATACTGCAAAGGAGAGAGCATGTGAAGAGCATAGTGGGGACGACGAGTGTTGTACCAAATGAGCCAGTCAATTAGTTTCTTGTTAAATTCAGGTACATTATCTCGAAGAAGTGATCTGTGATAAACAAGGAACTCTTCATTTAGACTACGATTAAATCTCTCCACATGAGCGTTTTCTTTAGGTGATCTTGGATGAGTATTGAAGTGTAGACCTGTTTCTTCCACTGCTTGGTGGAAGTGGAGAGCAAACTCTGATCCATTGTCAGTCTGGACATCTTTGGGACACAAAGGTAGAACCTGACGAGTTTTGGAGAGAAAATCGGCAGCACTTCTTGATCCATGATTAGTATAGGCTGTAGCAAAAGCAGTACGTTTTTCGATATCTATGCCAGTCAAAATGTATCGCTTCACTCCATCCACAAATCGTACAACAGTATCAACTTCCAACACTCTATATCCTTTGGGTCTCCTGAGCTTCTTTCTAGGCTTGTATACTCGCTCAATTAGCTTTCCAGTCTTTCCTGAGACGGAGAGTTTTGTGTTTTTTGGTAACTTACCTTGAAACTTTAAGTCATTAATCATTCGACCAACAGTTGAGGGTGAAAGGTCTGCCACCTTCTCATTTTTCATCATGACAGAAAGTTTGTCCTTCGAGAGACGAGGAGTTTGTCCTCTTTCTTTCAAAATGAAAGCTTCCACCGCTTCCGGTACGGTTCTTTTTCTTCTGTGTATTGGAGCTGTACTTTTCTTGTTCAGATTCTCTAATTTTCCTAGGTTAGCTTTTAATTTTTTCTGCCATCGGAAAAGAGTTGGTCTAGAAACCTTGAAAGCTTCCTTTGTAGCTTCCATACTATACTTCTTCCAGAAAGAGAGTATTTTAGCTCTTTCTTTTGCTTGTTCGGTAATCATATACCGAAATCGTATCACTCTTTCCCAAGTACTTTTAAATCCTCTGGTTCCCCTAAATTTGTTGAAAAATGCCATACAAAACTCTTAAACCAGAGTCTCATATGTTTCTGAACTTATGCAGTTGTGCGCGGGAGAGGACTTGGTCACAGATAATTTTGTTTTCGTTAAAACTAAATTTCCGCGACCCCGACTCGCAGCCTCGCGTGCTCGCTCGGCATCCGCTCCGTCTTTCTCGTCCTCTAGTAACAATTAAAAAAGACTGGAAAAAATCCAGTCTTTTTTAATTGTGCGCGAGAGAGGACTTAAAACTTACAGTTTCTGTACACCTTTTCTGTTTTTTGTTCATCAGAATACTCCAAAAAACTATCAAAGGTTTTCAAGTCCTCACACGAAGTGCCCCACACTTCGTTTCCTGCGCACTATAAAACCAGCTTTTGAGCCGGTTTTATCAAAGTGCGCGGGAGAGGACTTGAACCTCCACGTCTTGCGACACGAGAACCTCAATCTCGCCTGGCTACCAGTTACAGCACCCGCGCATTAAATCTTAATTCCAACTATACCTAAAGCTTTGTTAATTTTCAATCTCTTTCTGAAAAGAAATATGTTTTTAGGAGAATAATACATTTTTTTTAAAAGAATTACGGACTCTTCCTTGGCATATTTTAACTGCCTCATTGAATGTTTCTTAGCAGTCGTTACATGCCCACTGACACCAGCCAAAATATTTATTTTTTGTTGTAACCATTCGATAAATATGGGGCTAGCAGAGCAAAATTCAGTATAAAACATAAAACTAGACTTCCATCGTGGATCCCAATAAGAGTAAAAACACCCATCGCCATCAAAACAACCTCGCAAAAAATCAAAAAAATATTTATCTGGAACAGCTATTTTTTTGATTGTTTTTGATTTTGCAGGAGTTAGTCCTATAGATAACAAAAAATCATAGAAAAAACGATTTTTGAATTGCACCCTTAGTGATTTTTTTCCTCCACCAGAAGATTTATTGCATATCTTAAAATTTACCCCTAAACATTCACAATAATTATTTAACTGTTCCCTATCATTTGAAGTTAGGTCAATGAGTAGTCCATCACTAGATAGGCATCCATCGGTCGCAATAAGGCCGACAGCATAAGCCAAATTGGCAGACCATTTTGTGTTTATTATTTCTTTTGGTTTTGGCCCCCTCTTCCCCATCACTTAATTATAATACAACTCAAGGATATAGCGTCTACCAATTGGTTACAACAAAAAACCGCAGAGAGCGGAATTTTGTTTTAGTTTATTATTTAACTTCTTCTGCCTCCACCACCTTCTCCTCCCCTGTATCTTCAACCATTTCAGTTTGACTCACTTCCTCTGTTTTCTCTCCTTCTTCATTCGTGTCATTCGAGTTAATTTGTGTATTAGTGTCGAGCTCCTCATTTGCACCCTCTTCAACAAATTCATTATCTGGTAGGTCTTGAATATTTCTCATTTGGCGCCTGATTTCTTTAGCTGCTTTTTCTCTGATGTGGTAGAGCTTCGCTTGTCTGACTTTTGATCTTTTTACTACTTCAAATTTTTCAATCATCGGTGAATATATAGGGAAAATTCTCTCAACTCCAACACCACTCGCAACCTTTCTAATTGTGATTGTACCACCAGCCTCTTTGCCGTGTTTTACCGCAAGACAGAGTCCTTCAAAAACTTGCAACCTTGTTTTTGGTTTGCCTGTTTTTTTGTCTTTTTCAATTATTTTCTGAGTAACACGAATGGTATCACCAGATCTCATATCTAGTTTTTTTCTCTCTTCTATATTTACTGGTGAAATTATTTTGTTTTTCATATTTTAGGTCAATTAGAAATTAGGTTAATTAGGTTAATTTTCTATCTCTTCTTCCCAACCTTCCTTCTTGAAACTATCAGTTTGTTTGAATATTTCTTTGCTTTTCTACTCTTCTGTCCTTTACCTGTAGGTTTACCCCACAAAGAAACTGCTCTTCTCCTACCTCTTCCCTGTCTTCCTTCACCTCCTCCGTGTGGGTGGTCAACTGGGTTCATAGCAGTACCTCTTACAGTTGGTCTTATTCCAAGCCACCTGCTTCTTCCGGCCTTACCTGAATTTTCTAGCCTCTTTTCTTCGTTTGAAACTTCACCAACAGAAGCAAAACAAGTTTCTTTTACTTTTCTTATTTCACTTGAAGGCATTTTCAAATCAGTATATCCAGCATCCTTTGCAACAACCTGCACATAATTACCAGCAGAACGAGCAATTTTTGCTCCCCCTTTTGGTTTTAGTTCAACGTTATATACAAATGTTCCAACTGGGATTGAGGATAGCGGAAGTCTATTTCCTGATTTTATTTCAGCGTCTTCTTTTGTAATCAAAACATCTCCAACTTTCACATTTCTTGGAAGCAAAATATATCTTTTCTCACCATCCATATAAGACACTAATCCTATTAAACCTGTTCTGTTTGGATCATACTCAACAGAAGTAACTTTGTAAGGAATTCCTATTTTTTCGTATTTAAAATCTATTTCTCTCCAAAGTCTCTTGTGTCCTCCACCCTTGTGTCTTACTGTAATTCTGCCAGCATTATTTCTACCAACATTTCTCTTTATTCCACTTGTCAAAGCTTTGTGAGGTTTGTTTGTTGTGACAATAGATTTATAAGAGACAACTTTCATGTGTCTTCTTGATTTTGTTGTTGGTTTGTATTTTTTGATTGCCATGATATCAGTTTGAAAGTTATAAAGTTTAAAAGTTTAAAAGTATTTTCGTGTCGTGTTAGGTTACTCTAACTTATCTCCTTTTTTTAAATAAACATATGCCTTCTTTACACCCCCCTTTGTCCCCTTCTTGCCTCTTATAAAAACTTGTTTTGCTGGATTTCTTACTATTCTCACTTTAAGGGGAGTAACTTTATAAAAAGCTTTTATTGCATTTACAACATCAATTTTTGTTGATTTTGGACTTATTTCAAAAGCATGCACATTTTTGTCTGCCATCATATTTGCTTTTTCTGTTATTCTAGGCTTGTCTAGAACATTTGCGTATTTTGCTTTTAAGTCTGTTGTCATTTTAAGTTAATTGAAAATTAAATGATTGAAAATTGAAAGATTATTTTATACGTGCCGAAAGACTTTCGATTGATTTGTCTGGATTTGTCATTATAAGAAACTTGTAGTTCATCAAATCTAGAATATTTAAATCTTTTACTTCTCCCACTTCCAAGTTTCCAAAATTACTAAAACTTTTTTTAACAACTGTGTCTTTATCATTCAAAGTAATAAATGCTGAGTTTTTTCTTCTGTTTAGGTTTGCAAACTCCTTAACACTTGATAGAGATGAGATTATATCTTTTGCCTCTTTTGTTTTTGGTTCTTTTATAGATATTTCGTCTACAAAAATAATTTCTCCGTCCTTGTATTTTCTAGAAAGAGCAGTGAGAAGTGCTTTTACTTTCATTTTTTTGTTTATTTTTTTGGTGTAGTCTCTGTCGTTTCTTGGTCCGTGAGCTACTCCTCCACCAACCCAAATAGGGCTTCTTCTTGAACCGTGTCTTGCTCTACCTGTGCCTTTTTGTCTCCATGGCTTGTCGCCAGTACCAGAAACCTCTCCTCTGTTTTTGGTGTGAGCAATCGGATTTCTTGCATTAGACATCATAGAAACAGCAACTTGGTGTATCAACTCATCATTCCAAGGCAAACCAAAAATGGCTTCTGGGAGTTTTAGCTTTCCTGATTCTTTTCCTTTTTGGTTGTATATTGTTGCTTCCATGTTATTTAATTTTCAATTTAGAATTTTCAATTTTCATTAAATGTTTCATTTTGAAAATTTTAAATTAAAACATTGTAAATTTATTGTAAATTGTAAATTGATAATTGGAAATTAATTTGACCTTACTTCCACCAATGTTCCTCTTCTACCTGGCACTGCGCCAGATATGAGAAGTTCGCCATTTTCTGTATCTATTTTTAAAATCTTCAATCCTTTAACTGTAACTCTATCACCCCCAGTCCTACCAGCCATTCTCATTCCTTTGGCAACTCTTCCTCCATCTCTACCACCACCACCAATAGAACCCGGCTCTCTCTCGGAGTGCTTCTGACCGTGTGATCTAGGGCCTCCACCGAAACCATGTCTTTTTACTACACCTTGGAAACCTTTAGCCTTTGAAATTGCACTTACTTCTACATTTTCTCCAACTTCAAAAACATCAGCATTAATCTTGTCTCCTCTATTGAAAGAAATTTCATTAACTCTAAATTCTCTCAATGTCTGAAGATTGCCCAAATCTTTTAGGTGACCCTTTACTGGTTTTGTTAAATTCTTTTCTTTTGCTTTGTGTGTACCAACCTGAACTGCATTATAGCCATCTTTGTCTTGGCTTTTTATTTGAGTTACAACCATTGGTTCAAAATTCAAAACTGTAGCAGAATAACAT
Organism: Candidatus Zambryskiibacteriota bacterium; assembly: GCA_048499675.1. GTDB lineage: Bacteria > Patescibacteriota > Minisyncoccia > Phycocordibacterales > WO2-35-19 > JASNZL01. The sequence goes on from JASNZL010000002.1 coordinate 23,075, forward strand.
ACCCCTTCTTCTGTGAAGAGTTGTGTCATATTTGATTTCTTTGCAATTAAAAATTTCATCCCGTACTAGATTTTGACTATGTTATTTTATAACCGATTCCGCAGGAATTATAGTCAAAATTCACTACGGGATTCATTTCCTCAAACAAAAAGGCCTACTTGGCTTTTGAATACATTAACAGAAACCTCAATTTTTTGCAACTTTTTGAGAACCCTTACAATTCAAAACTTAATACACGCGACCATATTCAATACAGGTATCAAAAAGCGCTCTTAGATAAAATCAAAGTGCTTTTTTGATTTTAGAGGTTTTTGAGTATGATTTCGTATTCTTTTGCGGTTATGCCCAGCAAACGAATATTATTATGAATTATAAAAAGCTCAAGCTGTTTCCTTCTTGGTAATACTATCGGGCGAGGTATCCCCTGTTTCCAATATACCCTATGGTCACCCTTCTCTCGCACAAACTCACATCCAATATACAAAAGAAATTTCTCAAATTTCTTCCAATGTATACGGGATATTTTTGGCATAATTTATACAGTTATAGGCAACGTACCGTGCGATACAAAAATTGGAGGCATCCATTCATTCGTCTTTGAAGTTTTTTTCCAACCCAAAGAAGATAAAACTTCATCAAGTGTTCCTTGTTTCAATATTTCTTCCATAAAAATACTCACCGCTTCAGAAATATTTTTTTCAGCTTCTTTAAGAGTTTTACCGGCGCTAGATAAATCTAGGGCAGGAGTATAAGCAACAAATGACTTGTCTTCCTTAAAATAACTTACTGGCACATTTATTTGTATACGAGCTTTCATAAGATTCAATATATCAAAATATGCCAAAAACAACAATCACCATCAAAAAACCACCGAGAGGTGGTTTTTTGATGGTATTCGTGTCATTCGCGTTAATTCGTGTATTAGTGTCGAGTTATATTATCTTCACATCAATGTTCACACCAGAAGGAAGTGATAGATTTGTTAGAGAATCCATTATTTTTGGACTTGGATTGATTATATCAATAAGTCTTCGGTGAACTCTCATCTCAAATTGCTCTCTAGCATTTTTGTAAACAAAAGGAGAACGATTTACTGTATATTTCTTTATCTCTGTAGGAAGCGGGATTGGACCAACAATCTTAGCGTCATATCTGATTGCTGTGTCTATAATCTGCTTTACAGAAATATCCAAAACTTTGTATTCATAAGCCATTACTCTGATTCTTAATTTAGAAACAGCCTCGTCTTTTTTGACTTTTGACTTTGATACTTTCTTTTCTTTTTTTAATGTGCCCTCTTTCATTTACTTGATGTTTTACACTATTTAGTAAAATAAATCAAATTATAATTATTTTACTATTTTTGTTACCACTCCAGCTCCAACTGTTTTTCCACCCTCTCTAATAGCAAACTGTTGTTTTTCTTCTAGAGCAATAGCTGAAACAAGCTTTACTTTGAACTGTGCTGTGTCGCCCGGCATAACCATCTCAACACCGTCAGCTAGAGTAACTTCTCCTGTAACATCTGTTGTTCTGATGTAAAACTGAGGTTTGTATCCTGTGAAGAATGGTGTATGTCTTCCTCCTTCTTCTTTTTTGAGGATGTAAACTTCTGATTCAAATTCTGTATGAGGAGTAACGCTTCCTATTTTTGCAAGAACCTGTCCTCTGTGAACATCTTCTTTTTTCAAACCTCTAAGAAGAATTCCGGCATTGTCTCCAGCCATTCCCTCGTTTAGAGATTTGTTAAACATTTCGATACCTGTAATTGTTGTTTTTTGAGCATCTTTAAGACCAATAATTTCAACTTCTTCACCAACTTTTGCTATACCTCTTTCAATTTTACCTGTTACGACAGTTCCTCTTCCTTCAATTGAGAAGATGTCTTCGATTGGCATAAGGAATGGTTTTTCGACATCTCTAACTGGATTTGGAATATAAGTATCTACAGTATCTATAAGTTCCAATACTTTTTTAGCCCATTCATCATCAGTACCTGAAGCTTCTAGAGCTTTTAGACCAGAACCTCTGATTATAGGAGTATTTGCTCCGTCATAGTGGTTTTTTGTAAGCAATTCTCTTACTTCCTCTTCAACCAAGTCAATCAAATCGTTATCTGGAACCATATCGCACTTGTTTAGGAATACGATTATTTTTGGAACATCAACTTGGTGAGCAAGCAAAATGTGTTCTCTTGTTTGTGGCATAACACCATCTGTCGCAGCAACAACCAAAATAGCACCATCCATCTGAGCCGCACCAGTAATCATGTTTTTGATGTAGTCAGCGTGACCCGGAGCATCTATGTGAGCATAGTGTCTGTTTGGAGTCCAATATTCTGAGTGGTGAAGAGCAATAGTAATACCTCTCGCTTTTTCTTCAGGAGCATTGTCAATTTTATCAACTTCCTCAACTCTTGCCCCATAACCCTTGTCCTTGTTCATATCAAGAACTTTTAGTATAGAAGCAGTCAAAGTTGTTTTACCGTGGTCAACGTGTCCAATTGTACCTATGTTTAGGTGTGGTTTTGAACGATCAAATGTTTCTGCCATAATATTTTTGTTATTAATTAATGAATAAATTAACTCTGGCGTCAAAAAAACGCCTTTTATTTATCAGTAAGCATAATACTAACAAAAGAATATAAAAGATGCAAGACTATATTAAAGATTTATATTTTTCATCCATAGTTAAATCATAAAATTTATATGAAAAAATACTGGGGGTGTCTTTTTAAAATAAAATATGCTCTAATTGGACACAGAGAGGAGTATTCGTATGGGATTCCCAGAAAACTTTAGCCAGATTATTGGCGCCGTGGTGACGATTGTTCTAATCGTCGCGGTCGCTGTATATTTCGCTCTTGAATACAGGGCAGACAGGCTCAAGTGGAGCGAGGAGAGAAAGAGAAAAAGAGAGGAAAGGAAAAATGCAATTAAAAGCCAGCTTCTTCTAAAACAGGAAGAGATTGGCCAAAAAATTCTGCAAGCACTGAGTGAGCTTGCAGAAGAAAAGAACAGACTCACCGACAGCAACGGATACACGATAAAGGTCAGGAGAGAAACTTCTGAGCCCGATATTTTCGATATCAGGGTTGGCTGGGGGATGCAAAAAGAAGAAGGTGAGATCATCTTTGATGAAGTGATTGCAGTTAAAATCAATCTCAGAGAAATTCCTCAGATCGTTATGGTTTACGGGTCTGCCAAAGAAGAGTGCCGAGCAGAGCTCGGAGCCACCGAAGGAGAACTCGCCTTTGTAATAAAAAACATTGGTGAGCATATGCAGGATTTTACTCCATCACCATGCAAAATGTAAGACTAGGCCCCACACCGGCGCGGTGTGGGGCAAACTTGTTTTAATTGGAAAATATTCCAGATGTGGCTCTTTTTAATCTTGCCATTTCGTCTATTACAATATTCTGAAAATTAGGCACCCTGTCTCTCAAAAAGCCGATTACTTTTTGGTAGTCTTCTCCCGCATTTGTTATGACTTCATCAAAATCTTTGGTGGTTTGTTCGTCCATCAAGTCTAGTGACCTCTCCACAACGGATTCAAACAAAAGATTTCCGATTTTTTCTATCATTCTTTCTTGTTCCTCTGAATCCATTTGGATTAGTCCAAAGTCAGTAGATATTTTTTTCTTTATATTTTGATCCATTTTATGTTGTTTTAACGTTCTTTAATGTATGACCAACTAACCTTCTCATAAATACTGCAACATTTTCATTTTGATATGGTCTTACTACCCCACCTGAAGCTTTCATAAGAACATCCATTTGTTTCCAAAACTTAGCATGGCTGTCGGAAGTAGCTAATTCTTTTGCAACATTCTGAGGAAAATCAACTTCTTGTGAATTGCCCGAGTAAAATTCTACAACCTTATTCGCAGAAAGACCTTTCATCAAGAGCCAATCTTTTGTATCAACACCTTGAATTCTGCCCAGTCCCAAAAACCTTGATTTACCGTATACATCGTCTATTCCAGAAACAAACGCTCTGTCTAAATATTTTTCAAATGCCGGATCAGATGTAGCTTTTATACTTTCCCTGTAAACCTCTCCCGTTCTCTCTGGTTGCGAAGCGTCTGTGTAATCCTCAATGTTTGGAGCTGTTTTGGCCTCAATCTGTTTTTCTAAACCAACCTCTTCTTTTGTATCAATTTCTGCCGAAACAGGTTCTCTATTTCTCACTTCTTCCAAAACTCTTTCTGTATCTTCGATTGTGTATGGAAATTCTTGGTTTTTTTCTGGTTCAAGTTTAGTACTACCCTCTGTATTTTCTACTTCTAAAGAAGTTCTTTCTGGTTGCGATGGGTCTACCTCTCCCCCTACATCACCACGTGGGACTTCTCCGCTATTTGGCTCAAACATTTTTGCCATATCGGATTTTGGCTTCATGCTCAATATTTCAGAGACTTTGTCATTTGTAAGACGGATGCCCTGATTTTCGGGATTTTGGACCCAAGCCAAAATCTTAGCGTCATTATCGTTTATAGATTGGATTTGTTGTGGTGACAATTTTTTGGCTTTCTCAATTATTTGAGACAATTTATCTTCATCTTTAAAAAGTTCTGTGAGGTCAATTTCTTTACCAACATATACTTCACCATTTGGGCCCATACCAAACTTTTCTGGAGTTTTAAGCGCCTCTCTTAGATAATTACTCACAACAAAACTTCGGGATGCCCTCATTTCATCTGGCGTCATATCTACTGTCATTTCATCAAATTTTGGATTCTCTGAAAATGACTTTTCTATCAACTTCCAAGTAGAATCGCCTTTTGCTGGAATAAACTTAAACGATTTAGTGTCCAAAAGATCGCCTTTTTCATTATCTTCCTTAGACCCCTCACTTGCTTTACTATCTTCCGGCTTCTTAACCTCATCGGGTTTCTTTTCTTCAGTTCCTTCTTGCTTGTTATCCTCTGGCGACTCAACACCTTCTGATTTTGGTTCTGCTACAGGAGGTTTGCTTGTTTCAACCTGAGCTCCAGCTTGAGTGTCAGGTCCTTGTTCTGGTATTTTAGGAACATCGTTCTGACTTGCTTCAATAGAAGCGGGTGTTTCGCCACCATTAACCATTGAAGGGTCGACATCGTAAAGAAAATTTTGTAACGCTCCAGTGCCAGCACCGGCCAAACCTCCAACTGCAACAGTCGCCCCTGTTTTTATCAAAGCTTTTTGTAATCTCAACTTTTCATATCTATTCTTTATCTCATTATATTTTTCTGTTTTCTCTATTCTTGGTATATCTGAACTTTCTAAGTTATTTATCTCTTCTTTTTCTTTTTTGTTCAGTTCATCAATTGAAAGACTTTTTACCCTCTGTAAAGTTGCCGCCGTAGCAGTGGAAGCACCGAAAGAAGCTACCCCCCTTGCAAATCTATAGCCACCGTAAGCAAGGGCTCCGCTTGTCACAGCAGATCCAGCACCTATACCAACTATTGTTGCAAGGCTCGACATGGCACCTAAGCGCACCCATTTATTTTGATTTAAATACCACTTAAAAGCTTTGGACCCAGTAGCATACTTCATTGCTTCAAGAACTTTTCCGCCAACTGTTTCAAGTTTTATTTCTCTTTCATTTTTCAGTCTGTTTTTATGCTCTTCTTCTACTAATGACTGGAAAATAATTGTGTTTATTTTTTTATTTAATTCTTTTTGTTGTTCGTCTGATAAAACTTCTGTACCTTTTGGCTTTAACGATTCTCTGATTTTATTTTCCAGCAAATCTTTTTTGTTTTCATAATCTTGCCACTTTATACCAAGACCAAGAGTGTTACTTTCTTTTGTTCTAATTTCTTCCCTAACAGCCATTTTTCTAAAATCGTCTAATTCTTTCCACTCATCAGAATTTTTTATTTCTTCAATATCAAATTCTGGGAGTTTTATGCCTTCAGGGGTCGGTTGAGGTTCAGTATTATCCTCGCCCTGATTAATAAAATCTTTAAATCCTTTTGTATATTCTATTTTTTCTGGTTCTTTTTGGTTTGGTTCACCACTCGCAACCCCTGCTTGTTTCTGGGCCAAAATTTCGTTCAAACATATTTTTGCATTTTCTACATCAATTTCTGGATTGAAATATATATAACCTTTAGCTAAATCATATGAATATGGAACATTCTGGTCTTCTGTAATAATAATTTTTAAACCATCATTCTCTGCTTTTTTTACCAAATCAAACCAATCATATCTTTCAAAAACTCCCCAATTATTGAAGTTCTGAGGTAGAGTAAAAAATTTCTTTTCACCAACATTTCCGATATTATTCTCTGAAACTGAGTCCGTTTTTTGTGCATTTGTACTCATTTTTTCCTTAAACTCTTGCATTGAAACAATAGGTCCATCAACAAATTCTACCCATTGGTCATCAATTGATAGTATTACTTTCTCACTACCCTCCCAAAAAACCTTGTCACCAACTTTTAAGTTTGTTTCGGTTTCTGGTGTAATATTTTCCGAAACTCCTTCTGTATTAACATTTTCTTTTTCGGCTAAATCTTTATCGCTATCCAATGAAAGTCTATCTATAGAAACCTCTACAGTTCCATCGGTCCCCACATCAATTAATACTTTTGGGTCTGAGTCTGGACTTTCAAAAGAAATTATTCTGCCCTGACCAGCATTCCCATCATAATTCCACTTGACCACATCACCCACCTTAAAATTATTAGATTCTTTTGGCTCTTGTTTTTCTTGTGGTTCGCCAATTTCTTCAGTTAGCTGCGGATTTCCTTGAGGGCTTTCCAAACTGCCTGCGTTCAGGCCACCATTAAAACTTTTTATCAGATTATTTAAATCCCCCATCTCACTTATGTATAACTCGCCAACCTTTGTCTTTAATTCATTTCTCTGTTCCCCACTTAACCCGTTTAAAAAATCTAGAGTTTGCCCATATATCTTCTCTATTTCACCAGCTGATTTATTTGGGTCTATTTCGAAAAGGACTTGTACACCAATTGTGCGTCCCAACTCTATAGCTTCCTCTTTGATTTCTTCTGGGCTTTTATTCCTAGGTTCATTTTCCATAAATTAAATTATATTCTACTTTGCAATGTAATACCCGTTTAGATGTTGAAAACTTGAAAATTAAGGCTAAATAGCGAAGATGTTGACATATTTTGGCTCAGGGTATATAATAAGGGTAATACTGAACGATAGGAATTCCGCCCGAAAGCGGATTTTTTGTTTAAAATAAGGAGTAAAACGACTATATTTTAAACAATCACCACCTAAATTTTGGGGTTATTATAAAATTATTATCAGTATAAAATCTTATTAATTTTAAATTTTGATTTGTAATTTTGCATTTTGATTTTTAAATTTTAAATTTAACAACATGTTTGATCTAAAAGTTATAAACTCCGTTTTGGAGCAATTAGAAGAAGAGAGAGGTATTCCAAAAGAAAAAGTTATGGAAGCGATTGAGATGGCTTTGGCTACCGCCTACAAAAAAGAATACGGCAAGCGAGGACAAATAATCCGCGCAAATTTTAATTTACAGACAGGAAGTGTTGAGATGAACCAAGTAAAAATCGTTGTAGATGATACAAAAGTTTTTATGGACAAAGAAGCACTAGAAAAAGCCGTTGAGACAGCTGAAGAAGATGATGACGATAGAGTTCTTTTCAATCCAGAACACCACATATTACTAGAAGACGCCCAGAGAATAAAGAAGGGTGCTACTGTTGGTGATGAAATAATATTCCCACTTGAATCCAAAGGAGATTATGGAAGAATTGCATCTCAAACAGCAAAGCAAGTTATTATGCAAAAAATCAGAGAGGCTGAAAGGACTTCTGTTATGAAAGAATTTGGCGAAAGAGAAGGAGAAACAGTCTCTGGTACAGTACAAAGGATAGAAAGAGGTAATGTTTTTGTTGATGTGGGCAGAGCGGTTGGAATCTTGCCTTACGAAGAACAAATCCCCGGAGAAAGATTTAGCCAAGGAGAGAGAGTGCGGGCATATCTCTACAAAGTTGATGACGGACAAAAAGGAGTAGCTCTAAAACTTTCTAGATCTCATCCAAAATTCCTTATAAAACTTTTTGAAAGTGAGTCACCAGAACTAGCAAATGGAACAATAGAAATAAAAAGCGTTGCAAGAGAAGCTGGTTCACGATCCAAAGTTGCAGTATCTACAAATGATAACTACATTGACCCTGTTGGCTCACTCGTTGGACAAAGAGGTGTTAGAGTTGCCACGGTTACAAGTGAACTAGGAGGCGAAAAAATAGACGTAATAGAGTGGTCCGAAGATCCCGTAGAATTTATAGAGGATGCACTATCCCCTGCAAAAATACAATCAGTAGAAATAGATGAGGAAAATCATCAAGCAAATGTTGTTGTTTCTGAAGATCAGCAATCTTTAGCTATTGGTAAAGGAGGGCAAAACGTTCGTCTCGCAGCAAAATTAACAGGATGGAGAATTGATATCAAGTCAGTAAAAGGTGAGGAAATCGCTAGGGCGGATGATATTGAAGAAGATTCTGAAGAAGAATATTCTGCCCCAACAGAAACGAGTGAAGAAATACAAACAACTGAAACTTCTGAAAACATTGAGACAAATTCGGATGAAGTAAACAAAGATTCTCCAGAAGAAAAATAATCACTCTAAGAGAGTTTAATTCTCAAACAAAATATTCAAAAAATGGCATTTTGTCTATTCTTCTGGTAAATTTATATAGTCGTATATAAATATGTGGGTTTTGGTTAATTTGATTCTATTTAGTTTTATTTCCCAGTTTTTAATTATTAATTTTTAATTTTAAATTCCTAAAATGAACCTATGGCATGAAATATCTCCTGGAACAAAGGAGAAAATGAACGTTATTGTCGAGATTAACAAAGGCTCGAAAAATAAGTACGAGGTAGACAAAGAAACCGGTCTTATAGCATTAGATAGAGCGGCTCACACAGCACAAGACTTTCCTTTTGACTACGGTTTTATTCCTCAGACTCTATGGCACGACAACGATCCAATAGATGTTATCCTTCTCACAACCTTCCCTCTACTACCCGGTGTTTTAGTAAGAGCAAGACCAGTTGCAATCATGAACATGATAGATGGTGGTGAAGGTGATGACAAAATTATTGCTGTACCAGTCGATGATCCTAGATGGGACGAAGTCAAAGATTTGGGGGACATAAACAAACACACACTAAAAGAAATAGAACACTTCTACTCCACTTACAAAAAACTCCAAAACAAAGAAGTGGTGATTAATGGTTTCAAAGGCAAAAAAGAGGCGATGGAATCATTTGAAGAAGGTCTGAAAATCTACAAAAATAAGTTCAAGTCATAAAAAACCTTTATTTATTTAAGAATAAGAAAAAACAAAGCTCCGACTGATTATCGAGGTTTTGTTTTGTTAACTTTTTTGCTTCTTTTATATGTTTTTTGATTTATAATAGTTATATGTCTTTTTAGACATTTTATAATTAATTTAAAATATGAGTACAAGAAAACTATTACTATACGGAGCAACAACTTTGTTATTGCTACCATTTGTTGCGTCAGCACAAAATAACAGCGTAAGGGCCGGTGTTGGTACAGAAACAGAAATTGATGGGCAAGTTAGAGCCAGAGTTGAGACTAGAGTCAATATAAACGAAGAAGCAATTGAGCAAAGAAAACAAGAAAGATTGGAAAACCAAGAAAGAATTGAACAAGCAAAAGTGAAAATCGCAGAAAGAAAAGCACAAACTCAAAACAGAATACACGAGAGATTGCTCAATTTACATGAAGTGACTATGGCTAGATTTGAAGCTGGAATAAACAGGTTGAATATTTTAGCAGATAGAATAGAGTCAAGAATTGCAAAAATTGAAGCGGAAGGAATAGAGATGACTGAATCTAGAGAGCTTTTAGCGTCTGCACGAGCAAAAATAAACGAAGCGAGTGAATTGATGCTAAAAATAGAATTGACTTCAGAAACAAACTATGACGATAAAACCGAAACATCAGAAGCATTTAAAGGTCTTCAGACACAAATACAAGAAGCAAGAAGGACTATAGTTTCTGCTCACTCTGCTCTTATAGATGTTGTTGTAAGCATAAAACCAGGACAAGCTAGATTAGACGCCCAAACAGAAACTTCGACTGAGGTGGAATAATAAAATATTAATAACTAATAAAAAAATAATGGATACATTCAACCCAAATCAAATGCCAGGATTACAAGGTGAGCCAGAAAAAAAATCTATCGGCCCCCTAATTGCTGTCATAATCATACTCGTCCTTATAGTTGTTGGAGGTCTTTATTTCTTAAACGAGAGAGCTTCGCTTAATCAATTAGTCCCTGAAAGTGAGACTAATGATGTTGAATCCCTAGAACAACAAGGAAGTTCTGATGATTTAGGATCAATTGAAGCTGACTTAAACGCAACTGATTTAAATCTATTGGACACATCAAGTATGGAAGCCGAGGTACAAACCGAAATAGAAGCTCAATAAATAGTGTTTACCAAAAAACTCCAAGGACAGTCCTTGGAGTTTTTTGTTTGCTCTAAATCTCAAATTGGGTTAGACTGGTGGCTATGAAATATGAAATAAAAATAAATAAATTACCAAAATCAGAAATCGAGCTTACAGCTTCTCTCCCTTCTGATTTATTAGATAATGCAAGAGAGAAGGCAATAAAATCTCTTGGTGAAAACCTAGAAATAGACGGGTTCAGAAAGGGTCATATTCCTCCAAAAGTCATAGCTCTAAAGGCTGGTGAAGCCCTTATATTGGATGAATCTGCAGATATTGTACTCAAAGAACACTTCCCAAAAATCATAGAGCAAGAAAAGTTTGACATAATTGGTAGCCCAAAGATTTCTATAACCAAAATGGCTTTGGGAAACCCTTTCGAATTTAAGGCTGTTTTTGCTATTTTACCTGAAATAAATTTGCCTGATTACAAAAAAATCTCAAAGGAAACAAAAGAAAAAAACGAAAAGAAAAGTGAGAAAATTGAAGTAACAGATAAAGAAGTGGATGATGTTCTTTTGCAGATAAGAAAAAACAAAGCTCATATGGACTGGCATAAACAAAACCCAGAAGCAGACCATCACAACCATCCAGACTTGGAAAAAGAAGAAAATTTACCGGCTCTCGATGATGAACTGGCAAAATCGGCCGGCAGTTTTAAAGATTTAAACGAACTTAAGGAAAAAGTAAAAGAGAATATAAAGATTGAAAAAGAACACCGAGCAAAAGACAAACTAAGAGCAGAAATTATTGAAGCAATTCTCAAAGAAACAAAAGTAGATTTGCCAGAAATTCTCGTAGATAGCGAAACAAACAAATCTCTCGCTCAAATGAAAGATGATGTAACAAGAATGGGTGGTAAGTGGGAAGATTATTTGGCTCACACCAAAAAGCAAGAGGATGATTTAAAAAAGGAACTCCGAGACAATTCAGAAAAGAAAGCTCTCACACAACTCGTTTTTAACAAAATCGCCGAAGTAGAAAAAATAGAACCAAATACAACAGTTTTAGAAAACGAAGTAAAAGAAATTATGAAAATGTATCCGGAAGCAAAAGAAGAAAGTGCTCGAATCTATGTCTCCACAATCCTAATAAACCAAGAAGTTTTAAAAATTTTGGAGAGCTAAAATTGTATTTTAGAAATCGCCACAATGACGGCTGTTTCTGCTTTTAGTGTTAGGTTCCCCAATGAAAGTATTTTTGCGTCTACTTGTTTAAATCTTTCAATTTCCTTCTCTGTCCATCCCCCTTCGGGACCGATAAAGATAGAAACCGAGTTACGAAAATCATTTTCATGATTAAAAATTTCAGATTCGTGATTCATAGAGAGACCTCTCGGATCAAAAATGATAATTTCCCCTCCACAATTCTCCATTACATATTCTATCTTCTGGGTTCCTTCCACGGTCGGTACATCCGCCCTACCACACTGCTCGCTTGCTTCAATTGCAATCTTCTGCGCTCTTTCTATATTAAAACCTTTCTTTTCGCTTCTTTCAGAAATAATTGGAACAATTTTTGAAACCCCAAGTTCAGTCGCCTTCTCCACCACCCACTCCATTTTGTCTTTTTTTATAAGTGACTGATACAAAATAACCTCTCTATCTGGCACAACTCCTTTTCTTTTAGCAACAATTCTCAAAATTGCTTCTTTGTTATTTATTTTCTCTATTAAGCAATCATATTCAAAACCGCTCCCATCAAAAAGTATCACCTCTCCCCCAACATTAAATCTAAAAACATTCCTCCATTGATGAATGAGACGGTCATCATCTATTACAACTTCTTCGTTATCTATTATTTTGTTTATATAAAATCGATGAAGGCGCATAATAAAATTTCTAATTACCTTAATTATCTAATTAACCTAAATAAACCACAATTACCAATTCACAAATTCCCAAAGAAGAAAAATTTAAAATTTCAAAATTATATTTCTTTTCTCAATCCAATCTTTCTTGCGTTTAGCGGTTAGTGTTTAGCGACTTTTTTAATCATCTACCAAAATTAATTCCTTATAGAGTATTTTGGCACTGTATTCGGCATCTGATGGTCTGTCAAAATGAAATCGACCTTTAAATAACTTGTTTTCCAAAAAAAATGGCATCCAATGTATGTCGTCCGACCACATTTGTTCAAAAGGTATTTCCTCTATGACAAACCATTCTGGCCTCATTTCTTCACTCTCGGCTATATCCCCCTCAAAATTTTCTGCTTTAAAAATATGGACCTCTAGCACTTTTGGCTCATTTTCAAATGTAAAATCCAAAATTCCAATTTTCTTTAAATCGGTAACCACGACTCCAATCTCTTCTTTGACCTCCCTTATTGCTCCCTCTTCAATACTTTCACCTTTCTCAATTTTGCCACCAAAACCATTCCATCGACCCATTCCAAAACCTTTCTTTTTCATACCCAAAAGGACTTTGTTGCCTTGGTGTATTATACATAGGATCAAAACTTTCCTATTTTCCATTTGTTCTAAATTATGCTATATTATTCTAACCTTAGCAATAATAATATAAAAAAATATGAGTATTTTAGTTCCAACAGTTATAGAAAAAACACATCAAGGAGAGCGAGCTTATGATATTTACTCTCGCCTTCTTAAAGATAGAATTATATTTTTAGGCGGGGTCATTGAGGATACAATGGCAAATTTAATTATTGCCCAACTACTTTTCCTACAATCTGAAGATCCTAAAAAAGATATCTCTATTTATATAAATTCTCCCGGAGGTTCAGTCACTTCTACTCTTGCCATAATTGATACAATGAAATTTATAAAACCAAATGTTGCCACATATTGTGTTGGAATAGCAGCAAGCGGGGCGGCAATGGTCTTGTCTGCTGGTGAAAAAGGCAAAAGGTACATCCTAAAAAACGCAGAAGTAATGATTCACCAACCACTTGGAGGAGCAGAAGGTCAAGCGACAGATATAGCCATCACCGCAAAACACATTCTCAAAACAAAGGACAACCTAAACAAAATGCTTGCAGAACATACAGGCCAACCACTTTCTAAAATAGAAAACGACGTTGAGCGCGACTTCTTTATGTCCGCCGACGAAGCCAAGAAGTATGGAATAGTGGATAAAATTTTATAGAAGCTTAGAGCTAAGAGGTTAGAGGAAGAGATACAATTATTCTAATTAACCTAATTTCTAATTATTCTAAATGAGAAAAAAGCTTGGAGGTTAGAGGTTGGAGGTTTTAGTTTTCCCATTTTAAATTGTAATTTTACATTTTGTGTTTTATTTGGAATTTGCGTTTTGTACTTTGTAATTTCTAATATCACACTTCGTATCTCATTCCCAATCTCTTATTAGTAAGATTCGTATGCATTAGCCCGCCTGCAACGCGTATGCGATAGCATTGCGGGCAGGTGGATTAGTGGGCTACTTTATAAACTTTCAACCCGCCTGCCAGCGCCTGAAATCGCAGACAATGGCGGGCAGAACTTTTTAACTTTCTAACTCTATATTCGTATCATTCGCACCTATTCGCCATGATTCGTGCAAATTCGTGTGATTAGTGGGCTACTTTATAAACTTTCTAACTCTATATTCGTGTCATTCGCGCACATTAGTGTATTGGTGTCATGAATTTGCTTTGTCTATAAAAATGATATATAATCGCTTCATTAGTATTAAATAATTTAGTTATTTCCTGCGAGACTAATCCGAAAGAATTCTTAAATACCATAATAAATCAAAATGAGCCATATTTTAGAACAAAATAAAGGAAAACTCTATTTGCCATAAAAGGTAACCTCGCTTGAAATTACAACAAAATATATGTCACTTAAAGTAGCTATAATCCTCATGGGTTTGGCCTCACTTGTTGGAGTGGCTTTCGGTTACTTCCTCCGTTGGATAATTTCCCTCGGTCAAAGAGGAAGTGTCGAATTGCGTATCAAACAAATGGAGCTCCACGCCAGAGAGGAGGCAAAAAAGATAGTAGAAGAAGCGACTGCCAAAGCTGAAGAAACAGCAAAAGAAACAAGAGCGGAGTTCAAAGAAAGAGAAGATAAAATTAAAAAAACCGAAGATAGGCTGATAAAGAAAGAGGAGTTTTTGGACAAAAGACAACTTGATATAGACAAAGAGATTGAGCAGGTCAAAGAAAAAGTTTCCGAAGTTAAAGCAATAAAAGAGAAAGCTGAAAACCTTGAAAAAGAAAGGTATACAGAACTTCAAAAGGTATCCAACCTTAACGAGGAAGAAGCAAAAAATATCTTACTCAGAGAAATAGAAAGAAAATTTGAAGAAGACATCACAGTCAGAATGCAAAAACTGGAATCTACTGGTCAAGACAAACTTGAGAGCAAAGCAAAAGAAATTCTTACAACTTCTATACAAAGATTGGCAAATTCTGTTTCATCTGAAGTGTTTTCTACTTCCGTTGAAATTCCATCCGATGAAATAAAGGGTAAAATAATCGGAAAGGAAGGACGAAACATAAAAGCATTTGAGAGAGCTTCTGGTGTTGAAGTTATTGTAGATGATACACCGGGACTAATTACAATATCCTCTTATGATTCAGTGAGAAGACAGGTCGCAAGGGTTGCTCTTGAATATTTAATTCAAGACGGAAGAATTCAACCAGCAAAAATAGAAGAAATGGTTGAAAAAGCAAAGCAGGATATAAACAAAATAATCAAAGAAAAAGGAGAAGCGGCAGCTTATGAATGCGGTGTATTCAATCTAGACCCAAGAATTGTAGGAATACTTGGAAGACTACATTTCAGAACATCATACGGTCAAAATGTTTTGCAACACTCAATCGAAATGTCCCACATCGCGGGAATGATTGCTCAAGAAATCGGAGCAAACGTAAATATTGCCAAAGCTGGAGCATTGCTTCACGACATAGGCAAAGCAGTTGACCATGAGATTGCAGGGACACATGTTGAAATTGGTAGAAGAATTCTACAAAAATTTGGTGCTGACGAACTCATAATCAGAGCAATGGAAGCGCATCACGGAGAATATCCTTACACAACTCTTGAATCACACATCGTTCAGGCTGCTGATGCTATTTCTGGAGCAAGACCGGGAGCTAGAAGAGATAGTGTAGAAAATTATCTAAAACGACTTAGTGAACTTGAAGGAATTGCTACCTCATTTAACGGAGTTGAGAAAGCATACGCACTACAAGCAGGAAGAGAGATTAGAATTTTCGTAACACCAAGCGAAGTAACAGATCTCGAAGCCAAAAATATGGCACGAGACATTGCTGTAAGAATAGAAAATGAACTTAAATATCCGGGAGAAATAAAAGTTGTCTTAATCCGTGAATCAAGAACAGTTGAGTTTGCTAGGTAGTTCCAAAGCTTAGAGGTAAGAAGGGGTATAAATTGATCTAATTATTCTAATTTCTCTAATTGACCTAAAAATAATAAGACTAAAAGGGAACATGAATTAATCAAATTATTCTAAAAAATAAGAAAGATTGTAACGAAAAGTTTGGAGCGAAGAGGTTGGAGATTGAAGGTGGAAGTTTAGTGGAAGAATTAACAAACCCCCACCAAGGACAGTCCTTGGTGGGGTTTTGTTATATATTGCTAAAAATTCCTTAAAATAGTAGTATTTCGGACGGAGGTTTTATGACAGCAAAAGAGAGAGAGCGCATTCTGAAGGGAGCCAAGGAAGCCTTTTCCTTAGCTATGCTTGATGGCTATGTCGGAGACGAAGACCGAAAATCGGTCAAGACCAAGTCCAACAATGGTTACACAACGACCGTTGCGTTTATTCATGAAGATTACACCGTTAAGGACGAGTGGCATACAAATCCAAATTCAAACAAGTCGTCTGGATCAACCATCATCACCTTTCACGAAAGACCTATTTGGCAAATGTTTTACAGCGGTGAGTATCCAGAAGAATTTATTGCTTTCTTGAAAATTGCACTGAAAAAGCAATATAGCAATAAGAGAGCAAAGTTCGTTGGTTGTCGTGGACCAGAATGCTTCCGAAAAGGCAACCTTGAATACGAGAACGAAGGAGATGGGAATTTTTCAAGGTTCTGGGGGAGAGAAAGTATTCGTCAAAATATTTGTACCCAAGATTGGGAAGAAGTCGGATATCACGAATATTCTGGCATGGCACTCATCTAGCCAGACGGCCGTCCCGCGAAGCGGGACGGCCTTCTTTTTTTTACTCAAAAATTTTTTTATTCAAATTAAAAAATTAAAAATTTAATTATGGTTAGAATAATTGCATCCCCCTAAGCTTCCTTCTCAATTAGAACAATTAGAAATTAGGTAATTAGGTTAATTTGTATTCCCTTCCTTCTTCCGGATAAACCGCTTCTATATCCAAATAATCTCTTATTCTTTGAGTAAGAAAGAGTGACGATTTTGGCTCTCCCATTATTACAAACACCTTCTTCAAACTACCTTTATCATTTTCTTCGCTTATCCCAGCTGTTTTTTCTACAAATTCCAACAAGTGCTCCGAATCTTTGTGGGAAGAATAGCCCAAAATATTTTTAATTGTTGCCCTGATTTTAATTTTTTTTCTATTTATAACCACCTCTTTGTTTCTATCCTGTATTCTCCTACCGAGCGAACCGACCGACTGGTAACCAACCAAGATGATTGTTGCATTTGCATCACCCAAATATCTTTCCTCGTGACCAACAACCCTCCCCCCTTCTGACATTCCAGAACCAGCAATTATAATTTTGGAACCTTTTACATTTTCAATTTGAGAAGACTCACTCACATCTCTAATAATCTTCAGATTTGGAAAATCAAAAATATCATCACCCGAATTTATCTCCTCTTTAACCGATTCTTTAAATCTATCTTTGTATTTTTCGTATATAGCTGTAACTTTGGAAGCCAGCGGTGAATCAAGGAAGACGGGCACTTGTGCGATTTCTCCATCTTCAACCATATTATTTATTTCATAAAGTAAAACTTGTGTCCTCTCAATAGAAAATGCCGGAATTACAATCGTTCCACCTTTCTCTATTCCCTCTATAAGGGCCTCTTTTAATTTCTCTCGTCTCTCTTTTTTTGTCTCATGATTTCTATCACCATAAACACTTTCCATTACCAAATAATCGGCCTTTACAGGGAATTCGTTGTCTGGAAGGAGTGGAGAAGGACTATTGCCCAAATCTCCCGTAAAAGCGACTGTTTTATCGCCACAAGTGACATTTATAATCGCCGAGCCCAATATGTGTCCAGCATTAATCATTTTTAAACTGCAATCTGGAAACAAATCTATTTTTTCATCATAATCAAATCCTTCCCACAGAGATAAAGATTTATCAATATCTTTCTCATCAAACATTTCCTTATCTTTATGACGCATCCTCATGACCTTCAAAGCATCATGAAGCATTGGATTCGCCAAATCTTTTGTTTCTTGTGTTGAAATAATTTTGCCGTTAAACCCCTCTCTTACAAGTTTTGGAATTCTTCCTATATGGTCCATGTGCGCATGAGTAATGAGCAAAAAATCCACAGAACTCGGATCATACACAAAGTCCAAAAAGTTTTTCTCTTCCGCTTCTCTCCCTCCCTGAATCAAACCACAATCAACCAGAACTTTCCTATTATTAAAATTGAGCATAATATTTGCTCCAGTTGTTGATCCAACTCCCCCGTAAAAATTTAAGCTCAATTTTTCCATATTAATAATTTATATTATACCCGCCAATTGCTAATACTTATATAATTTTTAATTTAAAATTTTCAATTTCCAATAAATTTTCAATGATTCAATTTTCAATTTAAAATTTTTAAACAAGCTTATTCCTTTCCCATCTCCCACTCGCTATGATTAGTGTGCATTAGCCCGCCTGCAACGCTTATGCGATAGCATTGCGGGCAGGTGGATTGGCGGGCTACTTTTAAACTTTCTAACTTTTTACTTTCAACTCTTGTAGGTACCCATAAAAACACCCTGCTAATGCCCCAAAAAAGTCCATTATCAGGTCGACCATAGTATCAAACGCATAATCATCACCACCATACCTTGCCTCTCCTATTATTAATTCATAAGCTTCCCATAGTACACCTATAAATAGTATAGAGACTAAAGAAACTTTTAGAAATTGCTTCAAATCTCTTTTTTGAGGTTTAAATAGTTCTGAATAGAAATATAACCAAATAAAAAATAATGAAACCAATATTCCACCCAAAAAATGAACAAGACTATCAAATTCAGAAAGGCTCCAGTACAAATTAAAATAAGTTGCAACCCAATTCAGAGCTCCAACTATAAAAAACATAATGAATGTCTCCCAAAAAAGGGTTTGTTTATGCATTTAAATTAACTTTAACATTTTTTTAAATTCTAACCAATACAAAACCCCACAAATGCGGGGTTTTGTATGGGGTTACCCAGAAATATTCCCTAATTGAAAAATATTAGGTGGGTGGCCTCGACTATAACAATCAGAACATAAAATGCTCATCATATTACAGAAAGTTAGCCTCCCTGAATATGAGCAATCTAGAAAATATCCGAGTAACCCTAAATGTAGTATAGCATAAAAAGCTAAGCGGTTGAAGGTTGAAGGTATCAGAAGGTAGATATCGTGTAGGATTTAGAATTTTTAATTTTCAATTTTGAATTTTCAATAAATTTTCAATGATTCAATTTTCAGTTCAAAATTTTATCGTTACTCGTACTTCGTAACTCATAACTCGTTGCCTCAATTCGTATCATTCGAGTTCATTCACGTATTTGTGTCGTGTTAAAACTTTCTAACCTACTCGAGTATTCCATCCAAATTAACATCATAAAGTATTTGTTCTTGGACTAAGCGATAATCAATCAACTCTTCATCTTTAAACCAGTGTTTTATTTCTGCATTTGCTTCTTCAACAGATCCAGAACCATGAATAAGATTTCTAACAGCTCTACCGTCTGTATCAGCCATCATATAAGAATCCAAAACGAAATCGCCTCTAATTGTGCCGACATCAGATGTTCTTGGTTCTGTGCCTCCAGTTATTTTTCTTACCACCTCCACAGCGTGTGCCCCTTCCCAAACCATTGGTATAACAGGACCACTTGTCATATAAGTAACAAGTGAATTTAGAACTTTTTCTCCAAGCTCCAATGGATCGTTTGAGGGTGGTTTTATACCCTTTTTTTCATACGCAGAAATAGCTTTTTCTCCAACATTTTTCTTCCAGTTAGGATCAATTGTGTAATGTTTTTCTACATGATCTTTTGTTGGTACCACTATTTTTAAACCAACAAGTTTTAATCCGACTCTTTCATATCTTTTTATAATCTCACCAACCAAAGTCCTCTGAACTCCATCTGGCTTAATAATTACAAGTGTTCTTTCCTTTTTTGCATGTCCCATTTTATTTGAAAATTGAATAATTGATAATTATTTAAAAATTTTAAATTAAAAATTGAAAATTACAAAATCTGGCTTATTTCGTTAGTATCTCTATTCCAGATTTTGTTACAGCTACCGTATGCTCAAAATGCGCCGAGAGGGATTTATCACGTGTAATATAAGTATATCCATCAGAAAGTTTTTTAATATCCCTACTCCCCAAGCTAAACATTGGTTCAATTGCAATGACCATGCCGGGTCTAATTTCCGGACCTTCACCTCTCTCTGCTTTGTTTGGTACAAAAGGATCTTCGTGAACTTCAAACCCCACTCCATGCCCAGAAAGACCTTCCACTATCCCTAAATTCCTCCTTATAGCAACTTCCATAATTGCATGC
This sequence comes from Candidatus Zambryskiibacteriota bacterium, assembly GCA_048499675.1. Lineage (GTDB taxonomy): Bacteria > Patescibacteriota > Minisyncoccia > Phycocordibacterales > WO2-35-19 > JASNZL01. The sequence goes on from JASNZL010000002.1 coordinate 43,264, forward strand.
CCAATGTCCCCAATATGCCCTCCAACTCGCATCGCACTGATTCCTTTTTCTAACGCCTCTCTTGTAGCATTTATCAAATCTCTGGCCCTGTCGTCAATTTTGCCAACAGGCACAGTAATCGCACCATCTGTAATAAGATTCTTGTGAGTTAAACCCAAATCAAGGGTTACAATATCGCCTTCAAATAGAATTTTTCCATTGCCTTCGTTTGGAATTCCGTGGACTATTTCTTCGTTTATAGAAACACACAGAGATGCAGGGTAAGGTTTTTTTGCGTCATAAGGTTGATAACCAAAAAATGAAGCCGTGCAACCCGCCTCATCAATCAAATGTTCGGCATAATCATTTAACTCTTTAGTTTTAATCCCTGGCTTAACTTTTTTTGCGACCTCTTTCAAAATACGAGCATGTATCTTGCCCCCTTCCCTAAGTATCGCTATGTCTTCTTCTGTTTTGTACCTTATTGCCATTATTTTATTCCAAACCCACTTTTTTCATAATTTGTTGATGAACCTCTTCTATTGAACCAGATCCATCAATAGTCAAGAATTCATAGTATGGATTATTTCTGAAAAAGTTAATTGCGGGCACAACATTTTCTTCATACCAGTTGAGTCTTTTTTCTATATCCAAATTGTTATCGTCTTCCCTTTTTCTACTAAGCAATCTTTCTGAAGCTAATTCTCTTGATAACTCAATTGAAACAACAAAAGGTTTTTCTCTTCTATAAAATTTCATTGCCGAATCCAAAACTGGTGCTTCATCAACCCTTCTAGACAGACCATCAAGAACCATATGTTCATTACCCGACGTGTGTCTAACCAAATATTCTGTCCAAATCCATATAGGCAAAAATTCTGGAATCAGTCCACCACTTCCTATTATTTCTTTTACATATTGAGCAGTAAGAGAAGCTTCTGTAGAAAATTCTCTAAACTTTTGTCCTGTTTCTAAATAAAGCACCGGTTTTTGGGGGTCAATCTCTTTTAGTTTGTCAATTAAAAGTCTCGCTTGTGTCCCTTTACCGCATCCCGATGGCCCAAAAAATATAAATGTTTGTGGTGTCATATTTAAAATTAACCTAATTATACTAATTAACCTAATTATACTAATTTTTTTAGTATTCACTAATTTCCTTATTTAGAAATTAGAGTAATTAGAATAATTTAAATTTAGTATTCGCGAGCGGAAATTTGAGCGTCTACTTTTTTGACAAGATCAATCACAACAGAAACAACAATCAAAAGACCTGTTCCACCGATTGCAACCGCCCCTATACCAGTTAAAGATTGAACGACAAGCGGTAAAACTGCAATTACACCCAAGAACAAGGCTCCAACCATTGTTAATCTGAATAGAATTTTTCCTATGTAAGCAGATGTTGTGTTTCCCGGTCTTACCCCTGGGATAAAAGCTCCACTCCTTTGAAGATTTTTTGCTATTTGGTCTGGGTCAAAAGTAATCGCTGTATAGAAATATGTAAATAGAAATACGAGCAAGAAGTACATTATGGAGTAGAATGTTTGGTTAGACAGGATTTGTAATATAAACTCAGAAACTTTCTGTATTATTGTGTTGTTTACATTAGCCAAAAAACCAACAATCATTTGTGGGAACAACAAAATAGACATTGCAAAAATAATTGGAATAACTCCAGCTTGGTTAACTCTCAAAGGTAGGTAGGTTGAGACACCTCCATAAACTTTGTTTCCTCTAACTTGTTTTGCATATGTAACGGGTATTGGGCGTTCTGCTTCTGTGATAACCACAACTCCCCAAATAACCAAGAGTGACGCTACCAAAAATCCAACATAAACAGGCAATAGCGCTGTATCAAACGTAAAGACAAGTTGACTGATAGAACTTGGTAAGACAGAAACTATACCAGCAAAAATTATAAGAGAAACTCCGTTCCCTATACCAAATTCAGATATAAGTTCACCAAGCCACATAAGCAAAAGAGAACCTCCAGCAATAACAATAAGGTTTGTAGCCAAATCTAACGGCGCCAAATTGGTCAATATTCCTTGGTTTTGTAGAAGTTTCAAAAAGGCAAACCCTTGCACAAAAGCAAGCGGAACAGTAAGAAGTCTAGAATATTGTGTAAACTTCTTTCTACCAATATCACCCTCTTCTTGGTACATTGCTTTGAGTTTTGGAAACATTACAGTCATAAGTTGCATTATGATTGAACCTGTAATATATGGACCAACACCAAGCATAACAATGGAAAGATTAGTTAAACCTCCTCCAGAGAAAATATTTAGAAGTCCTAGAAAATCATTACCAGAAATAAATTGTTCCAATCTTAATGTATCTATTCCCGGTATTGGAATAGTTGCAAGCAACCTAAATAGAGCCAAGATTAAAAGAGTAAATATTATCCTCCCTCTCAAAATTTTGTCTCCCAAAACCAATTTTAGTTTGTGAACAAAAGTATTCATTATTTATTTATTATCTTTTTTTGTCAGATAAAACAACTTTACCACCAGCTTTTTCTATCAACGTTTTAGCCTTCTCTGATATTTTAACATTTTCAAAATTAAGCGCCTTGGTTATTTCTCCAGAAGCAACTATTTTTACATTTGGATATTTATTGCTTGTCTTCTTTATAAGACCTTTTTGTTCCAATGTAATTCTGTTTACAAGCTCACCTGCAGAGAAAATGGAGTTTACTTCTGACATTTTTACAACCACATTTTCATCAAATCTTGATTTGAGGAAATTCTTTCCTCTTCCTCTAAGTTTTGGCAATCTTTTGATTATATCTCTCCATTCTGGTCTTTTCTTTCTACCAGCTCTCGCATTCTGTCCTTTTGTACCTTTACCGGAAGTTTTGCCACGAGTTCCACCACGACCAACTTGCTTGGCTTTTCTGTTTGATTTATTCCTTTTTAGATTATGAGTTTGCATAAATAAGTTTGAAAGTTATAAAGTTTAAAAGTTTTTAAAGTTCTTGCTTGTTAACTTGCGCCTTTTGACTTTTTAACTCTCCTAAAGCTTTTACTGTTGCTCTTGCAATATTAAGTTTGTTTTTTGATCTAGAAAGTAATTTCGACGCAATCTCTGTCACTCCAGCAAGTTCCAAAACAACACGCACAGCACTTCCTGCAATAACTCCCTTACCTGGAGCGGGCATCATCATAACTCTTATGCTTCCGTATTTTGCTTCAACTGGATGAGAGATAGATTTTTTGTTATTAAGAGCAACCTTAATCATATTTTTCTTTGCGTCTCTTGTTGCTTTATCTACCGCAAGAGGAGTATCGCTTGATTTGCCGACACCAACACCAACTCTGCCTTTTCTGTCTCCAATAACAATAGATACGCTGAAACTAAATCTTCTTCCTCCAGCAACAACTCTTGTAACTCTTCTAACACTGATTATTTTACTATCAAATTCTTGCCTAGCTCTTTCTGGTCTTCTTGATGGTCTCCTTTCGTTTTTTCTTCTATCAAATCTATTCTTCCTTTCTTCTGGGGGGATATTTGCCTCTACCGCATCGGCCTCTCTGTCTGTAGCAGAAACATCCGCAGTATCTAATACTGCATCAGGAGTTTCCAATACTTCTTCGCTCGTTATTATTTTATCTTCTTCTTTTGTTGACATAACTTAAAAATTAAAATTGTAGTCCGGCTTCCCTTGCCCCATCTGCCAATGCAGAAACAGAACCTGTATATATGTAACCTCCTCTATCAAAAACTGCTTTTGTTATTTTCTTTGCTTTTGCCTGTTCTCCAATTGAAGACCCTACAGCTTTTGCTCTTTCTGCTACAGTCTTACCCTTTAGACCTTTACTTGTTGCAGAAGCAAGAGTCAATCCCTTTTCATCATCTATAAGCTGAGCACTTATGTATTTGTTGGATCTAAAAACAGAAAGTCTTGGTTTCAATGCTGTACCAAAAATCTTAGCTCTGATTCGCTTTCTTCTTCTTTCTCTCTGAATTTTTTTTATTTTTGTATCCATGTCTTTATAATTTTCAATTTAAAATTTTCAATTTTCAATTCTTATATTCGTTTCTATTTGTGGATTGGTGGGTAATTTTTAATCTTGATTTTTAAATTTTACATTTTCTATGCTGTCTTCTTACCTTGTTTTCTTCTTATTACCTCTCCTTCGTATCTAAATCCTTTACCTTTGTATGGTTCTGGTTTTTTGAGAGCTCTAACCTTTGCTGTAAAACTACCTACCGACTCTTTGTCTATTCCTGATACTGTAATCAAATTTTTCTCTGCCTTAACTTCCAAGTCTTTTGGTATAGCAACTTCTACTGGATGGGAAAATCCTAGCGCTAGCACCAACTTATCACCTGTAACCTGTGATTTAAATCCAACCCCTTCAAGTATCAATTTCTTTTCAAAACCATTATTCACTCCCTGAATCATATTTTTTATATGCGAAGCATATGTTCCCCAAAGAGCCTTTGTTTGCTTGTTCATTTTAGGAACCGAAAGAGAAATGTTTTTACCATTTACAACAATAGCAATATCAGAATTAAAAGTTCTTTGAAGTGTACCTTTTGGTCCTTTGACCGAAAATACGCCAGAATCAAAAGATATTTCTGTCTTTTCGTTTGCTACTATTTCTTTTTTTCCTATTCTACTCATTTTTGTAAACAAATTTTCAATTTAGAATTTTCAGTTTTCATTAAATTTTCAATGCTTCAATGTTTGAAAATTAAAAATTTTGATATTTATTATAAATTTTAAATTGATAATTGAAAATTATTACTACCATATATTAAACAAATGTTCTCCCCCTAAATTTTGTTTCTTTGCATCAAAATCTGACATTATGCCTTTTGGTGTTGAAAATACTGACATTCCATAACCTTTTCTAAATTTAACTATATTCTTAGACTTCTTGTATAGTCTTCTCGAAGGTTTTGAAACTCTTTTTACATCAGAAATAACTGGTCTTGATTCTCCGTCATAAAGTAATTCAACGGTCAAATATTTTGCATTGCCTTTGTTTTTCTTGGATACTTTACCCAAATAACCTTTAACAGAAAGAAGCTCAGCTATAGAAAACTTAAGCTTTGAAAAAGGTAGAGAAATTTCATTTTTCCCCACTTTGCCAGCATTCTTTATTCTTATTATAAAATCTCCTATTGGATCGTTCATTCTGCTATGGACGAGAAATTATACAATTTAATGTATTTTTCTCATCTGGTATTACTTTAATAATTCTTTTTTATTTCGTTATAATTCGTTAACCAATTCGTTATTTCTTATTTACCAAGATGATTTCTTAACTCCGGGTATTCTGCCTTCATTTGCAAGCTCTCTAAAACATATTCTACATAGCCCGAAATCACCCATATAAGCTTTGCCTCGACCACACTTGAAACATCGTCTAACTATCCGAGTGCTAAACTTCGGTTTCTTTTGTGATCTTGCTATAACTGATTTCTTTGCCATTCTTTAATATATTTATAAAAAGCTCCAAAATAGAGCTACTCCAAGGTATCAAATATAATAAAATAAGTCAACCCAGTAGTGAATTTTGGCATTGGACTCCATCCGCGCATTGTATGCGATGCCAAAATCTACTACTGGGTCAATCCCCGCTCACCAATTTTGGTATTATTGCGAGACAATCTTTTTCTTTGTTTTTAGTGTTCGGTTTTGATGACAAATTTAATAGCGAGTAAGTTATTGATGTTGCAATATATAAAATACCAAAATTTGTGGCATGGGTATACCCACTCACTAATCTTTGCTTATAAATTAGATTATATCTTTTTTATATGATAATCTTTTTAGTACGGAGAGTTAACTCCGTGGATGAAAAGCAAACTTCTTTGCTTTTCATCCGGTCTGCGAACGGAAGTGAGCAGAATTGCCGTTGCGAGCTTTGCGAGCAGGCAATAGGTGGACGAAAGGGACTTTCGACCACTGCCATAAACGGAGAGTTGGCTGAGTGGTCGAAAGCGCCTCACTGCTAACGAGGTGAGCCCTTTAAAGGCTCCGAGGGTTCGAATCCCTCACTCTCCGCTTGAGCTTCGCGAAAGCGGAGAGTGAGGTCTAGCTTTTGTGCAACAAAAGCGTAAGACGGATTCGAAGCCCGATTGAGATTTTTTAGGAGGACAACGAACTAAAAAATCCAATTGGGGTACTGAAGCTGTAAGCTTCGAATCCCTCACTCTCCGCTTGAGCTTCGCGAAAGCGGTGTGTATTGGACGAAGTTCGAATGTATTTCGGACAAAATCCGCAGGATTTTGACGAATGACACTTGCGCCTCGCGCTCCCTTCGGTCGCGAACCAAAACCAAAAATTTCCTTACCAATCCTTTTTCGGCGGGGGGTGTGGGGGGAGCCGGCAAAAAATGGAAAGGAAAATTTTTGGTTTTGGTTCCGACGCTTCATAAATACAGTATATGGCAATTTGGAATAATACACAATGGAATATTATTATATAAATATATGCCAAGAGCAATTTATCAAGATGACCACAAGAAAATCGTTGAGCGCTTGAAACAAGCACGGCTTGAGGTTGGTCTTGGGCAGGTTGAAGTTGCTGAGAAGCTTGGTAGAACTCAGTCGTATGTCTCAAAGATTGAATCAGGGCAACGGCGCTTTGATGTTTTGCAACTCAAAGAGTTTGCAAAACTTTATAAAAAATCCTTGGATTTTTTTGTTAAATAACATGAATCATAACCATGAAATTATAATTACTAAGCAAGATGTTGTTCCGTACATCTATTTTGTATGTTCAATGGCTCAACGAGGCAGGATGTATGGGGGTCTTAGTGGAAAAAGTGATTATATTGGAGGGGTTTTTGATCGTTGGATAAATATAATTCCCGAAAGTGTAATTTTCAACAAATATTTTTTGCCCAGAATAGCCAATAATCTATCTGTCATTTCTGACTATTATGAGTACGACCCAAAGAAATCCGGCATAGCCCCTGATGTGCTTGGTATAAGAGCTGGTCAAGACGCTAAGCCTTTTGTTGAATATGTAAATAAATGGCAAGCATTAAATAATGCACCGCAAATTGAGGTAAAATCCTTCAAAAAAGCGCAGTACATGGTTAGTTTGAGGAACCAAGGGTACGACAATAAATATCTTGTCATGGTTGAAACAAATCTTGATAGCGATTACTTATTGCCTTTTTTTGAACAAACAGTCTTTAGTGAAGATGTCTACAACAAACTTAAAATGGACGATAGAGTTTTTATAAAATCTAATGTTAACAATGACTTATCTTCCGTTACAAAAATTAATAGAAATAATACGGATTTAGGCTCACTAAAACTTATAACAGTTTGTTCAGCAAAAGATTTTATGTCTTTTTCAACTCTCTGCTCCTCAAATGAGAGCCCGATTTATGTAAAAGAAGTAAATGAAACTAGAACTGCAAAAACCACTACAATTACAACGCCTTTATCTAATTATCTAACAAAAAATAGTAACAATTTATATAGTTGGAATAATAATTTGTTAGACAAAAATAACAAACATAAAATACTAGATGTTTATATTGATGACATTCAAAACATTCATTTTGTAAAAAATAGTAAAAGCTCTATTACTATTACAACAACAGGTAGAGCCACTATAAATAATGTGGTTTTGGAAGCAAATAAAACCTATATTATTAAGTTCCAACTATTAGATCGTTCTTCAAACAATGGTGAGGAGTATTTTATGCATAAGTCCGTTATCGATAAAATACCTAGTAAAGAGGACATTATGTTGGAGTCTATAAAGCAATATATAAAATAGTTATTGCATTGCTCGCATCATTTCTTTTGCCACAGCTTCAATAACAGGAACACTAACGGAATTTCCAGCTTGTTTGTATAGTGCCGAATCAGAAATTTTTGGAAGTTTGTAATTTTTTGGAAAGCCTTGAATTCTAAAACACTCTAACGGAGTCAATTTTCGTATACCCTTTTTATCTTTTATGATTGGCACATTATGTCCACCTGTCCCCATGTTTGCAGTTAAAGTTGGGCAAACACCACTTTTATTTTCTCTAACATATTGTCTGCGCCATTGATACACTTTACCTTCTTCCTTTACGTCATTTTTTAATCTTTCATATAATGGCTTGCCATTATAGTAATATTTTTCAGGCACGTTTTTCTCCAATAGATCGGTTACTTTTTTCGTGAGCTTTATTGGTTTTGGAAACTCAAACTTATCAAAGTAGTTTTTATTTTTGAACCCTACAATATAGATACGCTCTCGATTTTGTGGCACATTTCCATACTCCATAGTATTTAGAACTTTTGATTTTACAAAGTATCCAAGATCTTCAAGTGTTTTTTCTATAACCTCAAAAGTTTTCCCCGAATCATGGCTCTTTAGATTTTTTACATTTTCAAGCAAAAAGCCTTCTGGTTTTCGTGCCTCAATGATCCTTGCAATATCGAAAAATAAATTTCCTCTATCCTTTTTATCTTTAAAGCCGTGCCTATATCCAGCAATAGAAAAAGCTTGGCAAGGGAAACCTCCTAAAAGAAAATCAAATTTAGGCAAATCATCAATTCCAATTTTTCGTATATCCTCAACTATTAATTTTGAATCTTTAAAATTAAGATCGTATGTATCTTTACATTGTGGTTCAAAGTCATTAGCAAAAACTGTTTGGAATCCAGCATTTTCAAAACCGATCCTTATCCCTCCTACACCCGCAAATAAATCTATTGTATTAAAACCATGTTTAGTTTTTTGTTTTGGCTTGAATTCTTCTTCGAACTGTATATTTCTAATTACTTGGACAACAACACCCCGAACTTCAACCTCTTTTCTATAAAATGGGAGCATTGATTGATTTCTCGGTTCAAGCCTAAACCGTGATTTTTCTCTATACAACTTTTTGAGTGTTGCTTCATTATCATCAATAATTGCAACGACTGTTTGTCCATTTTCTGCAACAGACTGTTTTTTTATCACAACAACATCTCCGTCAAAAATACCCTCGTCAATCATACTTTCTCCGACAACTCGTAGAGCATAATAATCTTTAGAGTTTTGTATATTAGGATCAACAAGAGAGATAAAATCTTCTCGATTTTCTATTGCCTCAATAGGCTGTCCTGCCGCAATATTGCCTAAAATCGGAATTTCAACAACAGATTTTATTTCTTTCATGAGAGATAAACTTCTTGGAGAATTTTCAGACCTTGAAATATACCCCTTTGCCTCTAGGGAATTGATATGCTCGTGAATGGTGGAAACTGCTTTTAGTTTTAGCTCTTTCCTGATCTCTTCAATCGTTGGGGAAATACCATTTTCAGAGATATATGTTTTTATAAAATCAAAAACCTGTTTTTGCTTTTTTGTAAGTTTAGACATATTGCATTAAAAATTCATTTGCGCTACAATTTCATTGTAACCGAAAAGAAGCCGAAAAGTAAAGCGAGATTATCCACAATAATATTATGAACGAACATTTTGAAAAATTTATAGATAATATCTCCCTGACTAAAAATCAAAGAGATGATTCTCTTACAAAATATATTGGAATATGCAAAACTCTGAATTCTGAATTCTACAGCTCAGAATATTCTGACTCTGTGAAGTTTTTGTTTGGCTCCTATAAGAAGAAAACAACCATTTCACATACAGGAAAAGATGTTGATGTTATTTTTAAAATCCCACAAGAAAAATTTGAAGAGTACCAAAAGCAAGAAAATGGACCCTCTAACCTGTTGACCAAAGTTAAAAATACTCTGAAAGACACTTATTCAACTACAGACAAAATAAAAAATTGGACAAAAGTGGTGGTGGTTGATTTCTCTACTTTTAAGGTAGAGATACTCCCTGCGCTTGAAAAAGATGATGGTAAATTTATTGTTCCCAACACTGGAGATGGAGAAGATTGGATTATTTTTGATCCAAAAAGCGAAATAACGAGTTTTAAAAATTCAAATAACTCAAACAATGGGTTAACAAGAAACTTAATTAAAATTATCAAGAAATGGAAAATTGAAACAGGAAACGTAAATATAAAAACTTACATTTTGGATAAGTACGTCATAGATTTTTTGAGTAATTATTCTTTTGCAAGTTATCCGAAAACCATTTTAGATTTTTTTGAATATTTGCATAAAAAAGAAAGTGGAACAAATATAGAAACAGCAAAAAATAGAGCAAAAAAAGCATATGCTTTTTACGAAGAAAACAATATTGAAAAGGCGGTAGAAGAATATCAAAAAATCTTTGTGAATGGTTTCCCTAGAAATATTAAAAAAGAAGTTGGTGACTTTACAGATTACGTTAAAGCTCCAAATGAACAATTCATAGAAGATTTTTTTAGAGTTTCTTTAGATAAAAAAATAGACATTAATATTGAAACACGATGTAAACCTAAAAAAGGAGGCTTTATGAAGAGCATATTGTTGAGTAGATTACCAAATGGTTGGGTATCTAAAAAAGATGATCTTGAGTTCGTTCTTAATACTAAAAACTTATCTGGGGAGTACTTAACTAAATGGAAAGTAAGAAATTTTGGCGAAGAAGCAACAAGAGATGGTAAACTCAGGGGAGAGATACTTGAGGATAATAATGGGATTCATAAATATAAAGACGGTGCGGCATTTTATGGAGAACATTTTTTAGAGTGTTACATTATTCAAAATAATATATGTATCGCGAGAAAAAGAGTTGTTGTACCAATATAGAAATATGGATAAAAACAATCTATCAATCATAAGGCAACAGTTTGCACAATGTGTGTTTACTCACAAGGTCTTGGAAAAGGCTTCTGATAGACTTGAGAAAGTAAATACGAAGATCAAATGGGCTAACGTCATAATTTTAGCCCTTGTTGTGGTTTTTCTTGTATTGCCAATTAGATTTCCTGAGTACTCATTTTTGAATGATGTCGCTATAGCCATAACAGTCTTTGAAATTTTATTTGTCTATTTTCAAAAGGAATTTTCTTTTGAAGAAAAAGCAAAAGATCACAAAAAATTTGCCTTAAAATTTCTAGAGCTTCGTGATAAGTACAAAAATTTTATTGTTGATATAACAAACGGATTAGATAGTGGAGAAATCAGAACAAAGAGAGACCTTTTACAAGAACAGTATCAGATTATTAGTAGTTTAACCCCACAAACTGAGTATATTGACTATAAAGAAGCGCAACTTGCTTTGTTGGGAAAAAATATTTCTGATGAAGAATTTACATGGTCTGACAAAGAGATAGATCGTTTTTTACCGAAAGAGTTAAGATTCGAAGAAGATTAAAGAGGGTTTCGCTTGCGCGCGCATGGGAGGGTTGGGGCAAGCGCAATATGATTTGCTTGTGCCATTCGTCAGTTTGGCACAATCCGCTTTTTTAGAGTTACCACGAACGCCGTCGAAGTCACAGAGCGAACACGAAGCAAGTACCGAGCAGGCATCGTGAGCGAATGCGAACGGCAAATGCGAGGTGATTGCGAAGTGTGAGCGGACGACAGAGCTATCACAAAACGCGGAGAGGAAGCGCCTCGCCCGACGCGAATGACGGAGAAAAGGACGGACGGAATATTGCCACCATGCTAAAATATACATACGAGTCCTTTTTGGAGGAATGAAGCGGCGGAAACAAAACCATAAAATTTCCTTTCATTTTTTGAGCGGCTCCCCCCACACCCCCCGCCGAAAATGGATAGGTAAGGAAATTTTTGGTTTTGGTTCGCGACCGCAGGGAGCGAGGCGCGCACTGTTCGCTTCACCACGCCTGCCTGCGCCGAGGCTTCGGCAGGCAGGCAATCCGAGCGTACGATTTGGGTTCAAAGCCACCACGCGCTCCGCGCGTGCGAAGTGGGTTCGGGCAAAGGTTAGTATCTCACCGCTTGAGCTTCGCGAAAGCGGAGAGTGAGGTCTAGCTTTTGTGCAACAAAAGCGTAAGACGGATTCGAAGCCCGATTGAGATTTTTTAGGAGGGCAACGAACTAAAAAATCCAATTGGGGTACTGAAACTGTAAGTTTCGACTCCTGTCCCATCCACCAAGTTTTACATTCAGCAAAAAGAGCGGGTTACTTCCGCTCCTTTTTGGGTTTTCAGACCCGAATGTGCTTGGCGAGCCAAGGAGTCTCTCTCGGTTGCTCGGGTAGTCCAACAAGAACAAACCCTGAGTCAAAACGAGTTTGCTCGCGACGATTGTGTTCATCCCGTTGACCGTTGGCCTGAAATCCGCTTTCCGCAAGCAGATTCGTACCGCAACGGTCACAAGCATCTCTTGACTCGAACTTACATGGACACACACTAGCATTTGGCATTTTTCCCCTCTCTTTCTAGCGCTCCCGCAAGAGCATCTGTATTAATATTACCACAAAAAGCACACTTACGCAAACAACTGTGGATATTGTTATGCCGGCTTAATTTGATAGAATTATAAATATTACTACTAATAAAGTTTCTAACTATTTATAAGCATTTTTAACTAAAATTATGGAAGAACAAAACAACACAACCCAAAATGAGTCACCAAAAACAGAGGAGGTGATAAAAATAGAAGCGCCCCGCAAAGAAAATTTATGGGCAATACTTTGTTATCTAGGAATTCTTATTATCATTCCATTTTTAATAGCAAAAAATAATTCTTTTGTTAAATACCACATCAAACAAGGTTTGGTTTTGCTTGCCCTATCATTTATCGCTTGGTTACTTCCGATGACTCACGATTCTTTTGATTTTGTTTCTGGCATAATAAATATTGCAATATTTATACTATCAATAATTGGTATAATAAACGTAGTTCAAAACAGAGAAAAGGAATTGCCTCTTGTTGGTCAATTTTCAAAATATTTTAAATTTTAATTATGAACAACAAACCACTAATTATTACGCTTGTCATCGTCATTTTTATCCTAGGGGGATTATTTTACATTTACAATCCTGAACCGGTAGAAATAGGTAATAATGAAGAAGAAAATGTTGTTTGTACCATGGATGCACTACTATGTCCTGATGGAAGTTATGTAGGTAGAGTTCCGCCAGATTGTCAGTTTGAAGCTTGCCCAATTCCAGACGATGCTGTTATGGAAGATGGAGTAATATTAGATGACAACAATTAAACAGGATACGCCGATTGAAGAATTTCAAAGACTTTCGCCTATCCAAAAGAAGGCGCTACTAAAGCTACGTCTCAAAAGTGCAATAGACCTCCTTAGATATTTTCCCCAAAGATATGGCGAAGCAACTTCTACCAAATCAATTGAATATTTAACACAAGGAGAAAGTGCTGTAGTTTTTGGTAAAATTTCAAACTTAAAAACAGCAAAAACTTTTAAATCAAAGACTGCAATATCAAGCGCTTCAATAGAAGATGCAACAGGAAAAGTGAGCTTGGTTTGGTTTAATCAACCCTACATTGCAAAAATGTATTTGACTGAATCTTTGGTGCGAATTGAGGGCAAAGTATCTCAAAAAAAAACTGGTGAGTTGTATTTTTCTAATCCAAAAATAGAGAAGGTTTCAAAAATCCCAGATGGAACAAGTGACACTCTTTTTATTGGAGAAGATTTCAGTAATATGTCTCCCGTATATCCCGAAAGTAGAGGGATTACATCAAATTGGATATACCACGCAATCCAAAGGATATTTGGTAGCGGGATACTAGAAGAAATTATTGATCCCATTCCTGAATATATTTTAAAAAAATACAATCTTCCTACAATAAAAACCGCTCTTGTTTGGATTCATTCACCAAGAAAAAAAGAGGACGCGGAAATCGCTAGAAAAAGATTTGCGTTTGAAGAAATATTTTTTATCCAACTAGATAGACAAAGGGAGAAATTCCTAGCTCAAAAAGAAAAATCATTTATTATTTCAAAATCAAAAAAAGAAATTAGAGATTTTACTAGCAGTTTTCCTTTTCCATTAACAGGAGCACAAGACAGATCCATCGAGACAATACTTTCTGATCTAAAAGATGGAGACCCTATGTCCCGTCTTTTGGAGGGGGATGTTGGCAGTGGCAAAACTGCAGTTTCAGCAACGGCAAGTTTTGCAGTAGTAACAACCACCCCACCAAATAGAGAAGTTGGTAATTTGCAAGTAGCGTATATGGCGCCTACCGAAATATTAGCCGAACAACATTTTGAATCTTTTATTGAATATTTCAAAAAATACAAAATACAAATCGGATTAATTACAGGGAGCGGAGCAAAAAAGTTTCCATCAAAATCAAACCGCGAACTTTGGACAAAAATATCAAAACCCCAATTATTAAAATGGGTAGAAAATGGTGAAATTGGTGTACTTATTGGTACCCACTCACTCATACAAAAGACTGTTAAATTCAAAAATTTGGCCCTTATTATAATAGACGAGCAACATCGTTTTGGTGTTAGTCAACGTCGTGCGTTGGCTCGCGGAAAAATGCAGAATCAAACGCAGAATAACGCAGAACAAAAAACCGCTCAAAATTCTACAGATATTTCCGTACCTAGTTCGGTCCAGAGAGCACCCATTCCGCATTTACTTAGTATGACCGCTACTCCAATCCCTAGAACTCTAGCGCTCACACTTTTTGGTGATTTGGATTTATCAATACTCGATGAACTACCAAAAGGAAGGCAATTGCCTCTAACAAAAATAGTCTTGCAGACCGAAAGAGAAAGTGTTTATGAAAAAATAAGAGAAGAATTAAATTCTGGAAGACAGGCTTATGTTATTTGCCCGCGAGTAAACGACCCAGATCCAGATATGGAAACTGCAATAAATGCTAAATCAGTGAAGTCCGAAATAGAAAGATTACAAACAAAAATTTTTAAAGAGTTTAAAGTCAGAGGAATTACCGGCAAAGACAAACCCAAAGAAAAAGAAGAAGTAATGAGAGATTTCAAAGAAGGAAAATTTGATATTCTGGTGGCCACTTCTGTTGTGGAAGTTGGGGTTAATGTTCCAAACGCAACAGTAATGATAATAGAAAACGCAGAAAGATTTGGACTTGCTCAACTTCATCAACTGAGAGGCAGAATCCTCCGAAGTTCACACAAACCATACTGCTTTGTTTTTGCAGACAGCCAAAGCCAAAAAACAGTTAGTAGATTGAAATCTTTTGTTAATGCTAAAAATGGTTTTGAGCTGGCAGAAGCCGATATGCAACAAAGAGGAATTGGTGATTTAACAGGAGTAAAACAGTGGGGAGTATCTGACCTTGCAATGGAAGCGTTGAAAAATATAAAAATGGTTGAGTACGCAAGAGAAGAAGCAAAAAGCTTAATAGAAAAGGATTATGAATTAAAGAATTATCCCCTACTCCGAGATAAATTATTTCAGAAAGAAGGGGTACATATGGAGTAGCACGACACCAATACGCGAATTGGCACGAATGACACGAATATAGAGTTAGAAAGTTAAAAAGTTAAAAGTTTATAAAGTAACCCGCCAATCGTATAAAAGCTTAACTAAAATTCTAAATACTAAATCCGAAATCCGACTTGTCCCGCCGAAGCTTTAGCGAAGGGGGAAACAAACTCTTAAATCCTAAATACAAAATCTTTAAATTTTAGATTTTGTTATTTGTGTATTGTTTGTAATTTGGATACTGTAATTTGGTATTTTAAAAATTATTATATTAGTAATTAGTGGGTTAAAATTAAGAATTACCCACCAATCTTACAAATAGAGAAATAAAATTTTATTTTATGAAACAAAAATTAGTGTGCGGGTAGGCCCGTACACTAAATTTTGTTTCGGAAAAGTTTTATTGCACTAGATATTCTTTTTAGGAGCTGACACCTAGCTTGGCCTCGAAGCTTTAGACTTGATTCTCTAGATCTTGCTTCATTATCTACACTGTAGGCTTCATAATATAGAAGTTTGAGAGGTATTCTAGATTTAGTTGATAAAACTTTTCCAGAATTATGTTCTCCTAACAGCTTCTTTAGATTATTAGTGGAGCCAATATACAAATCTCCATCCTTGAGACTTCCAAGTAATATACATAGAGCATAATTTAAAACAAAAATTAGTGTGCGGGTAGGGGTAATCGAAACCCCGACTCAAGTTTGGAAAACTCGCATTTTACCACTAAACTATACCCGCATTTAGACTATTCTAACACAATATTCTTTTATTCAAAATAATCACAAATATAGAAATTGAGATTATATTTCGGCTCGCGATTTGATTTTTTATTGCTTTTTTATGTGGTATATGTTATAATAAGATAAGGAGGTAGTACCTATGAAAAATATTTTTTTGGCGGTTGTTGCGACCATTCTCTTTGTGGGGGTGCTTGCGACAGCTTTTAACTGGGCGCAGGAGAGACGCGTCCAGAAAATCGAACTGCGAGCCGGAGATCTCATCGATCTCCGCGTCCAGCGAGACGCGCCCGACTGGGAAAGCGGGTGCGTGGTCCATTTTACAGAGATGAGAGGGGTCTCTGGAATTGCCCTCTTACGAGCCGAGTCCGAAATGCCTCGCTCCGTGACACGCGTAGAACGTGTCGTCGGAGACAAGGTATTCTTGAAGGTTCTCTCCGAACCCTACGGCGAATTGGCAGATTACATCTGCCCCGCCGGAAGCACTTTTCAAATTGACCTCCATCTCGCCAAGGAGGCAAAGTACCGGACCCCAAAGGGAGTGCGGATGTACTGAACACTCTTGCTGGAGTGTCCCCAAGGGGACACTCCAGCATTTTGTTTTTAGTTATTTTTCTTTATATCAAGAAGTGCATCAAAATTGTCATTCTGTGACAATTTATTTTTATGAATCTTTCCACATTTTTGGCATTTTTGAATTACTCTCCAGCCATCACCATCTTTTTCTATATCGATTGGTTCCATCATTCCACCACACTCTTCTGCCCTATCCCCCGGAAAAATATCTACATGCTTACTCCAAAGACACTTGGGGCAATGATTTGTAAATCCATTACCCAGAACTTCTGTGCTACATTTTTCACATACAAAATCTTCTTTATTCTTTTTGAATTTAGAACTCATTATTATTTTCAAATGCCAAAATTCCCGGCAATGTTCCATTGGCAAGAAAATCGAGCATTGCTCCACCAGAGGTTGAAACAAAAATATTTTTATTGTCTTTCAAAATAGAATCGATATTTATTCCAGCATTTTTTATTACCGTATAAGTGTCACCTCCACCAATTATTACTTTTTTGTCTGATTCAAAAAGAGTCCGAGCAAGAGCAGTAGTCCCCGCAATATAACCTTTTTCATAATTACCCAAAGGACCATTCCACAAAACAAATTTTGAATCAGCTATTTTTTCATAGAGCAATTCAAGAGTTTCGGTATTTGCGTCAAGAGCATCTTTTTCTCCAACAGGAAAAATAATTTTCCCTTCAAATTCTTTTTCTCTAAATTCTCTAATCTGATATGCTCTTTTTGCCATTGCCCCACCAATAAAAATAGAATCAGCAATGTCTAAAAATTTTGTCACTAAAGGGATTTTTGTATCAAACTTGACCCCTCCCAAAATAAACAGAAAAGGATGTTCTGGATTTAGAGCTTTTGATAAATTCTCAAATTCATTTAAAAAACTGAAGCCAGCATATGACGGCAAAAATTTAGGTATTCCTACAATAGAAGAATGTTCTCTGTGCGAAGCCGAGAAAGCTTCGTTTACATAAATGTCTCCAAAGTCCGCAAGTTTTTTTGCAAAACCGTCATCATTTTCTTTTTCTGCCCAAAATCTCAAGTTCTCAAATACTGCAATCTCGCCACATCTCATATCTTCTATTGCCGTCTTTCCTGAGGAAGAAGAATGATTCCAAGGATCATTTACAAATCTTATCCTTATCTCAGGAAAATACTTTTCTACTTCAGGAAGCACAATTTCCAAAGACTCATCTCCGTCACCAAAATGACTAAGCACAACGACTTTTGCACCTTTTTCAAGTAAATAATTAATAGTCTTAACACCAGAGAGAATTCTCGAAGAATCAATTATTTTCTTGTCTTCATCAATTGGTAAATTCCAATCAACTCTCACCAAAACTATTGTTCCCTTCTCTATTTTTGCTTCTTCAATTGATCTCATTTTATCTTTTTACATCCGCCGACTTTAAAATTTTTGAGAATTGGATAGGGTCAAGAGAAGCATGACCGACAAGAAAACCATCAACATTTCCGTATTCTATAATTGAAGGCGCGTTTTCTGGTTCAACCGACCCACCATATAATATTTTGAATGAGTTTGCTATATCTTTACCAAAAATCTCACCGGCTATTTTTTTTATTATAAGAGTCATTTCGTGTATGTCTGTTGGATTCATAGATTCTTTGTAGGATTTGCCTATCGCCCAAATTGGCTCATAAGCAATTATAAGTCCGATTAAATCTTTTTTCTCCATCGTACTCAAACATTCTTTAATCTGAGTTTTTATAAATCCCAAATATGATGCATCATGATCTCTTTCTTTTTCTCCAATACATAATATGGGCGTAAGTTTATTCAAAAAAGCCCTCTCCATCTTTTTTCTTACTATTTCGTTTGTCTCACCACCAGCCCTTCTTTCAGAGTGTCCAACTATTACATATTTTGCTCGAGCATCACTGTTTCTTGCTAACACCTCACCAGTGTGGGCACCTTTTTTCACTTGAAGATAAATCTTGAGCACCCAAATAAAAATTCTTAGGATTACTTAATTTTGAAAATGTATGCAAATAAGGAAAGGGTGGGCAAACACAGACTTCTACATTTTTTACACCCTGAGCACTTTTTTTGATTCCATTAAAAACCTTCTTGGCTTCAAGAAGATTTTGGGGATTCATTTTCCAATTTGCGACCACCAAACTGCGACTCTTCATATCATTATGGTATCGCAATAACTTATAATTTACAATTCTCTCCACCTATCAAACGGACAATAATTCCCAATGTCCCAATTTGAAAATTAAAAATTAGAAATTAATTAAAAATTTTAAAACTTGTCCTGAGAGCAACGAAGGATTAAAAATTGGAAATTTTATTCTACCTCTTTCCAGCTCAAAATATTGAAACCTCCCGTTGGTCCAGATGAAAAATTTAAATCAGCAAGACCTGTTTCGTAGTTTACTTGACCACCTCCAGAAATAATTATTTTATATGCCATCATAGCTTTGGCGCTTGTTCCTCCATTCATTTGTAGCGCTCCATAAGGAGCGGCGAGGACCACAGCTCCAGAACCGCCCGAAATACTCAGTGCGTTGTTTTCAGAACACAAAGCATCATATGGGCAAACACTTGTTGTGACTACAAGCGGATAACTCCCCGTCTGACCAGATCCTGAAAACTGCCCGTTACCCGAAATACTCACCCTCCCATCCACCACCAAAACCCCACTTCTATTTCCATAGGAAGAATCAAGTTTAATTTTGCCTCCACCAGAAACAGTTACCGTACCGGTAACCCAGATTGTACCTGTTACATTCAATGTGCCACCGCCAGCAATACTTAAATCCCCATTTATTTTTGTAGGACCAAGAGTTGCTCCCGCCCATCCAACTGAATAATCACCATTATATACTCCTCCCGCTTCCGCCTCATCTTTCCATCCATTTATATTTGATTCTGATACGGGGAAATTTTGTGGTGAAGGATCACTTCTTGAAGTGTTGCAAGACTTACCATTATTCATAGTGCCATTTTGACAATATATTGTGCCATAAGTATTTGTACTATTAACTGTATTTGCCCAAGAATCACCTCCTTTTGTTCCAACTCTTAAGTAATCATAACCATCGCCTTCTATTTTTGAAACGAATCCATTTAGATATATTTCAAAATAACCATCAAGACCAACAGGACTTGTATTGTTCCAACTTGAGCCCACTCTTCCGATTTTTGCCACACCATTTGCATAGTTTGTATTTGCCCCTATTGTGTAATATCGGCTTGAATTTGTTCCTCCATCAAGCACCACCCAATATGTAGTGCCTTCATTTAAAGGAATATAAGAACCAAAAACAACATCAACCCAACCATATGATGTTGATACAAGACCTGCAGATAGAGTCGCTGAATCAAGGGTAGTAGAGCCGGGTACTCCACCATTATCAGTCACAATTCTAACTGTTAGATTATTTGGCGCACTTGAGGTTCTCCTTAAATAAAAACTTGCTTTGTTTAGTGGTCCTGACTCATTAACTACAAAACTCTGGGCAAAATCTTGGGTGGCATTATTATTACCAAAAATTATTTGATTTGGTGGAGTTGTTGGTGAATTGTTTGTTTGGTTGGCTGAAATAACAGGTGTATTAGCAGCTGTTGCAGAACCTGTTATTGTAGAGCCCCCATCCCCTATAATATTTCCGTTTGAATAAACATTACCATCCACTGTTGATCCTCCATCAATAAAAAAACCTCCATTTCCTGTCTGTAAAGCAAAATTAAAAGCCACTCCTTCACCTATTACCAGAGCTGTCTCAATCTTTCTTGTATAATCTTCTCTGTTTGATATGGATGTAATAATTTTGTTACCTGAAACATCATCCGAAATTGAAGTAACAATATTTTCACCATCCAACACAAGATTATTATTTTCTGCTACAGTTATTCCATTTTTGATTCTATAAATAACATCCTCAACCCCCGACTCAGCAAAATAATAACTTTTTTTAGTCTCACTAAAATTCTTCATTGCTTGCAAATGACTGAGTACTGGATTAACTATACCCATTGTTGCAATGATTGATACGGTAATAAAAATCACAATCATTATTATCATTGCTTGGCCTGAATTTTGTTTTGATTGTTTTGAATTCATCATTTTAATATGAGTTTCTTAGAACAGAAAAGCTTCTTAATGCTATACTTTTAACTGAATTTCCGTTTCCAGTCTCAACTTGAATAAAAATCCTAACGCCTTCAGAATTAGAATTTTGTAAATAATCATAAACCAAACCAGTTACTCTTACTTTGCTTGAAGTAAGGTTTGAAACTTCACCAGAAACCAAATTAGTCATCTGTAAAACATTTTCGTCATTTACACCAAAAGCAATATTCTTAACCATTCCACCATCATCAGTACCACTCAGAGCCAGACTCCCAAAATTAGAACCAAAAACAGAATTCGCCACATCTACCAACTCTGCGTTTCTAATTTCCCTTGTCATTATTGACATAGCGCCCGACACAGATGATTCAATCAATTTATCGGCGAGTGTTGCTCTGTGCAAATTTAACAGACTAACTAAGGATTGAGCAACGATACCAACAATCAAAACCAGAATAGTCGCATAAAGCAAAGTTTCAATTATTGTTATTCCTTTTTTTAAAAAAAACTTTCTCATTAACCATTAATTAATTTCCAAATATATCTGCGATATAAGCACTCACTTCCCTAGTGCTTGTACCACTCTTGCTCAACCACTCCACTTTCATTTGTAAAAATTTTGTTCCAGCATCAAGCCCCCCTCCGGTTTCTACAATATTACCGTTTACATCTCTCAACACATCGTAAACTCTAAAGGATCTATAATATCCATTTGTATTTTGAGCAACTGTTGTAGCTACCCAACCACTATTAAATATTAAGTAGTAATCTGTATTTGGAATTAAGGGGTCTATGTTTGAGGTCCACGAATCATCTCTCATATATTTCAAAGCTTCTATTCCCTCTTCAGCCAAAAAAGAAGCTTGTATATAATGTTTGTTTCTTTTTGAAATCTCGGCATAAAATGCATTCACAGACAAAGACAACAAAACAAAAATTGCAATTATTGATATCACTACAACTGCCTCAACCATTCCAAACCCTCTAATTTTATTTCTATTCTTAGATTTCATTTATATTATTCTATCACTCCACTTGGTAATACAAAAATGGTTGTTGAGGAAGTAGAACTATTTTTTACTTTCAATTCAAAACTTCCATGATTACCCGTATCCCCATTAAATCTAGAAAAAATTATTTGTGTCCCTCCTCCATTCAAATTTATATTAGAAATCTCAATCGATGAATGCAGATTATGAGTTTTGTTTTGAGGATCGTTTGGAACATAATTATTTCCCATAAATAGAGTTACCCCAGATGCTTCTAAATAGACACCGTATTTACTAGCGTTTTTTGATGACATAGAAAGCGATCTTGCCTCTTCCAAAATAGCGATTACTCCTTCTCTATCTTTCATCATTCTATCTGTACTTCTATCACCAAAAACAAAAAGAACTGCAACTGCGAGCAAAATCATTATCCCCATAGAAATCAATATTTCCGCCAAAGTAAATCCTTTTGTTTTCATATTTTTTTATACCCCAATAACATCAACCAAAGAGTAGGTAGGAGCAAGCATTGCAATAGCAAAAATACCGACAGCAATACCTATAAGTATCATCAAAAATGGTTCTATTATTGTAGACAAATTTTTTGTTTTTTCTTCAACCTCTGCTTCGTAAAAATTAGCAACATTCTCAAACATATCAGCTATTTTGCCTGTTTCCTCACCAACACTAATCATTTCACTCATAAAAATTGGATATAGACCATTAGAATTTTCAAAAAAACTAGAAATTGACTCTCCTTTTTCTACATTTTGGGAAGCCAGAGCTAGTATTTTTTTATAAAAATGATTTTGAACAACATTTTCTGTAACTTTTAAGGCGTTAACAATATCAACTCCAGACAAAATCAGAGAAGAAAGGGTTCTTGCTGTTCTTGCAGAATTAACCTCCTTGGTCATTTGAGAAATTACGGGGATTTTTAAGACCATAACATCAATAAAATCTTTACCCCTTTTTGATTTTAAGAACGAAACAACGAGACCAATCAAGACAGAAACAAAAATCAAAACAAAAATAATATTGGTTTTTAGAAAATCACTTACCGCAATAATAACTCGTGTAGGCAGAGGCAATGGCACGTTTAATCCAACAAAAGTTTCGGTAAGCATTGGCACCATATAAACCATCATCAAAAAACCAATAACAACCATCAAAGAAACAATAATCGCTGGATAAATCATGGCTCCTAATATTTTTTTGTTTAAGTTATGTGCTTTTTCTAATTGACCCGCAACATTTTTTAATGCCTCCGCTTGTGTTCCAGACTCTTCACCTGATCTAACCATTGAAACAAAAAGATCTGAAAAAACATCTTTGTGTTCTGCCAAAGCATCAGATAGTGATTCCCCTCTGTTTATACTTGCATTTATATCTTCCAAAACCGTTTTAAGAGCTTTATTTTTTGCCTGTTTTGTCATTATTGTAAGAGCCCTACTAACAGAAAGACCTGCATCTATCATAATTGCCAAATTTTTTGCAAAAGAAATCTTTTCTTGAGCTTTTATTTTACCCAAACTCAAGTTTAATGAAAAAGTTTTTTTAGCGAGCACCTCTTCAGAAGACAAAAGTACTCCTCCTTCTTTATGTAGAAAATCATACAAAGATTTTTTATCCTCAAATTCCTTTGTCTCCTCTTTCTCTTCGTTATTTATTATGTATTTGTATTTGTATAAAGGCACGATATTAAATTATTCTAATTACCCTAATTCCTAATTAACCTAAAATTAAAATACTTAAAATAATTATATCAAACTAATTAAATTTTTAATCCTTCGACGTTCAGAAGACAAGTTTTTAATTTTTCAGCTATTGGAACTATAAATTTTAAAAGTAAATTCCAAAATAATTTTAAATTTTCAAATTTTCTAATTCTGTTCATAAGCGATAATTAATACATTATTTTAGAATTTAAAATTTGTAATTTGAAATTGACTTAAAGGTGCTTTTCTCGTAACTCGTTACTCGTACTTCGTACCTCGTCTCTCATTTGTGTCATGTTATTCCGAAACAACTCTTAGTACTTCTTCAATTGTTGTCAATCCTTGCGCCGCTTTGAAAATACCATCCTCAAGCATCGTAAGCATTCCTTCTTTTCTTGCCTGCAATTCAATATCTTCTGTCGTAGAACCCTTTATAATCAAATCTTTGATTGAGGTTGAAACGTTCAAAACTTCATAAATACCAATTCTGCTTTTAAAAGCTTCTTCTCCGGCATTTTTTTCTGGTTTATAAAAAGGAATATTTTCCCAGTCATCATTTTTACCAACAATTTTTTCTTCCTTTAGCGCCGTAAGTATGGTGTCCATATCAACCGCTTTTGATAATGAGGCGACTTCTTGTTTGGTTAAATAATATTTTTCTTTTTTATCAGAAAGTTTTCTTACAAGTCTCTGCCCAATAATTGCATCTATTGTAGAAATAATAAGAAAAGGTTCTACCTTCATATCAATCAAACGAGGCACAGCCCCTGCAGCAGAGTTTGTGTGCAAAGTAGAAAGCACCAAATGACCAGTAAGCGAAGCATTAATAGCAAGAGAAGCTGTTTCGTTGTCTCTAATTTCTCCAACCATTATTATGTCTGGGTCTTGTCTAACCAAAGTTCGAAGTCCCGAAGCAAAAGTGAGCCCTATTTCTGGTTTAACTTGAGTTTGATTAACTCTCTTCATTTGATATTCAACAGGATCTTCAATTGTAGAAATATTTACATCCGGAGTATTTAGAATATCTAACATTGTATAGAGCGTGGTTGATTTTCCGCTTCCTGTAGGACCAGTCGTCAAAACCATTCCAGTTGTATGCTGTAGAGCTTTGTGTAAAATTTCCAGTGCTTCACCATGAAAACCAAGCGACTCTAGTGTAAAGCCAGAAACAGATTCTCTGAGCAACCTCATTACTGTTTTTTCTCCATAATAAACTGGAAGAGTTGATACACGGAAGGATACTTTTTCTCCGTTCATATCTATTTTAAATCTCCCATCTTGTGGCAATCTTTTTTCGTCTAACCGAAGACTTGAGAGCACTTTTATACGAGCCGTCAAAGAGTGGCTTATATGTTTTGGCAATACCATTGCATCGTGCAAAATTCCATCTATTCTGTATCTAATCAAAATCTGGTCCTCAAGTGGTTCAATGTGAATATCTGATGCGTTTTGAATGATTGCGTGCTTCAAAAGTGTGTCTACAATCCTAACCACCGGTAATTCCTCTGCCAATTTTTTCAAGTCACCCAAAGAAGTTTCTTCTCCTGGCATTTTGTCGGTTATTGTCTTTATTTCATCAGATTCACTCTTGATAATATCTCCGAATTCATCCTTTAAGTTTTTTTGGTATTGAATAAGAGCCCCCCTGATTGATTCTGAGTCGGTCAGACGAGGTAATATTTTTAAACCAACTTTCTTTTTGATGGAATTTAGTGCCTGTAAATCATCAGTATCGAGCATAGCAACCTCCAGAGTGTCTTCCCTTTTTTCAAAAGCTACAACATTATGTTTTCGTGCAATTGGTTCTGGAATTAAATTTAAAATATCCTTATTTAGATTTTGTCCTTTGAGATTAATAAAAGGAATACCGAGTATGTATGCAGTAATTCTCCTCAGATCATCTTCTGATAATTTTCCTTTTGATATCAAAGCTTCGCTTAATTTCTTTTTTCTTGATTTCGCTTCTTTGTGAATCTCCTCAATCTCAGCTTTAGAAATAAGTCCTGCGTCAATAATAAATTCTTTTATTTGTTCATCTTCTACTCGCATACGATTTGAATTTTCAATTTTGAATTTTCAATTTTTATTAAATTTAAAATTTCCAATGTTTCAATTATAACAAAATAAAACAAACAAAAGAAAAAACTTTGTTTATAAATATTAAAAAAACAGATGCTCCACTCTAAAGTAAAACATCTGTTAGTTTTGAGAATTTTTTTTGATTTTGATTTCTCTGTTCCTTTTTGCTTTTTCCAGGCGCTCACATAACTCTGTATTTTTTTGTCCCCTTTTGTGCGCCTCTTCAAGCAAGGTTTGGGCAAAAGCCACAAAACCTATATCACCAAATCCCATTGCGCTCGCAAGTAGAGTGCCAATTCTAATCTCTAAAGGCACATCCTTGTTTTGCAAGAAATCATCAAGTTGCATATGAACCCCTTTCTATATTTATTATATCAAATTTTTATATTAGATTGTGGCAATCTCGCCCCTATCAAATATTTTTTTGGGTTTGTATCCAAATCCACAAATTCATCAGCAATTTCAATGAGTTTTGCCGATGATGACTTACCAAAAGACATTACTTCCACCTGACAACCTTCATTTACTTTCAAATATTCTACAAGTGGCACAAAGTCCCCATCCCCTGTTACAAGTATTACTGCATCAAGTTTTGGTGCAAGTTTGATGGCATCAACCGCAAGTCCAACATCCCAGTCGCCCTTTTTAGCACCACCCGCAAATATCTGCAGGTTTTTTGTTTTTGTTTCAATTCCAAGTTTACCAAGCGCCTCAAAAAATCCCCTCTCTTCACCTGATTCAGTTGTTATAACATAAGCCATTGCCCTAATAAGGGACCTTCCTGCAAGACCATCTTTTACTACTTGGCCAAAATTTACCTTTGCTTTATATAAATTTTTTGCGCTGTGATATAAATTTTGTGTATCTATAAAAATACCAACTCTCTGATTTTTGTGTTTAATTACGCTCATTTATGAAAAATTATTTGTTAATAAAATAAAAACTACCAACTCTATTCTACCACTTCTCGCCCCGCGATGAGTAAAGCGAATTTTGCGGGGTGTTTAATTACTGACATAAGTTTAGTTAAAAATAAATATTAAAAATACCCACTAATCACACGAATTCTCACTAATCTTACTAATAAAAATTTAAGGTGAGCACGAGTTACGAAGTACGAGATACGATAAAAAATTAAATTTTAAGTTAAAAAGTTAATAATAGGATACAAATAATTATATCATAAAGATATAAGACAAATTATGGTGCCCAAAGAAAATTAGAACATTGAAAATTCAATGAAAATTGAGAATTTTAAATTAAAAATTTAAAAAGATAATAATTTAGAGAGAAATTATTAGCTTTTTTTGAGGCCTAACTTTTTGACTAACGAGTTGTATCTTTTTGGATCCTTTTTCTCCAAATACTTCATATGAGCTTTTCTGTCTGCAACTAGCCCCAAAAGGCCTCTTCTTGAGTGTTTATCTTTTTTATTTTTCTTTAGGTGTGTTGAAAGATCGTCTATTCTTCTTGATAGAACGGCAATTTGCACTTCAGGACTACCTGTATCTTTGTCGTGAACAGCCACATCCTTTATAATTCTTTGTTTTTTGTTTTTTGTTAACATATACGAATTAACGAATTTAATAACGAATTGCTACCCGCCCGAAATACTATCGTATATAAATGGCGGGCGGGCGAAAACTTTCACATATTAAGTATATCACAATCCCCATTTTTTAGCAAACCCCGTTAGAGATTTTATTTAGATATTTAGCGGATTAACTATATTTAGAGTCATATTTCCTGCTAATAACAAAAAACGAGAGAATTTAAATCTCTAACGGGACAATCCAAACTTTTAATAAGCGAAGAGACTATAAAAATTAGGGAAGCTGAGGTAATCCGAAGTGTATTAATTTCCCTTATTTTGAGCCATTTTCTTTCATTTTGCTTGACTTTTATATTGAATGGGTGTATAATATATGTAGATAGGTTAACCCCTATGTACAAGCGGTTGGTAGCCCCAACCCTACTTGAAAATCACATACTGGCAACCCCAGAAGAAAGAAAAGTGAAAATGCCTACCACGATTATGATCGAGAATGGTCCGAAGTTGCAGATGGAAGTTGCAGAGGATTGCGTTGTATTCGCAGGTCGCTGCATCTGCCACCAGATCAACAAAAACGCCGAGGTCATGATTCAGAAAGCGAAGGCTGCCGGAAAGACCAAAATCGTTATCGTTGGTGACTGCGACGAGCACAACGGAAGAGAAGGCGAGATGTTGCAAGTGATGTCGGCAGCCGGCATAGAGTGCAAGTGGCTCTATGAAGAGACTTGCTTCTTGCGAGAGGTAATGCCCAACTTCTCACAAACTGGCATCCGTCGGTTTGCGGAAGCCGAGGATTTCAGAAAGTTGCGAAACTTGCTCGACAAGATCGGTCGCCGAGTGTGGGACATCAAGCAGAAAATCAAGCACGAATCCACACTCCTCGCCGAGTACCCAGTGGTCGCGCAGGTTCAAGCAATTGAATCTCACGACCACAACTTCGAGTACGCAGCGGGTGAAGGGACGATAGTGTTCAACGCACTTTTCGGCCATCGTGCGAACACTCTTGTCTCTGAAGTGAACTCGGTCGTTTTGTTCAATCTGGAAAACAAAACCGGATTGATCGTGACCAAGTCGCAGAGGTTCGATTTCTCCTTTGCTAATCCCGATGATTTCGAACTGAACATCTTTCAAGGCAAGGGTAAGAGTCAATTGGAGAGAAAAGGGTACACACGCGAAGGCTGTGGTTCCATCCGGGTGAATGTGGGTAAGGGCTCAACCGAGCTTTCCATCTACTGCAATCCTGGCGTGTGGACTGTGAAGCCCCACCCCGAACTCGACGTTACTGACCCAGACGTTCATTACGTCCCCATGTGGAAACGCGTGGAGAAGGTCAAGTAGCCCGCCAGTATAAAATCCGGTGACGAGCCGGTGTCCAACTTCGGTTGGGCTTCTACCAAAGTTTTTTAAAAAGAAAATTTTGGTGGGAGTAATCACACAAGCAAGAATACTTACCGTGTGAAAAACCAAATTGGGATAGTTCTATTTGGAAAGGAGAAAAGACATGCCGACCTGGTTGGATATGTTGAGTATTGAAATGGAGAACATGGACGCGACCAAGTTAATCGAACCGCCTCACGAGGTGGATCCCAGCCGCGACCACGTTGTTTGCAAAGCCGAAGAAGCTCTTTGCAAGTTGTACAGCTTGGCTATGCAGTTTGAGAAAGAAGCCAACGTAGCGTTGATTAACGCTCGCTACTCCGGTAATCTCAACGAAATCAAGGATGCCCTTGAAAACGGTGCTCGGCTCATGAAGAAAGTGGAGACCCTTCGGGAGATTTTTTGGATCTCCCTGAAGGATAACCACGATCTATGGAACAAGCCTTCCGTCGGCATCCGTCGGGGTTGGAAGGTGGTCTGGAGCGATTCGGATCCGATGCCCGATATCCGGGACATCATCAGTGGACTTTTCGGACGCTGACAAAAGGAGGTGATTTTATGGCCGGATTCGGTTCTCGTGGTGGTCTCCGCAATGTTGGAGCATCCCGCAAGGATGTTCCGGAGCGGAAGACCTCGCCACCGACTAAGACCAAGCCCAAGTCGTAAAAAATGGGTTTGATACACCACGAAAGGAGGTGAAAAACAGACTGTTCTTCGGAACAGTCTTTTGTTTTATGTTATATTTTTAATCAATGACTATACTATCTCACAAAAAAATATTTATACTGGGAGATGGTGGTAGAGGTAAAACTACCTTTGCCAAAAAGCTATCTGAACATACAGGAATACCTTTCTACTCAACAGATGATTTTTTCTGGAAAGTTAAATTTACTGTTCCAAACGACAGAGAAAAAAGCGTTCAAATAGATTTGGATTAGAATTTAAGATTTTAATCCATTCCAATATTCAACAATTTCTTTTTCTGTTTCTTCCGAAATGGGTTCTTTGCAAAATATATGTCAAACGAAGCCATAGATACCCATTTGGAAGATATTACTGATGCTATAGCTCCTGTTTCCCACAATGTACCAAATAAAATAGGTGCTAATCTAAAATAAAATTTGTTACCTATCCCAGTTCTAACATTATCCTCTAGCCCGTGGTGGGATGGTAAAAATAATCATATTGAGAATATTAGAATATTACACAAATGTATTGATGGCGTATTATTATGTTAATAAGAAAGTCTATAGTATTTTAAAAATTTTCCAGATAGTAGTTTCCATTGCCTGCGGCGTAGCAAGATATAAATAAAATAAAAAAGAAATAAAATTTTAAAAAAACACGCCACTTATGGCGTGTTTTTTTATTTTTAAATTTTGATAAATTTAATCTCTTTTGCCAGCGTTTTTGTTTGATTGGACATAACTTACACATTGACCCTGGTTTTTAAACTCTGGGTTGTTGAAAGTCATCCAG
This sequence comes from Candidatus Zambryskiibacteriota bacterium, assembly GCA_048499675.1. Classification (GTDB taxonomy): domain Bacteria; phylum Patescibacteriota; class Minisyncoccia; order Phycocordibacterales; family WO2-35-19; genus JASNZL01. The sequence continues at coordinate 73,131 of JASNZL010000002.1, forward strand.
CCACCCTTTTTACATTGTTCCATATCTGTCGGAGTACCAATTGGAGCCTCAATTAAATTAAACTCCACGGTTTCTCTTATATTTGATTCACCAGCGTCTTCTACTGGATTATAAATGAAGCAGTACATTCCGAGTGGTAAACTAGACATATCTCCTGTAAATGAGAATGTTTGGTTTGATAAATCACTTTGATCTATAACGGCTACATCCGAGCGACCGTCAACATTACCAAAAACTGTTCCTATTCCTGCGGCGCAGGTACCTTGTCTTACCGCCCATTGAATTGCATCAGCATCGTCATCATCAAGATAAGCTGTGAAATTTACTAATCCATAAACATCTTGCCCTGAAGTTGGAGAAGTTATTTCTGCAGTCCTTGCATAAGGAACTGGCAAAACTTCAAATCTTGTCCAGTCAAATCTTTCATCTGTTTCTGCACCATATACCATACGAACATCTATAAATTCAACTGCTGGAATTGTTTTTGTCACTGAAGAATTATTAACGCACACCTGAGTCCAACGTCCATCAGTTACGCTTGGATTTGGGTTTGGTCCTGGAACTGTGTTTGCCTCATTATCTACCCTGTACTCAAAACAACTCCAAAATGTTCTTGTGCTAATAAATTGTAAATCGGTTGTTCCCACACCAACACTAAGCTGATTAACGTGAGCCCATCCATTAGTTCGATTAATATCATTGGTGCTCGGTGTCACCGCATTGATTTCGGCATTAACAACACCGACCACTCCAAGAACCAGTACTAAACTCGCTAAAACTAAAATTGTTTTTTTCATATTTTTATATTATTTAATTTATAATTTAGGTAATCGACCTCTTGGTAATTTTATCAAAAAAAGACAGGGGTTTCTTAAAAAAAGAATAAAAAGAAGTGAATAAACAGTGGAAAAGTCCAAAATATCATTAAAAGCAGTATTCCTATAAAAAATGCTACAATATTGTAATGCAGAAACTAAGTGATTTAAAAAGGCAGTTTTTGGAATATATAGAAATTGAGAAAGGTCGTTCGCTTTTAACTATAGAAAACTACGACAGATATTTAACTCGTTTTTTGGAATTTTTGAAAAGCGAAGAACCAAAAGATATAAATGACAATTCTGTTAGAGAATTTCGTCTTTGGCTCAATAGACAACCGGCAAGTAAAATAAAGAAAAATGCAGACACCTTGTCTCGTAGAACACAAAACTATTATCTAATTGCTCTTCGCGCCTTTCTCAAATATCTTGCAAGACAAGGAGTTACTTCCCTATCGCCCGAAAAGATAGAGCTTGCCAAGACCCCAGAGAGATCTCTTGACCTAATCACAGACGACGAGCTTATTCGCCTCCTCAAATCCCCTTCTGGCGACAGTTTGAAAAGTTTGCGGGACAGAGCGATGTTACACCTCCTTTTTTCTACCGGTCTTCGTGTTTCTGAACTTTGTGCTCTTGACCGCGATATAGATTTAAAAAAAGACGAGCATTCTATTCGAGGAAAAGGTGGGAAAATAAGGGTGGTTTTCTTTTCGGATGAAGCCAAGAAAGCTTTAAACGATTATTTAGAAAAAAGAAAAGACCTAAACGATGCAATGTTTATCCAACTTTCAAAAAATTTAAAACCAAATGCAAAAGGCGAAGATATGCGAATAAACAAACGCAGTGTCGCAAGAATTGTAAAACAATACGCCATCAAAGCCGGAATTTCCAAAAAAGTAACCCCGCATACACTAAGACATTGTCTCCACCCAGATACACTTATTCATTTGCCTTACACCATAACAAGCGCAAGGGAACTATATTTGTCCAACACAAAAAGAATAACATCGGTAGACCTTAATGTTGGGAAAACCGTAAAATCAAACATAATTCAAAAGAGAAAATATAAATCACTTGATATGATTTCTCTTTCTGCTAATGGTTATCAAATTTCTGTTACTCCAGACCACAAATTTTTTACTCTTGGAACAGATGGAATAGTGGAAATTAATGCAAGAGATATAAAGAAAAATCAATTCATTGCTGGTGTTAAGAAAATAACAATGAATAGTTCAAAAAAATCAAGAAGTAAAAACAATTGGAGAATAATTGGTTATATTTTGGAGGATGGAACAATAAGTGAGAAGAGGCGGGGGGTCATAATTTCTGATAAGAATCCAACTTTTATAGAATTTTATAAAGATTTAATTACTTCAGAATATAAACATAAACCAACAATAAAAAAAATAGAAGGCGCAAATAATGTTATTTTAAATTTTTATTCAAAACAATTTGTTACTTATTTGAGAAAAATAGGAATAACAGAGAAATCACCTCTCAGAAGAGTTCCTAAAATTTTATTCTCCCAAAGCAAAGAAGTTATAGCAGAATTTTTGGCTGGATATTACGACGCTGAAGGAAATGAGGGTAATTCTATTAAATTTTTCTCTTCAAGTGAAATGCTTTTGCGAGATATTCAAATGTTATTATTAACTTTCGGGATTGATTCTCATTTATATAAAAGATTGAGGAGAGTAAAACTACCAAAAGGAAAAATTATAAGCCACAAAATGTTATATCTACAAATATTACACAAACCAGATCAGGAACTTTTTATTAAGATTGTTCCCACCCTAAAAAAATTAAAAGCAAAAAGCTTTTTTGCAGGGGATAAAATTCCAGTCAGAAATATGTTAAAAGACATATATATAAATCTACCAAAAAAATGGCACAATTTTGCTCAATATCTAAAAATAGATGGGAAAATTGATATATATAGATATGTTGGTAACACAACCAAAACAGTCCCCACAAAGAAAGTTTTGGAAAAGATAATCAAATATTTTAGAGATGCTAAATGTAATGACCCGAGATTAGATTTTATGCAAAAACTCATTGATTCTGATATTCAGTGGCTTAGGGTTCAAAAAGTTGAAAGGTGTAAATATAATGGACCAGTATATGATTTCGCTGTAAATAAATATGAGAATTTAATAACAAACGGTTTTTTGTCGCACAACTGTTTTGCGACTGACCTTTTAAGCAATGGTGCTGATCTTCGCTCCGTTCAAGCTCTACTCGGCCACGCAAATATAGGCACAACTCAAGTTTACACCCATGTCACAGACCGCCACCTCCGCGACATCCACAAAAAATTCCATAACAAAAAGTAAAGACAACTTTTTTTATGTGCTAAAATAATTTTATGAATCCGGTAGTGAATTTTGGCAATAATTCCTACGGAATTGGTTAATTAATTAACATTGCCAAAATCTACTACTGGATGAAAAACGAACACAACAAATTACAAAGTATTGTCATTTATAAAGACAAGAAAGGTAATGTTGAACTAAAAACCGATATTCAAAAAGAAACAATTTGGGCAACTCAGGACCAGATTGCTTTTCTTTTTGGTACAAAAAGGCCGGCAATTACAAAGCACTTACAAAACATCTTTAAATCAAACGAATTAAATAAGAATTCAGTTAGTTCCATTTTGGAACATACTGCAAGCGACGGAAAGAAATACAAAACCCAATTCTACAACTTGGACGCGATGATTGCTGTTGGATATAGAGTAAACTCAAAAAGAGCTACTCAATTTCGTATCTGGGCAACCAAAACGTTGAGAGATTACATAATCAAAGGTGTTGCTATAAATACCGAAAGAATAAAAAAATTGCATGAAGCAGGACTCAAAGATTTGCAAAACAAAATTGAATTTATTCAAAACACTATTCAAAAAAGAGAACTGGATAAAGACGAGATCCAGAGTCTTTTGTCTGTCATAAAGGATTATGCAAACTCCTGGACCACTCTCAAAGAATATGACGAGGGTGATATTGTAATCAAAAAAAGCAAAAACAAAGAGAGAAAAATTTTTGATTATGAATTTGCCCGTAAAGCAATCGATGAATTAAAAATAAACCTTGTTAACAAAAAAGAAGCGGGTGATTTGTTTGGTAACGAAAGAGATGAAACATTCAAAGGCATTCTAAAAACAATTTATCAAACATTTGACAGCAAAGAGCTATACGCGAGCTTAGAAGAAAAAGCTTCTCATTTGTTGTATTTTATAATCAAAGACCATCCGTTTTCTGATGGAAACAAAAGGGTTGGTTCTCTTTTGTTCATTTTATTTCTAGAAAGAAATAATATTTTACTTAGAAAAAATGGGGAAAGAAAAATAAACGACAATACTCTTGTTGCCCTTGCCCTCTTGGTTGCCGAAAGCAATCCTAATGAAAAAGAAACAATGACTGCTTTAATTACAAACCTTTTGATTTAAAAAATTAAAACAAAAAGGCGCCAGAACTTGTCTGACGCCACCCACTGTTATTTTTTAGTGGGTTTTGGTTTGGGAGCAGGCTTTTCCTGCTCCCGTGTCCAGTAAGGCTTTCCGCGCCCACTGGAGCCAGAATTGGCGTATGGCATCCTATTCACCCCCTTTCTTTTCAAGCTTTACCAAGGTTCCTGCACCATCATTGAACCTTGCTAGAACCCTGCTTTTGAGAAGTTTTATAACCTCTTCGTTTATTTTTGTGTTGCAATCCAAGACACGATCTTCGTCCAGGTAAAGAATTTCCCGAACAAGCTTCTCGGGAAGTTCGAGGTTCTTCTCAAACACCTCAAAGAATTTCCCCTTTAAATCCTTTTGCCAACTTGAGCTCTGGCACTGGAGGCAGTAATCCAATTTGACTCCCAGCTCCTGCAACTCAACCAGAGTTCTCTGGACTCGAAAGAAATCGTCCGCGGAAACTTCCTCGAAAACTGCCTCGAGAGCGAAGAAACCAATACCTTCAAGACTGAGAGCGATTCCCATATTATCTCCTTTTCTCAAAGAACTTAGGGATTTCTCCCTAGTAAAATTCGTTTTGTTTACGGATCTTGCTAGGGAGGGCGATTGCTTTTAGGTAATCGCCCTATCTTGCGATGATTCCTCAGGGAGAGTCAATCAACATACTGACCCTGTACCCCCTTGGCTTTTGCTATTCGCTCGGCTTCCGCACTAGGTCCTCGAGCAGTTTGTTGGGTTTGGCTTTTTCCCCTTCGCTCAACAAACCATGTTTAGCCGCAGACTCCGTCCGCCACCTGCAACCGCATCGCAAACGGAAGGCAAATTCGTCAAAGAACTTTGTTTTACTTCTGTATCCATTATAGCAAATTTAATGTAAATAGTCAAGCACTATATCTAAACTTTAAACTAAATAAACCTTTATTTACAATGGTTTTTTGTTATATACAAGATAATAGTCAAAAATATTGACTATTTTTACGCTCTTGATATAATATAACTATGATCAAAATTAAAGAAGCTTTAAAGAATTTGGGACTTAACGAAAAGCAAACAATTGTATATTTAAGTTTACTTCAGCTTGGAAATACCACTGCATATAAAATTGCTCAAAAGAGTGGCCTTAAAAGGCCGACCGTATATGTGGTTATGGAAGAATTAAGACAAAAGGGTCTTGTTTTGAAAATTCCCTACCCCAAAAAACAAATATATGGTGCAAAATCTCCCGAGGAATTAATAATTGAGTCTGAAAGTAAAATAAGTGCCATTAGAAATATGTTGCCAGAACTCATGGCTTTGATGAGGAACGATGACAAACCAAGTGTTATGTATTTTGAAGGACTAGATGGCATAAAGGAAATACTAAACTTTGGATTGAATAAGTTAGAAAACAGTGAGCTTGTAGGTTTCAATGCTCATGCTGACGGGACAGATGAAAGAATGGTAAGCATTTTTGATGAGTATAACAACATATTAAAAAGAAAAAATGTAAAAATCAGAGGAATCGTTCCAGAGCACTTAAGTTTGAAGCAATACCGAGAGGAAGATGAAATATTCAACAGAAAAATGAAAACTGTTGCCTTTGATAAATATTCCTCCAATGTTTCAATTGATATTGGATCAGATTTTGTAAAAATCTTAATGTTTAGTACATTGCAAGGGGTGATTATCGAAGATAAAAATTTGGCTATGGCAATGAAACAAATATTCGAAATGCAGTGGGATAGTATTTAGGTTAAGATATAAATATGAAAATCATAAGCTGGAACGTAAATGGACTAAGGGCGGTGCACAAGAAGGGGCTTTTTATGCCTTTTGTAGATAAATACAAGCCAGATATTATTTGTTTGCAAGAAATAAAGTCGCAAAAGGACCAAAACGAGCTTGACCTGAAAGATTATGAAGAATTTTGGAATCCGGCAGAAAGAAAAGGTTATAGTGGCACCGCCATTTTTGTTAAGAAAGACAAGAATTTAAAAGTATTAAGCACCACCCTTGGCTTCCCTCAAAAAATTGTCAAAAAATATGATTTGGAAAATGATGGTTACGGGGACTTAAACAAAGAAGGTAGAATAATTACAGCTGAATTTAATGATTTTTACTTGGTAAACTGTTACACCCCCAACTCAAAGGAGGATTTAAGTAGGTTGGATTTAAGATTTAAGAAGTGGGACCCTGCTTTTTTGGAACATGTTAAAAATCTGGCTAAGTTAAAAAATGTCATTTTTTGTGGCGATTTAAATGTCGCTCACACTGAAGACGATTTGGCTAATCCAAAACCAAATATAGGAAAACATGGCTTTACAAAAGAAGAAAGAGAAGGAGTAGATAAAATAATACAAAACGGCTTTGTTGACACCTTTAGAATATTTACACAAGGCAAAGGCCACTACACTTGGTGGACCCATTTTGCGAACGCCAGAGCAAGAAATGTTGGCTGGAGAATAGATTATTTCTTTGCAAACAAAAAGCTTGTCAAAAAAATCAAAACATCGAGCATTTTGCCTAATGTTTTGGGTTCGGACCACTGCCCCGTTCTCTTGGAAGTTGATAGTTTTTAGATATTAGTTGTTAGTAAAAGATTTTGTTTTTACTAAAAACTAAAACCTAATACCTGTAATCTATTTAGACATAAAAAAAAACCACCAAGATGCGGTGGAGGGTTTCGCACAACAAGGTGGTTTCTAAAATATCCCTATATGAAGGGAAAAGAACATACTGCCCAGCCCTAATTTTATATCCAAAACTTTAGGTACAAAATTAGAGCCGGGAGCAAAAGATAAACTCAGTCAAATAGCGCCATTATAGAAATGAGTCTTATATCTCAAAAATAAATACACAAAAATGAAGATATGTATAACTCTCTTTTCTATTATTAACCAAGCTTTCTTTTATTTCGTCCGTCGACGAATAATAACAAAGAACTAATTGCCAATGATAAGATGAGTTGTCTTTTTAAAATATTGGCTATGTCTGATATATATTTTATGTCCTTTACAAACAATGTAAAGGACATACTGTGGACAATTAATAAGTCACAAGGACAATTACTAAAATGTCTTTTTATTAAGCCACGGAATGCTTGTTTCTAATTTGCTTGATTATTTTTTCTTCTTCTTTTTCTCTCTTCTCTTTACCCTTTTCTGACATTTTTTTTAGTTCACCTTCTGGCAATTTACTTAGTTCAATTACTCTATTTTCTAAATACTCTTTTGTGTTTAGTTTTGGATCATCTAGTATTTCCTCCAATAAAGCATTCAGAATTTGTCCTATTATAGGCCCAGGTTTTACATCCAATAATTCCATTATTCTTTGACCATTAACTTTTAACATTCCAACAGAAATCGGATCAGCCATTACCTCTTCTATCATGGCTTGATATTTTCTTAGTCTATACGGATTCTCTTTTGGTCTACCTGTTCCTATTCTGTCACAGTGCCTAATATTTATTAAATCCCAAACGTTTTCTTTACCAACATTAGATATCATCCTTCTCACCGCAGAATGTGTAATTTGTGCTGTATCTGAGAAAAACATATGCCACCTTACCAATTTTGAAACGCGCTCAATTGTTTCACGTGAAAATTTAAGATTCTCTAATATCGCCTTAGTTACACGTGAACCAATTACTTCATGGCCATAAAATGTCCATTGCTTAGCTTCCTGATCGAACCTTCTACTTGCCGGTTTTGATATGTCATGAAATAGTGCAGATAGTCTCACGTGTAACGGAAAATTTTTGTCTGCAGAATGTTGAACTGTTTTGATTAAATGAGTCCATACATCATAAGAATGCGCCTTATTTTGCTCAATTCCTATGGTGTCCTCAAGCTCTGGTATTACATATGTTAGAACTCCAAGTTTTCTCATTAACTCCAAACCTCCACTTGGATTTGGCGACATTATAATCTTTATAAACTCATCTCTAATCCTTTCTTTTGAGATAGATTTCAAAATATCCTTATTTTCCAATATTGCTTTCTCAGTCTCTGAATCAATTACAAAACCTAGTTCCACGTGAAATCTAATTGCTCTTAGTATCCTTAGACCATCTTCATAAAATCTATCTTTTGGGTTGCCAACTGTTTTAATAATTCCTCTAGCCAAATCTGCAACCCCATAAAAAGGATCTATTATTTCACCCGTATCTGTATCATACGCTATGGAATTTATTGTAAAATCACGCCTCTTTAGATCATCCTCTATCTTATCGCTGAATTTAACACTGTCAGGCCTTCTATGGTCAGAATAAGCGCCCTCTATTCTATACGGCGTTATTTCTATAACTTTTAAGCTATTATCTCTCAATTTATCATTACTATTGGAATTTAAGCTTTCCGACTCATTTGTTACATGTGTAACCAAAGAGCCTTCTTCATGGCCTACATCCTCGGTGAATTCGTCAGATTCCTCGACAACGGCTACTGTACCGAAATTATTCTCATACACAGTCTTGGGGAAAAGCAGAATAATCTCCTCCGGCTTAGCATTTGTTGTAACATCCCAATCTTTTGGTTTTCTACCCATAAACAAATCTCTGACACAACCACCAACCAAATATGCCTCAAAACCAGCGTTTTTGAGGACAGATGTTACACGCGAAACCTTTTCGGGTATATCAAATTTTTGTATTTTTACACTATTGTCCATATTTTATAAATTTAATCCTTAGATCAACTTCTTCTGCTGACATCAAACTTTTGCGCGCCCGCCAGGATTCGAACCCAGAATAACGGTTCCGAAGACCGCTGTGATATCCATTTCACCACGGGCGCGTAAATAAATAGTAACACTTATTCAGTATAATTAATACAAAATATAAGTGCTTTAATGTGTGCGGTCAGGGGGAATCGAACCCCCATCTCAGTCTTGGCAAGACCGTATTTTACCACTAAATTATGACCGCTTCAAGTATAAAAATATACTTGTATATAATTTAGCATAAATATTTTTATTAACAAAATCAACTTTTGGATAAAAATGACAAATCATACCAAAAGACTAAAAGTATTATAGAATTTACGAACAAAAAGTAATATAATTAACTTAGTGTCTTTATGGTCTAGTAGACCTTATTTATCAACATAACTGTGGATAACTTTGGGGACACTGTGTATAAGTCAAAGTCAATAGATTTAATATATGGCTTAAAATAAGGATTTATTGAAAAGACAGACTTTTACACAGTCCTATAATTATTGACACAATTTTATATGGCATTACACAACGAACTAGGGGAAATGGGGGAGAATATTGCTTCTAATTTTCTTATAAATAAAGGTTTTAAACTGATAGAAAGGAACCATAATAGAAAATGGGGAGAGATAGATATAATTCTACACAAAGACAAAAGACTACATTTTGTTGAAGTCAAAACAGTAAAAAGACAGTCAGTAAATGGATTTTTTGAGCAACCAATGACAAACACATTATCAAAAAGCAAAAATGAGATAAGACCCGAGGAAAATATGCACATTCACAAAGTTAAAAGATTGAAACGAGTTATTGAGACATACTTGCTTGAAAATAAACACAAATGGGGAAGTGAGGTGGTTTGGCAGTTTGATTTGGTATGTGTTTATGCTGATCCAGATAAAAAAGTGGCTAAGGTAAGTATTATGCAAAATCTTATATTATAAGCTTAGAGCTTGAAGCTAACCTGCCTGCCGGCGAGGCAGGGGGCTTAGAGAAAAAGAAACATTGTTTCGGAGTGCCGAGAATCGTTCCTTACAGGAACAGTGCAGGTTTCCTATTTATTCGGACAAAGTCCTCATAAATAAAGGAGAACCTTTTCGATTCTCGGACGCAAGCAAAGTAGTTTGCTTGCTCATCCTCACTACGTTCGGAGTGCCGAGAATCGAACTCGGACCTAACGCTCCCAAAGCGTTTATACTACCACTATACTACACTCCGTGAATATAAAGATAATACTATGAAAATATATTTTTAGCCACTTTTGCTTGAAAATTAATAAATTACACTCTCTCAACAAACAAACTACTAATTCCCTTAAAACTCAATAAAAGCAAGAACTTAAATCTAAGTAAAATAAGGTTTTTTGATGATTTTGATAAAGTGGTGGAAATCAACAAAAACAGAGTTTAAAAAACTTGACAGAGTACACCAAAAGTATATACTTATTATATACTAATTAACTTAAAATATTATGACCTCACAAGTTATTTTTAAAATAGATAAAAAGATGAAAGACGCGGCTCAAGCCAAAGCCAAAAAAGAAGGGATTTCTCTTGCCGATATTTATAAATCTGCCACCCGATCATATATTGACGGTAATCTTAGTATTGGGCTCATTTATTATGGGACATTAACCCCAAACGCCAAAACAGGGAGAGCTTTAATGAAGGCTAGAAGGGAAATAAAAGCGGGTAAAAATATGTCGGGCCCTTTCAAAACTACAGCCGAAGTGAATGCTCATCTTGATAGTTTAATATAAAAATATGCAATTTTTCTTTAAAGAAAAGTTCAATCATAGCTACAAGAAACTTAGTCCAAAAATAAAAGCAAGATTCAAAGAGAGAAGGGAATTATTTAGCAAAGAGCCAAACTGCAGAATTCTGAATCTTCACAAACTGAGCGGAAAATACGACGGTATGTGGAGCATAAATATTACCGGCGACTACAGAGCTATTTTTGATAAGCAAAATGAAGAAATAATAATTTTCATAAATATAGGCACCCACAGTGAACTATTTAAATGATTTCGACAAGGTGGTGAAAATTTCTCAGGGGAAATAAAATGGTTCATGCGTCCGGAATCAAAAACTGGAATATGTTTTTTATTGGCGTGTTTTTAGTAGAACACGCGAAGTGGGTCACGAAATTTAACCAATAACTAAATAACTGGGTATTTGTGACCGATTCTAAGCACTCCAATAATACCTTCTTGTCTTTGTAAAGGTGTTACATACTAATTTTACAAAAATGTATTCTAATTCTTTTACACAGAAGTGACGTGTATTTGTAAATTGCTGTAATATAATTTAGGTATTATCAATTTACTAGTTATATATGGTCAATGAACAAATGCTTGATTACATCAAGCAACAATCAAGTCAGGGTGTAGATAAAGTTAAAATAAAAGAGTCTTTATTGGGTGCGGGGTGGAAAGAATCTGATGTTTCAGAATCTTTTAGAATATTGTTTCCAGAAACCACAGTTACTCCAGAGAATAATATCTCTAACAATGAATCCATGGTTCCTCAAGCTGGATTACTTGGTACCAAACAAATTTTGTCGAACGCATTAGAGGATTATAAAAAACATTTTTTCAAATACGTAGGGGTGTACCTTCTTCCAGTTATACTCATTCAACTATATTCTATGTTCGTTATTGATAAAATATTTGGTGTAGATTATGCCGTTGCCGAATCAGTAAATCCATTAATGTTTCTGCTAATAATTCCTGTATTCATTCTATTAACTTGGGGTCATTCTTCTCTGATTTCTGTAGTTGTAGACAGAAAGGAAGGTGGTGGCATCGCTCAATATTTCAGTACTGGTTTTTCTAAACTACCTTCTCTATTATGGGTTCACATCTTAACCCTAACGATCTTGTTTGGATTGTATATGCTCTTTGTTATACCTGGTATAATCTTTTCGTTTTACTTGGCTTTTTCTGCTTTCTTCATTTTTGATCAAGATATAAAAGGAACAAACGCGCTCAAGGCGAGCAGGTCCTATGTGCAAGGCAACTGGGGAAAAGTTGCCACAAGAGTTTTCCTAATATCAATCGCCATATTCCTGATGGGGGTATTTCTAGAAATGATCTTATCGCTCGTAGGTCTTGAATCAATTGCCAGTTTTGTAAGTTCAACTATTCTGTTCCCGTTGTTTGTTATTGCAAATTATGTTCTATATAAAAATCTTAGGAATATAAAAGGGTTAGTCAACGAAAACGATTTGAAACAAACTGGAGGACTAAAGGGTTTCCTGATTTGGGGAATTATTGCTGTTATTTTGGTTACCTTTTCAGTTATAGCACTTAGTGCCATGAAGGGAGCCAGGGACAGGGGAGAAGAAACAAAAAGTATTTTTTACGATATACAGCGCTCTAGCGATATTTCTACAATAAAACTAGCTTTGGATAGATACTATCTTGAGTATGGATTTTATCCGTATATGTTAACTGAACTAAACCCAGTATTTTTAACAAGAGAATTCAATGATCCTGTTACAGGTATGGGTTATGTGTACGAAAGAATAAGTGATGATGAATATAGTATTTGCTCAGAATTGTCTTCTGGAGAAAAATATTGTATGACCGAGCAAATGAGCAATTTGTAATAAAAACCATATGACAATCAAAAACCCGCTAGTAGCGGGTTTTTGATTAAAATAAAAAAATCATTTTATGCTATTATCCTTTTTATGCCTAAAACGTACAAAGTAAAACCAGAACTACCTAAAAAAACAAAGGTGGAGCTAAAAGATTTTGACCCTCTGACAGCAAAACTTCTCTCTAATAGAGGTATAACAACAAAAAAAGAAGCGGAAAAATTTGTAAATCCAGATTTTGAAAACCATCTACATGATCCTTTTTTGCTCTGCGATATGGGGAAAGCGGTAGATAGGATATTATTTGCCATAAAAAAGAATCAAAAAATTGGAATTTGGAGCGACTACGATGCAGACGGAATACCTGGGGGCGCGCTTTTGTATGATTTTTTCAAAAAGATTGGTTTTAATAACTTTGTAAACTACATACCAAACAGACATACGGAAGGGTACGGGATGAATATAGAAAATATTGAAAGATTGAAAGAAGAAAAGATTGAATTATTAATAACGATAGATTGTGGCATCCGCGACATAAAAGAAGTCAACAGAGCAAACGAGTTAGGTATTGATGTAATAATTACAGACCACCACGAGCAATCCGATGGGCTGCCTGATGCTTTTGCAATAATAAATCCAAAACGAACTGACTCAAAATATCCCGAGCAAGTTTTGTGTGGTACAGGTGTAGTATGGAAACTTATTCAAGCGATATTAATAAAGAATAGGGAATTATTAAAAGAAGGGCACGAAAAATGGCTTCTTGATTTGGTGGGTATTGCCACTCTTTCTGATATGGTTCCGCTCACTGGAGAGAATAGGGTGCTATCACGTTTTGGACTTTCTGTTTTGAGGAAGAGTAGGCGATCAGGACTCAATAAACTTTTTCAAATGCTTCGAATGAATAAACAAAATTTGAGTGAAGACGATATAGCTTTTATGATAACTCCGCGAATAAATGCGGCGTCCCGAATGGGACATCCGATTGATGCTTTCAATCTTTTGATTGCAGAAAATGATAGCGATGCAGAAACCTATGCAAGACACTTGGACCACATCAACAATGAGAGAAAAGGAATTGTTGCAAGCATTACCAAAGAGGCCAAGAAAAAAATAAAAGAAAAGATTTTAAATTTTGGGGAAAAGCCAGTTATAGTTTTGGGAAACCCAGATTGGCGACCATCACTTTTAGGACTAGTTGCAAACTCTGTTGCCGAAGAATACAAACGTCCGGTTTTTCTCTGGGGCAAAGAAGGGGGGGATACGATAAAAGGTTCTTGCCGGTCAGATGGTTCTACTAATTTGGTTGCCATAATGGAGAGAGCAAACGGAGCTTTTTTGGATTTTGGAGGACACAAATTCTCTGGAGGATTCTCAGTTGATTTTGAAAAAATTCACACACTAGAAGAAACTATTATTGACGCGTGTCTACACTCACCAGTTTTGGAAGAAGATATTTTTGTTGATGAAGAAATAAGTCTTTCGGATGTTAATCAAAAAACAGTAGAGAAAATTTTTGCACTTGCCCCGTTTGGAGTAGGGAATGAAAAACCTGTCTTTACTTTTAGAGATGTGATACCCGAGAGAATAAATCGTTTTGGAAAAAACAAAGAGCATCTCTCTGTTATATTTAGAGATGGAAGCAGTACAGCAAAAGCAATTTCTTTTTTTACTTCACCTGATCAATTTGGAGACTTGCTCAAAGAGGGAATTAAGACAAATCTTGTAGCAAATATCGAGAAATCATTTTTCAATGGCTCAAGTGAAATAAGATTACGCATCGTGGATTTTTTTAAATAATATAGATGTTTTGTGATAATATTTATTTTATGATAAAGAAATTAGTATTATTGCCAGAAGAAATTATCGAGAGAAAAATTTACCTAATAAAGGGAGTTAAAGTAATGCTTGATAGCGACTTAGCTTTTCTTTATCAGGTACCTACTTTTAGATTAAATGAAGCGGTCAAAAGAAACAAAGATAGATTTCCAACCGACTTCATGTTTCAGCTAAACGAAAAAGAGGCAAGGTTTTTGACATCGCAATTTGCGATACCAAAAGGTCGTGGTGGTCGAAGAACTTTACCGTATGTATTTACAGAACATGGTGTTGCCATGCTCTCTTCGGTTCTAAATAGCAAAAGAGCAATCCAAGTCAATATTGCTATCATAAGAGCTTTTATAAAGCTCCGCGAACTTTTAGCTACACACAAGAACCTAATTTCAGAAATTAATAAAATAAAAAGAGAACAAAAAAATCAAAATCAGAAAATTAATTCTGTAATTAACGTCATTGGTCAGATGATAAATCCAAAAGTTGACGAAAAAGAACCGATAGGGTTCAAATAAAAAATATAAAGGTCGTGCCTCAAAGAACGTATCACACGACTTGAATTCACTAAATCAAATGAACAAATATATTATTTATACAGACGGTTCATCGAGAGGGAATCCAGGTAGGGGAGGATGGGCTGTCATCATTATTGAAAATAATGATGACAGCAAATTCCAAATTACACCTGTCCAGCGAAGCTTCAGCGTAGTTGGAAATGACACCTGCCTGCCGGCAAGGCAGGAATTACAAATAAAAGAATTAGGTGGGAGGGAAGAGATGACAACGAATAACAGGATGGAGATGACTGCAAGTATTGAGGGACTGAAGAACACACCAGAGAATTGTGAAGTAGAAATTTATACTGATTCAGAATATTTGATGAAAGGCATAACTCTCTGGATTTATAATTGGCAAAAAAATAACTGGAGGACCAAAGACAAGAAAGATGTTTTGAACAAGGATTTGTGGTTACAACTTTTGGAAGAGACACAAAAAAGAAAAGTGGTTTGGAAAAAAGTTTTAGGACATTCAGGAGACAAGTTAAATGATAGATGTGACGAGATTGCTACAAGCTTTGCAGACAACAAAAGTATTGTCCTATATAATGGCTTAAAACAAGACTATTTTTTGTTTCACCAAAACAGAGAAAAATAGTTTTTGTATGTTTCACTCAAACTCTAAATGATTTACTTAAATGTTGTTTCATTTGCGATAGGAATTTTTTTAAAAGACTACTTCAATATTAGCTGGAGTAGTTTTTTGTTTATGGTTTTGATTGGTATTGTCTCTCTCCTTATCTTGAGAGAAAAAAAGTATTACAAATTTATAATATGTATTTTGTTTTTGACTCTTGGATTTTTTAGGATGCAAATCACAAATTCTTCCCCTGACCAAACATTACTACAAAACACAGGTATAGCATTTTCATTTGATGCTGTTGTAATCGAGGAGCCGGATATACGTGACAGCGGTACTCGTTACACAATCAAACCAATAGAGTACGAAAGTCTGATACTTTTGGTTGCCGATAGATTTCCTGAATTGAAATACGGAGACAAAATAAAAGTAGAAGGAAAAATTGAATTACCTAAAAATTTTATTACTGAAACAGGCAATGAGTTTGATTACATTTCTTTCTTATCAAAAGATAAAATTCATTTTTTGATTTATAGACCAAAGATAGAAAAAATTGAAGAAGGAGAAGCAAACGTATTGGTTGGCGCACTTTATAAACTCAAAAATAATTTTATAGAAAATATTGGAAGTGTTGTGAGAGAACCCGACTCATCACTTCTGGCTGGACTTATATTTGGAGTGAAGCAATCTTTGGGACAAGACCTTCTGGATAATTTCAAAAAGGTCGGACTTGTTCACATCATTGTTCTCTCAGGTTACAACATTACAATCGTTGCGATGGCAATTCTTTATGTAACTGCTTACACTGGGAAAAGAACTTTGGGATTTATTTTGGCTGGAATTGGAATTGTACTTTTTGCAATTATGGTTGGTCTTGGTGCGACTGTGGTGAGAGCAAGTGTGATGGCTCTAATTGCAATTATTGCGAGACACTTAGGCAGACCGTCAGACGCTTTGCGTGCTCTATTTGTGGCCGGCTTCTTGATGCTTCTCTGGAATCCACTCACACTTATTCGCGATCCATCTTTTCAACTTTCCTTTAGTGCAACACTTGGTTTAATTTTGTACTCACCATTTGTATACAATTTTGTTTCAGAAAAAATACCCGTGGTGACAGAAAAGCTTGGACTCCGAGAAATTCTTTCTTCAACTTTTGCAGTACAACTTTTTGTTTTACCACTTCTAACAAAAATGTCGGGAGTGGTTTCGATAATTTCTTTTATTGTTAATTTGATTGTTTTGCCTCTCGTTCCTTTTGCAATGTTTTTTGGATTTCTCACTGGACTTTTAGGATTCATTCCACTCTTAGGAGTGCCCCTTTCGTGGATAGCAGGAATAGTTGCATTTGTATTTACTAAAATAATAATTACTGTGACAGAAATTGGAGCAAGTGTGCCATTTGCAGTTTTAAAAACTGGCACACTTCCACTATTCGGAATAATAGTTTGGTATCTGGTTTATGCTTTTGTTTATTTAAAAATAAAAAAATTAAAACCAGCAAACAAAATTAATAGCAACACAATTTAAAATCTACACTATTTTTACGGTCGTAAAAATAGTGTAGATTTTAAAATTTTAATTTAATGATAAAAATCGTAAAACGAAATCCGCCAAACCTTTCGGTTTGGCGGGAATAGGGAGAGCTATACAGGAAGCTTCATTCCAAAACACAGATCAACACCGTGCTCTGCGCTCATCGATTTAATCATTTCTTTGATTTCGGCTAAATGCCTGCGTCCAAAGTTTTTGATGCGAAGACACTCACTTTCGGACATAGACAGAATATCTGCCAAGCGAGAAAATCCCGCCCTTTTCAGTGCATTATAGGTACGAACACTTAGAAGGAGTTCTTCAATGCACATTTCCAGGAGCCTCTTAAGTCTTTCAGACTTATCATCTTTATCTTGTTTTGCAGGCATCACAAACTCTAATACTTCTCCCTCTCCATCTTTTACTTGAGAAACAAAGAAGCCATTCGCTGCATACCTTTCAATAGTGTTTGCAATACTCCTGTAAAAATCCAAAAGTCTCGCTGTGTACTCAACACCATCAACACATTCTTGAATTCTAGGCATTTCAAACTTTAGAATCAGGGTTTCGCTTATCAACACAGAACACCACCTTTCTGCCCAAAAGAATATATTATATTTCCAAAAAGTCAACTATTGCACTTTTCCAAAATTTTCCTCGATTGCTTTCCAGTTTAGGTTAGCGAAGAAGTCATTTACATAATCTTTCTTGCCACTCGGTTGGTAGTCATAAACAAAAGAATGCTCCCACATATCAAGAGCAAGTATTGGTGCGCATCCTTGGAGTTGACCTAAATGCTGTTCGTCTATCCAAGCATTCAAAAGACGATTTTCTTTTTTGTCATAATAAAGAATTGCCCAGCCAATTCCACGAGTAAGAGCCATACTTTTAAAATAAGCGAGCCATTTATCAAATGAGCCAAAATCATCTTCAATTTTTTTCTTAAGAAAACTTCCTTCTTCTAATTCTTTTGGGCCACCTGAGAGTGATTCAAAATATACTTCGTGGTTTCTGATACCATTGTATTCAAAACCAAATCTCCTTTGAGTTTCGGCTATTGTGTAGGTGTTCTTCTCGAGGTCACTACTCATCTCTTCTATTTTTTCCAAAATTAAGTTTGTGTGCTTAACATACCCCGCATAAAGTTTTAGGTGCTCCTCAATATTTTTCTCTGAAATACCTTTTAGTTTTCCTATTTCAAATTGTTTTGCTTCAAAATGCTTCATTTTTTTGTTTTTACTTTATAAACTTTATAACTTAGAACTTTATACTATTATAATCTATCATAAAGTGATGGAAAGGAGGTTTAAAATAAAAATAGCTATTTTTTCTATTTTGTTTTTAGGAGCAATTTTCTCTTTATACTTTGCAAATAGAGAAAGCAGAGCAGGGATTTTGACTGTTGCCTTCCTTGATGTAGGACAAGGGGACGCTATATTTATTGAAGCTCCAAACGGTAATCAAATGCTTGTTGATGGCGGGATTGGCAGGGGAGTGCTCCGTGAGCTCGGTAAAGCTATGCCTTTTTATGACAAAAGTATTGATGTAGTAGTCGCAACTCATCCGGATGCTGACCACATAGGAGGATTAAATGATGTTTTAGGGAGATATAAAGTTGATTTATTTATGGAGAGCGGAGTTATTTCTGATACTAGTTTTTATAAAGAATTAGAATCCAGAATTCTGAATCTTGAATCAAAAGGGAGAATAAAAAAGATGGAAGCAAGAAGTGGGATGATTGTAGATTTTGGCGGGGGAGTGTTTTTTGAAATCCTTTATCCTATATATGACACGGAAGGAATGGAGAGCAATAGTGCTTCAATAGTCGGGCGACTTGTTTATGGCGAAAATTCATTTATGCTCACCGGCGATTCACCCAAAAACATAGAGGAGTACTTAGTTTCTTTGGAGTGCCGAGGGCAACCCTTAATGTGCCCCGGTCCCAAAGGGTTGCCCTCGGCACTGAAGAGCAATGTATTAAAAGCCGGACATCACGGCTCAAAAACTTCCACTTCTGAAGCTTTTGTTGGAGCTGTTGCTCCAGAATACGCAGTCATTTCTGCCGGAAAAGACAACCGCTACGGTCATCCTCACCAAGAAGTTTTGGACACTCTAGAAAAATTTAACGTTCAAGTATTAAACACCGCCGATTTAGGGAGAATTATATTTAAGAGTGATGGAAATAAAATTAACCTAATTTCTAATTAACCTCCCCCTTCATTATCATTTCGCAGGACAAGTAATTGTTCTAAATAAAAAACAAAACCTGATTTAAGAATTGAGGCTTGGAAATTATTTAGGTTAATTAGAATAATTAGAGTACTTAGAATAATTTATATTATTCCCGCCTCCTTCAAAGTGGCGTAAGCACCTTTCTTTTGAATAGTTTTGATTGCTTTTGTTGATAGGTTCAGAGTCAGTGTTTTGTTTATTTCAGGCACAAAAATCCTCTTTTTTTGGATATTAGCATAGCGTCTTTTTAGCCCAGTTGGATTGAATTGGGTAGCACGAGTCCTGTTGGAGTATCCGCCTCCAATTTGTGATGTTTTTCCTGTTATAACGCATTGTTTTGCCATAGTGGACATTATGCTATCATAAGACTTGTATAAAGACAAGTAATTTTTAATTTAAAATTTTTAATTTTCATTCAATTTTCAATGTTTTAATATTTGAAAATTAAATAATTAAGACATTTATTGGAAATTCTAAATTGAAAATTGAAAATTAATATATGGAATTTATATTTATTATCGCAATACTCATAATGTCGGTCGTTATTCACGAAGTCTCTCACGGATATGCAGCTTTGGCATTAGGGGACCCTACTGCAAAATACCAAGGGCGACTTACACTCAATCCTATTGCCCACTTAGACCCAGTCGGTTCATTTATTGTTCCAGCAATTGGATATTTTTTGGGAGGATTTATTATTGGCTGGGCACGACCCGTCCCTTTTAATCCCTATAACCTAAAGAGTGCAAAATGGGGAGAAGCAATTGTTGCTGTAGCTGGCCCCCTTTCCAATATAGCCATTGCTGTTATTTTTGGAATAGTAATTCGTGTTGGTATCGCGAAAGACCTTCTCGATCCACAATTTTTAGGCCTTGCAAGTTTTGTAGTCTTAATAAATTTAGTTCTTGCTATATTCAATATGATACCAATACCTCCACTTGATGGCTCTAAAATACTTTTTTCAATCCTGCCTCACAAATGGAGTCATTTGAGGTGGCAACTAGAAAAGTTTGGTTTAATATTTGTTTTTCTTTTTATATTTTTGTTCTGGCACATACTGAGTCCAATTATTTCTAAACTATTTTTATTAGTAACAGGTATTGATGCATAAGATTTGCCTTAATATTGTAAAATAATAGAAGTGAAAATTTCACTTCTCTTATTTTATGAATAAAAAACCAGTTTTTGTTCAACACGCAATCATATCACTTATAGCTTTTGCTATTCTTCTTGGAATCGTTTTTTCTATTTTTACATTCATCCCAGAAATACTGGAGTACTCGCAAATTTATACAGGAATAAAACTTACTCCTGAAGAAATGCAATATCTATCAGTTCAAATTTTGCTTGTAATAATAAGCGTGCTTTTGTCTTATGTATTTTATTTATTATTATCTTCAAGAACTCGAAGTGAAATTCTTGCTTTTAAGCACAACAGAGCAATAGACTCTTCACTTAGGCAATTTACAAAATTATACGAGGAGTCTCCTGTACCTTATCTACTTCTAGACGAAGAGGGCCACATACACAACCCAAATAAATCGGCCTTGCGCTTCTTTGGAGTTGTCCAAGAAGAGATAGAAGGTAAAAATATTTTTGATCTACAAATAGATGAGAAGTCAGAAAAAAATGATCGCCTAATTAGATATTATAAATCAAATATTCCAATCAATCGGCAAGAGGTTCAGTTTGTAACAAAAAGCGGTAATACAAAATGGGCTATTTTTTCTATATTTAACACCAAAAAAAGTAATTACTCTGGGCTAGCGACAATATTTGATATCACGGAACAAAAAAAATTGGATAAAGCAAAAACTGAATTTCTCTCACTTGCATCACACCAACTCAGAACTCCAGTTGCAACAATCAAATGGTACTTAGAAATGTTGCGCTCAGACAAAAACAAGACAACACCAGAAAAACAAGCAGAATACCTTTTGCGAACACAGAAAGTCGCAGAGGATATGGGGGAACTTATAGATGCCCTCCTAAACGTATCTAGAATAGAGATTGGTTCCATAAAACCAGAAATAAAAGAAACTAATTTGGTAGAGATAGTTGAGGGAATATTGAATGAGATGATTTATATGACAGAACAAAAGAAAATAGAAATAATAAAAAAATATGAAGGGGATTTATCTAAAATAAAAACGGATCCAAAAATAATCAGAATTGTGATACATAACCTAATTTCTAATTCTTTAAAATACACATTTCCAAACGGTAAAGTAACCATAGAAATTAGTGAATCATTTGATAAAGCCACAATCAACATATCGGACACGGGTGTTGGTATACCAAAAAACGAACAAGGCAAAATATTCACCAAAATGTTCAGGGCAGATAACGTAAAAAATCTAATTGGAAATCAAGGTACTGGTCTAGGATTATATTTGGTAAAATCATTATTAGATATAATCGGAGCAAAAATATCTTTTGTATCAGAAGAAAATGTTGGTTCAAAATTTACTATTAAACTTTAATAAAATATGGAAAAGGAGAATAAAAAAAGAATACTTGTTGTAGACGATGATGAAAATCTAAGATTGGTTTTGGTCGACAAACTAAATCAATCTGGTTTTGAAGCGATTGGTCTCGAAAATGGGAAATTGGGTTTAGAAAAAGCCCTAGAAACACATCCTGACGCTATTCTGCTTGATATTTTAATGCCAGTTATGAATGGTTGGGAAATGCTAGAGAAATTAAGGGAGGATGAATGGGGCAAAAATGCTAAAGTGATAATGTTAACCGTAATGGAAAATTCGGAATCAGTAGCCAGAGCAGTAGAGGATGGTAGTTTTAGTTATCTTATAAAATCCAACCAGAGTATGGAAGATATTGTAAATAAGGTAAACGAAATTCTAAAATAATCTTTCAAACAAACTCTCGCCATTCCAACTTGTGAGCGGGCCTGCCCATGCCACCAATTTTGGTATCTTAAATATTGCAACATATATAACTCGCTAGTTATGGGATAGGTCACCAATATCGAACACTCGAAACAAAGAAAAGGGTCGTATTGCAATAATACCAAAATTAGTGAGCGTGCCTGCCCATGCCACCAATTTTGGTATCTTCTTGTAGAAACACCAAGGAGAGTATTGATTTGGGTATATCGCCAGATCCAATGTGGCGCAATGTTTTAATATGTAATCTTTCTACAATACCAAAATTAGTGAGCGGGGATTGACCCGTAGTGAATTTTGGCATTGGTTATAAACCATGCACTTCGTGCCATGCCAAAATCTACTACGGGGTTGCTTTTTTCTCCGCTTTGTATTAGATTTGTATTTGTCCGCGGAAGCGGTTTTTAAATAGAAAATGGCTACAATAAACCAACTTATAAAAAGAAAGAGAAAAGACGTAAAGAAAAAGTCTAAAGCTATTGCTTTGGGCCATGGTTTTAATACATTAAAAAACAGGCCAGTAAAATATACTTCACCTTTCAAAAGGGGTGTTTGTGTAAAAGTAACAACCAAAACACCTAGAAAACCAAACTCTGCTATCAGAAAAATAGCCAGAGTAAGACTTACAAACGGTACAGAAGTGACCGCATACATTCCAGGTATTGGACATAATTTGCAGGAACACTCAGTGGTTTTGTTAAGAGGGGGTAGAGTAAAAGACATTGGAGTTAGATACACAGTAGTAAGAGGCAAGCTAGATGCTGGAGGTGTTGAGAAAAGAATGACCTCAAGATCAAGTTATGGCGCTAAAAGACCTAAAAAGTAATATTTTATTCGTATAATTATTTTCGTTGTCATTTCGTAGTTTTCGTTTAATTTTAGTATCATTATGAGAGGAAAAGTAAAAAACAGAAACATAGTAAAGCCAGACATAATGTTCAACTCTACAAAAGTTGAGAAGTTTATTAACTACATTATGGAAAGGGGAAAGAAAAATACTGCAAGAAAAATAGTATACGGTTCTTTTGATTACATAAAAACAAAAGAAAAAGTAGAAGACCCAATGGAAGTGTTCGATACCGCCCTTAAAAATGCAGGGCCAACAGTAGAAGTTAGATCAAAGAGAGTGGGTGGTGCAAACTACCAAGTACCAAGAGAAGTAAGACCCGAAAGACGAGCTTATCTATCAATGAAATGGATTATAGACTCAGCTAAAGCCAAAAAAGGCAAACCAATGCACGAAAGACTGGGGGATGAAATAATACTGGCAAGCAAAAACGAAGGCGAGGCAATCAAAAAAAGAGAAAACGTTCACAAAATGGCAGAAGCCAACAAAGCATTTGCCCACTTTGCTTGGTAAACCCGCACACTCAACAATTGTGATGTGCTTTCAGCACATGCCTACGGCATCACAATTTTGAGTGTACAGGTAAACACTTACCCCAAACTTCCTTCTATTCGTTCTTTCAAAAACCTTCTAGCATTTCCTCTCAATTTTAGTGCTTGCTCTCTGAGGCGAGCATCTTTTTCACTTTTGTATGCTTCATAGTATACTAATTCAAACGGTCTCCTAAATTGAGTAGAAAAAGATAACCCCTTTTGATGTTCTTCAAATCTTCTTTTAAGGTTATTTGTACTGCCTATGTATAATTCAGAATCTTTAAAACTTTTTAATACATAAACGTAAAACATATATAAAGATTATCACAAAATAATATCTCGACCCATAGTGTAAATTTAATATTTGCTACGATTTTGCAATTTAGTAATTAATAGTGTATATTCTTTATGTCCATTGCGGGATTTTTTATTTAATTTTATTCGTATTAATTAGTATCATTTGTACAATTCGTATATTGGTATCATACTCACATGAACAGAGACTATCCATTAGATAAAGTAAGAAACTTTGGTATCATCGCGCACATTGACGCTGGAAAAACAACAACTTCGGAGCGTATTTTATATTACACAGGAAGTCAGCACAAAATAGGGGAAGTTCATGAAGGCGAAACAACAACAGACTGGATGGAACAAGAGAGAGAAAGAGGCATCACAATTACAGCGGCGGCAATTACTTGTTTTTGGGGACCAACTTATCTCTCGCCCGAAGAAAGAAACAAAAAAGAAAACAAATTTAGATTTAATATTATTGACACCCCAGGTCACATTGACTTCACTGCAGAAGTAAAAAGATCTATGAGAGTTTTGGATGGTGCCGTTTGTGTTTTTGATGGAGTAGCTGGTGTTGAACCACAGTCAGAAACAAACTGGAGATACGCTGAAGAAGCAAATGTTCCAAGACTTTGTTTTATAAACAAACTAGACAGAATAGGAGCAAACTTTGAAAAATCCTACAAATCAATTTTAGATAGACTTTCCAAAAAAGCGGTGCGAATGCAAGTACCTTTAGGAGAAGAGGATAAACACGAAGGTGTTGTTGATTTGCTCCAAATGAAAGCTTTTGATTTTGAAGGCAAGCTCGGTGACAATGTTATCGAAGTGGCTTTTCCTGAAAATCTAAGAGCAGATGCAGAAAAATACAGAGCAGAATTAATTGAAAAAATAGTAGAAAATGATGAAGAGTTGATGAACAAATATCTTGCCGGAGAAGAAATTCCTCTTACTGATTTGAAAAAAACACTAAGAAAGGCGGTGATTGAAAACAAAATATTCCCAGTATTTTGCGGTTCTGCTCTAAAAAATAAAGGGGTGCAGTTGGTGCTTGATGCTGTTGTTGATTATCTACCAAGTCCACTTGATATCCCAGCCATAAAAGGTACAGATCCAAAAACAGGCGAAGAAATTGAGAGACATCCATCTGATGAGGAACCATTCTCAGCCCTTGCTTTCAAACTACAAGCAGACCCATTTGTTGGACAACTAACTTTCTTTAGAGTTTATTCTGGAACAATAGAATCCGGTTCATATATATATAATGCAAACACAGGAGACAAAGAAAGACTGGGAAGAATCGTAAGACTTCAAGCTGATAAGAGGGAAGAGGTGAAAAAAGTTTATGCTGGAGAAATCGCTGCGGCTGTTGGGTTAAAAGATGCAAAAACTTCACACACATTTTGTGACGAAAATAATCCAATATTACTTGAAGAAATTGTATTTCCAGAACCAGTTATTTCTCTTAGAATTGAACCGAAAACTAAAGCTGACCAAGAAAAAATGGGGCTTGCTCTTAAACGACTTTCTGACGAAGACCCAACATTTAGAATTAAATCGGATTCTGAAACCGGAGAAACTGTTATTTCTGGAATGGGTGAACTTCACTTGGATATCATCGTTGACAGAATGAAGAGAGAATTCAATGTAGAAGCAAATGTTGGCGCGCCTCAAGTGGCTTACAAAGAAACAATCACTGGTACCGCTGAAGCAGAAACAAAATACATCAAGCAAACAGGAGGTAAGGGTCAGTACGGTCACGTCAAACTTAACATCAAACCATTACAACCAGAAGAGGAGGGTGCCAAGAAACAGAAAAACGTACACAGAGAAGATGGTTTTGAATTTATTGATTCTATCAAAGGTGGTGTCATTCCTTCAGAGTTTATTCCAGCAGTTGAAAAAGGTGTAAAAGAAGCAATGGAAAGAGGAATTGTGGCTGGATACAAGATGACGGATATTTCTTGTGAACTAACTTTTGGTTCATATCACGATGTTGACTCTTCAGAAATTGCATACAAAATCGCGGCTTCACAAGCTTTCCAGGAAGCAGCCAAAAAAGCAAACCCAGTTATTCTTGAACCAATAATGAAAGTTGAAGTAGTTGTTCCAGAAAAATTCATGGGTGATGTGACGGGTTACCTATCATCAAAGAGAGGTTTGATAGAAGGAATGGATGATAGGGCAGGCAACAAAGTTGTCAAAGCAAAAGTGCCTCTTTCTGAACTATTCGGATATGTTACCACCCTCAGATCTATGACAGAAGGCAGGGGAAACGCCAACATTGAATTTGATCACTACGCAATTGTCCCACCAAATGTCGCCATGGCGATAGCAGAAAGCAGAAAGTAATATAGTCACAAAACGACAATAACCATTTCTCGCCCCGTGAATCTTTTGAGTAGCAAAAGATTTTTACGGGGTCCCACCAAATGTCGCCATGGCGATAGCAGAAAGCAGAAAATAAAAAAGAAATAAGATATAAGAAGTAAGATATAAGATTAGAGACAAAAGTTGAAGCCCCGCACTGGATGGTGCAGGGCTTTTGTAAAACACGAGTTTAGACAAATAGTGCAAGAGCGCCGAGGAAGAGGGCGGTAACACTAATTGCTCCGATAAAATCGAGAAATGCTTGGGCTTTCATTCTAAACATAAGCTACCAAGAAAACACAAAATAAGCAAAGTTTTTATAATATGTTTTTATATGTTATATTATTTTTGTTATTAGTAATTATGAGGTTTTTCAATTTTTGAATTTGAGGATTTATATAAGTCACCAAATTCAAGAATTGGCCTCATTAAAAAAATGATAAGTAAAAAATATTCGGTTCCATCAAATGGAAGCACTTTAGTAGCTGAATTTAACGATTTGGCAGAAAATGCGCATGGTTCGGTTATGTTGAAACTTGGGGACACCACTGTTTTTGCAACAGCAGTTATGTCCAAAGGTGAAAAAGATTTGGATTATTTTCCTCTTTCTGTTGAGTACGAGGAAAGATTTTATGCAGCAGGACAAATATTAGGTAGCAGATTTATGAGACGCGAAGGTAGACCATCAGACGAGGCAATTCTTTCTGGAAGAATAGTAGACAGAACAATTCGCCCATTATTTGATAGTGACCTTCGAAACGAAATTCAAGTTGTTGTTACTATACTTTCATTGGATGAATACGATCCAGATGTTTTGGGAGTTATAGCTTCTTCTTTGGCACTTGGTGTTTCAAAAATCCCTTGGAATGGACCAGTGAGTGCTGTAAGAATTGGAAAGAATAAAGGTAGTGACGATTTCTTGATTAATCCAACATACCTACAAAGACAAGATGAAAATTATGAACTTGATTTGATAGCTTGTGGCAAAGACGGAACAATCAATATGATTGAGGTTGGAAGTAGTGAAGTTTCAGAAGATGTTTTGATGAAAGCTTTGGAAAAAGCAAAGGAGGAGCTAGAAAAACTACAAAAGTTCCAAGAAGATATCATAAAAGAAATCGGCCAGAAGAAAGTAGCGGTAAACAAAAAAGAAGTTCCTGAAATTCTAAAAAAATCTTTCCAAGAAAAAGTTTTGTCAAAAATTGAAAGCGTTTTGGGAGAAGCGGGGAAAGCGAGAATTTATGAACTTGAAGAAGAGTGGATGGTTTTTGTTGAAACAGAAATGCCTGAAATGGATAAAAGAATTGCACGAAAACTTTACCACGAAGCAATAAATGAATTAATTCACAAAAAAGCTATTGAGGAAAATACCAGATTTGATGGTAGAGGTTTTGATGATTTGAGAAATCTTTATGCAAAAGCTGGGGGGATTTCAGAAATCTTACACGGATCAGGTATTTTTTATAGAGGAGGAACTCACATTTTTTCAGCTCTTACTCTAGGAGCCCCGGGAGATTCTCAGGTAATAGACGGCATGGAAACACAAACCAACAAAAGATTTATGCACCACTATAATTTCCCACCTTTCTCTGTTGGAGAAACAGGTAGAATTGGTGGATTAAACAGAAGAATGGTAGGCCATGGCGCCCTCGCTGAAAAAGCCTTAATTCCTGTTTTGCCAAGTAAAGAAAATTTTCCTTACACAATTAGAATTGTATCAGAAGCACTCGCCTCAAACGGCTCAACATCTATGGGTTCAGTTTGTGCAAGCACTTTAGCCTTGATGGACGCTGGTGTTCCAATAACAAAACCAGTTGGTGGAATCGCGTCCGGTTTGATGATGGAGGGTGATAAATATAAAGTTCTCACAGACATACAAGGACCAGAAGACGAACATGGTGATATGGACTTCAAAGTTGCAGGTACCAGAGATGGAGTAACAGCAGTCCAGATGGATGTAAAAGTGGACGGTATTCCTCTACCTATTCTCAAAGAAGCTTTTGAAAAAGCAAAGTCAGCAAGAATAAAAATAATTGAAAGAATAGAAGAAGAAATAAAAGAACCAAGACCGGAATTGTCACCAAAGGCTCCGAGAATTATAGCAATTAAAATAAAACCAGAACAAATAGGTATGGTTATAGGAACAGGTGGTAAGGTAATAAATGAAATCAAAGACTTGACTGGAGCTGAGATAGATATAGAAGAAGATGGAACAGTGTTTATTACTGGCGAAGCAGAAGGGGCAGAAAAAGCAAAGGGGCTTATAGAAGACATTGTAAGAGAATACAAACAAGGCGAAAGATTTGAAGGCGAAGTAATTAGAGTAGCTGACTTTGGTGCCATAGTTAAACTAGGCAGAAACGGAGAGGGAATGGTTCATGTATCTGAAATCGCACCCTTTAGAGTGGAAAAAACAGAGGATTATCTAAAGCTCGGAATGAAAGTTCCTGTTATAATAAAAGGGGTAGACGACAAAGGAAGGCTTAAACTTTCTATCAAGGAATCTGATCCAAATTTTTTCCAAAAACCGAAACCACAGTAAATCTTTGCCCAAAATTTTGGCTTAAATCTGAATCAAAACATCTGTGCTAGAATATTGTTATATGTATTTATAATTTTTGATTATAGATAAAATGGGTTCAGAAAATCAAAATAAAAAAATAAATGACCAAAAAGATGGAATGGGTGTTATTGTTGACGCTCTTCATAACAAACAAAAGCTCTCATCTTTAAGAACGTATCAGGGAGATATGGCAGAATTCATAAAAGAAAAAAATGAATCTGTTATTTCTGTTAGTTTAAAAGAGAAAAAAAGAAAAGAAGAACAAGAAAAAAAACAAAAAGAAGAGGAAGACAGAATACAAAAAGAAGAAAAGGAGAGAAAACAGGCAAAACAAGAAAGTCACGAGAAAGAAGAAAGAAAAATTGAAGAAAGAAAAGAAATCACTCTTGATGGAACAATAATAGTAAAAGAACCAGAACCAAAAAGATCAAAAAAATATTCCAACCTTCAAACAAACCTATTAATAACAGTGGCTAGCATTCTACTTGTTGTTGGTGGTGCTTATGTTTTGTTTAACGTATTTGGAACATTGTTGAACCGTGAGAATATTCCTGAATATATTGACCAAAAAGAAATTATCCCATACTCAAATCTGATTAATGTGAGTAACATTACCAGACAAAATATTTCTTCTCAAATTAGTGGTCTAACGATGCAAAACGGAATAAATATTATAAAAATATCAGACGAAAATGGCGACCAACTAAAAACAGCTATAAGTTTTTTTGATTTTTTAGAAATTCCAGTTCCATCTAGCTTAAGACGAGATCTTTATGACGAATTTGCTTACGGCAAAATAAAAAAAGGTGACACGGAAGCACAATTTATTGCTTTTGGTGTCAGAGATTTTGGTAGAGCGTTTTCATCTATGCTTGAATGGGAAGATGAAATGTTAAACCATTTTAATTTTATGATTACTTCACAAGAACAAGGAGTGGAACAGGGGACAGAACAATGGAAAGACTTAATCATAAAAAACAAAGATGTTAGAGCTGTGACTCTTTCAAATAACAAACCAATACTCCTTTATACCTTTCTTGATAAAAACACAATCCTTATAACCGGGGACGTGTCAGCCATTGAAGAGATGAGCAATGCCTTTTCTTCAAGGTCTTTTGCAAGATAGCAAGATGTGCTATAATCAATATATATGAAAAGAGACGATTTAGATTTTAATTACTATAAACAAAAACTTCTTGAAGAACTTTCTTTGGTTGAAAGAGAACTTGAAGGTGTCGGCAGAAGAAACCCAGACAACAAAAAGGACTGGGAGGCAGAACCAGCAGAAATTGACACTAGTAGTGCGGACGACAACGAGACCGCAGACAAAATGGAAGAGTATGAGACAAATACTGCAATACTAAAAGACTTAGAAATTAGATATAACGACATTAAAGTAGCTCTGGATAAAATAGAAGGGGGCACTTATGGTATTTGCGAAGTTTCTGGATTGCCGATTGAAAAAGACAGACTAGAAGCAAACCCAGCTGCCCGAACCTGCAAGGCGCATATGGAATAATACGAAAACCATGCGAAACACAACGAAAAGCTACAAAAATTTAAAGGCTCAATCTAACATTATTTCCTAAAATTTTCGTTGTTATTTCGTATTTTTCGCATAATTTTAGTATCGTATGAGTTACGCAAAAGTTCATAGTGCACAAGCTCACCTTTTAAAACCATACATAGTTGATGTTGAGGCAGACCTTTCAAAGGGTCTGCATTCGTTTTCTATAGTTGGTCTTGGCGACAAAGCAGTTGAAGAAGCAAAAGACAGAATAAGTGCCGCGGTAAAAAATACAGGTTTTGAATCTCCAAAATCAAAAAACCAAAAAGTTGTTATATCTCTCGCTCCTGCAGAAATAAAAAAAGAAGGTTCTGGGCTTGATGTCCCAATCGCCCTATCTTATCTTCTTGCAAGTGGAGACGTACTTTTTGATCCCAAAGACAAGATTTTTCTCGGCGAACTTTCTCTTGATGGCAAACTTAGGGGAATCAAAGGCGCTCTTGCTTTTACCAGAAAAGCAAAAGAAAAAGGTTTTAGGGAAATATATTTACCAAAAGAAAACACAGCTGAAGCATCGCTCGTTGATGGGATACTTGTATATGGCGCAGAAACACTCAGAGAAATTATAGACCATATACAAGTTGATACAGATATTAACCAAAAATTAAAACCAGAAAGTAAAAAAGAAATAGTTTTAAATCATACAATATCGGGCGACTTGTCAGATATAAAAGGTCAAGAATCTGCAAAAAGAGCTTTGCTCATTTCTGCAGCTGGGGGACACAATATAGCCCTTTATGGACCTCCAGGGACAGGCAAGACAATGTTGGCTCGTGCGCTCGCAAGCATATTACCACCACTTTCATATGATGAGATTTTGGAGGTCACAGAAATACATTCGATGTCTGGTTCTCTCTTGGGCGAAATCATTACCGAGAGACCATTTCGCTCTCCTCACCACACATCGTCTTATGTCTCTTTAATTGGAGGTGGTGCCAACATTAGACCAGGGGAGATAACCTTGTCACACAAAGGTGTATTATTTTTGGACGAATTTCCTGAATTTGATAACAAAACTATCGAGTCTCTCCGCGAACCTTTGGAGGAAAGGGTTGTGTCTGTATCCCGAGCAAAAGGCACTGTTAAATTCCCAGCCAACTTTATTTTGGTCGCAGCAATGAACCCATGTCCTTGTGGTAATTATGGAATAAAAGGCAAACCATGCTCATGTTCTCCGCTCCAAATTGAGCGATACAAAAGGAAAATTTCAGGACCAATAATTGACAGGATTGATATTTGGACCGAAGTTTCCAGAGTCGATCACAATAAACTAACAGAAAAAGCAGAGAGTAGTGAGAGTATCCCAGCAAGGGAGCAGGTGATAAATGCCAGAAATAAACAACGAAAAAGATTTGAAAATTTAAATAGAAAAATTTCACTCAACTCAGAGATGAGCGCAAGAGACCTGACTACAATAGTAAAAATAAATGATGAGATAAAAGATATTTTAAATCGTTCTGCAAAAGCCATGGACCTGTCGGCTCGCTCATATCACAAAATTATAAAACTAGCTCGAACAATCGCTGATTTGGAAGATAGCGAAGAAATAACGCGAGGTCATATCTTAGAAGCAATTTCTTATAAGCCAAAAACAAAACTGTACGAATAATGAAAAAAGTTTTAATTGCTGGAATTTTAATATTGCTCATTTTTTTTGTTTCTACTTTTTTTGAAAAGTCAGAAGAAACTTTTTTTTCAAAAAAAATATTTTCTATCAAACCAAAAGAGATAAGGATACTTTTTGTTGGTGATATTTTTTTGGATAGATATATAAGAAAAGTAATGAATACAAAAGGTGAAGATTACGTATTTTCTTGTATTAATGAATTTTTAAATGGATATGATTTAGTCGTTGGAAATCTAGAAGGTCCAATCACTAATTCCCCTTCAATTAGTTTGGGTAGTGAAATTGGCAGTCCAAATAATTATATTTTTACTTTTCCTCCAAGTAGTGCAGGACTTTTGTATAAAAATAATATAAAGATTGTGAATTTGGGAAACAATCATATTGGCAATTTTGGAAAGGAAGGATTTTCTTCAACCAAAAAATACTTAAACGATGAGGGAGTAGAATTTTTTGGTGGGTATTATGGTGACGAACCTGTCTTAAAAAAAGAAATAAAGGGGAATCAAATTTCATTCGTATCATTTAATGAATTCGGTGGAGAAAAAGCAGAAATAATCGCAGAAAAAATAAGAGGGGAAAAAGAAGAAGGAAGAGTAGTTTTTGTTTATACTCATTGGGGAGACGAATATGTAGCTCCTCCCCAAAGAGTTAAAAATTATGCAAAACTATTTGCCGAAGCGGGAGCTGATTTTATAATTGGTTCACATCCTCATATAGTTTTGGAATCAGAAAAAATTGGAGATACTTTTGTTTACTATTCACTCGGAAACTTTCTTTTTGACCAGTATTGGAACGAAGAAGTAAAAACAGGGCTCGCTTTAGAGATAAAAATAAAAGGTGGAGAAACAGAAGTTGTAGAACACAAAACTAACCTAGAAAAAGACGGCAGAGTTTGTTTGATGCAAAATTAAAACCCAGCAACTTGTGCTGGGCCGTAAGTCGGTCAAATAAACCGAATAGATTTTTTTGGAGTCTTCTTCTTTTTAGGAATCTGGGAACTTTTTCTGTTCAATGGAGGTTGAACAAATCTACACTGTTTCTCGTTAAGATGAAAATATTTTATCTTTCTCTTATGCCCAGTTTGGGTTGTGATCTCCCTACAAGGATCTCCAGGTTTAATAGGCTCCTTGCAGGTAGAACAAACTTCTTCCCTTGATGTGATATAGTCACGCCCTCTTGTGTTTTGCATATTTCTTCTCCGTCAAAAGATTAGCATATTTATTGTTTTTAGCAAAAGATTTGGTTTGAGTTTAGTTATAAGGTTGCAGCTTTGGTGAATTAGATTT
>JASNZL010000003.1:0-97986 GCA_048499675.1 Candidatus Zambryskiibacteriota bacterium
GTTCTAGGTATTCATCTCTAACTCTTGTAAACAAATCACTAAAGAATACTTCTATAGCATTTTTTGTTTTAACTAGGAATATGTATCTTAAGATTTGTATAAACTGAAAAGATCTAAATTTTATACTTTTGATTAGTTCAGTAGATTTGTTGTCTAATTTACTAATGATTCTAGCAATAAAATTTTGTTTGCCTGAACGTATGTCAAAAGCTTTTAGAATTATGAGTGCTATGGCAAAAAATAAGGAAGATGAAAATATAGATATTGTAATCATTTTATTTAATTGAGAATCTAGAAAATCTACCAATCTCAGTTCTTTCGCCAAATTTTTGTACAGCTTGTTCAACCAATCCTTTGATAGTAATTTCTGGATTCTTAATAAAAACTTGTTCCAATAATGCTTTTTCTCCAAAATAAGATTTTAATTTACCCTCTACTATTTTGTCTTTCATTTCTTTTGGTTTGTCCCCTGCTTCTTTTTCAAATAACTCAACAGCTTTTGCTTTTTCTTCCTCAGTAACATCTTCTATCTTTAGAAACTCTGGAGCTAGTGCAGCTATATGCATTGCAATGTCTCTTCCAAGAGCTTTAAAATCGTCATTTTTGGCTACGAAATCTGTCTCGCATAGTAATTCTACCATTGCTCCTACTGAGCCATTTCCGTGAATATAGGAGACTACAACACCTGAACCAAGGGTTCGGTCTGATTTCTTATCAGCTGATACCTTGCTGATTTTTCTTAAAATAATCTTTGCTTTTTCTAAGTCACCACCTGCTTCTTCAAGTGCTTTTTTGCATTGCATTACTGACACTCCCGTATCGTCTCTTAGTTCTTTGATTTGTTCGGTAGTTATATTCATATATTTTATTATAACAAAATTCTAAATTATAAGCATCAAATTCGAAACAAACACAAAAGTTCTAAATTTTCAAAATTATAAACATTTGGATTTAGATGTTGTTTAGAATCTTGAATTTATGATTTCGAATTTGACTTATTGTATGTTTCTACAATTTGATTAACGAAATATTTAATACTAGAAATATTTGTATCATTTGCAGGAATTGGGAAATCTATCTTACTTAAATCATTGTCTGAACCACATAGAGCAATAACTTTGATGTTTAACATCCGAGCTTCATTTAATGCTGATTTTTCAAATCTAGGGTCAACAATAAAAACTGCTTTTGGAAGCTTGTTCATGTCTTTGATACCCCCAAACATTCTTTGTAGTTTTTCTACTTTTCTATCTATAAGAAGCCTTTCTTTTTTTGTATATTTTGCTAATTCACCCTTTTCTTTTTGGGATAGAAAGTCTAGCATTGTGTCTACTCTTTTTCTGATTTCTACAAAATTTGTAAGAGTTCCACCTATCCATCTGCCAGAAACGTATGGCATATTAATCTTAGATGCCTCGTCTTTTATAATATTTTGCGCTTCGTTTTTGCCACCAATAAACAATATAGTTGATTTTTCGTTAGCTAATTCCTTTACAAACTCTAGCGCTTTTTCTAGGGATTTATTTGTCTTTTCTAGATCAAAAATATCCATTCTGTTTTTTGAGCTAAAAATGTAATTATTTGAGCTTGGGTGTCTTCTGGACTTACTAAATCCAAAATGCGCACCAGCTTTAAATAGTTCTTCAATCTTTGGGTTATTTTGTGTTGTTTCTTTCATACAGATTAGAGAATACCAAATTAGTTATTAATTGTAAACCCTTTATTTGGGTTATTTTGTATCCGAATTGGTTTCGGTATTTGTGTTTAATACCTCTAAATCATCAATTATCTTATCTATCTCACCCTTCATAATGGTCTCTATACCGTGCCAGTTCTTGTTTATCCTGTGATCTGTAATTCTATCTTGCAAAATATTATAAGTTCTAATCTTCTCAGATCTATCAACGGTACCTACTTGGTCTTTTCTTTCGTCTGAATACTTCTTTGCTTCTTCGGCTCTTTTCATCTCATCTAATTTTGCGTAAAGAATGTTGTAAGCATTTTCCTTGTTTGCGGACTGACTTCGCTCGGCTGTTGACCTGACCACAAGCCCAGTTGGTTTGTGGGTAAGTCTTACAGCAGTCTCTACCTTATTAACATTTTGACCACCCTTGCCTCCTGACCTGGAGAATTCAACTTCCAAATCTGCTGGGTTTATTTCAAAAACATGTTGTTTTCTAATTGGGAGTATGGCGACAGATGCGGTAGAGGTATGTACTCTACCCATTTTTTCTGTTTTAGGGACTCTTTGTATTCTGTGTACACCCGTTTCAAATCTCATTTTTTTGTATACATCTTTTCCTCTTATTTCAAAAGAAGCTTCTTTGTATCCACCTAAAGGTGATTCTGAAATATCCAGGGTTTTCAATGACCAGTTTTTCTTTTCTGCAAATCTTTGGTACATAAAAGCCAGTTCCTCTGCAAAAAGGGCGGCTTCTTCGCCACCTACTCCCGCTCTAACTTCAAGCACTATTTCATTAGGAGAATCATCTTCCTTCTTATCTTCATTCAAAATATTCTCCATTTGTTCCATCAAAGCTTTTTTCTGGGTATTTATATTATCTAAATCAATTGATGCCATCTCCTCCATACCTTCTTGTTTTTTCAGTTCTAAAACATCAGCTTCTTCTTTTAGAAGCCTTTCATATTCAGACGCCAAGTATTGGGTCTTGTGATTTGATTTGTACTTATCTAGGTCCATAAATAATTTTCAATTTTCAATTTAGAATTTTCAATAAATGCTTCAATTTAAGAATTTTCAAAATTAAAACATTGAAAACTCAATGAAAATTGCAAAATTGGTAATTGCAAATTAAAGTTTCTTTTTGGAAACTTTTGTAGATGCCGCTTTTCTTGCTTTGAATTTTTCTACTCTTCCTGCTGTGTCCATAACTTTCTCATTTCCAGTAAAGAATGGATGACAAGCGCTACATATTTCAACTTTTATTTCTTTTTGTGTGGAACCGACAGAAAAAACGCTACCGCAAGAGCAGGTTACCTTTGAGTCTGTATAGTATTTTGGGTGTATATCTTTTTTCATCCCGTTAGAAGTATAAAATCAAGTATTGTGCACTATAACTTTTTACTTAGTTTAAAAATCTTATAATAATCCCGTTTTTGCTTCGGTGACTTCTAACGGGATACTTAGTTAATATACCAAATATTTATTATATAAGCAATATTTTACATATAATACAAAACCCTCGGGTGTCTCACGACAGCCGAGGGTGTGCTAGGTTTCAGGTCCAGGATTCCCAGCTACCTGCCCGTTTTTTTGGTATCCGGGTCCACCTATCTTAAAGTCATCTATACGCCTTTTCTCCTTTCTTAAATCCTATAATAAGTATAGCATATTCACAGAAATTGTCAAGTGTTTTTAGTTATTTAAAAATTTCAATATATCGACATACAAAATATGGCTTAGGTGAGCCATATTTACGAACTTATTTAAAAACGAGAGAATTTTAATCTACAAAAGTGTTGGCTAGAATCCCTCAAGCGGATCAATCATTGTTACTTGTATGTTTTGTGCCTTATTCATAACTTGATCGCCGTAAAACACATTAGAAGGTACTCTTCCTGGGGTGCAAGCGGAGCCAGAATAGTATCTACACGCAGCATTTCTTTCAGCTGAATATCCACCATTCCCTGCCCCAAGATCTGCCATATATATTGCGGTAGCTAAAATTGCATGTTCTGGATTCCACGGATTAACAGTATTAGCTGGTATTCCAAGGGTCGTACCAAGTTTATTTTTGAATAGTTCCCAAGTGGAAGGGATAAATTGCGAAGGACCCATTCCACCACCAAATCCTCTTCCTGGTGTATATTTCGTTCCAGGCGGGCAAGAAACAGGAGTCATTTTCCAGTCCTTACCTAGTCTGTCTGCTATGTCTTTAAATGGTACTGTATCACGAGGCGCCTTCATTACCTGTTCAAATGGTGTGCCAGTATTTTTGCCGGCACCATCACCTGTTTCAATGTTATTAACTAGACACGAGCCTTGATTTTTACCCAAATCGGACTCTTGTGTCAAAATAGCAAGAATTAATGCTGGTCTTACTCCAGTTTTTTGAGAAGCAGAATTTGCAAATTTTAAAGCATCTCCAAAGGGAATACCGTCTGTATCTCTAAGTGCAAACAATGCAGCTCTGATTTGAGCAGCTTTTCTTTCTTTTTCGGCGATAACTTGTGAA
This sequence comes from Candidatus Zambryskiibacteriota bacterium, assembly GCA_048499675.1. Lineage (GTDB taxonomy): Bacteria > Patescibacteriota > Minisyncoccia > Phycocordibacterales > WO2-35-19 > JASNZL01. The sequence continues at coordinate 4,197 of JASNZL010000003.1, forward strand.
TATGTTTTTTCTTGGGTTTTGTTTATATTAATCAATCTTTGCTTTTCCGCTTCATCTCTTTCTACTCTCCTTTTTTCTATTTCAATTTCTGCTTGTTTGTCTGCTTCACTTTTTCTTTTCGAGTCTAGTATTTTTCTTTCTTCATCTGTTTTGGCTTGAAGGAATCTTATTTCATAAAATTGTTCTTCTAGAGATTTGTTTATTGAGCTATAGGAATCAACATTAATAAAAAATTCAGACAATGTTTTGTTTGATAGCATAACTTCTACCAGTGAAAATTTGTCAGTTTCATTCGTTTTTCTTAGCATAGAGGCTAGTGATTCTTTGCCTCTATTTATTTTTTCTTCTAGTTCAGCAATTGTTTTATTTTTTAGACTGATATCTCTAGTTAATTGCTCGATTTGTATTTGTCTTTGCCGTATAAAAGCTCGTGCTTCGTTAATTTTTGCTTGAAGTATTTGTGAATCTCTTTGAAGTGACGCTGTCCCTTGTTTAGTTTGATTCAATACTGCTTCCCATTCAGCAATCTCCTTTTCTGTTGCTTCTAATTCGGCTCTCCATTTTGCTTCTTGTTCTTGTATTTGAGCTTCTGTCATTTGGGCAGAAGAACTTACTGGCTCATAAATAGTTAGAAGTACAGTAATAAAACAAGCTATAAATAATAAAGCAATACTTTTTTTGAATAAGATCATATGTCTATTATAACACAGCCCCCAGAGGGGCTGTGTTGATAATGAATTTAATGTATTGTTTGTATTTTACTCGCTCGCACTTTCCTCAGATTCTTCGTCTTTCTTACCTTTCTGTTCAACCTCTATAGAATCTAGGTCTACTTCTTTTACTTCTTCCTCCTCTCTAGCTACAGATATAGAAGCAACAACCTCTTTAGGATCATCTATTAGAGTAACTCCTTGAGGAAGTTTGATTTCGTGTGCAAGAATTTGACTGTCTAGGGTATCCATTTCACTTACATCTACCACTATTTGGTGTGGAAGGTTTGATGGATCAGCTTTAATCTGTAATTCGTGCAAAACTTTGACCAAAATACCGCCAAGCTCTTTTACTGCTTTAGGAGTGCCTTCGAATTCTATCGGTACAGCAATTTCAACCATATGACCTTTTTCAAAAACATAAAAATCAGCGTGTCTGGGTTCGTGAATTACGGGATCCATGTCTATATTCTTGATAAGGGCTTCTACGCTTTCGCTACCCATTTCTAATTTTACAACTGTTGATTCCCCAGCATTTCTCCATGTTTTTATAAAATCCGATTTCTTTATTTGTATAGGTGTAGATTCTTGTTTTCTGCCATAAAAAACAGCAGGAATATAGCCCTGTTTTCTTAAGCTGTCTAATTTACCAATCTTGTCTCTTTTTTCTACTTTTAAATTTATTGTCATAGCGGGTCCATTCTAGCATTACTTTTTTATAATGGCAAATATAATTATTAGTAGTTATTGAACAATTTTAATCTGTGCTCGATAACTTCTTGCATTGATTCTATTGTTGGTTGCATGTATTTATATGGAGCAACTTCATCTTTAAAATCCGAAAGTGATTTTTCTAGAGAATTTCTGAAAGCAACTCGTATTTCGGTATTGATGTGAATTATAGAAATTCCAGCTTGTATTGCATCTCTAAAATCTTGGTCACTAATTCCAGATCCGCCATGTAATACTAATGGGACTCCAGTCGCTTCTCTTATTTCTTTTATACGTTTTATATTAATTTTTGGGTTATGACCACTCTTAACCATTCCATGGATATTTCCTACTGCTGGTGCAATCAAATCTACTTTTGTCCTCTCTACAAATTCTCTTGCTTCGTCCGCTTTTGTCATCATTTCATGACTAAACTCTGCACCTTCTGGTATAGAGTCAAGCATTTTTGAAGATTTGCCAATAAAACCTAATTCAGCTTCAATTAAAACATCTTTGTTTAAAGCATTTCTGATCTCGACTGCATCTTTGACTATTTTGATATTTTCTTCAAATTCTTTATCAGCGGCATCAATTATTGCTTCATCAAAATCTAAACCCACCACTTCTCTAATTCCATCAAGACTATAAGTATGGTCAGCATTTAAATAAATATCTAAACCATCGGCTCTAACTGAATCAACCAGAGCTTTTACTTGTTTTGCTCCCACAAAATTTCGCTCCCCTTCTGATACTCCAATTATTACCGGTAGATTTAATTTTTTAGAGGCATTAACTATTGCCCAAAACCCCTCAAGGTTTGAAATATTAAAATGACCAATAGCGGTTTTTGCGCTTTCTGCCTCTGCAATATGTTCTTTTAAGGTTTTCATATTTACTATATTATCATAATTTAATTTTAAAATCTGAAATTTTAAATCCGAAATCCTACTTGTCCCACCCGAGCTTTGACGAAGAGATAAACAATATCAAAATTTTGATGTTCAAAATTCCAGAATTTGGTGCTTCTAATTTTGATTATAAAATTAAATTATAAACAATTATTTAAGTTGTTTATAATTTTTGGTGTATAATTATTTTGAATATGCAAATTTTTGGTCAAGAAAATAATTTTGATTTTGTTGCTATTGGAGATATCACAACTGATGCCTTCATTCGTATTAAAGATGCAAAAGTAACTTGCGACTCAGAAGGAAGGAAGTGCGATCTATCGCTTAGGTTTGGTGATAAGGTGCCATACGAATTTGTAGAAGAGGTAAAAGCAGTTGGCAATAGCGCAAACGCTGCTGTATCGGCTACTAGGCTTGGGCTTAAATCAGCTTTAGTTACAAACATTGGAGATGACCACAATGGAGCTGAATGCCTCGCTACCCTAAAAAGAAATGGCGTAGCTACTGACTTTGTCACTGTACACAAAGACAAAGAGACAAACTACCATTATGTTTTGTGGTTTGAAGAAGATAGGACTATCTTGGTAAAACATCAAGAATACGAATATAAATTTCCAGATATTGGTAAGTCAAAATGGGTGTATCTCTCTTCAATTGGAGAAAATACCTTGGATTATCACAAACAAATTTTTGAATATCTAAAAAATAATCCTGAAGTAAAATTTGCTTTTCAACCAGGAACTTTTCAAATGAAAATGGGAGTGGAATCACTTAAAGATTTATATGAAAGGTCCGATATTTTCTTTTGTAATGTAGAGGAAGCAAAAAGGATTTTAAATATTCACGAAAATATTGATATAAAAGATTTGCTTATAAAAATGCATCAAACTGGTCCAAATGTTGCTGTAATAACAGATGGTCCAAAAGGTGCTTATGCATATGATGGTTATGAGGGATATTTTATGAGAACTTATCCTGACCCAAAAGCCCCTTACGAGAGGACGGGTGCTGGCGATGCCTTTGCTTCCACCTTTGCTTCAGCAATAGCACTCGGTAAATCACTTTTTGATGCCTTTACTTGGGCACCAATAAATTCTATGTCAGTAGTTCAGCAAATAGGAGCTCAAAAAGGTTTGTTAGATCAAGGAGAAATTTTGAAATATTTAACGCAAGCTCCCGAGGATTATAAACCACAAAAAATTATATAATTTTATAGGCTACCCCCGTCAAAAGGTAGCCTATTGAGCCTAAAAGGACTCTCACCTCGCTGGATCACCTCCTTCCTTGACCCATTTCATGGGTGGACCTCCTTTCTGATTATAATTTAACGCTTTGTGTCCAAAATTAAAAGTGGATAACTATTTAGTTATTTTCGTGATAAAACCTTATTTATAGCTTCGCTAATTCCATTTACTCCTAGACCATAATGTTCAATAAGCTCCTCTGGTTTTCCGGATTGCCCAAATGTATCTTTGATACCTACAAATTCAATTGGAACAGGCAATTTGGATGATAAAAATTCAGCAACAGCTCCCCCTAGCCCCCCAACGACTTGGTGTTCCTCTACGGTAACTATCGCTCTTGTTTCTTTTGCTAAGTTATAGATAGCCTCTTCGTCCAAAGGTTTTATTGTGGAAACATTTAAAACTTTGATAGCAATTCCCTGTTCCGCAAAATTTTTTGCTGTGATGATTGCTTTATGAACTAGTGCACCAGTTGCTACGATTCCAACTTTTGCATCAATTGACGGAGAATAGAAAATTTCCGCTTTACCTATTTGAAAAGGAGTTTCTTCTGTGGTGATTAGAGTGGTTTTTTCTCTTGCTAATCTGATATATGTAGGTTTTCCATTTTTGGAAGCTTCTATTGTGGCTTTTTTTGCTTCTATTGCATCACAAGGAGAAAGTACAACCATATTTGGTATTACCCTCATTAGTGCAATATCCTCTATTGCTTGGTGAGTACCCCCGTCAGGACCTACAGAGACTCCAGCATGACTACCAACTATTTTTACAGGAACATCATTGTAGCAAATAGTAGTTCTTATTTGTTCCCAGTTTCTCCCTGGGCTAAACATTGCATATGAAGAAGTAAAAGGTATTTTACCCATTCTTGCCATACCGCTTGCTACTGTTACTAAGTTTTGTTCAGCTACCCCAACTTGTACAAATCTTAAGGGATATTTTTTGGCAAACAAATGCATTTGGGTGGACTCGTTTAAGTCAGCACAAAGTCCTACAACATTTTTGTCCATATCTCCCGCAATAACCAAACCTTCACCAAAACCTTTTCGGATTGGCACCTGCTCTACATCTCTGTCAAAAAGTTTCGTATTAAGTTTTAAATTCTGATTTAACATATTTTAAATTATTCTAAGTACTCTAATTATTCTAATTAACCTAAAAAATGTCTGATAACTAATTTTAGAAATCGGGGTTCCTTTAGAATAATTAGGTTAATTAGTATAATTAGGTTAATTCTGACAATGCCTTGTCTCCTTCCTCTTTACTTGGTGGCTTGCCGTGCCACTCATATCGTCTCTCCATAAAAGATACTCCTTTTCCGGGGATGGTATTCGCTACGATTACAGATGGTTTATCAAAAACTGCTTGCGCTGTACCGATAGCTCCAATAATATCACTAAAGTTATGACCATCTATTGATTGAGTATGCCAATTAAACGCCTCCCATTTATTCCTCAAGGGCTCTAAAGGCATTATATCCTCTGTATAACCTTCTATTTGAATATTATTTCTGTCTATTATTACAGTCAGATTTTGAAGTTTTTCTTTTCCAGCTAACATTATTGCTTCCCAAGTATTTCCTTCTTGAAGCTCCCCATCACTTAAGAGACAATAAAATTGTTTGCCTGAATATTTTCCGTTATCTATCTTGTCTGCAATCGCCATCCCAATTGCTTGAGAAAGTCCAGAGCCAAGAGGTCCAGAACTTGTTTCTAATATTTTTAAGTATTCTCTATGGGGATGCCCTTGTAATCTTGTACCAAATTTTCTCAAAGTTTTTAACTCTTCAACAGGAAAATATCCAGCGTGCGCAAGTGTTGCGTAATAGACGGGTGCTATGTGCCCATTTGATAATACTAGTCTGTCTCTTTCTTCCCATTCTGGATTTGTCGGTTCGTGTTTAAGGATATGAAAATAAAGCGCTGTAAAAATATCAGCCATTCCCAAAGGTCCGGCCGAATGCCCTGAGCCGGCTTCAACTAACATTTGGATAATGGACCGCCGTATTTCATTGGCCTTTTCTTCCATCCATTTTATTTTTTCATCTGTGAGTTGGAGCATAAATTAGTTAAAAAGTTAGAAAGTAGAAAGTTTATAAAGTTATAATTTATTGTACTGAAGTTGAAGGGTCTGTAGTGAGTGGAGTTGTAATGGAAATTGTGAGTTTATTTGTGGAGGCATAAAAATATGAGATTTATAATGATTGAAGATTAGTCAGTGTATCCTTTATGTTTGTGGAATTAAATATTTCTGAACCCGAGACAAATGAACTTACTCCAGCTTTTTCTAATAAAGGAATAGTTTTTTTGTTAACACCAATATCAATTTGAATAGGCATTCCTGAATGTTTGGAATGAAAGTCTCTTATTTTGTCCAAAACCACTTCATCTAATAGAACTCCGTTGTAACCTACTCTGTCATTGCCCATAAATTGTACAAAATCAATTTCTGGTAGGTATGGATAAAGTAATGATGTGTCGAGTGATGGTTTTATACCAAGTCCCACACTACAATTTGCGTATTTTATTGCGCTAACGCATTCTTTGATGTGATCAGTAGAATCAATGTGTATAACAAAACTTTTTGCGCCAATTGATATAAAATCACTAAGGTATTCAATTGGATGTATCACAAACAAATCAACTTCAATTATAAAACTATCAACAAAAGGAAACTTTTCTTCGCCTCTAACCATTTTTATCATTTCTTCAAATTGATTACCGTTAAATGGCCATGTTGTCGATTTTGCATATTGACCATCTACAATATCTAGCTGTACTTTTTTTGCATAACCAATTAATGGAGAAAGTTTTTCTCTGACAATATTTAGATTTTGTGGAATTATGGCTGGTATTATTTCTTTCATAACTAAGTTATAAAGTTATAAAGGCGCAAGTTAAAAAGTAAAAAATAAGGACTAATTAAAATTTTTAATGCTTTAATTTTCAATTTATGCTTGTTTAGAAAAATTAGTTTAATTAGAGTTTAGGTCAATTTGTTTTATTCTTCTTTTATGTCTTTCTTCTCCTGAAAATGGAGTTTCTAGCCAAAGTTTTACTGCCACTTTTGCTTCTTCTTCTGTAATAAATCTTGCACCCAAAGATAAAATATTTGCGTCGTTGTGTTCTCTTGAAAGTTTTATAATTTCTAAGGGTCCACCATAATAGACAGCGCTTCGAACATTTGGGAATTTATCTGCAACCATATCTTCACCTTGCCCTGAACCCCCTAGTATTATTGCTTTTGAATTTTCTGGATCGGCGGATACTTTTGCTGAGGCTTTTTTAACAAACTCTGGATAATCATCCTCCAAATCTAATTTATATGCTCCACAATCATCTACCTCATAACCCAAACTTCTTACAAACTCTAAAAGTTCGTTTTTTAAGTTAAATCCTGCATGATCTGAGGCAAAATAAATTTTTAATTTAGAATTTTCAATTTTCATTAAATTTTTAATAATTTAATTTCTAAAAAGTTAAGAAATAATTTGTTGTAATACATCTCATTTATTGGTTGTCGGAAATTTTAAGAACATGCTTTATGAGTGTTGCGGTGTAGCCCATCTCGTTGTCATACCAAGCACAAACCTTAACTAAATTTTTGTCTACTACCCTAGTTAATCCCAGATCTGCAATAGAACCAAAAAGTGAACCGATTATGTCTGAGGATACTATTGGATCATCGCAAACCGTAAATACACCATGCCATCTTGGGTCGTTCGATGCGTCTCTTAGTATTTGATTTATCTCTTCTACACTTGTTTCTCTTTTGGCTATAAAAGTCACATCAACAATTGAGCCAGAAATAACAGGGACTCTCATTGCAAGTCCATCAAATTTGCCTTCTAGTTCTGGGATAGCCTTTGTAACCGCTATTGCAGCACCCGTTGTCGTCGGAACTATGTTTTGGGCACCGGCTCTACCTTCTTTCCAATCTTTTTTGTTTGGACCATCAACTATCGCCTGACTAGCTGTATATCCGTGCACAGTGTTCAGAATTGCTTTTTCTATACCGATTTTTTCGTTAAGGATTTGTATGAGAGGAGCGCCGGCGTTCGTTGTACAAGAAGCATTTGAGCTGATAGTACATTTTTGTAATTTATCATCATTTATACCCATCAAAATTGTCGCTTGTGTTTCGTCTGCTGGCGCATCTTTTGCTGGTGCTGTGATAACAACTTTCTTGGCTCCTGCATCTATATGGGCTTTTGCTTTTTCAAAACTAGTAAACGCACCAGACGCTTCAATAACAACATCTATGTTTAAGTCGTGCCAAGGTAGCTTTTGGGGTTCTTTTTCACTCAAAAATTGCACTTCAAATGTGTCCCTCTCTATACCATTGTTTGGTGAAGCAGAAAATTGTCTTTCTACTATGAGTTTATCCTTGTTTTCGTTTATGTTCACTGCAAATTGGGTGTTTCCATATGCAGTGTCGTATTTCATAAGATAAGCGATATTTTCTATATCACCCAAATCATTTATTGCCACTATTTCTATTTGTGGATAATTTTGTGAAAGTTTTAAAAAGGCTCTCCCAATTCTACCTGCTCCATTTATAGCAACTCTAATAGACATATTTAATCCAATTAATTTTAATACTTAAATTATACCAAACTAAAACCGCCACGATGGCGGTTTTAGTTGATAACTCTAATTTGTTTTTGTATCAGCAGTTACTGCTATGTCATCTATTGAACAAACTCCAGAGGCACAAGCGAGCTCAGTTTTTGCATCTATTTCATCCGTTGCTTCATAGGTCACTACTTTTGCAAAATCAATATGCTCAAATCTTTTTACCATTTCGTTGTATTTCTTTTCATCTATTTCTTCATAAGGAGCTAGTTGATAAACATGATTGTCTCTTGGTAGGAACGAAAGGCCTCCTATTATATCCCAATTTTTATACAACCATGTCGCTACTTCAACCCACTCATTTTCACCCACAGAAATTGTTGTAGATGGATTGTGTTCGGTAAAGTTTTCTTTGACTACTTTCCAGTACTCGAGTTGTTCTATTGCACTCTGATCATTTTTGAAGGCAGAAGATTTTGGAGATTTTACAGGGAAATCAATAACATAGGTAGTTGCATTCTCCATTGTTTGTCCAACTTCTGGATTGAATAGCACACCTTGGTCTTTTAGCATTCTAAACAGTGAATCAGTTGAAGCAATTCTAACTCTTCTTATGTAATACTCAGAAAATCTTGGGTGAACTCCCGAAGAGGAGTCAACGGTTTGGGATAGGTTTCCTGATGGTTTGGTGCAAGTGATACAAGAAGATTCAGGTATTGCAAATCTTTTTGCATATATTTTGTTTGTCTTGATGGCCTCAGCTTTTAGGGCTTTCATTACTTCTGGTTTTCTGACTACTGGTGAATCCCATTGTCCTGTGATTGAAACTCCAAGAAGTCTTTCTTTATCGCAATTTTCTTTCCATTCTTTTGAAAGGTAAGGGAATTTTGTGAGAGTTGATTGATATGTTCCAAGAATTGTTGCCACTCTTATTTTTCTCTTCAAACTATCTAGCGTGTCGCTGTGTCTTGCCACAACTTCTGACAAATTACAGAATTGTTTTGATTGCAAAATAATCTCTCCACAAGGGTTTGTTCCTACTGGTTTTAGAAATCTTCCGTCATTTGATACAACCCCCATTTCCTTAAACAATTTTATTCTTCTTTCTGGTAGAGTTTTTAGGAGACCGCCTCTATTGAAAATTCCTCTTTCTCCTGCGCCAGATTTTATCAGAGCCAACCATTCTTCTAGAAATTGTTCATTTGTAGGTTTCTCGTTATATACAGCACTATTGTTTGCAAGCATTCTTTGTGGGTCTGTATTCCAGAATTGACCCTTTTTTGCATCTCGTATGTCGTCGTCTTCTAAATCTGAAAGTGAAATCATAGCACTTCTTCTAACGCCACCCGCAACAACACATTCACCAATTTTGCAGATTATATCGTGAGCATCTATTGTTCGAAGTCTCTTACCTTGTCTTGCAAGCATCTTCATTTTTGTAAATGCAAGTACATCCATAAGAGGTTGTGGTCCTGATGATTTACCACCCATAGTCATAAGTCTAGCTCCTGCTGGTCGTAATTCGCTAAAATCAAATTCTACATCATTTCCATCTGCCCAAGTTTTCATACCAAAAGCAAGTGCATCTGCCCAACCCTCTTTGCTATCTGGTATTACATATTTTGGTAATTTTTTGCCTGACTGCTTATTTATTTGTGGTAATTTTTCGATATTTTCACTTTCTACAGACCAACCCGCCCCAGTACCACACATTGATATATACATAATCTCAGCAAAATCTTGAAATGTTGAAGGTGCTATAAAAGAACAGTTATAGGCTGCCACGTTTGTGGAGCGCGCTGCTTTTCCTGCAAACTGCAAAAGTCTCATAGAAGGCATCGCTTCTTGTTTTAAAATACCTTCTCTAACTTCTGCATATTCACTTTCCTTGAGTTTATTACCCAAGTTCTCTCTCATAAATGACATATATCTATCTACTGTTTCTATCCATGTTTCCCTTCTTGTCTCTTCGGGAATCCATTTTGAATATGTTCTATAATATATAAACTCTCCTAACGCATTTTTAAAATATTTTTTACTTTCACTCGCAAGTTTTTGCACCTTTTCTGGCACTCTTATACCCCTCACTCTCATTTCTGACCTTTTTTGTCTGTAAATAATGTAATTTTTGGCGGTATTTACATACTCCGAAAGAATCAGTTCTTTTTCAACCGAATCTTGAATACCTTCAACTGTTGGCACAAAATTTGCAAATTTTTTACTTATTCTAACCAAATCAGCAAGGACTTTGTTTGCTACCATTCTTGCCTCTGCCTCCGACCCTTCATTTGAAGCAATCATGGCCTTGTTTATAGCGTTTACAATACGTTCAAAATCAAAATTTACAACTGTTCCATCTCTTTTCGTCACTTTTTTTATAAAGTCTTCCATAGCCATTTTTTTGACTGGTTTTGGATTATTTGAAACAACTGCTTTTTTGATTTTTTGCGCCATATTTTTATAAATATTAATTTTTTTTAATAAAATTTAAGTTTTTTTTGATTTTTTTCACAAAAAATAACTTTTTTGGTTCATCTATTTTACAATTTTTGTGAGATAAAAACCTGTGGATAAGAATGAAAAAATACTACAGTAAGACAAAAAATTTTTGTTGTAAATGTGCCTTCTCTATAACCTTATGTTTGATACCTATTTAAGATTAAAATTTATAAAATCTCCAACTTCAATATTATTATCTTTGAAGAAATTTGCATTAGTCTCTAAAACATACAAACTTTGCTCAGAATTAAATTCATTGTTTGGATAAAATATTTTTGGATAGGTGTTTGGCAAGACATTGTGTTCAATGTGAACAATTTTTTTATCCTTATTTAGCCATACTATATCTATTGGGAAGTTCATTTCCTTCATCCAAAAACCATGATGACCTTCCTTGTCAAACACAAAAAGAAGCCCTTCATTTGGTGCCAAAATATCCCTACCAGAGAGTCCTTTGGTCCTGCTATAATCATTGTCCGCCACAAGTGCATTAATGGAAATGTCGTTAATGGTGACAACTACTGTTCTGGAGACTACTTCTGTTTTAGTACTTTTTAACTCTATAAATATAACTACAAAAAATAAAATCAAAATCACAAGAGCAACTTTTGCAGATATTTTTTTTATCATTATCTAATTTTATCAAAATTGAGAATTTTCTCCATACAAAAACACTCCCGAGATGGGAGTGTTTTTGTGTTGGAGTCAGAAAATAAATTATCTTCCGAATCCACCGTTTGATCTTTTTGGTCTGTCCTCCATAGGGCGAGCCTCGTTTACTGTGAGAGCTCTACCTTCAATGTCTTTTCCATTCCACATTTCTATAGCGGTATCAGCCTCAGCGTCATTTGTCATTGTGACAAAACCAAAACCTTTTGAAAGACCTCTTTCTCTGTCCATAATTATGACAGCTTCAGAGACTTCTCCGGCCTGAGAAAACATATCCTTAAGATCTGTATCCTTGGTTTTGTATGGCAAATTGCCTACAAAAAGCTTTTTCATGCGTGCTTTGTTACTATTTTTGATTAAAACGACCAAGCGAGTTCTGCTTGATTGTTCGCGAAACAAAGCCGCAAAACAAACACTTAGAAACTACACTTACCTTACTATTCTATCACCTTTTGTGCTTTTAAGTCAAGTCCTATAACAATTGCGTCTCTTATTACCCTATCACCTAGATTACTAAAGAAGGAAGCAGAATTATATTTAATTTCCCAGTCAGCTCTGTTTAGAGCAAAAGATGATTTTGCAATTAGTGTATCATCCTCTTCTGTTACTGTTGCAATAATAGAAATAGGCAAAGTAATGTCTCTTATTGTCATATCTCCTGCAATTACATATCTGCCAAGTGACGAGCCGTCTCCAGTTGTTGGTTCAAATGTTTTTAATACAAATTTAGCTGTTGGGTATGTTTCAACTCCAAAGAAATCATCTGATTTTAAGTGATTAACCAATCTTTCTATATAAGGTTCGCTTGTTATCGTGTTCAAATCAACTACAAATTCTCCTCCAACAATAGAACCATCTGATACAGTGAGATTACCCGATTGTAACTTGACTGTGCCCTGCTCTTTTAATCCTGTTAAGTATTCTCCTTCCCAAGATACAAAACTCTCTTCTGTATTTAGGCGATAATCACCTGCTACTAAAACAGTTGTAGCTTCCTCTGTTACTACTGATTCTTCGACAGGTGCTTCTGATTTTCTACCAGAAAACACAAAAAATAGAGCTATAACTATAACGATTGCGCCCGCTATTAAATAAGAATTTTTCATACTCATAATTTTAAAATTAATTATAATCTGCACGGATAATGATGCTTTTTATTCTACCTTAATAGAATTAAAAAATCATTTTACATATACCGCTTTTAATGTTATCATAGTTTTACTTGATTAAAAATCAAGTTTATTAGACATAACGGAAGTATAACCTCAAAGTTATCTGATTGAATACCTTACGCTTTGAAAACTTTCGTTTTATTAATTTATGTCAAAAGTATTAGATAAAGAAGTAGTAGAGCACGAATCGATAATGACTAATTATGTAAACGATTCAGTTTTGCCACCTGCAAAAAATTCAATCGTAGAGGGTGAAGTTGTCTCTATTGATAAGAATTCTGTTTATGTAAACCTTCCTCCTTGGGGTACGGGTATAATATTCGGTAGAGAATACATAAACGCAAGAGATCTTATCAAAAAAATAAACATTGGTGATAAAATCACCGGTAAGGTTTTGGGGACAGATAATGAAGAAGGTTATATAGAAATCTCTCTAAAAGAGGCAAAACAAGCTCTTATTTGGAGTGAAGCGGAAGAAGCTATTAGGGATAAGAAGGTGTTTGAACTCGCCGTAAATGAAGCAAATAAAGGCGGATTAATGCTTTCGTGGCAAGGTTTGTCTGGATTTTTGCCAGCTTCTCAGCTTAAAACAGAACACTACCCAAGAATTGCAGATGGTGATAAAGATAAAATACTGGATGAATTAAGAAAACTTGTTGGTCAGAAATTGTCAGTCGCTATAATTGGAGTGAACGAAAAAGAAGGCAAACTAATTTTTTCAGAAAAAGATCCAGATAGCGCTGAAAAAGTAAAAATAGTAGATAAATATGTCTTGGGTGATGAATTAGTGGGAGAAGTTACAGGAATTGTTGATTTTGGAATTTTTGTGAAAATTGAAGAAGGTTTAGAAGGGCTTGTCCACATATCGGAAATAGATTGGGGTCTTGTTGATGATCCAAACAAATTTGCAAAAGTTGGAGACAAAATAAAAGTAAAAATTATAGAAATCAAAGACGGCAAAATCTCACTCTCTATAAAGGCACTCAAAGACAATCCTTGGACAGAGGCTTCCAAAAAATACAAAAAAGACGATATGGTTACAGGTGTTGTTATTAAATTCAATAAACATGGAGCTTTAGCTTCAATAGAAGAAGGTGTTGCTGGACTCGTCCATGTTTCCGAATTTGGTTCTGAAGAGAAGCTTCACGAAAAATTGGAGCTTGGTAGGACTTATAATTTCAAAATAACCATTTTCGATCCAAAAGAACAAAAAATGGCACTTGCATTTGTGGAAGCAAACAAGTAAATCTGAGTTATAAAGTATAAAGGGCCGTCACGTTAGTGACGGCCCTTTTGCTTGTGTGAAGCTATGGTTAATCCTCCCCGAGTAGACCCTCAAGGTACCCATCAAGGTATTCAAGTCCCTCCTCTTGAGCGGGAAGACCCTTTTCCCCATCGTCGAACCCCCGTTGGTACTCCTCACTTTTTTGCTTTTTTGGAGACTCAATCTCCATATTCTGGCCGTGCTGATTAATGGGCAAACAACACATCTCATTTCTCCTTTTCCACTAACACAATAACACAGACTTTAATATTTTAAAATGCTATAATTATCGTATGGTTCGTGCATCCTTCTCTGAACAAAAGGAGAAAAATCAAAGGGTGTACTGAGTTTGGGAAAAGGGCGCACAGGAAACTGGGCGCCCACATTATAATATTAGGAATACTACGCACGGAGTGACTATTGAAACGGAAAATATTATTTGATAATCTAAATACGCATCTCTCTCCATTTCGGAGAAATCCAAAGGGTGCAATTGGGATAGGGTACGGGCGCCTTGGAAACTTGGCGCCCGATTTTTAATTGTATAGATTCATTGCCTTGTCCCTCCCCTCTTTGATTAAAACTTTTACTGCCTCAGTTACTTTTTTGAATGTATTGTCGAGCGTCTCCATTTCAGACGATTTAAATCTTCCTAGTATAAAATCCAGAACTTTTTGTTCGCCTTCTGGTTTCTTAATTTTTCCTTTTGGTGTTGCGGGGCTTATTCCAATTCTAATTCTCAAAAATTCTTTGGTTTTTAAAGTCTTAACAATAGAATCAAGTCCTCTGTGTCCGCCAGTACCTTTGTTGTATGAAATTTTCATTGTTCCAATTGCCAAATCAATGTCATCATAAATTACAATCAAATTTGGGATACCACTCTTTTTCTTTGGAGAGGTTTTGGTTGATGTAGGTTTTAAAATTGGTTTTATAAAAAATAAAAGCGCTTTACCTGAGTTATTCATAAATGTCTCTGGCAAAATCGCAGTAATTTTTTCTTTATCAATACTCCCACTCGCAATCAAGGCATTAGCTTTTTTATTAAATTCCAAATCTTCAATCTCTTTTTTGGAATCAATCAGTTTCAAATCTTTTAATAGTTTAAAAACTGCCATTCTACCAGCATTATGCCTACTATTTTCGTATTCTTTACCCGTATTACCTAGTCCAACGATGTACATCATTTTTTGTGAAATTTGTTTCTAATTAACTATAAATATACATTATATATTTGATAATTCAAAATATACTTGTGTCAAGCCATTATTTATAATACAATATTGCAATGGATGAAAATAAAAATTTAGAAAATGCAGAGAAGAAAGACTCAACTTTTGGTGAATTTTTGAGGTATGCAGTAATTGCAATGCTTGTTGTCATCCCTTTCAGAATTTATATTGCTCAACCCTATATAGTAAGCGGTTCATCAATGGATCCCACATTTAAAGATGGTGATTACCTTATAGTAGATCAACTCAGCAAAAGACTATCTTTACCTGAAAGGAATTCTGTACTTATAATCAAATATCCTTTGAACACAAAGAAATTTTTTATAAAAAGACTGATCGCTTTTCCAAATGAAAAAGTTTCTATTGAAAATGGTGTTGTTACTGTAATAAATGATCAAAATCCAGAAGGTTTTGTAGTCGATAATAGTTATGTAACTTTTGAAAAAAAAGATAATTTTTATTTAGAATTAGGAGAAAATGAATATTTTGTTATGGGCGACAACCGATCCGGAAGCTCAGACTCAAGAATATGGGGCCCTCTTCCTAAAGAAAATATCGTCGGTAAACCAATTCTTAGATTATTACCAATAAGCAAGATCGATATCAATCCTGGGAGTATAAAAATTATTGATTAAAATATGGAAAAAAAAATACCAGAAAACAGAAAATTAGATGAAACAAATGAAATTGGCGCGGTAGCTACTTTTTTTGGTTTTACTCCAATCAAAGCTCCTCAAATTACTAAAAAAGATTTTGACCTAACCAAAAATTATAACATTAATTTTTTGGCAAAGGAAAAATCGGCTTTAACTCATATGTATTTTGAAGAAAAAATGATGGCAAGTCCTCAGCCGGTAATGTTTTATATTGAACATCCTTTTCCAAACTCTGGTGAGAAGAAAAAAACTGCAAAACTAGAAGCGTCTTTGGTAACTATGGGTTCTACAAAAAGCGTGTCCGAGTGTATATCAATACAAACAGCAATTACGGCACTAAACAAGCTTGGTTATAAGGATTTGGTCGTTCATTTAAATTCAATTGGTGATAAAGAGTCTATTTCAGAATTCCAAAGGAAACTAACATTATTTGTAAAGAAAAATATGAACAGTTTCCCTAGCGATTTAAGACAACTAATTAAAAAAGATATTTACGCAATATTCAAATATAACAAAAAAGAGTGGGAATGTTTTGGTGTTGAATGTCCAAAATCATTAGATTTCCTTTCTGAACAGAGTAGACTTCATTTTAAAGAAGTTTTAGAGTTTTTAGAAATTATGGAAGTTCCATATATCATAAACCCTAATCTTATTGGTGATTCTAATATTGGATCAGAGACAGTTTACGAAATCAGAGAGAATAATGAGGTTCTCGCAACAGGCATGAGGTTTAATAGACTAGCAAAAAAAATAGGCTACAAAAAGGATTTGGCAAGTAACATTCTGCACATTTCGGTAAAAATTAAAAAAGCTTTAAAAAAAGTAAAAATTAAAAAACAAAAACCTCAATTTTATTTAGTCCAATTTGGCCCTGAGGCAAAACTCAAAAGCTTTTTGATTTTGAGACAATTATACAAGGCGGGTGTAAATGTTATTCACGCCATCGCAAAAGACAAATTAGGGAGTCAAATCGGAATTGCAGAAACTTCTGGAGCGCCTTATATCATCCTGATTGGTCAAAAAGAAGCTATAGAAAATAATGTCATTATTAGAAATAACACAAATAGAGCGCAAGAAATCGTTCCTATTTCTGAGCTTTATTATAGGATTAAGGATATAAAATAGTTTTGCAAATTTAAAAGCAATATGTTAATATATTAGACAATGTCCCGTTAGAAGTGACAACGAAGTCATGGAAATCAGAAGGCGGGATTATTATTAAATTTAATTTGGTGGAAAATTATAGTATGTAATACTGTGATTAACTACTTCTAACGGGATGGCAATAAATGTAGAAGTTACAAAAAGCGGAAACGATAACAATCTAGGAATAATAAGAAAATTTACAAAAAGAGTTCAGGGCTCTGGTATTTTGCCACATCTTAGATCAAAGAGATACAGCGCAAGAAAGATGTCAGAATTTGTAAAGAAAAAAATGACCCTAAAAAAAATAGCAAAGAGAACTAAAATCAGACACTTGATAAAAATGGGTAAAATGCCCGGAACTTTGGACTAAATGATTACCTTAAAAGAAAGCAAAAGCGTTTTTTTGGGCTCTACCCTAAAAAGCGTTTTTTTGATTCCAAAAAAATTCATAAGTGCCGATTTTGATAAAATTAAGAATAGTATTTTAGGTAAAAATTATGAAGTCTCTATAATTTTGATTGGTAGTAAAAGGTCAAAAAAAATTAATTTTGATACAAGAAAAAAAGATTACCCAACCGACGTGCTATCTTTTAATATAGATAAAAATATTGGCGAAATATTTATCACTCCCGAGGTTGCAAACAAGAAATCCAAAAAATTTAAGATGAGTTTCCAAAAATATTTAATATTTTTGGTTATCCACGCACTTTTGCATTTGAAAGGCTTAAAACATGGTGCTAAAATGGAACAAGCGGAAGCGAAGTTTTTGAGTATCTTTGCAAAAGATTTTTAACTTCACGGTACGCTCTAAATTTTTAATTTACAATGAGCACACGTATAACAACGGGTATAGATGTAGGTACTTATGAAGTGCGTGTTGTTGTATCTGAATATCAAGAAGGAAATTCTATGCCAACCATAATTGGCACAGGCAAGGCGGAATCAAAAGGTCTCCGACATGGCTATACGATAAATACCTCTGATGTTATTAGGAGTGTTAATTTAGCCGTAAAACAAGCCGAAAAATCTTCGGGCACTAGAATCAAAAAAGCCTATGTTTCAATTGGTGGAGTTGGGCTTTCTGGTATTAATTCTCAGGGTTCAACAATGACAAGCAGAGCTGATCAAGAAATCACTGATACAGATATGGAGATGGCTATATCCTCAGCGGAAGAATCTATACCAAAACCTCTAATTCAAAATAGAAAAATAATATATTCAATTCCGATACAATGGAAAGTTGATGGCCGACCAGTTTTGGGACGAGTTCTTGGAACTAAAGGTGTAAAGTTAGAAACAAAAGCTTTGTTTATAAGTTGTATCGAGCCACATCTTGATGATTTAGTTTTGGCTATAGAAGAAGCTGGAATCAAAGTTATAGATGTAGTTGCCTCACCTATTGCCGCCTCGTTCGTTACTCTTTCAAAAAGCCAAAAAATTGCAGGGTGTGTGCTTGCAAATATAGGTGCCGAAACTGTCTCAATTGTTGTTTTTGAAAATAATATACCAATTTCACTTGAAGTTTTCCCTATAGGAGGCAGTGATATTACAAACGATATTGCTCTCGGACTCAAAATTTCATTAGAAGAAGCGGAGGTAATAAAACTTGGTGGAGTTACTGCAACTAGCTACTCAAAGAAAAAACTAGAAGAGATTATTTCAGCACGACTCGGTGATATTTTTGATTTAATTGAAGTTCACCTCAAAAAAATTGGCAAATCAGGACTCTTGCCCGCAGGTATCATCATAACCGGAGGCTCATCTTCACTTGGTCTCATAGAAGATTTGGCCAGAAGCTACCTTAGATTACCCTCAAGAATTGCCTCACTAAATATCGGTAACGGAAAATTTCAAATACAAGACTCATCTTGGTCTGTAGCTTATGGACTTTGCATAATGGGTAATCTTTCTGACGAAGAAGAAATCATTGGCTTTCCTAAAAAAGGCAAAGATTTGCTTAAAAATATACTAAGCAATTTAAAGCAATTTTTACCCTAAAATTAAATAAAATTGCAACACAGTAAATAATTTAAACAAGTTTTGTAATTTGTCGCCTTTTTTGGTACAGTGTAGTTTACAGAACTGCAGATTTAATCAAATAAATTAACACTAAAATACAAAAATATGCCACAAATAAAACCTGAAGTTGAATCATTTGCAAGAATAAAAGTGCTCGGAGTTGGTGGATCAGGCAAAAACGCTGTTAACCATATGATTTACTCAAAAGTAAAGGGTGTTGATTTTGTTGCAGTAAACAGTGATGCGCAAGACCTACATCATTCAGAAGCAAAAAAGAAAATTCATATAGGTAAAAATCTTACTAGAGGTCTAGGGACTGGAATGAACCCAGAAATTGGCAGAAGAGCGGTAGAAGAAACCAAAGAAGAAATACAAGAAGCTTTGAAGGGTGCTGATATGGTTTTCATTGCTTGCGGACTTGGCGGTGGTACTGGTACAGGTGCTGCTCCTGTTATTGCAAAGACCGCAAAAGAATTGGGAGCTCTTACAGTTGGAGTTGTTACAAAACCATTTTCATTTGAAGGAAATCAAAGAATGAGAATAGCAGAAGCAGGACTTGAAGAATTAAGACAATCTGTTGACGCTCTTATTGTTGTTCCAAATGATAGATTACTTGCAACTATAAGCAAGGATACATCAGCAAAAAATGCTTTTGCAATGTGCGACGACATACTAAAACAGGCAGTAGAAGGCATCTCTGACCTTATAACCACACCTGGAACCATCAACATAGACTTTGCTGACATAAGAGCTGTTATGGAAGGTGCAGGAGGAGCTTTGATGGGTATTGGTAGAGCTTCTGGTGAAAAAAGAGCCGAAGAAGCCGCAAAACTCGCTATCAACTCTCCTCTTCTTGAAGTTTCAATTAATGGTGCAAAAGGTGTATTGTTCTCTATTGCTGGTGGGGACGACCTTACAATGTTTGAAATACACGATTCCGCAAAACTAATTACAGAATCAGTAGATCCAAATGCAAAAATTATATTTGGTACTGTAAAAGACGACAAACTCAAAAAAGGTGAAATAAAAATTACAGTTATAGCTTCAGGTTTTCCAGAAAATGTTATGAAAAATAGCCTTTTTGGTCTAAAAGAAAAACAAGAACCAGTTGAAGAAACAAACAAAGGTAAAATATTTAACACGGTATTCGGAAAAGACAAAGAAGAGTTTATAGAAGAGGTAAAAAAAGAAGAGAAACAAGAAGAACAGAAACAAAATGTTATAGACGATGACGATGAGTGGGGTTCTGTGCCAGCATTTCTAAGACGCTCGAAGCTAAAATAGTTTTTGATTTAAGATTATAGATTCAGGATTTAAGAATCTATAAGGAAACCCACTGAAGCAATGTTCCATGGTTTGTCATCGATGACAAGAATCTTCATCTTTGCCTCATATATTCGTAGTTTTTTAAGGAACCAGATTCCGCTGGTTATGCAATTTCAACTAAATTATAGCAAATATACACTATTTGTCAATTATTTAAAATTTCCACGACATCTTATATCCTGAATCTTTAATCATTAATCTAACTCAAAATTTGATACAATAAGAGTAATGGTTGAAGACAATAAAATTCAAGATTTTACTGATTTGCAAGCATGGCAGAATGCTCATAAACTAGTACTGAATGTTTATAAATTAACAAATAAGTTTCCAAAATCAGAATCTTTTGGGCTCATATCTCAATTGCAACGAGCTTCTGTTTCAATTACCTCAAACATAGCTGAAGGTTTTGGCAGACAAACTCTAAAAGAAAAAATCCAGTTTTACTACCAAGCACAGGGATCATTAACGGAAGTTAAAAATCAGCTTATTATCTCCAAAGATCTGGAATATATTTCCAAGGAAGAATTTAATGTTATAATGGAAATCCTTGTTGTTAGCCATAAACTACTTCAAGGTCTGCTTCGTAAAACCAAATCTTTCCTAAATCTTAAATCCTAAACCTAGAATCTTATATCTAATTTTTATTTATTCATAAATCATAAATCTTAAATCATGAATCCTAAATCGTATGACTTGATTATTATTGGTGGAGGTCCTGCGGGAACATCTGCTGGAGTTTACTCAGCCAGAAAACAAATAAAAACTGCTCTAATAGCAGAGTCTTTTGGTGGACAAAGCATTGAATCAAACGAAATCCAAAATTGGATAGGTACTATTGCTATTTCCGGAATGGACCTTGCAAAAAGCTTTAAAGAACACGTAAAATTTTATGCTGGCGAATTTGTAGATATAAAAGAGGGCGAAAGAGTAAGTAAGGTCGAGCATATAGAAAACGATGGATTTCTAGTTACTACCAATAAAGACATATACAAAACAAAAAACATATTAGTTGCAACTGGAAGTTCCCGAAAAAAACTTGATATTGAAGGCGCTAAAGAATTTGAAGGTAAAGGTATCACCTACTGCGCATCTTGTGATGGACCATTTTTTAAAAACAAAGATGTGGTTGTTATTGGTGGCGGTAATGCGGGTTTTGAATCAGCTATGCAATTACTCGCATATTGCAAGAGTGTTACACTTTTGAGCAGAGGTGATTTTAGAGCTGACCCAATAACGATAGAAAAAGCACTTGAGAACCCAAAACTAAAAGCAATACCTCACGCATTGCCGGTAAGAATAAAAGGTAGGGATTTTGTTGAGTCTATTATGTACAAAACCACATCCCCTTTTGTAGTAGATGAGGAAATAAAAACAGATGGAATTTTTGTTGAGATTGGACATATCCCTGCAACATCTTTTGTAAAAGATTTAGTAGATACAGATGAATTTGGAAGAATTATAATTGACCATAAAACACAACAAACAAGTATGAAGGGTATCTGGGCATCTGGAGATTGTACCGATGTCTTGTATCACCAAAACAATATTGCCTCGGGCGATGCAGTAAAAGCAATTGAGGATATATATATAAACCTTCGGACTAGTTAATAGACGCTAGAATATAAGTAACAAAAAAGTACAAAAATATACTGAGCATAAGAGAGTTCAGTAGAGATTCTACTGCATTCATAAAATTTTCGTACTTATTATTTTTTCTATTTCTAAGAAAAAATATAATCCAAAAAAATATTAAAGAAAAGATAAAGTAATACATTTGTGATACTAAATAATAATGTGTGTTCTAAGACGTTTGATTATCCAAAAATTGTCATGAGTTTTAGTACCGCTAACCATCCATATTTTAAAACCAGAATGGCAACAAAACTATATACAATAAACAAAATAGATTGTTTTAGAATATATGCCCTTGTTTGATTTTCTTTAATTAATTTCTTTATTAATATGTACAGAAAAAGTATAAATAAAATAAGGGTATGGATAAAATAAATTGGTAAATGGTAGCTAATATATGGTAATAAAAGAGGTAGCACAAATATATACGAAAAAAGGTGTGTGAAGAAATACATCAAAGCTAGTTTATTCGTGTAATTGCTCATTTTTAAAATATAAACATCATTTAAATTAAGCTATATTTTTTACAGAGTAGATATCATTTCTTATTTCATTAACATACTCTTCAACTAAAGAAGAAAGAGCTACCTTTTCTTCGCTCGAGAGTTTTATGAGGCCATCTCTCTCCAAATCATCATCTGAGTATCCATCTATAGCACAAGATAAATAATCTAAAAAAGCTTTAAAATAATTAGGGTTCCATAGATACATAGTTACTAATTCATTCGCATCTTCTACAGCTCGCACAGCTCTTTGTGAAGTAGGATCTGCCACAGTGTTATAATCTGGAACGTTTCCCCACGTTGAAAAACCTCCATTATTTTGTTCTCTTTTTTTAAAACAAAAAAGCCATAAAATTGCATAATTTGAATCTATTTGATTATTCAAAACTCTTGTATACCATGCATTTGGGTTATCTGGACTTTCTTTTTTCATTAAGTATTCTTGATAAGCATGACTAACTTCATGTAAGAATCTATACTGATCTGTTTCGTCTGGTTTTGGGAAAAGCGCCTCTTGTGTGTCAGGATCTATGCCTAGTCGAAATATATAATACTTGTATTGTTCTGCTGGCATTTCATTTTCAGCAATATAGATTTTATTATTTTCATATTTAAAACCCCATGAATTTCTCCACACATCAATGCCACGAATTATATTTTTATCAACCAAGAAATCACCTAATTCTATAGGTAATTTGGATTTATCCGTATTAATTCTATCTGGTAAACTTAAGTAAGCGTGTAAACTCTCTTTCAACTCTAAATTACCGAGAGTATTTTGTTGTGAGTAATTAAATCTTTCTATCATTAATCTTAAATCTTTATTCTGGAAGTTCTATCTTGGTGTCCCAAACATTTGGACAACAAATATGGCTTCCCTGCCTTTGTATATTCCTGAAGAAGTCGCTATACCTATCTCAGTATATTTTGGATTTACAATATTTAAAAAGTGCCCTCTTGAGTTCATCCATGCTCTATGGACTTCATCAGAATCCAAAAAATTCACAGCTAGATTTTCACCAGCGTGTTTGTAATCATATCCAGCAAGCTCCATAAAATACCAAGGCCTCTTACCATCCGGTGTGTTGTGAGCAAAATAACCTTTTTCTGCCATATCGTTTGCCTTCAATTGGGCCGCTTCTACTAAAAGTGGGTTTACCGATAATTCACTCACATTTGCCTTTATTCTATCTACGTTGGCCAAATTAACAAGAACTGAGGCATATATAGCTCCTAACGAATCTAGTACAGAATACCTAAATGAGGGCATAATACCCGCAAGCAGAACCAAAAAGACCACTATTCCTATGCCTATTTTTAACTTCATAATCTCTTTATATTTTTTAGTCATACCAACAATTAATTATACCATATCTTTAATATAATAATAACAAATTTAAAGCTTTACAATATATTTTTTGGTATAATGTATTTAGCTGATAATTTATATATCAGCAGTTTATAAGCTAATTAATTATTATGAAATTTAGTAAAAGTATAGCGATTGGAACTTTGGTTGTATCTATATTTGCTATGAGTTTTGGAACAGCGGGAGCTCAGACAACTAACGAGGCTCTTATGAATCAAATTCAAACTCTATTACAGCAAATAAAAACTTTGCAAGATCAAATTGCAAATATTGATGCTCAGCAAAATCAATTAAGAACTGAGCTTCAAGAAAAACTCAGACTTACAAGGTCATTAAGTCTAGGTATGACCAGCGAAGAAGTAAAATTACTTCAAGAAATACTTGCTACAGATCCAGACATATATCCAGAAGGTTTAGTTACGGGATATTTCGGTCCCCTAACAGAGAAGGCAGTTAAAAAATTTCAGGCTAAATTTGGAATAGAACAAGTAGGTAACGTTGGTCCTAAAACATTAGCAAAGTTAAATACTTTACTTACTGAAGGAGCTGGGAATTCAGGTAAAGTACCACCAGGGCTTCTTATAGCTCCAGGAATTGCTAAAAAAATGGATATGTCGCAATATGGTGCATTACCTAATCAAAAATTGCCACCCGGAATTGCTAAGAAGTTGGATGGGACCACACCATCAAATAACCAATCAACTACAACAGACACAACTGCTCCTGTAATAACTGGATTTACAACCTCTAACATAACTGCTTCGACATCAAAAGTTTCTTGGTCAACAAACGAGCTATCAACATCAACTTTGTGGTTTAGCTCAACAACACCAATCACATCTGGTTATTACATCACAAAGACTGGAAGTTGGAACACGACACACATATTTGAGCTAGATAACTTAAATGCTTCTACTACATACTATGTCAAAGTAGAAGTTTCAGATTTCTCTAATAACAAAAATACAAAAGAAGGTACTTTTGAGACATTAGCAGAAACAACTCAATAGAACTTATTGACAAAAGGATAAAATAAAGAAAGGCGCCCCGAGAGTAGACTCTCGGGGCGCTTTGGCTTAACGTCGCTTCTTGTGATGATAGAGGCCTGTAAGAGCGAGGCCTGCACCAAGGAGCAATGATGTCATGGGCTCAGGGATGGGTTCGGGAGGGCCGTACCCATTCGGTCGAGCAATGAAGTCCGTGGTGTTCGCCGATAACAGGTCAACAAGACCCGCGTTGTAAGCGTACGCGTTCTGTCCGTCACGGGCATACATATTGCCCCAAACTGGAGCTCTGTTGCTTGTGAAAGAGAACGTGTAGGGAGACCCACCCGAGAAGTTGAACTTAACTCCGTAGATGTCAACGGGTTGTTCGAAGTTCGGCGGAGTGAATGCCTCGTAGGTGCGCGGACCATCAGCTGTACCGGTGCTTTCATTGGTGATACAGAGAGGGTCATCCCCACATCCATTCGTGAACTCAAGCAAGATGTGCGAAAGATCAGAACCTTCATGAGTAAAGGTGTAGGTGTAGGTGTAGACCCCAGCCTCCTCCATGATGTTCCAACTCATCGAAGCATTACCCTCCCAGTCGCCAAAACCAGCAAGTTGAGTCGAGCCACTCATAGTGGCTGACTTACCATAGACGATTGTAGCGCCACTCGCCATTGAAACGGCGAGAAAGAGCACAATGATGACACAGAGTGCATATCGCATGTTTTTTCTCCGATTTTATTCAGCCCCAAAATGTGCTGTCTTAGGAATTTATATCATAAAGTTCATAAATTTCAACCTTTTTTGGTTATATCATGTGAATACTTAATCATATAAAAAATCCCGTACGGGATTTTTTATATGATTAATATTTAACAAAGCATTAAGGAAGTTGTGGTATAGGTGTTGTTGCAAGCATCTCTGGACACTTCAAGATATTAATCCACCTCTTTGTTGTTTTGTAGACATATCCTGTTGGACCATCTGTTGGTACTCCAGCTACTGCCCATGGAATAAGAGTTCCTGCTTCTTGGTGAGCTTGGAATTTTTTAACCATTTCAAATGTAATTGGTCCATAAAATCCTGTCACAGGGTTGTCTAATTCAAAGAATTGATTTAGGAATATCTGAAGTTTTCTCACTTCGTCAGGATTGTTCTTTGCACCAAACTTAATGTATTCCTTCAAGTATGGTTCACACATCAATCCCTCATCATCTGTTGATGCTCCCAATACTGATCCTTGAGAAGAAAACAACCCGCTAATATCTCTCCTTCTACCTCCTGGAGGTGTTGTTCCCCCAGTGTCATCTGTGAGTGTTTGCTGGATCTGTACATCATCTTCCTCATCATTGTTATCTTTTACACATTGACCCTCAACAAACGACTCTCCTTCTTTACAAACTAACTCAGGTAAGTCAGTAGTATTGAATATTGAGATTGCTTCATCTTCTGAATCGATCACAACAGTGCCTCTACCTGATAAATAACTCCAACCGTCTTTCATAATTTCATCAGCTTCGTAAGTTCCGTAAGGTACATTTTCAAATACCACACAACCATTCTGTCCTGTTACACCAGCAAATCCTTCGTATATGTCTACGCTAAGATTACCGGAGTTATCTCCATAGTTATCGTCTAGAATTCTGAGTGAAAGTACTCCAGAGGTTGAAGTTGAGTGAGCATATACATGATTTGGGTTAAAGATTGAACCCCAGTCTGTGTAAGATTCATTTACTTGTATGCCTAGCCAACCTTGAACTGATAGAGGAAAATCATTTACTCTAACCCAAGGAACATAAGGCCCACCATATACAGCATCACTTGGTAATCTCAAAGAATATGCAGCATCACTAGTTGAAGCTGTTGGGTCGCTTGGTCTGTATACATATGTGCCATTTGCAAGCAGAACGTAATTACCTTGTTCTAGAGCAATAGAATTATAATTATTTCCATCTGGATAAACACTAACGCTATCTTCCAAATCTCCCAAAAGCATAAGAGTCCATCCTGACAAAGGATTTTTACTTTCATCATATTTACACATTGTAACAGTAGATACATTTGGACATGTTTCGTTCTCTACGATTATGTATGTATTTGAATTTAGGTTAGTAAGTGAAGGGTGCGTAGTAATCAAATCGGATTCCTCTGCTTCAGTTAATGTACTTCCGACTCTATACCCAACCAATCTAAACTTACCATTCTGACATTGTGCACCAATTGGCAAGACATTACTATTTCCGCCAGTGACTTCTTCCAAATTGAATATTGCGGGGGCATTTAGTGTTTCGCTTGTGTAAGAATAAGGATTATTAAGATTAATTTGACCACTTTCGTTTTTACCTAAGTAGCTCCATGAATAATTCATAGGGAAAGAATATTCTCCTTCAGCTATTTTTCCATCCAAATACTTATACACTTTAACTTGAAGTTTTTCTGGTTCGTGAGGATTATCACCAGGACATAGTTTAGTATCTACATATAGAGCATAAATTACTCCAGCTGGATTAGTCTCATATGTACCTCCTTCTAATGCCCAGTTATGCACTGTAATCTCAATTGTATTTTCTCCATACACCAAAGCACTAGTCACATCATAATCAACAAACGAGCTAAAATTATTTTCATTTGTTGTAGAAGCTATCTCGCTTCCATTTATTATGACCTTATAGCTATTATCAGATGCAAGAGATAGAAGCGCGTCTGTTGGTACACCAGCCACGTTAAATGTTTTTGTAAATACTTTCACTTCATCTTGTGTTGGGTTTTGTACTTGCGCATCGCTCCACATCCAAATTGCATCGCTTGTTGTTGATACCCAATTTTGGTGTGTATAAGTTTCAACAGATGTTCCTTCGCCTACGCTATGATTTTCATCCGAGTAAAAGACCTGTGTTCCATATGTACAAGGGTCAGCTGGTTCATTTTGACAGGTCAAACTTACATTATCCAAGAATGTACCCATTGAATCCTCAAGACCTCTATCTTCAAACTGAAGCCGCATAATTTCACCATTTCCAACTAAATCTACACTGTATTCTTGCCAATTCGTTTGATTAGTATTGTTTGTTAGTGTAAACGGTGAACCTAAAACATTATTATTTCCCCAAAGAACACCTAGAACATTATTATTGCTTAATGTATTTGGTCTAGCAGAGAATGAGAATTTTAATTCATAATTCTGATTCTCAATTGTTTCTATATCTTGCCAAATTTTTGTTGACGCACCACTGCCTTGATTACTTGGACCATACCAATCACCATCAAGTTCGGCGTACTGAGAACCATGATTAGCAAGCCAGCTAAATACTCCTCTATGTAATTCTAATGAAGGAGTTACTTCTGTTGAATTCATCCAATCAAATGACCATCCGGGAACTGTTTGGAATATATTCCATGAATTATCACTGAGAACCGGAGCTTCAAAGCTTCCGTTTTCAATTAAGTTTATATTCGGATCGCAAATCAATCGTTCTACTACTTCAGGGCAAGCTTTGCTACCCGACGAAGCTGTAGCAGTCCTATTGTTGCCATCAGGTCCTTTTAGTGACCATACGAGGTTACTTCCATCAAAATCAACCTGAAAAGCACTGTCATCAAATGGTGTCCTTCCTGGTCTTCCATCAGGATGATTTGGTACAGAGTATAAGAAACTTGTAGTTTGTCCCTGATCCATACCAACCAAACCCCCGCCTGTTATTTTATTGTCATTACCAACTGGTATGACAACCTCCATTTCATTTTTATTTTCGTATCCAAAATGAGCTGTGTATGTTCCATCATCATTATCAACTACACACTCCAAAATTGGACTGATTTTCTGATCTGCTACTTTGGCAATCTTTGTGCCAGTAATTTTTACATTATCTATAAATAACTGGTCATTTCCGTGATCTAATTTTGCTTTAAATCTAATTTGAAAATTTGGATTATCGTTTGCTAAATTACTTAATGGACCAAAAACTTTTTTTGTCCAAATATTAGTTTCTTGTCCATCTTCAAATTCATGTAGAGTATTCCAATTTGTACCATCAAACCAATCTACTTTTACATAATCTCCACTTTCAAAACCATTTGGATTGTTTGCACCTTCCTGATGCGGCATCTTGTACTCAAATTCTAAATACACATTTTCGTAATTACTTGTTGATATTGATTTTCTTAGAATCTTATCGTTATTAACGCCTCCCGTTGGTCCTTCTACTCTTGCATAAAAGTCACCTGCATCACTACCTTTTTGCCATTTGTTATCAGCTTGTGTCCACTTATTTAGTGGTGGATTAGATTCAAATCCATCTTCAAAAATTGTTTGTTCGAGGGTAATAGCCCCTGCTCTTAAAGGCAAAAACACTCCAACTTGGACCAAAAGAGAGAGTATTAAAAACATAGAAGAAAACTTTCTGAAATTTTCTCCAGATAATAAATTTTTCATAGTAATAAATTATTAATAACGAAATCGAATAAATTTTAATAATGAATTTTGTCCGGTTTCGCCACTCTCCCCAAGCAAATGCTTTTGCCCACTTCATAAGGCGACCAATAATAGAAGTAGACTCAATAAGGGATACAAAATAATTTATCCCCCAGATACCTTTGAAGTAGGACAGTTATAATTAATTTTTAGCAAAAATTAAATTTTAATTGTCATGAAAAAGAAATATTGTCATTTGTCGTTTGAAGAGAGATTTGCAATTGAAGTGATGTATCGAAAAGGCCGGAGATCTGCCCATTGCAGTTTTTGGATCGTAGTCCAAATACAGTGAGCCGAGAGATACGGAAACATAGTGTTAATGGTGCATATGAGGCCAGGAAAGCTAAGCAAAAATCATTAGCAGAAAGATGGAGAGCAAAAGCTCAATGTCTCAAAGTAGCAATGAACAGTTTCCTTTGCGTTTTCGTTGAAGAGAAACTTCAAAACAAGTGGTCACCAAAACAAATTAGTGGGTATTTGAAGAGAGAGTACGGCATCATTTGCTCTAGCAAAGCCATATACAAATTTGCTGAGAGCCGTGGATTAGATCACTTGCTTTTCTGGGGCTGGAACAACATGAAAGCTTGTCGCAAGAGATACAAATGGAAAACACCCAAAGATGGAAGGAAATATATTGGACAAAGACCAGAAAGAAAAGAAGTTGGTCATCTAGAGATGGACTTCATTGTCTCCAAAGAAAGTTCTTGGGTTCTCTTGGTAGTAGTTGATCGTTTTGCTAAAAAAACTTGGGTGAGGAAAACACTCATTACAGAAAACGACACTATTCGTGCCTCTTATGTCCATGGGATTGTTTTAAAGTCGATCACCACGGACAATGATTCAGCTATTCAAGATGCTGGAGTATGAGATCTCCTCAACACTGTCATATATTTTACACATCCATACCATTCTTGGGAAAAGGGATTAGTGGAGAATACTAACCGATGGATCAGATGTTTTGTACCTAAAAGGAGAAATATCGAGTCAGTGACTGAAGAAGAATTGAAAGGGATTCACACCTTCTTTGAACGACCGACCGAGAGAATGTATTGGATTTAGATTACCAACAAGTTATTATTATGAGTTAACATCTGTCCTACTTGAGGGGTAGCGGGAGGTATTTGTACTAGCTATAATAATAGTAGTATTGTCAAGATTGTCAAGTTGAAACTGTTCTAAAACTGTTTACAAATATATGATTTATTTTGGCAATTGTTCATCAATTATTAGCTTACTCTATAATGATACTTTCTCCATTTTGAAATACGTAAAATTTTATATTTGTATTTACTCTATCCATCATCAAGGTTTTAATCCTATCACTTGGAGCAAAAAATGTTTCAGTAGAAAGTTTAAAAGTTCCAAAGTGAGTACCCATCGCGGTCTTTACACCAAGCTCTTTATACATTAAGACGGCATCATCTGGAGAAGTATGCATCTCTTTCATAAAACTTCTTGGTTCATATGCTCCTATTGGAAGCAAAGCAAACCTAAACCCTTCGGGATACTTTTCTTTTATCTGATTTACAAAAGGTCCATATCCTGTGTCACCAGCAAAATATATATCACCATTATTGGTTTTAACAACAAAACCACCCCATAGTGTTTTATTTCTATCTGATATAGCTCTAGCTGAAAAATGTTGAGCTGGAACTGAGTGAATTTTTATTTGCTCATTATATTTGATCTCATCCCACCAATCCATATCAATTACATTTTTTATTCCCCTTTTTTCTAAATATTTTTTATTTCCTAAGTGGGTATAAATTACGGGATTATACTTTTGTTCCAGTTTTTTTAAAGTATCTATATCCATATGGTCATAGTGATTGTGAGATAAGAGGACGATGTCTATTTTTGGTAAATCGTCAAATTTTATCCCAGCCTCAGTGTACCTCTTGGGTCCAACAAAAGAAAAAGGACTAGCTCGTTTAGCCCAAACAGGGTCAGTCAAAATATTTAAACCCTCAGTTTGAATTAAAACAGTATTGTGATTTACAAAGGTAGCAACAATTGTATTACCCTCTACTATTTCTTCTGGAACAGAATATTTTTGCTCGTAGCCAGTAATTTCCCAATCTTTATTTTTTCTCATCTCTTTCCAGAAAGTAAAAAAAGATGGCCTATCTTTTGTTTTATTTTCTTCTATAATCGAAGTTTCTGATTCTTGAATATTATAAAATTTATTTCCATCAAAATTTGATTTGAGTTCTCTACCTTCGGTATCAAATGTTTTAGATGCGAGAGTGTAATAAATTATTATTCCAACAATTACAAATAATATTAGAAATCCAAATATTAATCTCAAAATCATTGCTACATTCTATCAAACAATTTATTTAAAAGAAATCCGCGTGGGAGCCGAAGCTTCCACGCGGAATGGTTTTGCAGAGTAGCCGTTAGCTCCTGCGGGAGGCACGCTTGTGCCTGATGTAGCCGAGGCCAAGGAGGCCAAGGCCCATGAGGGCGACTGTGGTGGGCTCGGGGACTGATTCAGCCGTGCCCGACCAAATGGCGCCGGTCGGCCCTCCACCGAGTTGGTAAACCTCCATCACGAGAGTGTTAGTCCCCTGCTGGAGATACGGCGTGAGAAGGAGGTTCATGAACTCTCCCGGCTCACACGCGATGGGCCCGTCGGCGCAAGCCCCATCCATTGTAAAATTGGCCGGCTTGAGGAGCGTGCCGTTGAGCCAGACCGCCATTGTGTCATCGGCCCCGAAGGTGGCCGACCCGCTGTTGACCGCGCTCGGCAGGAAAAACTGCTGAGTGAATGTCATTGTGGCAGGCCCACTGCTCCAGTTGGGTAGGACAACACCGTTGTAGCCCGTATTTGGATACGCAGAGACCCAACTCGCCCCAGCGAGCGTATCCCAGGCCGGATGAGGGGTAATGTTGTAAACATTACCCGTGTTCGACGTCGCACTTCCGTCGCCGGAAGCAAACGTCACCGTCGCGCCAATGGCGGGCATCATACAGACCACCAGAAGCAGAATCATCATCGAAACAACTTTCATTTTATCTCCTTTTCCCCTCCGTTGATCCAAAAGGGAGATTTTGTGATTTCTTATAAAACAACAAAATCTCCCCTTTGGATATATAAAAAGAACTGAGATACTTTATAACATAATGTGAAATATTATGCAAGTATACTTATAAAAAAGCATAAATTAAATAATTGTGTTTAATCTAGTCAATTTAAAAGAAATCCGCGTGGGAGCCGAAGCTTCCACGCGGAATGGTTTTGCAGAGTAGCCGTTAGCTCCTGCGGGAGGCACGCTTGTGCCTGATGTAGCCGAGGCCAAGGAGGCCAAGGCCCATGAGGGCCATTGTGGCAGGTTCGGGGATCGGCTCTGTTTGCCTGAAAAGAGCAAATTGATTCCCGTTGGCGAGGGAATCAAATGTTGTATCGGGATTTTGGAGCAATAATCCAAAGTTGCCGTTCGGGCTGAACTCGGCGAATGCTCCTGGCATCGCCGAACCACCGAAGAGCAAATTGAGTGTGTTTGGCGAGTTTTGTTCAAACCAATACACACTAGTTTGATCGCTCCACGCGGCGACCTCGAGAAGCAACTGCGATGAGGTGTTGCCATTACTGAAAAGGAGTACTGAGTTGTCGGCCGACGTGCCGACGCCCCAATACTCGAGGTTCGATACAGAAATGGCAGGACTGTACGGATTCGCACCGTAGACTCCAGTCCCTGTCATAAAATATCCAATATTCCACCCATCTCCCCCATCAAAACTGGAGTTATTCCAGTATGGAGTACCGCTCGTGTTAGGCACAACCATTGGTTGCCACGAGCCCGCGCCCACGACGGACAACGATGCTCCAGTCAACGAAAATGCTGAGTCGTTATAGTCGCGATCACCTCCAGGGAGAGGGATGTCCTCAACCCCAATCCAGATCGTTCCAGCCGAAGCCGAAACAATCAAACAAAAAAACAGAACCATCAGAAGCTTCATTTTTTTCTCCATTTCTCCTCGGTTCACTAGTGTGTGTGAGGGGAAATTTGGCCACTTGTTGAAAAATGAGCAAATTTCCCCCTCCATCAAATATTATAAAAGAGCTGGTTTTTTATTGATATACCATAATTATAATAATTTTGCAAGTATTAAAATCATAAATTTTGCTTGTATTATCCTATATTATTAAAATATTCGAGTAAATATGTTATATTTCAATCAATGCTCGCTTAGTCCCGACAATCTTGTGCAACAAGATGTCGGGATCCCGACTCCAAATTGTTACTCAATTGGACGTCGGGACTCAGTAAATGTAATGCCATATGTATATATATTACAAAATAATAAGGGTAAGTATTACATTGGCAGTACAACAAATATTGATAAGAGAATAAATCACCACAAAAAAGGTTACAGTATTTCAACTAAAAAATGGGCCATGTGGAATTAGTATTAAAACAAGAATATAATACTTTAAGCGAAGCCAGAATTATTGAAATGAAATTGAAAAAACTAAAGAGACATGATTATATTAAGAAAATTGTAGAGAATGGGTACATTAAAATGCGCGCTTAGCTCAGTTGGTTAGAGCGACTCATTGACGTTGAGTAGGCCGGGGATTCGAATTCCTCAGCGCGCACACTTCGACTTCTTTTGCAAAACTCGTTCGGTGTAAACAATGAAAGCTTTATAAAAAGACAAATGGCTCACGCTTCGCGCGAGCCAAATAATCACTGAAAATCACCACGACTTCTGTCGCGAGAATTTTGTGAGATTGTTCCCTTCTTGGGTTTGCCCAGAGTACTTCCTGCCCCCATGCCCGACCTGCCAATTTCTTGGCGTTGCGGTGGGCAAAAAAGAATGTTCCCAGTGGATATGGCGACATACTTTACACCGTCAATTATTCTGACCGTTTTTTGACCGTCAGTTGCAACGATTTGTTGCCTCTGAGGTCCGGGTTGGTTTAATAAATTAATACCGTTCCCAACAGATCGGTTGCCTTTTTTATCGGACATACTACTCCTCTCTAATTAAAAGTCTTATAAAATTATTAATCATATACTAAATATTACAATCATTATTACAAATGTATTTTTATTTTAGGATAATCTAATACCAACAAACATCCACTTCTTCACCTATCAAATTCTCGATGTATTTAATCCCACTTCGCATATCACCTATTTCATCTACGAGCCCCAGCTCAAGCGCATCTCTCCCTACGAAGGTAAGACCGTTTGCAATTTTCTGCACATCCAGAATTTCTAAATTCCTATTTTCTGCAACTTCTCTCACAAAAATATTATGTATTTTTTCTAGGTCGGAAATGATTATATCCCTTTCTTCTTTTGATATAACTCTATTAGGATCACCGAGATCTTTGTATTTTGCAGAATTTAGTTCAATATATTTCAATCCCTCATCCTCATTTTTTTGTGATTCATCCAAATATGAAGCAGTAACACCAATACTACCAACATCTGAAATATTAGAAGCAAAAATTCTTTGAGCTCCTGTACTTGCCCAGTATGCCGATGATGCTCCAATACTTCTTATAATCGCAACATTTGGCTTAGTGACACTTTTTAGAGCATTTGAAATTTCTTGTCCAGCGACACCGTCACCGCCAGAAGAATCAACCACAAGCATTACTGCTTTTATATCAGGATCTTTTTGTGCTTCCATAAGACCATAAACAATATCTTCTGAGGAAGTTAACTCGAATTCTTCTCTAAGTTTGTCATTAGAATAAGTACTCAAATATCCTTGTATTGAAAAAGCAAGAACATTGCAGTCAGAATTGTTGTCTGAGTCGGAAAATAAATTCTCACCAAATCCACCATAGATAGCATAAAAATATCCTAATCCGAAAACAACTAGCAAAGTAATTAGCAAAAGAAGAACTTTTTTTATTCTTTTAAAAATTACTTCTTTCTCCATATGTTTATTGTACTCCGATTTTCTATTGCTCCAAATAACTATCAAAGTAAATCGCGTGGCAAGTGTAGCCATTGGGATTCTTTTGCAAATAGTCCTGATGATATTCTTCAGCTGGCCAAAACTTTGTAAACGGCTCAAGAGTTGTGACGACCGGCGCATCCCACCTTTTTGAATCGTTCACTATTTTTATAAAATCTTTAGCCTGTTTCAGTTCTTCTTTATCTTGGTAAAAAATAGCACTCCTATAAGACTCGCCTATATCATTCCCCTGTTGATTTAGGGTGGTTGGAATATGAACTTGAAAAAAGAAATCCAATATCTTCCAAAAGCTCGTCACCTCTGTGTCGTATTCTATTTCTAGAGCTTCGGCATGTTTGGGATGATTTTCATAAGTTGGGTTGTCATTTTCGCCACCAGTATATCCAGCAGTAGTATTCAAAATACCGGACTGTTTTCTAAACAACTCTTCAAGTCCCCAAAAGCACCCTCCCGCTAAATACGATTTTTTAATCATTTTTCTTTTGCCCGTCCGTAGCTTTTTGCATAGGAGGGTGAATAAATTTTAATGAAATCGAATTCACACAATGTCTTATATTTTTGTCTGTCATATTTTCTCCCTCAAATAAATGCCCCAAGTGACCACCACAACGAGCACAAGTTATCTCTGTCCGTATTCCATCAGCGTCCTGTGTGTGTTTGACTGCTCCCTCTATCTCATCATCAAAACTCGGCCAACCACAATCACTCTCAAATTTATCTTTCGAATTATACAAAGGTGCATCACACTGCCGACACACATATACACCATGAGAAGTATTATTAACATACTCACCCACAAAAGGCGCTTCAGTCCCCTTATCAATTATCACCCTCTTCTCCTCTTCTGTTAGTTTATTCAATTCCATAAAATAATTATAGCATCTCTGCCTTTAGCTCCAACATCTTAGATTTAAGCTTTTATTTTTTACCTCCAACCTCCAAGCTTTTATCTCCGTTCCCTAATTCGTGTCATTAGTGGGTTACTTTTTAATTTAGAATTTTTAATTTAAAACTCTATCGTTACTCGTAACTCGTACTTCGTATATCCTTTCTTATTCGTGTAATAAATTGAGTGATTAGTAGGTTTTACTTTCTAACTTGCGCCTTTATGAACTTTTTAACTAATCCCCCTCGTATCTCGTACTTCGTAACTCGTACCTCGTTTTCAAAATTGGTGTCGCGCCCACTTTACAAACCCTCAAAACTATTGACAAATAACGTATAATTTGCTACAATGTTTTTATCGACATTGCCTTGTGCTTGTCGGGTCGCTCGTGCGCTCTTTCTCGGAGTCATATTGCATAGAATTGGAATTTTCCGGTTTTGCAATCCATGTCGGGAGCGAGAACTTTCTACGAAAGGAAAGAAAAATGAGAACGAATGATGAGTACATTGTTAACTTGGTGAAGCAAGTCGTCGGCAACTCGACGATCTCCGGATTTAAAAGTCTGAGGACCCTCCAACCGGACGCTTGGTTCCTTTTCCTGTACCACAGGATCAAAGCCAAAGTCTTGAAAATGAACGATGAGACTTTGGGAAGAATCTGTGGTTATGGGCACAACAAAAACTTCAGTGAACCGATTAATTCCTCAGTCGGGTTCATTTTCAAGACTGGCATCGAGGAAGTACAATCGCACCCTCTGGATCTCAACCTTTCTGGTCGTGAGCTCCTCGAGGAGATCGCGATCAGGACGATTGTAGCGGTCACCTGCGACATCGTCATACAGGAAGCGTACGAAGAAATTCGCCGCACCGAGCAGGGGAATGAATACCAGTTTGATAGCGTCATGGCCAAATACCTGCATTCTGGCCGCCGGTTGTAGAAGTTCTTTCAATATTGGGCCAACACTTGATTGGCCCTTCCACCAGATAAAATTTGAAAAAGTTTTATGCGGTGGGAGGAAACTTCCAAATCCGGCCAGTGCGCAGGCCTTTAAAACATTTGCCACTTTTTCCGAATGTTGCAAACTCGGAATCAAAAGAAAGGAACCCCTCATGATTGAGAATCTGTTCCATGCAAAGATTGTTCTTTCAAACGAGGAGTGTCAGACTCTCTCCTCAATTCACCCGATGTATAAATTGCCAAAAGAGATCGGGGTAATCACTTTCCTTGGTGTCGAGGAAGGAGAATACTATAGTTTTAACACCGTACATCTGCTGATTCGTTTTGATTCATTTGCCAAGCAAGAGAAGGCAATGATGGAAGAGGTCATCACCCGCGTATTCGGAAAAGGTCGTGGGGAGATGCTTAACAACAACAGCGAACAGCGGGAGTACTCCTACAATGCGATCATCAAAATGTCGCTAAAATACCCCCTCCGAAACCCGAAAAAGTTAATCAAGAAGAGGGCGGGAATGTTCGCAAAAGAAATCCTGAAATGGCGACAAGAACAGATTCGTCGTCACAAGAAGGAAGAGGAACAGGACTGGCAAGAGATGAGGCGTGACATGCCCGAATGGGTATAAACGGCGATGAGCCTAGCAGGAGAGTTTACTCTCCTGCTTCCACCAGATAAAATTTGAAAAAGTTTTATGCGGTGGGAGTAGTCCCAAAATCCCTCCGTCAAGAGACGGAGGTTAAAAAAGGAGTTCTTTGTGAAAAAGTTGCGAGAATTTTTTCAAGCAATAAGCCAATGGACTCAGTTGGTTGGCTTGATTGTGTACATCGTGATTATGTTTGCCTTGATTCTGAAGATTTTGGAACCGATGTCTTCGGCCATCACCTTCATGATTGCGGCCATACTCACGATTCACACTTTCGATCGTAAGCTTCTGACCATCGGGGCGTTCGTGGGAATCTTTCTCTACATCTTGTCCTGGCCAATCACCGGCGAGTACGGGTTGTACTTCGGACTCTCCGTCTGGGCCACTGGGTTCTTCCTTTGGTTTTGGGCGGTTTGCCAATCGTTCAAACCAATCTGAAGGAGAATATGATGACAGGGATCCATTTTTTTCATGGTGATTACGGACGAGGCGGTAAAGACGGCTTCGTCCATGTTGTAGACAAATGGTGTGTGCAAACTCCGCAAGGAAAAAAACACATCACCAAAGAAAAGACTGATAGAAGAGATTACAGGATGACCGATTGCGACGGCTCCTGCGAACCGAAGCAGGAAGCGTTACCGGTCGACATCGCCAACATCGCGAGCACGGTTAAGTAGTCGCGTGGTGCGCCGATAATCAAGCGTGTATACAAACCGCCCCTGAGAGCCGTTGCTCCCCGGGCGGCTCTTTTTTATAACAATCTCCTCTTTACCAAGCTTCTAGCTTCCAGCTTATTGCTCTTCGCCCCCTGTCTTATTTAGAATAATTACTTGTCCCCGCGTAGTTTTAACGAAGTGGGAGGTCAATTAGTGCAATTAGTATAATTCTGTTATCTTACCTCCAACCTTCTTTCTCCTAGTTTCCAACTTCTTTTTTTAGGTCAATTAGAGAAATTAGAACAATTAGGTTAATTTCCTTCTTTTATATTATCTTATCTCTAAGCTTCAAGCTTTAAGCTCTTCGCTTCCACTAAATCAATTTAAAATCAATCATTTTTACAATGGTATCAGGATTAACTTTCTCTCCATAGTATCTTCGATATGTCTCATACATTTTCTCCTCACTTTCATATTTTTCGTGCCCTTCAAAATCACCGTCTTGTAGATCTTTGAGTTTTTTCTCTCTGACTTTGGTTATCAGCGCTTTAGCAAATTGCTCCTCCGTATCCTTATTAACCAAAACGAGTTCATCACCCACGCACAAATCTTTATCGTCAAACAATCTCCATGTTGAAGTCTTTTCCCCATCAAGAACCATCGAAACCAAATGTGGCATAAATTTTAATGTTTTCATACGTTTATTCTCAAATCAATCTCAAAAAAATCCAAACTTTTTGTAATTCTCTATAAGTTCAAGGGCTGTTTCGTAATCAATATCTCCCTCTTTTGATTGCGCCCATTCTTCAGCTTCTTCTATACTATCATGAGCAAGCAAAAACATTGTCCGAGTCAAAATATTTGGATTGTTGCCTTGATATTCCAAAGCTTTTTGCGAATACTCCTTCATTTTTTCCTTATCTTTTTTCCAATTTGCGCAACTTATCGCATGATGATACCAAAACCAAAGAATATCATCTCTCCATTCCCTTTCATCCTCTGTTAATTCAGGTTCATTCACATTTTCCAAAATATACTTTACTTTATTTTGAATTTGGTCAGGATTATCATAATCCCACTCCTCTGTGACAAATAATTTGTTTTCTTGTTCTGAATATAAATTAGACAACTCTAAAGGGGTAGTCGCGCCCATCAAATCATAAGCCTCCCTCATAGGACTTTTTTCTTTATCAAACTTTTGCGGTTCTGATTCCATGTGTTTATTTGTAGTGATTTATTATGAGCCGTGTCAAATAAGTTTATCGAACTATTTTAATCTTTGTTCCCGTACCTTGTCTAGCTTCTCTTTATCAATTTTTGTTCTTTCCCAATCAGTAGGTATTACATTTAATACTTTCTTATTTGGAATATCTACATCAAAAACCATATCTTTCATTTTCCAATTCCTCCGCAAACCAATCTGCTCATATTTTTGTTGTATTTCATTTACAATTTCTTGAGCTTGCTTGAGTAAATCTTGTTTATCTGATTCGGTGAGATTTGCCTCATGTATAGGTCTCATTCCATCATTCGTCCAGCGAATACCTAGAATCTTTTGCATAACTATAAGATGTTCGTTATTTCGTTTTATTTTTGCTACAGGAATAGGGGCTGGTAAACCAAATTCTCTAGCAATTTCCATTATTGAATATTCATAAAACGGATCACCAGATTTTCCAACTTGAGATTTTTCAGTGTTTACTTTCTTGCCCACAGTCTGCAATTCTAATCCTTCTGAGTTGCGCCAGACAGGCAGATCTTTGGTACAAGTCGGGTCTTCTTTTACTACACCTTGCTCATCATATTGAATTTCTCCAGACTTAATATTTCTTCCTTCTCTTTCAAAATATCCAAAAGGATCAGATTTAAATTCTTCCGGCACAAAAGCTTCAAAATCTTTCTCAATTTTTATCTCTGCAATTGGAATATTTTCAATCCGATTTGGTTGCTCTTCCATAGGTTTATTTTAATTTAATTATCTTTTTGACCACCGAATCAACAAACAATCTAAAAGCTGGTCTCTTTTCTTTTTCATAAACAATTTTTACACCCAGTATATGTCCTTTTGGACAAGCAAGGTATTTAGGTGTTGCTACAGGCACTTTAGGATCTGATATTCTATCCAAATACATTCTACGAAGAATCCCCGGACCATCTTTTTGATAGTGACAAACTAAAGATTCACACTTCTCGCAAAAAATTCTCAACATACGACTATACCCTCCCCGCACCTTCTTATATTTATCATTCTTAAATTTCATAGGTTTATTTCCTATTTATCATATCCGAATAATGTTCAAGCATAAAATCATGATAAAACTTGTTATCGGAAAGCATTTTGAAAACATTTGCCTCGGC
Organism: Candidatus Zambryskiibacteriota bacterium; assembly: GCA_048499675.1. Lineage (GTDB taxonomy): Bacteria > Patescibacteriota > Minisyncoccia > Phycocordibacterales > WO2-35-19 > JASNZL01. The sequence goes on from JASNZL010000003.1 coordinate 44,729, forward strand.
AACCTTTGGTTCATTGGTAAATTCAGCACACAAATCATCAATTTCTTGCTCATTCTCTAATGAAAGTTCATATTCCCTAACACTACCATCTTTAAATTTAAATATAAAAATTATTTCTTTTTCTCCTATCACATCATTCCAAAACCCTGCTTCTAATTTAGTTTTTATAATTTCTCTATACTCCCCTAACTTCTCTTCCGGTATTTTAATCGCCCTGTCCCCATCCTCATCCTTTTCTTCAATACTCACACCCAAATCCACCAACTCCTCGTCTTTTATTTTCTTCCCACCCATCAAATAACTTAAACAAATATTTTTCATGATTTTTTAGAATAATTAGTGCAATTAGGTTAATTAGGTTAATTTCCTCTTATCTCTTCTTCCAATCCTTAATCTTCAGCATCTTAGCTGACATCTCCTCAATCGAAATCTTCTGCCTCTCCTTCCACCCTATAAACTATAACCCTCTGTCTTTCACCACATTTCAATTTATAAAAGCAAACTTATACATAGGATTATGTATACAAGAATTTTTATGCAACCAATTCATTGACGCTTTCGTACACATACCCAAAAATTTTTGAGGTTTTTGATTCGATCAAGCCTTCATCATACGGCTCAGGTAGTTCATCATACAAAACATCTTTTATAGTTACCAAAACCTTTGCTCTACCCTGTTGAGTTTTTCTCCAATCAAGAACAAAAGCTGTTTGTCTCAATTTCTGTAACAAATCTTTTGCAACTTTCTTGATCTCCTTAATTTCATTTTCTTTCAAGTCTTCTTTATAAAGCAAATCAAAAATCGCAAGCTCTTCTTCAGTCAGCTCTTCTCTCACCCCTCTTTTTTCTTCATCGTTTAAAGATTCTGCAAATTTCATCAAAGCCTCAAAAAAATCTTCAATATTTTTTGAGCCAGAATTATATTCTGAAAGTAATTTTTCAAATTGCTCTACTAGTTTTTGTCTTGTTGGATTAAGTCGCACCAATTCTTCAAGTTTTTCTTTCAAAGATTGCTTCAATTTTTCTGCTTCTTTTCTTTTATTTTTTTCAAAATACTTTCGCAATTTCTCAAAATCAATCTTACTCAAATCATACGGCTTATAATCTTCAGAAATCACATACCCTTCAGCAGTGATTGCATTATCAAGAAGCTCTTCAATAGCGTCTGCAACGTCTTCTACATTCACATCTTTTCGGGTCAAGATTCGCACACGCTCTGCCAGAACTCGATACAATTTTACTACATTAAAAAATTCACTCGCACTTGGATCAGGCATAATAGCCCCCAAAAGACTTGTCGCGCGATTACTCATCATCAAAAATTCGTTCTTGGATTCCTCATTAGTCAAAATGGCATCCACAGCACCATCAATCAAAGCTAGTTTTTCAAAATCAACAGATTTTTCTATATCTAAAATATCAATAGAATGTTCATTACAATATTTATCAAGCTCACACAAAACTCCTCGTAATTCATTTACCAGTTCTGTTTTTGGTTTTATGGGCTTTGCATCTTCATCACCTCGCGCTCCATAAATAGCCAAAGCTTTTTTCAGACTTCGAAATACTCCGATATAGTCCACAATCAATCCATTTGTCTTTGCGCCCCAAACACGGTTTGCACGAGCAATCGTTTGCATCAATGTGTGATTTTTCATCGGCTTATCCAGATACACCGTCGAAATAATCGGTGCATCAAATCCAGTCAGCCACATATTGCAGACAATCACAATTTTCAAAGGATCATTTACATCTTTGAATTTCTTTTCCAAATCCTCATTTATCATTCTTCGGCGATGAGTTTCTATATCAAGCCCAAGCTTTCGGAAATCATCCACTTCGTTTTGAGCCGAACTCATAACTACCGCAATATCAGGACAGTTTGGCTGCGCCTTCATTTTGTCATACATTTTCACCGCAGTTGGTCGATCTATCGCCACAAACAACGCCTTACCATCATTCCCTTGGCTGTTAAAATGTTCAATCACATCACGGGCAATAGTGTTCAATCGTTCTTCTCTCGTGATCAAATGATATTCAGTATTAAATTCTCGTTCAAGCTTTTTCTCTTGATCATCATCAAGCTCAAAAGTTTCAAGCACTGTTCCCAAATCCTGCCCTAAACTCTCCAAATCAATCTGCAGCTCTGGAATACGGTTCTCGTAATACAAAGGCACTGTCGCCTTGTCATCCACAGACTGCTTGAAATCATAAATACTGACATAGTCTCCAAAAGTATTCTTGGTTTGTTCTTCTTCGCCAGAAATAAGCGGAGTTCCTGTAAATCCGATAAATGAAGCATTCGGTAAAGCCCGACGCATATTGAGCGCCAGAGTGTCATACTGGCTTCGGTGAGCCTCGTCAGTCATCACGATAATATCGCTTCTATCTGAAAGCTTTGGAAACTCTTTTTCTGCTTCTTGCAATTGGAATTTGTGAATCAAGGTAAAAATATTGCGATGGTCTTCGGTCAAAAGCATTCTCAAATGATCAACACTTTTTGCTCTCACCATTTCTTCAGGCTCAAGCACCGCACCCACACCCGCAAAGTTTGCATAAATCTGCTTGTCGAGTTCCTGCCTATCTGTCACCACAAGAAAAGTATAGTTCCCTTCATATTTTCGAAAAATCTTTTGAGCGAAAAATACCATAGAATAACTCTTTCCTCCTCCTTGTGTATGCCAAAAGACCCCAATTCGTCCATTGTTTTCTTCTCGCTTTTCAAAAGATTTAATCGCATTATTTACTCCTAAATACTGATGATTTTTACCAATCAATTTTATCGTTCCCTTGCTCGTCTCTTGAAACAATACAAAGTTTTCAATAATATCAAGCAGGCGCGTTCTGTCGCAGATACCACGAAGCAGGGTTTCCAAATCCACCTTTCCTTTTTCTTCTTCATCACTAATTCTTTTCCAATCAGAAAAATGTTCAAACCCGCTCGTAATAGAACCCATCTTTGCATCAAGTCCATTTGAAATAATCAAAAGCTGGTTGTACCAAAATATCTGCGGAATTGTGTCTTTATAGTCTCGAATATTTCCATCAAATGCATCTCGCAAGTTTTTGTGCGCAGCTTTGAGCTCGACAAACACTAACGGCAACCCATTCACAAAACCCACCAAGTCCGCTCGGCGTTTATACATATCACCCGAAATCCACATCTGTGACACCAAAGTAAAATGATTGTTCTCTGGATTATCAAAATCAATCACACGCACCGTTTCCACATCACGAGTTCCGTCATCACTCACCACATCCACCTTGACCCCGTTTTTCAAAAGCTCATAGATTTCTTTGTTCGCTTTGACCATACTCATTTTTGAGCGGTCTTTAATGATTTCTTCTATTGCTTCATCAATAGCACTTTTTGCGATGTTTGGATTTAATTTCTCCAAAGCAGTCCGAAGACGAGAAAACAAGACAACCTGACCCTGATGTTCCCTCCCAAGCCTTGCATCACCTTCGTCAGTATAGGCATTCACAAAATCCATTTCGCCATCTTTTCCAGCCCAAAGTTCCGACAAAAGCCGGATTGCAGGTTGTTCTATGAGATTGTCTTCGTTAAAGGGGTTCATATTATTATATTAAAGCATTTTTTCTATTTTTTTTCTAAATTTTTCTACCTCAGTATTATTATTGTGAATCCAAAGTTTCCACACATGACTAGCATTTCTCCCCCAAAATTTTTTTTGACTACTATACCATTTCTTTAATTTTTCTCTTAATTTACTTTTATCTAACTCACCATCAAGTACTGATAATTCCTTAAAGCAAAATGGTTTGTTATAGCCTGCTTGTTTTTTCCAAAAAACATCACCAGCATCTACAGTTTTAAGAAAATCATACATCAACCTGTCTGGCCCCTTTGATCCAGGTAAACAAATTACATTGGAAACACTGGTAACATTTGAATCGCCATCCAAAACAATAATGGATTTTTGAAAATCTGGGATCTTCTTTTTTGCCAAATCATTTAAAACTTTATATCCAAGTTTTGTTGATATTATGTTTACCCTGTCTTTTTGTTCTGTTGTTAAAATATTTTTTAACAAATCAACAGCTTCGTCGTCTTCGCAATATAAATACTTTTTGTTTTTTTGAATTTTAAAACCATCTGGCCCTAAAACTAGTAAACTACTTCGTATTGCATTAAAGTCCAAGTCATATAAAACATTAATTTCACCATGTGACTTATCTAAGAAAATAATTTTTGAATCACTCAACTCCTTAACCTTTTCTAACACTTCCAAAGAATGTGTAGTGAAGAATATTTGCAAATTGAGTTGTTTTGAAACTTTGTCTAAATAATTTATTAATCGTATTTGAGCCGCAGGAAACAAACTTGCATCTATTTCATCAATTAATAAAACTCCTCCATTGTATTTATCACCTAATTCTTTTTGCAATCTCTTATAAGAAATAATTACGGTAATGATGTGACCTAAATTATCTTGTCCAGCTGAATTTCCCAAATGATTGTAGTCTTTAGTAGTTGGAGCATAAAATTTTTTATTTGTTGATCTTACTGATTCGGGAATAATTTTTTCATCAATTATTAAAATATCGTTATGAATTTCTTCATAATATTTAATTTCTTGTTGTGTAAGTTCAGAAATTTCACTTTTAATTTCAGCCTCAATATTCAAAGGAAATAATCTACCCATACCTAAATATTGCACTGGAAAATTTAATTTACCTTCATCTTTAGCACTCTTTCCAACCCTTATTCTTATTGTTTTTTGCTTACCTTTTTCTATGCGATCATAAGACAAAGCTTTTATATTTTTATTGTCATCAAAATATGTTATCCACTCATGAGTTCCAGATTTATCAAATTCAGGATATGCAAATTTAAAAATATCAGAAAATTCTGTAGAGAAATTTTTACCTGTAAGATTTTTGTAAGAATTATCAAAATTAAAAATATGCCCTATTAAACCTAGTATTGTAGTTTTTATTGTTCCATTTTGGCCAGCAATTGCATTTAATCTTGACGCAAAATTTACCTCTAAATTAGAGACTTTTCTAAATTTTAATATTTCTAATTTAGTAATTTTCATAAAATTTATTTAACCTCCACTCGCCCACCGACTAACTGCGGAATGAGGATGTCTCTTGTTTTTTGTAAGTTTTGGTTTTGTTTTTTTAAATTTAAAACCTGAATAAAAACATCGTTTAATTTTTCATTTATATTATTTAATGCTTCTTCAGCAGGTATAATAATTTCAAAATCTTTAATTGCTGAGCTTGCATGCATAATTGTTGTACCTTTTGCATGTTCTTTGATTTTATTTTGAATATCTTCAGAATTCATATAGCAATATAAAAATCCGTCAGAAAAAATTTCTGATTTTATTTTTCTTATTCCTGATGAGTATGCGCCATTAAAACCGAATCTAACTAAGCCAACGGAACCATCAAAACTTACCAAAACATCATTCTCTTCACATATTTTTCCTTTACATAAATTTATATCTACAAAAATATTTTGCTCTTTGTTTAGATCAGAAACTCTAATAAATTTTACAAAATTGTTTATTTGAATCTCTGAATAACTAGAAGAACCAGGCTCAACACCTCTCTCAAAAGAAATTATTTCTTCTGCTTTCTTCACCTCCCACCCATTAGGTAATCCATCTTTTACAGGTTTTACAAACCATTCTTTGTAGAGGGTTTGGGCGAGGGTTTCGAGGGTTTTTATTTTCTTTTGATTCACCTCAATCAAATCATCATATGCCGAAAGCACCTCCGCAATTTTCTTTTGTTTGGAGAGAGGAGGAAGCAAAAACTCAAACTCTTTTAAAACTGGAGCATTCGCGTGCGGTTGAGCAGCGCCGCCCGCATTTTGAACTACGAAACTTTTAAAAATATCAGATTCTATTAAAGAACCAAGGAAAAAATTATCTAAATCTTGAGTTTTAGGTTTGATTCTTATTAAGTACGAAGCAAAAACAGAATTTATAGGAGGGTCTTTTCTAAAAAGTTTTGCATATCCAGCGGTCGCGCCAGTTCTAGCAACAACAATATCCCCTTTTTTTAATAAAAATTGATTTAGTTTATTTTCTTCTATTTTACAAAATGGAACATTATTCCAATCTATCAATTGAGGTACGATATCTGTGATTCTAATTAACTTTACACCCGTATCTTTGTTTTCAGCAGAAGCAGTAAAGCCATAAGAAAAATCGCAAACCTCACCCAACTTCACCCTCTTCCACTCCGTCTTGCGAGTTTTCTCCCTACTATTCTTTTGTGTCGTTTGTGTAGGCATCCCAGTACTAAAATTTTAAATTAAAACTAATAATTTTATCAGCGTATATCTCCTTATTCTTTTGTGTATTTTTATTTAACATAATCAAAAATTTAGTACCGGACAAGTATATTATTTCAATAAATCATCAAGCTCAGCATTCAGAAGTGCCGACTTGGTCAAGACGATCTGTTCACTTCTCACTAAATTATCTGCAGTCATACGAACAATTTTTGTTCTAATTTCATCAGTCATTACTTCCCGATTTGTCTTTGCAAGATAGTTTTCAACCTTTTCATAGAAAAGTGTTGTATATTGCATAATCTTATCTCCTGAAAATCTTTCCCTATCTTCTACAGAAATATATTTTTCAAGGTCTGTATTTATCGCTGTTGGAATATTTCCATCACTAAATTCCATCCAGTAGTCGCTGATGGTGAAAATAAATCTTACACGGTTATTTTCTGTGGTTTTGTAATAGTAAATAAACGAATAATTATCAGATCGAAAATCCTGATGTAGGCGAATCATTTCTAGTTCTGTTACTTGATAAATCGGGTATTGTTTAAGTAAATGCATATAGGTTGAAAGCCAGTTTTGAAGCCAGTTATCAATATAGCGAGTTTCAGTAAAAAGTGGTTTCAAATCTTGTTCGAGATTCTTTTGGTTAACTTCGTTCATTTTGAAGGTTAGTTTATCAAATAGTTCCTGAAGATTTTTTACATTGATATTTTTTGCTTTAAGATAGTCCAAATCCGGAATTATTCTTTTGTTCATATACCAAAGCAAGTCATAAATATCTCGTCCTTTTTCACCAAAAATATCTTGTCCGACATTTCTTTCACCACGGAGGAAAATTGCAGCGATTTTACTCGCCATGAGGTTTGACATATTGTATGTTTTGATAACAAAAGAAAGCTGATTACGGTTGATTGGGATGCGTTCAGTGGTTGTTTTTGGTGCAGAGAAAAAGTTTAAATCTACTTTTACATGCACCTGGTCCGATGTGTGACCCAAACCAAGACCTTCACCAACATGGAAGTTGAGTCGGAGCCCGCGAGAACCTACTATTTTTATAGAAAGAAATTCGTCTTCGGTGCTGTATGTTTTTTTGAAATAGTCATTCATATCGTTTTTGAGTTTTTCGAGAAGGTCTGGTGTTGGTTCAATATCAATTTCAAAATCCAAATCAACAGACATTCTATCAAGTCCGTGACAAATACGAAGCGCAGAACCACCATACATGGTCCACTCACTGTATTCTGGATGATGATAAATACAATCGAGAATATAAAACTGCAACTCTTCTTTGAGAGCGTTTCTCTTTGCTTCAATATCAACACTACCTATTGCATTTATTTCATCAAGTCTACTTTTTAGTTTTAGAAAAATTTGATTATTCATATGATTATTTTAAATATTCTTTTACCATTGCGTAAAACACATTTTTATCTTCTTCTGCCATTTCTTCAATATCAATACGCAAACTTTCTACTAATGAATCAATTTGTTCGAAAGAAATCCCTCGAAACTGATTTGTTTTGAAATACAATAGATCAAACAAAGCTTTGGCTGGTGTTGCAATGTAATATTCAAAATCTTCTTTTTTGAGAATAAAATCTTTAAAAAGTTTTTTATTTATTGAGTGATATGAAAATGTCCCAATTTTTGTTTCGTAATCACGAGTTATTTTTTCTGACACACAAGTGATTGTATTGATTGCTTCTGTAGTAAGTCCGTAATACTGAAGAGCAGTCCAAGAGCTGATATATGAAGGCGTACGGAGAATGTTTGCAAGATAAAAAAGATACGAAATTTTATCTTTGTTTTTCTCGTAAAAGTCTGTTGTGATGTATAAACCGTTTTTCAATAAAATAATTTCTTTATTTGCAACAGATCGAGAAAGATATGAATTTACAGTTGCATCTAATACAGAAAATTCCTTTGCTAAACCAGAAAAAGCCTTTTTAGTAAAAAAGGGTTCTTTTTTAAGATTTTCAATTATATTCGTTCGGTATTTCACTTTTTATATGATATCATATAAATTCTGAAAAGCAAACAAAAATGTGTATAATTATACATAAACTATACACATTTTATACATATTCTGATTTTTGCTTGTAAAATAAGGCTTTTTACAGTATTTTCTTGAGGTTTTCCTTGATTTTCTTCTCTAAAACTGCTGATTCTTTAAATAGATTCTCTAGATCATTTGAAAGATTTTGGACTTTTTCATGAAAATCCTCTTCAGATTCTTCAATTACTTCAGTCCCCACATATCGCCCTGGGTTGAGCGAATATCCTGCTTCAGCGACTTCTTGCAATGTTGCAACCTTACACAGTCCTTTTACATCTTCGTATTTCCCTGCCCCACTTTCGCCACGATACACACGGACAATATTTGCAATTTGATCTATTTGCTCTGGAGTAAACTTTTTCTTATTTCTTTGTTCAGTGTCTTCATCTATTGTAAAAATTTGACGCGCGTCAATAAATAAAATTTTATCTTTTCTATCAGAATTTATTTTTCCTTTATCAAAAAACCAAAGTGTGCATGAAAGTGCAACTGTGTAAAAGAAATTATCTCCAACAGAAATCATTACATCCACGGCTCCAGAATCTATAATTTTTTTACGAATCTCTTTTTCTGCCCCACCAGCATCACTCGCTGCGTTAGACATAACAAAACCCGCTCTCCCTTTTTCATTTAAAGAAGAGAGGAAAAGTTGTATCCAAATATAATTTCCGTTTCCTATTTCATCCTTTCCAGTAAGAGGTAGACCGAAAGGAAATCGTCTCGCTGGATTTATCACTCTTTCTCTATCTATTTTTCCAGTCTTTTTTCCCCCAACATTAAATGGTGGGTTAGCCATTACAAAATCAAATTTACCAGTTGAATTGTAAGGATCTTCATAATAAGCATTTGCGGATGTCACCACACCAGAAAGTCCATGCACAGCAAGGTTCATCTTGCAAAGATTAGTTGTTTCTCCCAGCTTCTCTGATCCATACACAGAAATTACATCTTGATTTGTTTTCTTGTGCTTTTTTACAAAATTTGCACTTTGCACAAACATACCCCCCGATCCACAAGCAGGATCATAGACTTTTCCTTTGTACGGTTCGAGGATTTCTACAATTAATTTTACAAGAGAGGTTGGAGTAAAGAATTCTCCTCCACCCTGTCCTTCTTTCATGGCAAAACTTGAAAGAAAGAATTCATAAATCTTTCCGAACACATCACCCTCAACATCCATAGGAATTTCACTGAAAGTTTTTAGAAGACCAAACAGGGTTTTACTATCAAGCTTAGTATATGTTTTTGGTAAAATACCTCTTAAATCTGAATTATATTCCTCAATTTCTTTCATCGCATCATTGATTGCTTTTCCAATATTTGCGCTCTCTTTTAAATTAAGAAGATATGAAAAGCGAGCAATTTCAGGAATATACATAATTCCTTTTGCTTGGTATTCTTCAGGACCAATCCTTCTTTCACGAACCACAGAAGCTCCGGATTTTTTAACATTTTTTAATTCATCATTTGCGTGTTCGAATTTAAATTCAGCAAATCGCAAGAAAATAAGTCCAAGGACAGGTTGAGAATACTGATGCACGCTCAAATCAGATTCTGTTCTAAAAGATTCTGCAGCATTCCATAATCGCTCTTCAATTTTCTTAAGACTTTCTTTTACCATATTGTTTATTTATAACATTTTTTCTTTCCTAAAACTATAAAAGCTTTTTGAAGTTATTATCACATGATCCTCTATTTCTATCCCTAAAATCTCTGCGGACTGCTTGAGCCTTTTTGTAACTTCTTTGTCTTCTGGTGAAGGATCCAAGCTTCCGGACGGATGATTGTGTGCCAGGATAATACTTCCGGCGTTAAGCCTTATCGCATGTTCAAAGACTTCTCGAGGATGCACAAGCGAGGCGTCTAAAATACCAATAGAAATAATTTGTCTTTCGATAAGATTTTTCTGCGAATCAATATAAAAAGCTATGAAGTGTTCTTTCTTAGAATCTTTAATATCTGTGCAGAGTTGCCATATATCTTTTGGCGAAAGTATTTCTATTTTTTCATTGCTTGAAAACCTGTTTCCAAGTTCAAGGAGTGCAAGAATTTGCAAGGCTTTTGCTTTTCCCAATCCTTTTATTTCAAGCAAATCTTCAAGTGTAATATTTTGCAAACCTTTCTTTTTTGTTTTCTGTAAAACTTTTTTAGAAAGTTCAAGTACATTTAAACCTTTAATTCCCGAACCAAGCAAAATTGCAAGGAGTTCAAAATCTTTTAATTTCTTAGAACCATACTTTTCCAATTTTTCACGAGGCAAATCTACTCTTGGAAGATTTTTTAATTTCATATTACAAATTATTTTCATCCATTAATTCACGAATGGTTTTTCCTTTATATGTCCAAAAAATTGTGCCTTGTACGGCTTTCCATTTTTTATTAAACTTATCTTTCAAAACTTTCTGCGCAGATTTCGAAAGAGATGTATTATCGCCATTAAAGATAATAATATTACCTTTTCCAACTACTGCGGTAATATCTTGGTAAATATCATCTCCTTCTTTAAATTTAAGAATATCTCCCTCTTTTATACCAATTTTTGCAAATTTACCCTTAAGCTCGGAATCTTTTTCAAACGAAATATTTTTGTTATCTGAAATAAAATCACAAATCCTTTCTGGATGAACCTTTAAGAATTCTCTTTTTCTATTAATCCTCTGTTTTGCAAAATGTTGTAATATTTTTTGCTCTAATAATTCAACATTCTTCAAATCAAATCTTTCATATAATTGAAATCTTGTAGGTGTTGAGGTCTTGTTATTTAAGCTTTTTAACCTTTTATCAATATCTCCAGTTATTCCAACTTTGCATATATTCGGCATAGAGATATTAGTAATAATATACAAAAAGTTTTTCATATATTTAATTTATTATCACCTGTTTATCTGTTGTGTTGTCCCAAATTTCCCATTTTGAGAAATCAGGAATCATGTAAAAGGTTTCGCTTTCTTTGCCGCCAGAGTTTGCAACAGTTACATTTATATACATCACCTCCTTACCTCTAAGTGGAATTCCGGTACCCATATATACAAAAGTAGAGCCAGTAGTATTTTCAAGATTATATAAAATTGGCTTAGACCCAGTTGAATTTATTACTTCTAATCTCTGTATTGAACCAACCTTTCTAGTGTCATTTACAGTTGATTCTTTTATATTAAAAACAGCTTTTTTAATTACTATATCGCGCGATGTATTAAATGGGAAAGTTATTTTGTTTGTATTTAAAATATAAGAAAAATTAAAATCAGAGAATTCATTATTTAGGTTTTCATTATTAAACTCATTAGTTTTATTTGCTTTACAAATATCAAGACTAGAACTTAATGAATTTACTTTTTCCTTAAGTGAAGCATTTTCTTGAAAAAGAGTATTTATTTGTTTTTGTAATTCAGGATTATCAACAACTATTGTTTTTTCTATAATTTTTTCTTTAATAACCTCTTCTGTTTCTAATAATTTCCCACTATTATCAAAATTATTGTCATCCACATTGTCAATATTGTTGTTAGTTTCTTGAATAAAATTAGCACTATTTCTTTCAAACCACGAAAACGGATTCCACCAAGAGGCAAGTACTATGTGGGGCACAATAAACATCAATAAAAATACAACAATATATAATTTATTTCTCATATCATTTTATAATACTTAATACCCCCAGTATCCCACAATTTCCTTCAAAAATCCACATAACAAAATCATTCCACCGTGCCGTGGAATGATTGATTATCCCCGCCAATAACAGGTTGGGCATTCCCAATATTCATCAAATTTATAGGCCTTGGACTACTTTTTCATAACATTAAATTCCCTCTCCTTTTTCAATTCCAAAACCACACACAGGGTAGCCCTGTGCAATATCACCTTTCAATCTCTTCCCTAATCATTCTCCCTTTTTGGAGAATGATTAATTTTATCCCAAAACCTCATTAATAAATTCGATTTTTTTGCGATAGTATTCTCGGTAATTTAGGCCGGCACAACCATCTTTTAATTGCTTGTATCGTTCGAGTGCTTCTTTGTTTACCAATAGATATTTAAAAAAATTATCATTATCAATCCAGCTTTGGTGATATTTATTGGTGAGCATTATTTCAATTTTTGTTCCATCTATTTCTGCTAAAAATTTTGTTCGTTCAAGCGGGTAGACACTTTTTGGCTTGCCAAAAACTGCTTCCATTTTGGGTGTGTATTCCGCAATCTCATTTGGAGTAAGTGGGATGTATACATCAATCTCTCTCTGCCCTGAAATACCCAAACCCGAAGCACCTCTGTGGAGTACTGTGACATCGCCGAGGACTGCTTGGATTTGTGATTTTATTTGTTCAAATTTTTTTGGAGCTTTTTCGTCATAAGGAAAAATCTCCACCACACCATCTGTATTCAAATGATTAACCCATTTTTTTTGTTCTGGAGTAAGCATAATATGAACTATATTTAAAAAGATTTACTTATCACTACGAACAATCCATACCCTACCAAATTTGGACCATCTTTTTATGACAATAGATTTGGGTAATTTCATATAATACCTGTCGCTGTCTAGAGCTTTCTCGTATTCCAAATCGGGGGCTTGGTGGCTATCAAAAACATAAAAATTCGATTCGTCATATCCATAAACAAACATTACATGATCTAGAAGCCCTCCCATACCCAAAGAAATATCTACTCCTGTTGCGTATCCGCGGTCTACCGATTGTTCAATCTCTTTTATTTTATTTTCTACATTTGAAATATTTGGTATGAATAATGCAAGAATAAAACTGAAGAAAGAATTTATATCTCTATTATTAATAGTCAGTTTTAGTTTTAAACTTGAAAGGAGCTTTGGTAAATATAAAAATTGTAGCCCTGTCCACATGAGCCACTCTGGAACTCTAGGCCCCAATACTTTGTTTTTCTCTAATTGCACCGCGTTTAGAGCGTTCCCGTTGTAACTTTCGGGATAATAGTAATTGAGAGCGTAATAAATAAAATCTCTTCCACATCGATTTTTTACCAATTTTCCATCTATTCCAATTTCTCTTTGCACAAAACTAAACTCGTCTATGTTTCTATTTAGTGTTTTCATTTTTTATTCCAATTTTGAATTATAGTTTCTTTCCAATGTAGAATACATATCCGTAAAATTCTTTGTATTTATTATACAGTTTCGCTTCTTTCTTTTCATTGGCGACTAAGTCTTCTGCAGTTTTGTTGTCTTTATATTTTTTTAAAAACTTTTGTTGCGCAATGATTTGAGGTTTGTAAAAATTATCTATCCAACAATACTCAGGCAGAATAAAAGTGGCAACTGGAACATAACCAACTTTTTGCATAATAGAAACTTTGTTTGCAATAGTGTCAATTTGCGGATAAGCACTATTCCAAAAATCGTCAATTTCTTTTGGTCGTTTTTCGGTAAACCACGATGCCTCAGAGATTGCGACGTACCCACCCTTCTTTAGAAATCTTTTCCATTTTTCTAAACCTTTTTGAAAACCAATGTTATAAATTGAACCTTCGGACCAAATTAAATCTAGTTCCTTGTTTTTGAAAGGTAAATTATCCATTGAGCCAACAATTCCCTTAACTCTTTTTTGGAGTCCAAGTTTTTTTGCATTGGAGTTTAACTTTTCTATAAACTCAGGAAACAAATCAATCGCCGTTATTTGTCCTTTCGTGTTTTTTGCCAGCGTCATTGTTGGTGCACCAGTTCCACACCCGATATCAGCAATTTTTGATTTGTTATTTAGTCCGTCAATAAAACTTAATGCCTTGAGGGTGGTCTCGGGGCTCCCTGGTCCTTGTTGCTTTACACCACAAAAATACTCACATATAAGTTTAAAATCAAAGTCGTGTATTGTTTTATCTTCTTCAGACATATTTATTTTATATCTTGATTATTAATTCTGGCGGAGGGTAAGAGATTCGGTCACACATAATTTACTGCTGAAAATTTGTGCTACCCCGCCTCGCGCCGTCGCGCTCCGGCCTTCTCATCTCTTCTTCCTCACGCAATGATGGTCCACGCGAATAGCTATTCAAAGCTATCCTTGCGGATCATTGCGGAGGGTAAGAAATTCGAACTCTTGGTGGGTTTCCCCACGGCCACTTTCTCCCGCACATTGCGGAGGAGACAGGATTCGAACCTGCGGTACCTTGCGGTACACCCGCTTTCCAAGCGAGCGCATTCGACCGCTCTGCCACTCCTCCGTAATATGAGGGATTGCAATTTACATTACAATCACTTCGCTCTTGTGTAAATTGGGAACAATCTCCCGCACTATAACCCTACCTGACGGCAGGCAGGGCTATGCGAACCCTCCATTATAAACCAAAACTTTAAGCCATCCCTCGAAGCCTCTTTATCCTTTCTTCTGTCGGTGGATGTGTACTCCAAAGATTGCTCATCTTTTTTGTTGCACCAAATGGACTTGCGATAAACATATGAGCGGTAGCATTGTGAGCATTTCGGAGCGGCGACTGATAAGAAGAAATTTTTTCAAGAGCGCCTGCCAAACCTTCTGGGTATCGTGTGAGGAGGGCAGCGGAAGCGTCTGCCAAATATTCTCTTCTTCTAGAAATTGCTAGTTTTATAAATGTCGCAATAATTGGGGAGAGTATAACAAGAACAATACCGACTATCATTATGATTCCACCTGCTTTTCCATCTCTTCTACCTCCTCCAAGTGAGCTTCTCAAAAAGAAATCTGCCATTATAGCAACGAGTCCAACAAGCACAACAACAACACTCATTAGCAAAATGTCTCTGTTGCCTATATGAGCCAATTCATGCGCAACAACTCCTTCGAGTTCCGCCCTGTCTAATCTCTCCAAAAGTCCAGTTGTCACCGCCACAACGGCATGGTTTTTGTCTCGTCCTGTTGCAAATGCGTTCGGTGCCGGATCATCAATTACATATATTTTTGGCATTGGAAGACCGGATGCGATAGATAAGTTTTCTGTTAAAGTATAAAAATCAAAATATTCTTCCCTCTTTGCTTCTCGAGCTTTTGCAATACTCAAAACTATTTTGTCAGAATGCCAATAACTAACAAAATTCATTACTAGACTCAAAATTATTGCAAAATAAAAAATATTCGCATTCCCATAATACATAGAAAAGAAATACCCAAGAGCTCCAACCAAAACAAAAAAGACGCTCATAAGAGCATATGTTTTCCAGACATTCTCGCTTTGATGCGTATACATTGTTGCCATAACAAAACTATATCATATAAAAAAACTTTTATAAACTATTATTTTAAGGCGTTTTTTACAAATACACAGCTTATCAAGTATTTTAATTTTTAGACTTTTTGTTGCTATACTATTATTTGCATATATAAATAATATGAATGAACAAAAGAAAAGCCACATAAGAGTTCCTCCCCACAATACAGAAGCAGAAAGAGCGTTGCTTGGATCCATAATGCTTAGACCAGAGGTTTTGTTTGAGGTATCAGATATCGTATTTCCGCAATCCTTTTATTCTGAAAAACACAAAATAATTTTCGAGACAATGATTGACTTGTTTTCTAGAAGGAATCCAACTGACATGCTTTCTGTTTCTGCAAAACTCAAAGACAAGAAAGTAAGCGATGGGACGATGCTAGATGAAATTGGTGGAAACACCTATTTAAGTGAGCTTGTAAACTCAGTTCCCAGTGCATCAAACGCACAGTACTACGCCCAAATAATTCAAAAGAAATTTATTGCCAGAAATTTGATTAGTGCATCTGATTTTATTTCGTCTATTGGCTATGATGAGACCCAAGAATTAGAAGAGATTTTGGATCAGGCCCAAAAAAGAATTTACGAAGTTACAAATATATCAAGTATTCACAAATTTGTTGATCTAAAAGATGAGCTCACCGAAGCGTGGGAAAGACTCGACAAACTCCACAATTCTGGAGATGGTCTCAGGGGAGTTCCTTCTGGTTTTGCAGATATAGACAACAAATTATCTGGCTTTCAAAAATCTGATTTGATTATACTTGCCGCTCGGCCTTCTGTTGGTAAGACTGCATTTGCTCTTGATATTGCAAGACAAGCTGCCGTAGAACACAATGTTCCTGTTGGAATTTTTTCTCTTGAAATGAGTTCACAACAATTGGTAGACAGAATGCTTGCTTCTCAGGCAAGTGTTGATGCCTGGAAACTGCGTACTGGTAGAGGCATCAAGGAAGATGATTTTACTGCCATCAGGCAATCGCTAGATGTCCTGTCAAAAGCACCAATTTTTATTGACGACCAACCCGGAAATAACATATTAAAAATGCGTTCAGTTGCAAGACGACTAAAAAATGAGAAGGGTCTAGGCCTTATCATTGTTGATTACTTGCAACTAATGACCACGACCAAGAATTATGATTCTATGGTTAACCAAGTGACCGAGATTTCTAGATCGCTCAAAAATTTGGCACGTGAGCTTGAGGTACCAGTACTTGCTCTTTCTCAGTTGTCTCGTGCTGTTGAACAAAGAGGTGGAAAACCAAAACTTTCTGACCTAAGGGATTCTGGTTCTATCGAACAGGATGCTGATGTTGTTATGTTTATTCACAGAGAAGACAAATCAAAAGGTGTAGAAGAGGCTGAAAAGACAAACATTGCAGAGATTTTGATTGAGAAACATCGAAATGGCGCAACTGGCAAGGTAGAACTCTTCTTTAACGAAAAGAAGGCAACATTTCAGTCATTAGAAAAAGCTGAGTTTAGTGGCGCAGAGGCCGAGTTTCGCGACTTTTAAGATACGAAGTAACGAATGAGCTGCGAATAGCTACGAAAATACGAAGTAAAAAAGGGATTCAAATTATATAAATAGTTGATATTAATGGAAACAAAAAAAGGACAGAGGGTAAGCAGAAAAGTTATTTATCCTGATCTTTCTTATATTATTGTGGGAATACTTTTTGAAGTCCACAAGGAACTGGGGGAATACGCTAGAGAGAAGCAGTACGGTGATTTGATTGAAATGAAATTAAAAGAAAAAAATATTTTGTATATTCGCGAATTATCGATTGGAGGCACTGGAAATATTTTAGATTTTTTAATTGAAGATAAGATTATTTTAGAATTAAAATCTGTCAGAGAAATTAATAAGGAATATTACCGTCAATTACAGAATTATCTCCAGCAAACAAATAAAAAATTAGGATTGTTGGTCAATTTCCGCACGTCTCACTTACGACCAATAAGAGTCTTAAAAATAGACAGTAAAAAATGAGCTTGTATTTTATGCTTTTTTGGAAGAAATCAAAAAGAAAGCACGCTTATATTTTTTACTTTTTATGATTTATAAGTTAGATTTTATACATTCGAATTATTATTTGTAGTCATTCGTAACCTATTCGTTATTTCGTATATATGAATTCTATAGAAAAATTAACACAAATATTTTCGGAGTTTCCAGGGATTGGACCAAGGCAGGCCAGAAGGTTTGTCTATTATCTACTTACCCGAAACACAGGAATTTTGGAGGAACTCTCAAAAAATATTCTAGATTTAAAAAAACAAGTTGCAGTTTGCGCCGAGTGTATGAGTTTTTATGAAAAAAAGCACGATAAGAGTAATACTTGCAAAGTCTGTAGTGACCACACCAGAGAACGAGCTACAGTAATGATTGTTCAAAGAGATGTTGATATGACATCAATAGAAAAAAATGGCAATTTTAATGGAGTGTATTTTGTGTTAGGTGGCTCAGTGCCAATACTAGAGAAAGAGCCAGAAAAGAAGATTAGACTTTTGGAATTTAAGAATTTTATTTTGAATAAAAATAAAGAAGGGTTAAGTGAAGTAATCCTCGGAATGAACTGGAATCCTGAGGGTGAGAATACAGCGCAATTTATTGAGAATTTTTTGAATAAAACATTAGAAAAAGAAATTCAATCTAAAAAAGTTAAAATCTCACATTTAGGCAAAGGTCTTTCGATGGGCACGGAGATTGAGTATATTGATCCGGATACTTTAAGAAATGCACTAAAGAATAGAAATTAGAACGCGACACCAATTTTGAAAACGAGGTACGAGTTACGAAGTACGAGATACGAGGGGGATTAGTTAAAAAGTTCATAAAGACGCAAGTTAGAAAGTAAAACCTACTAATCACTCAATTTATTACACGAATAAGAAAGGATATACGAAGTACGAGTTACGAGTAACGATAGAGTTTTAAATTAAAAATTCTAAATTAAAAAGTAACCCACTAATGACACGAATTTGAAAACGAAGTATGAGAACGAAGTACGAGGTACATCAAAATTCTAAATTAAAAATTCTAAATTATAAATTTTAATTAGGCATGGTGATTATTAGAATAATTAGTATAATTAGAGTAATTAGAAATTATGAAAGTATATCCTTATATCCTAATAATTGGCTCGGCAATCGGTCTAATTGCATCGTTTGGTTTGATGCTGGACACAATCAAATTGTTTGAGAACCCTGACGCAATTTTGCTATGCAATGTAAATCCTTTTATAAGCTGTAGTTCTGTAATTGACACCTGGCAAGGCTATGTTTTTGGATTCCCTAATCCTCTCCTTGGAATCATCGCTTTTTCAATGTTACTTGCTGTAGGAGTTATGCTTTTTTCAGGTGGAAGAGCCAAAAAACCACTTTGGCTTTTGGTAAATCTAGGCACTTTGGCTTCTGTATTTTTTGTAGTCTGGTTTATATACGAAAGTATTTGGAACTTAGGCACAATTTGTCTCTATTGTTTAACTACGTGGATTGTAACGTGGCCAATTTTTCTCTATACAACAGTTTGGAATTACAGAGAGAATCATTTTAAATTTGAAAAACTAAAATCAAAATGCCAAGGCAAAATTGATACAATAGGTAAAAATATTTCTGACAATCATATACACTATCTTTCTGCTTGGTACTTTTTAATTATCGTCTTGATATTGTTTAAATTTAAAGAATACATTTTCTAATTCTAAACAAAAAACTCCTTATGGAGTTTTTTGTTTAGCTTATTTTGTCAATTTTTACTTTAAAAAATGGTTGCCTGTGTCCGTTCTTTTTGAAATATCTGCTTTTTTGTTTGTATTTTATTACTGTAACTTTTGGATTTCTTCCTATTTCTTCCAACACCCCGACAACTTTTGAACCTTCTAGGTAGGGAGTTCCAACTTCTGTTAAATCTTTACCATTGTCAAACAAAACTACTTTATCAAATGTTACCAAATCTCCCTCTTTAAGTTCTTGTGTTGTGGATTTGATTTTTTCTATTTTTATTGAGTCACCAACAGAAACTTTGTATTGTTTTCCACCAGTTTCAATCACAGCAAATTCCCCGCTTTTTGGAGCATCTTTAGATTCTTTCTTTTTTGGTGCCTTTTTCGCTGTTTTTGTGGTTTTTTCCATAACAGGTATTACTTTACAGGATTTCGCCTTTTTTTGCAATAGGTTGACACATCCCCTTTTAAATGTATACTCAAAATAGGAATCAGCTCGTTGAGTTCAAGAGATTTGAGAAGGATATCCCGTGTTTTACGCGGAATCAGGTATTTTTCTCAAATGAACAGCAGGTTAGGATTTAGTCCTGACAAATGCCCCGTACCCGGGCCGTCTTGAATTGTTCCAGTACAATTCTTGAATGAAGCTCGCCTCAAAAGCGAGAAAACCACCAAAATACTGGGTCTTGACCACCCTCTCCAAGGTTGGGTGGTGGGGTACAGCAGTCTTGCCCGAGCTTGTCTTTCTGTCAGGTCTTGACCACCTTCTCAAAGGTTGGGACGGAATAACCGTCTTGAATGAAAGTTCAGGCGGTTTTTTGTTTAGTTTATTTTATAAATGATATGGTTTTCTATTCTAACTCCGGCTTGTTTACACTTTCTGTATCTATTCCAATACTTTCACCTGTAATTCTCAAAACATCTTTATCTATTTTTGATAATTCTTTTGAGCCGGTGTTGTAGTGATTTACAACTGTACCAAGGGAAGTGCCGAGTTTTTTGTAATACTCTTCGTATGATTTTATATGGCGTGATAGATTTTCTACATTTTTTATAATATCTTTTGCCGTTTCCTCTATTTGCATCGCTTTGAGGCCCTGTAGGACTGTCTGGAGGTATGCCAAAAATGAGGTTGGGGAGACAATAATTACTTTATATTTACCTGCAGATCTTTGAATCAGATTTTCAGTATCTTCAGTCACCGCACCGATTTTGTTTATAAGCAAATCGTAATAAATCGCCTCGTGCGGTATAAACATAAAGGCGAAATCCATAGTTCCCTCGCTTGGTCTTATGTACTTAGCGGTTTCGGTGATACGAAGTTTCAAATCATTTACAAAAAGTTTTTCCAGTCTGTCTTTTTCAGACGGATCTTTGGCTTCAGTCAGACGATTATAATTTTCAAGAGAAAACTTGGAATCAATCGGAATTATTTTATCTTTGACGAAAACTACTGCGTCCACAATCTCCCCATTTTGGAAAGCGTATTGCATTTGATATTGAGCTGGCGCTAAAACATTTTTGAGTAATGTCTCCAAATAATATTCCCCCAAAATCCCCCGTTGTTTCGGATTTTTTAAAATATCTTGGAGGTTTTGAAGCTGGTCAGCAAATGATACTACTTGTTTATTGGTTTCGTCGAGTTTAGTCAAACCTTCTGTAACGTCTCGTATGAGCTTTGCTGATTCACCAAGCTGAGTTCTTACCGATTCACTCATTTGTTTGCTACTTTCACCTATTTTAGCATCTACTGTCCGATTGAGTTCATTAATCTGCTGAAGAATGAGTTTTAGCCCAGTATCATCAGTATTCTGTTTTGGTCTTAGCAAATACACCAAAATCCCACCAACAACAAGCCCAATTAAAATATAAAGCATAGTATCCATATCTTCATTATACTAAGAATCTAAGAAATGTGGTAATATGATGGAAATTAAAAATTCACCCTGTGAAATACAAACAAATTTTGTACACGCTTCGCGCGATTTCACAGGGTTAAAATTAAAAATTAAAAATTTAGGATAATTACCATGGATTTACATCAACAAATTCAAAACCAAATACCAGATGCAATGCGGACAAAGGATTCTGTAAGACTAACAACACTTCGTGGTGTTTTGTCTAGTTTTACAAATGAGGCAATGAATCTCGGTAAAAAACCCCAAGATAAACTTACAGATGAAGAAGCAATTGTAGTTATAAAAAGGTTGGTCAAACAAAGGAAGGATTCTATTGAACAATTTAAGAAAGGTGGAAGGATGGACTTGGTAGAGAATGAAGAAGCTGAATTAAAAGTTTTGGAAGAATTTTTACCTGCTCAGATGTCGGAAGAAGAAATTAGAAAAATTGTAAGATTGAAGATTGAAGATTTAAAGATTAACTCCGACGCTGCGGTCGGAGCGATTAAGCCTAATATGGGCTTAATCGTAGGAGCGGTAATGAAGGAAACTGGTGGCAACGCCGACGGCGCACTCGTTAAAAAAATAGTTGATGAAATTCTTTCATAAATTATTCTAATTTCTAATTACACTAATTAGCCTAAAAAATTCCCAATCAGATTAGAACAATTAGAGTACTCAGAATAATTAGGTTAATTATTTAATCACCTTTGCTATCTTATCAGCCAAACCTTTTTCAAAAGGACTTGGGATTATTTTTTCTGTAGAAATTTTACCCGTAGCTTTTGCAAGCGCTTCCCCCGCTTTTATAAACATTTTATCATTAAACTGTTTAATTTTGTTTTGGAGAGCGCCTTTGAAAATCCCTGGGAAGGCGAGAGCATTGTTGACTTGATTTGGGAAATCACTTCTACCCGTAGCCACAATAAAAGCTCCTGCTTTTTTGGCTAAATCGGGCATTATCTCTGGTTCTGGGTTTGCAAGAGCGAATATTATTGGTTTAGGATTCATCATCCTTATCATTTTTTCTGTTAAAACTTTTGCTTTACTGACTCCAATAAAAATATCTCTGTTTTTTATAACTTCTTCCAAGTTACCTTTTATTTTTTCTTTGTTTGTCTCTTTTGCAATTTCTTGTTTTTCCTCATTCAAATCTTCTCTTCCTTCATAAATTGCACCTTTACTATCTAATACTATTATATTTTTAAATCCGTATATCAAAAGCAGATCAACAATAGCAAGTCCTGCCGAGCCAGCACCATTTACTAAAATTTTCACATCTTTCACTTTGCTTTTTCGGAGTTTTAATGAGTTTATAAGCCCCGCCAAAACCACGACCGCCGTGCCATGTTGATCATCATGCATTACAGGAATATCCAATTCCTTTCTCAATCTTTTTTCAATGTTGAAGCATCTGGGTGCACTTATGTCCTCCAAATTTATTGCCCCAAAAACCGGAGAAATATTTTTGACGATTTCCACTATCTCATCTTCATTTTGAGTATTAAGACAAATCGGAAATGCATCTATGTCTGCAAATTTTTTGAAAAGTGCCGACTTGCCTTCCATTACAGGAATAGACGCATGAGCTCCTAAATTCCCCAAACCCAAAATCGCACTGCCATCACTTACCACTGCAACCATATTACTTTTTGATGTATATTCAAAAACCTTCTTGGGATTTTTGGCAATCTGCCTACTTGCCTCTGCCACCCCCGGTGAATAAGCCAAAGACAAATCATTTTTGTCTCTGAGAGGCACTTTTGAAACAACTGCTATCTTGCCCCTATGTTTTTTATGTAATTCGAGTGATTTTTTGTATACCTCTTTCATATTAGAATAATTAGTTAATTAGAAATGAGATTAATTCACTTTACAAACTTTCTTGCTCACCTATTCGTTATGATTCGTGTAAATTAGTTTGATTAATAGGTTTTACTTTCTAACTTGCGCCTTTATGAACTTTTTAACTAATCCCCTTCGTACCTCGTACTTCGTAACTCGTACCTCGTTTTACAAATTCGTGTCCCGTCTACTTTTCACTTCCTATTATATCAAACTCGCCGACTTTTGTTCTTTTGATTGAAAGGACTACCGCACCCACTCCTAGAGTGTTGCCCATATCGTTTACCAAGCTCCTTATATACGTCCCACTTGATACTTTTGCTCTCCATCTGGCAAGCAAAATAGGGTGATTATACGAATCAAGAAGTTTTTTCCATAGAACCAAAATTTCGTGCTGTCTAAAATCACCTTTGACTTTTGAAATATCCATAAGTAGACGACCAAAAAATTCTTTTGAAGATAGGGGAGTGAGTCCTTCAAATTTTAGATCATAAATTTCTATATCATTTGTCGGTAAATCATCTTCATCCAATACACCTTGCCTTGCTAGCTCGTGAAGTTGTTTTTTGTTGCCTCCTTTTGAAATAGTTTTAGAAGAATAAAATGGATACTTCTGTTCCCTTTTGCCTTTGTAAATTTCTGCGAGTTTTATTAGTTCTAATTCGTTTATATTCTCTACTTTTTCTACTCTTACAATCTTTCCCATAACATCAAATGTATCAGTAGCAAATCCAAATACAGAAATAAACTCATACTCCTTGTCCAAATTCAAAAACTCCTCTTTTCTGTGCACATCCTCGCCACTTGCTACCAAAAGAACCCCTTCGGCCAAAGGATCAAGCCGTCCGAGGTATGTAAATTTTTCATTTTTAAGCTCTATGTGCGCGTCTCTGTATCTCTGAATACATTCAAGCGGTGTTTCGCCTCTATTTTTATATAAATTTAGAATCATCTTATTTTAAGGCATATTTTACTACACACTCCCACAGAAAGCAAAAACTCTACAAACCACTTGACAATTTCTCTAAATTTGCTATAATTAGTACAGATATACTGGAGGGAAATATTGTCTGGCTATTTACCCTTGCGGTATTTCTCTGGCCCAAAAGCCAGTGTGTGTTCCAGACCGGATGGAGAGATGTTCCTTGGATCTCTTATGCATCCGCAATCACAGGGATAGGCTACTTAAACGCAAACCCGGTAATTAGGTAGCCGAAAACGACCGGTAAGGCGAACCCCCGTAGGGATAAGAACCTGCGCAGAAAACGCCGACATGTCCCCACACTTCCGGCTTATGTGGGATAAGACATTTGAAAGCCGTCGGGCCCGCTTCGTCTTCACTCGTATTGAGTTGAGATGAGAAAAGCGGGCCCTTTCGTTTGTATAATTATTTCCCTGTCTTTCTTCTACTTCCCGCAAACCTTTCCCCATTAGTAAGATTCGCGAACATTAGTAATTAGTGGGTTATCTATTTCGAGACCCCGTAAAAAGTTGCGTTCGAAATCCAACTTAACGAGTCCTAAGGAAAATATATTCATTTACATTTATTATTTTCCTAAGACCTTCTTCAAATATTTACCTGTATAAGAATTTTTATTGTTTGCAACTTCCTCCGGTGTTCCTTTTGCAACAATTTTTCCTCCGCCCACTCCTCCTTCAGGACCAATATCAATAATATAGTCGGAAGATTTTATGATATCCATATTATGCTCAATTACTAAGACAGTATTTCCTTTGTCCACCAGTTTTTGCAAAATACCGATCAATCTTTTTACATCATCATAATGAAGTCCTATTGTTGGTTCATCTAAAATGTAAATGGTTTTTTGAATATGAGGTCTGTATAGTTCACTTGAGATTTTTACCCTTTGCGCTTCACCTCCAGAGAGTGTTGTTGCAGATTGTCCGAGTTCCAAGTATCCCAAACCTACATCATTGAGTGTTTTTATTCTGTCGTGAATTGCAGGAATATCTTCAAAAAATGTAAGTGCTTCTTCTACGGTCATTTTGAGTATTTCGTATATATTTTTCTTTTTGAATTTGACTTCAAGAGTTTCTTTCATAAATCTCTTGCCACCACACACATCACAAGGGACATAAACCGTTGGTAAAAAGTGCATCTCTACAGCAATCATTCCATTACCTTCACATGTCTCACATCTACCTCCAGCTCGGTTGAACGAAAATCGTCCGGGTCCCCACCCTCTCACTCTAGCTTCACTTGTTTCTGCAAACATATCTCTAATATGTGTCCAAGCACCGGTGTAAGTTGCCGGATTTGACCTTGGTGTTCTACCTATAGGTGATTGGTCTATTAGAATACTTCGTCCTAAATATTCACTACCTTTGAAAGATGCACAGCTGAATGTTTCGTTACTCCTATATTTTCTTTCAAATCTTGCTTGCAAATTTTTGTATAAAATTTCATAAACAAGCGAAGATTTTCCGCTTCCGGAAACTCCCGTCACACAGACGAGACGGCCGAGCGGAATATCCACATCCATATTTTTTATGTTGAATATATTTCCATTTCTTATTTGGATTTTGCCTTTGTCTTGATCCCGCCTTTCATCTGGTATTTCAATATAATCCTCTCCACGCAAATATGAAAGCGTTCTTGAATTAGAATCATTTTTCTTTGCAGTTAACAAATCATCTAAATATCCACTTACTACAATTTCCCCCCCGTGTACTCCAGCACCCGGACCAATATCTACAATATAATCGGAAGCAAAAATCGTATCTTCGTCGTGTTCTACAATCAAAATAGTATTTCCCAGATCTCTAAGCTCAAGCAGTGTTTTAATCAATCTATCATTATCTCGCGAATGGAGACCTATTGTTGGCTCATCTAAAACATAAAGAGCGCCGACAAGACCACTTCCTAGTTGGCTTGCCAAACGAATTCTTTGAGCCTCGCCACCCGAGAGAGTATGTGCCCTTCTGTTTAACGAAAGATACTCAATACCCACGTTTAACATAAATCGTAATCGTGATTCTATTTCTCTAATTACCACTTTTGAAATATTCTTTTCTCTTTCAGTTAGTTTTGTATTATCTAAAAACTCAAAGGCGTCCTGTATAGACATATTTACAAAATCAACAATATTTTTACCTCCAACAAGAACATGTAGCGCCTCCGGTCTCAACCTTGCACCATTACAAACTGGACAAACTTCGTCTCCAAAGAAGTGTTTTGTACCGAGCCCATTACATTCAGGACAAGCGCCATAAGGTGAGTTAAAAGAAAATAATCTTGGTTCAATTTCAGGATAAGAATACCCATCCTTAGGACAAGCAAACTTATTTGAAATTATGGCTCTATCACTTTGGTTATCCTTATTGTCTTTGGATTTTTTGACATCTTGGTTCAAGTCCCTAAATGAAAATTCCAAAAGTCCTTCTGCCTCATCTAGCGCTTTTTCTAAAGATTCACTCAACCTTTCCTCGGCATCTTTTTTATTTTCTACAAAATCTTTTATATTAATAGAATCAACTTAGAAGTATGCTAATATCGTGCCTTTTATTTTTTGATAGCTCTATTCTTTCTCTTAAACTCTGTCTTTTGTTGTCTATGATTAGCACTATATCCTTTGCCAAACATATCGTAGAGAGAAGTTGGTAATATTCCCCTTTTCTACACACTCTCACAACCAGCGCAAACAATTCTAGATATACCGGAAAATCAGGTACACACTATTTTTACGACCGTAAGAATAGTGTAATTTCTAGGATTAGGTTTTTTTATTTCATTATTTGATAGTTTTGAATTTCATCTCCACAAAGCCAAGCAATGAGGTCTAAAACCAATTCTGGGAATATATAAAACACGTAGGTAAGTCATATATTTCTGTAATAGTTGCCACTGTCGAGCGTGGATTGTTTGAGCGGGATTTTTTGATCGATTATTGCGGGAGAAGGCCAATCTCGTCCACATCTGGCTTCTGCATCTGTCTCAAGAATTGGCGGGCATAAGACGAGAGTGATTCTATGTATCGTCTTTGTCCTTCTGCAAAAATAGTATCAAACGCCAAAGAAGACTTGCCACTTCCGGAAAGTCCTGTAAAAGCTATCATTTTGTTGCGAGGCATCTCTACGGTAATATTCTTCAGGTTGTGAGTCCTAGCCCCTCTCACTATTAATAAATCTTCTTTGCTTTCTTTTTTCATATGCGAAGTAACGAATAGATTAACGAATGACTACGAATAAAAATCAAAACCCACCCGTGGTTTGCCCATAGGGTGATACTGTAATAAGAACATTATAACACAAAATACGTAAATATAACAAAGCGCCCCAAGTCCATACTACACGGACTCGGGGTCACAAGGAATCGCAACGAGTGCGTTTGATATATGGAGTGGTATCTCCTCTGAATAACAAATGATAACTACTTTTTTTCCACCTCTTATTGTTCTACCAATTTCCCTATATCTACCTTTGCCACCATTTCGAAAACATATGTCAATACTATTGTTTTCGATTTCTTGTGTGGGTAAGTTAAAAAACCCACCACCATAAACCTGGACTATCATAAAAAAATCCTCCTATATTTATTATATATCCTAATTATTATTTTTTTTGAATAATGTTGATAACTACCTTGCAAGCATTTTCTCCAACTCCTTAATCTCGTCTCGTAAAATAGCCGCTGTTTCGCCCCAGAAGTACAACAAGTTGACTACAGGACTTCGACTCGTTTTTACATATCTTGATTTTACTTACTTAATATTTTCTCCAACTCCTTAATCTCATCTCGTAAAATAGCCGCCGTCTCGAAATCCAAAATTTTGACTGAGGCGTTCATTTGTTTTTCTTTTTGTTTTATAAGTTTAGAAATATTTTTTACTCCTTTTATATCAATAGAAAGCAGAGTACTTACGGCTTTCTTGTGTTCTCTCTGTAATTGTTCGGTTATATCTTTTATTTCTTTTTTAATTGTTTTTGGAGTGATGCCGTGTTTTTTGTTATATTCTATTTGTATATTTCTCCTTCTGTTAGTTTCGTTTATGGCTCGCTCCATTGAACCAGTCATTTTATCAGCATAAAGAATAACTCTGCCATCTATATTTCTAGCAGCCCTTCCTATTATTTGTATTAATGAGGTCTCACTTCGTAGAAACCCTTCTTTATCAGCATCAAATATTCCAATGAGAGTGACTTCTGGCAAATCAAGACCTTCTCTAAGTAAGTTTACACCAACCAAAATATCAAACTCTCCTTTTCTAAATCTGGTAAGAATCTCGATCCTTTCTATTGTTTTGATGTCGCTGTGAAGATATTCAGCTTTAATTTTCTTTCCTTTACCTAAACCACTTTTTGTTTCTTTGAGATACTCTGATAAATCCTCTGCCATCTTTTTTGTAAGTGTCGTCGCTATCACTCTAC
The DNA here is from genome assembly GCA_048499675.1 of Candidatus Zambryskiibacteriota bacterium. Taxonomy (GTDB): domain Bacteria; phylum Patescibacteriota; class Minisyncoccia; order Phycocordibacterales; family WO2-35-19; genus JASNZL01. The sequence continues at coordinate 73,133 of JASNZL010000003.1, forward strand.
CACCCTTGTTTACATCTTTAAGTGCTTCTTCTATAAAATCCTTGATTTGTCCTTTATAGTTTTTGCTAGCTATTATTGGTTTTATGGAAACCACCGGATCAATAAGGCCTGTCGGTCTTATAACTTGTTCTACAACCTGCTCCGATTTTTCCTTCTCATATTTGGCTGGTGTAGCTGTTGTATATATGACCTGACCAACTCTTTTTTCGAACTCATCAAATTTGAGTGGCCTATTATCTTTTGCGCTCGGTAATCTAAAACCATGTTCGACTAGGGTATTCTTTCTTGATGCATCTCCTGCAAACATTCCACCAATTTGAGGGATGGTCACGTGTGATTCGTCGATTACTGTTAGAAAATCTGGTTTACCATCTTTTGTTTTTGGAAAGTATGAAAGAAGAGTTGAGGCCGGCTCCCCTGCTTTGCGTCCATCAAAATTACGAGAATAATTTTCTATACCATTACAATACCCAACTTCTTTTATCATTGCGAGATCATAGCTCGTTCTTCTTTTTATTCTATCTGCTTCTAACAACTTACCCTCTTTTTGAAATTTTTTTATTTGTTCTTTTAACTCTTTTTTTATTTCTTTGATTGCTCTATTTTTGTCTTCTTCTGCGGTAATAAAATGTTTTGCAGGGAAAAGATAAAATACTTCTATTTCTTCTATAACCTCTCTTGTTATTGAATCAATCTTTTTTATGTTGTTTATTCCTCCATCTAAAATTTCAATTCTAAAAATCACTTTTTCAGAAACTGGCATTATTTCCACAACATTACCAATTGCTCTAAATGTGCCCGGGGTCAAATCAGCGTTTGTTCTTTCATAATGAATATGAATCAGCTGTTTTAAAAAATCATTTCTTAAAAATTTTCCACCCTTTTCGATTTTCATATTTACTTTTTCATATTCGTCAGGTGAACCGAGTCCATAAATACAGGAAACTGAAGCAACAATAATTACATCTTTTCTTGTGAGAAGCGCTTGAGTTGAAGCGTGGCGGAGTCTTTCTATTTCCTCGTTAATCATTGCCTCCTTTTCGATATAAGTATCAGTGATTGGCATATATGCTTCGGGCTGATAAAAATCGTAGTAAGAAACAAAATAATGCACCGCATTGTCGGGGAAAAATTCTTTGTACTCTTGAGCAAGTTGAGCAGCGAGAGTTTTGTTGTGTGCTATTACAAGTGTTGGTTTGCCAATTTTTTCTATAACATTTGCCACGGTAAAGGTTTTACCACTTCCTGTTACACCCAAAAGAGTCTGGTGGTTCAAACCTTTTTTGATACCCGAAACAAGCGCCTCAATCGCCTTCGGTTGGTCTCCTGCCGGAGCAAATTTACTTTTTAGTTTAAATGTATTCATAAATTAGGCAGACTTAATATGCCACTTCTCGCCCCGTGATGAGCCTGTCCCGTGAAGCTTTGCTTTTTACGGGACGGAGCGAATTAAATATTTTAAAAAGAGTAATAATTATAACACAAAAATGGCGCGTACAGAAGCACGCGCCATAGTTCCCCTAAGTTAAGGGAAAATATCCAAATTCTCTTGTTTCGCCCAGTTCTCTTGTGTGTGACCTCGTCTCTTAATGAAGCGAGCACACTCGGGATGCGGTATGAATGCGCTTACACAAATACCTCCCCTTTCGTAATCACCCAAAACCTCCCTGTGTACAAATGGATTAACTTTGCCTCCACTCGCCTCAAAAATCTGAAAACCCGGAAAAGCAATAATTTCGTTAGGCCCCTTCTTGAGCTTCTCCCAACTAACACCATTCCACTTTTCTGTTGTCACATTTCTAGTAAAGAGAACAACAGAGAGAAGACCGACATCAAAGTGTGGTCTTGAAGTGACGGCAGAGATGTTGTCGTTATATCTAACAAACCGTAGGGTCGTAAACTTTGAATAGTCTTCGAGCTCATACCTCCTAAAACCAATTTCCTCATGCAAGGAAGCAATAATATCTGCGATTCTCTTACATAAAGATCTTGCTCTCGAGAAAAAGGCCTTTGCTTCTGGAAACTGCTTCAATAGATGATACTTTGAACCAGCAAGCAAAAACAATTCATTGGCCAAGTTGTAGTGGTAGACGATTCTTGGCATGGAAGTCCTGTCCTTTTGAAAAAAACCAGGATCCAGCCACGGGCTTCCAAATTCACTCAAATTGAAATCAACGAGTGAATTTACCTTCAGTTGCGAAAATGTCCTCCAAGCATCGAGAGCGTTTTCAACACTCTCAATCATTCTTGGATCCATTCTCACCCTTACTATTGGTTGTTCCGCAAGTCTGTGATGCAACATTAAATAACCTCCTTCGGTACAATAACACAATTATTTGAATTTTCAACTATTTAAAAAAGGATACACCCGCTGTTCATATGACTTTTGAACAGCGGGTGTTTTTTGTGGAATCAGGATTCGTAGTGAGAGGGGTCTGGAGGGACTCCATGCATAAAATCCCAATATGGAAGAGCAGTTCTTGACAAGAGCAACACGCGCCATTGGTCACTCGTGACCAATATTGTACTAAAAAAGTAAGGGGATCGAGATATCTCAATATCCTCAATTCTACCTTTGGGACATACAGAAGAGAGAGATTGGAGGATATCAATTTCTGAATATGGTGCACATCTCAACCAAACTTCGCCATTTTTTGCTATGACCAGTGTAGCCCCCAAACTATCATCATGCCACTTACCCCAAACATCTTTTTTAAAATGTACAGATCTTTGTTTATCACCGGCTTTGTAAGGAAATCCGGTAATATGAATGAAACCGTGTTGCCTCAAATTCGAGACTTCGGCATCACTAAGTGTTGTTATGTACATGTTTTACTCCTGTAGACATTCTTCATACAAACACCAAAATGTCAATGCTTATTTTTTGTAGTTGTTTAGGAATTCTTCTTTGAATTCATAAAATTTGTCGTTTAAAAGTGAATCTCTGACTTTTTCCATTAAGTCGTTTAAGAAATATAAGTTATGAATTGTTGCAAGTGTCGCCCCCAGCATTTCTTTTGCTCTAAAAAGATGGTGGATATATGCTGTGGAATAATTTGTGCAAGTATAACATTTACAATCTTCATCAAATTTGGAAGTCTCTGATTTGAATTTTGCATTGTTTATGTTTATTTTTCCATATTTAGTATGCAATCCTCCATTTCTAGCCATCCGCGTTGGAGCTACACAATCAAACGTGTCACATCCGTTTTCTACTCCCAAAATCATATCAATTGGTTCCCCTACACCAAGAAGATGTCTTGGTTTTTCTTCTGGCAAAATTTCATTTACCCAACGAACAGCTGTCGCCATATCCTCTTTTACAAAAGTTCCTCCAATACCAAAACCATCAAATTCTATAGCACTAATTTGCTTGGCGCTCATCTTTCGTAGCCCCTCGTGTCGTCCACCCTGTACGATCCCGAACAATGCCTGTGGCTTAGAATTTTTAATTTTTAATTTAGAATTTTCAATTAAACAACGCTTTGCCCATCTTTCAGTCCTCTCTATTGTGCCTTTTATTTTTTCGTAATCAGCGTGAGGTGAAGTGAACTCATCCAGAGCAAAGATAATATCCGCCCCAATATCATTTTGAATTTGAATAGATTTTTCCGGACTCATAAAATGAAGACTGCCATTAATAATAGATGCAAACTCTACCCCTTCTTCTGTCACTTTTGCTTTTTTTGGCGCCTTCCTTTCTTCACCTAGCTCTTTTAAATCTTCTTCTTGTGGAGCATTTGCATCTACAAATTTTCCTAAATTATGACCATATGCCACACCCAGAGAAAAAGCTTGGAAACCACCCGAATCTGTCATTGAGGGACCTTTCCAGTTTGAAAATTTAGAAAGTCCCCCATTTTCTTTTATAATTTTTTCTCCCGGTTCTAGATAAAGGTGATATGTGTTTGCGAGTATCACTTGTGACTTTGCTTCTCTCAGTTGTTCTGGAGTGACAGATTTTACAGTCGCTTTTGTTCCGACAGGAACAAAAGCGGGTGTATTGATACTTCCATTTTGAGTATCTATAACACCCGCCCTTGCTAGCGATTTAGTATTTTTTTTCTCTAATTCAAAAAGCATTTTACTCTAAGACTGTTTCTGCAGGAGATTCAATAGACAAAAGTTCAATTGTGAATATTAAAGTCGAATTTGGTGGTATTGGACCTTGACCAGTTTCTCCATATGCAAGTTCTGATGGTATTACGATTGTTCTCACGCCACCAACTTTCATTCCTTTCAATCCTTCATCAAAACCAGGAATAACTTCACCAGCGCCCAAAACAAAACTAAAAGGGACTCCAAAATCTCTTGAGTTGCCTACGGTTGTGCCATCTGATAACGAAAGTATGTAATGAGTTGTTAGAAGATCTCCATCTTTTGCTTCTACACCTTCTCCTGCAACTATTTCATTAATCAAAACCCCACTATCCAAACTTATACCGTTTAGGTCGTTTAGCATTGCACCCGCAGAAGCATTTCTATTCATAAGACTCATAATATCTCCAGCAAAAAACAAGTACGCTACAAGCGCTACCGCGACCGCAGTTGCTACCCACTCTTTTTTTGATAGTTTTTTCATTTTTAATTAGTATATATACTATTAATATTTAAAATATATCACATTGCTATATTATTTAAAACAATTAAAATATACTTATGACAGATCAAAACAATAGAGAGAAAGAACCAAGAACTTTATTAGAAATTAAAGAGGTTTCAGAAAAAAGAGTTGCCGTAATAACAAACGAGTTTAAAAACGGCTTCGAGTTCATTAAAAACTACCCAAGGTCCGTTACTTTTTTTGGTTCAGCTAGAACAAAAGAAGGAGACGAATCCTATGAAAAAGCCAGGAGAATAGCGGGGAGAATTGTAACAGAACTTAGATATTCGGTACTAACAGGAGGTGGTCCCGGAATAATGGAAGCAGGAAATAGAGGAGCCTTTGAAGCAGGCGGTAATTCACTTGGTCTTAATATTGAATTACCAAATGAACAAGTTTCAAATCCCTATCTAACACATTCAATTGATTTTCATTATTTTTTTAGTAGAAAGGTTTGTCTCTCATACTCCGCTGAAGCTTATCTATTTTTCCCAGGAGGGTTTGGAACGTTGGACGAATTTTTGGAAATACTCACGCTAGTTCAAACAAACAAAATCCCAAAGACACCAATCATACTTGTGGGTGAAGAGTATTGGAATCCCCTCGCAGACTACTTCCAAAGTATGCTTTTGCAAAAGAACTTAATTAGTAATGATGATATAAATTTATACACAATTACTAATAATGAAGATCTGATACTAGACATTGTCAAAAATGCTCCTGTGAGAATTGGTCTTGGTTTTAATGATTCAAAAAATCATTCAACAAATGACCCCCAAAAAGAGTCTACAAAAAATAATATTGTAGAAGGTCCTCTTTCTACCTTATCACAAAAACACTGTGTACCTTGTGAAGGAAAAATCCCGGCTCTGTCAAAAGAAAAAACCAACGAATTCCTGAAGGAGATAGATAACAATTGGGAAATAAATGAAGATAAAGAGATTTTCAAAACTTATGAATTTTTTGATTTTAAAGAAGCGATGAACTTTATGAATGCAATCGGTATACTATCAGAAAAAGAAGGACATCATCCAGATTTGAAAATACACGATTACAAAAAAGTAACAGTCCGAATATCTACACACGCAATAAACGGACTTACCGAAAATGATTTTATTTTAGCATCTAAAATTGATGCGATTCTACGTGACCGACAGTTTTAGGTTTGGTTAAAATAAATTTCTACAAATAAAAACTATCTGCACAGAATAGTGGGTTTGATGTTGTGACATAAACCTTAAATAAAAGGTTCAAATTCAATACTTTTTTATCCACACAAATGCTTGCAATTATTCTGTATTGTGGTATAATTAATTTAGAAAGGTATGAGAATGGGCAAAAAACCCCCACTACCACTAGTGAGATTTGCTATGCTTATTGGTGATTCCGGTTCGCTCTCACGTATGGGAACGGCCGGTACAATACGCAAAGAAGAACTCAAAGAACTCGACAAAAAGAGAAAAGCAAAAGAAGAAGAAAGAAGTCGAGCCAAGAAACTGGACAGAAAAACGTTTAAAAGACTTGCTGGCTCATGGAGCATGGCAAGACAAGCGAACGAACATATTTGTCCCATCGATTAAGGAAAGACCAGAGCATACTTTCCTTTTTTGTTGTTAAAGGTGAGATATTATGGAAACTGAAGAACATTATCAAGACAGAAGAATTTGCTACTATAAATTAGTAGTATTTATAACCCGAACACATACCACGATTTCCTCTCAAAAATAATTTTATATTCGCTTCAAAAATAGCAGATTAACAAGATATTAGTGGTAATCGTTCTTCCTATATTTTATTGAATCAGCAATTCTTTTAGCTTCTTCAGGCTTAATCTGATTATTTTTAAGTAAGTAAATAAGCTGATTTAAGCTTGGTATTTCACTATCATTTGCACCCATTTGGTTCACTTCTTGTTTAACTAATTCTATATGATCTACCGCCATTTTTACCTCTGGGCTAATTGTATTTTTTAAACGATTTATATTATCCATATTTATAATTTATATCTCTTAAACTACGAAAATCAAACCTTGAATTTCTCCATTATGATTTTTTCAACTTCTTCTTTTGGCTTTGCATATTTCATATACGACAACTCTTTTAGCAAATCTACTTTTTGATTGTCCCCTTGTGGAGGTGGTGGAACTTCTATATTGAATGGTTTTGCTGGTTTACCATTAACCAAAAGTCTTAAGTAAGCATTTCTGTTGTCTACATTCATCAAATCACTTGATGTAAAAGTTGGCGCAAAATGCTTTTCTAGATATTCACTATCTTCGGCACCAACTCTAAAAGCACAGAGAGACCCAACGTTACCAAATACCGCATCTCTAATCCCCTCTTCTAGTTGTGCAATGAATTGATGTGCAATGGTTAGAGAAAGTTTATACTTGCGAGCTTCGGAAAGAATTGTAGAAATTGAATCTGTTGTAATATTTTGAAATTCGTCTATGTAGAGATAAAAAGGTGGTAAGTCTTTACCAAATGAATCCGTTCTAGAGAGAGCTGCGAGTAAAATTTTGCCAACGATTATAAGTCCTATCAAGTGCGCGTTTATATCACCCAATCTACCTTTAGAAAGATTTACAAGAAGGATTTTTTTGTTATCCATTATTTCTCTAAAATTGAAAGAAGATTTTTCTTGGGAAATTATCGGTCGCATTATTTCGTTTGCCAAAAATACATCAAATTTGCTAGTCACATATTGCACATAGTTTGCGAGACCTTGTTCGCCCGAGGTTCTTTCTGCATTTACCCAAAATTGAGTTATGAGCGGGTTTTTACACTTGGTCAATTTATAATCTCTATATGTCTTGTCCGACAAAACCCGCGACATATCCACTAGGGTATTACCAGAAGCAGGGTCTTCCATCACAAGAAGTGCGGAATTTCTAAAGTATTGTTCAAAAGCTGGCCCCATAGATTCTGGCACATTTCCATACAACTTTCTGAATATGCTAAAAAGTTCGTTTACAACAAAAGTTTTTTGTTCTGGGTAATTTGGATCGTATTCGAGCATATTGAGCGCCATCGGACGAGGTGTATACCCTGGGTCAAAATAAATCAAGTCTTCGTATCTTTCTTGTGGAATATTTGCCAAAACATCTTGAATGTCCGAACCGTGCGGATCTATCATACACACACCATTTCCCATCTGGATATCCTGAATTATCATCTCTTTGAGTAGAGTTGATTTCCCGGTACCTGTCTGCCCAATACAATAAAAATGTCGTAGTCTGTCGTCTTCTTGCATTTTTATTTCTATAGGAGTATTTCTGTGTTTGTTTATACCAAGCAACATTCCATCTCTGCTTATATCCATTGGTGCAGGTGCAGTAGCACTCCTTGATTGGCGCAAACCCTCGGAGGCACTTAGCGCCTTTGTATGGAAGTGTACTATCGAGGTCACTTCTTTTATATTCATCGGCATAAAATTATCTTCATCTTTTGTTCTAAATACAAAATCTCTCACCAATTTTCTCAAATTTCCTTTTTCTACGTCTATCCATTTGAATGTATTTCCAAGAGTATTTTCAAATTGATTAAAACTGGATTTGATACTGTTCAATATTTCTTCTGCTTCGCTTTTTGAATTTGAAGAAGCCATTATACGCAAATTGCATCTTACTATAGGGCTACTGATTTTTTTGCCTATTTCCTCTATCACTTTAGGATCAATGTGCTCTTTTTCTTCTTCTTTACCGTCTTCTTTTTTTGGTTTTGAGGAACTAAAGATATCCTTGAAAGTATGGAAAACTTCACCAGTAACACTATCTGGAATGTCTATTGCCTGCTTTAACGGTACACCTTTATTTATTTTTTTTAACGCTTCTTTGTATTTTGTGACATACCTGTCTCCTACTGGTGACCATATCATTTGTATCGCACCACCCTCACCATCTCTATTAACTTTTGAAAATGAGCTAAGAATTGCATTTAGTGGGTCATGAACAAAATTCTCGTATGTTTTGATTGGATATATTGGGTTTTTGTCATACAGAGCATAAGACCCAACTGTAAAACCAGTCTCATTGAAAATATTATAATCGTCTGGTTTTTCAGTTATTTTTGCATTATGAAATACAGAGAGTATTTGTTTTTCGAATAATCCTTTTTTTGATACTGGCACTCCTACATAAAAAATGATTTCTTGTGAGAAATTTGCATTCGCTATTTCAAGGGACATCCAATTTGCACTATCTTTTGAATCTTTAGCAATAGACAACATGCCAGAATAAAATTGCTCCATTCCAGAAATTACATCCGAAAGCGAGGTTCTTTGTCCTTCTTTTTCAAATTCTTCCGGGATTTGGATTTCATACAAAACCATATTCATCCCTTTGGACAGACTTTCGCTTACGCTGTATCCGGGGATTGTAAAACCTTCTTTTATATATTCTGACAAAAATCTATGAAAATCGTCAGTTATATGGAAGTTCTGCATTTTTTCGACAACCGAAAGAGCGTTTTTTATACCTTTACTTTTTGCAAGATTCATCAACTCTTTTATTTGTGTATCATGCTCTTCAGGAGAAATTTTAAGTTTGAAACTTTCTATATCTTCATTGCTCAGCTTGAGATTATCACCCAAAACAGTATGTGAAGGTATGTTTTTGTATTCAGAAATTGTTTCTTTTGTGCTTTTTAAATCATCTCTTTTTATACCAATTTCATTAAAAGCTTTTTCTTTTTCTTCTATCATTTTCCTCAAGTGCAATATCTCCTCTTCAGGGCTTTGAAATAACTTATTTGGTTTGTTAAATTTATTTTCCATATACTTATCTTTATTTTACTCTATATTCATAGTTATTTTACGACTATTAACTTTTTTATTCCAGTAAATATATATGTAAAACTAATTTTTTAATAAAAACAAAAAACACCCGAGTTGAGTGTTTTTTGTTTTAATTCTTAAGAATCAAAATTACATTTGAGGAGCAGTATTTTTTGAAGGAACCAACAAAACTATAGCTGAAAGACCCACTAGAATGTAGACTATTTTTGGCAACCAGTCACCCATTTCCATACTTAGAAGCATAAATAGATCCTTTCCTAGAAGTCCAACTAATAGCCAGTTTAGACCTCCTATAATCAAGAGCCAATGTGCTAATTTTTTCATATTTTTAATTATTTTTAAATTAATAATCGACCCTAATATTACAATTACATTATAACAACACTTATTGGTGTTTGTATCAAAAGCTGTGCATAATTATTCATTGGTATTTTGTTGATTCCATTTTTTTACTTTTTATCAAAAGATGTTATTATAATCGATGCCTTTTATGATTTCTTTTAGAAATTATATATTAGGCTAATTAGAAATTTAAATGTTTATATTTTGGCCTAAAACAATTGTATACACAATTGTTCGGCCGAACATTTTAAGGACTAAAATGTTTAAGACCTTATCGTCCCTGCCCGCAATCGCTACGCTTCAAGCGTTGGCAGGCGGGTAACGGTTAGGACAGAGCCTTCGAGAGGTGAGCTTGGGATAACCCAAGCGCAAGACCTGTGATAGTTTTTGTGAGTTCTAGACGAAACAAAAACAGAACAGGTATACAGCGACTGTAAGTCGGAAATCGGAGATTTAAGCCTTTATAAAAATCAGACATTTTGATACATTAATCACGAGGCCCTATCGTCTAACGGTTAGGACGGAGCCTTCTCAAGGCTTAAATCGGGGTTCGATTCCCCGTAGGGTCACAAAAATTTGCTTGCATAATTTTTGTGATTTTAAAAATGCCATAGTATTGGCATTTTTAAAAGAATCGAAGCCCGATTGAGATATTTTTGTAGAGTAACGAACAAAAATATCCAATTGGGATACTGAAACTGTAAGTTTCGATTCCCCGTAGGGTCACAAAGCGTTAAAAAAATCTCAACTGCTTGGGATTTTTAGCTTTGTGAAAGCGTAGCGATGTTTTTCTTTGCTCCACAAAGAAAAACCGCGAGCTGGGGTCGCAAGCACTTAGTCCGCGCAATGTCGCTTGCGATATGAGCAGACTTAGTGACTTGTGACCACAAAATATATCATTTTTAACAAAATTTCTCTAATAAATTTATATGTGACCGATCCACGGTAGGTCACAGTCAAAAGGAGATAATCAAAAAACTGCCGTTAGGCAGTTTTTTGTTAGAAGACTGAATTATTCAGTTGAAACTTCTTTTGCTTAATATATTAAGCAGCTGGAGCCTCTTCTTCAGGAGCCACTTCAGGAGTTACCTCCTCTGTGCCTTCTGGCATAGCTTCACCTTCAGGCATAACATCTTTTTTGTCTTCATCCATATTATTTATGTTAGTGGGCTGATAATGCATAGCTGAATAATATCAGCATATATCTATAGTATATCAAAAAATGGGAGAAATGCAAGAGAAAAAATGAGTTACGAAGTACGAAATAAATTAAAAATTCAAAAGTCAAAATGTAAAATTTAACTCGACCACTAATTACCTGCCCGCAATACTATCGCTTAAGCGTTGCGGGCGGACGAATTGACACAAATGACACAAATATAGTAGTTAAAAAGTTTATAAAGTTTTAAAAGTAGAAGAAATTTTAAATTTTTTGTGTGCTTTTTTAAAATTTTAAATTTATAATTTACAATTTGAATATATTAGATATTAGGTTAATTAGAAATTAGGCTAATTACCCCGCCTTCCTCCGGTCTATCTGGCGGTATTTGATAGTAGTTAATAAGAAACTGAGTAATATCAAGAAATGGGTCGGTTAAAGTCTCTGAGGCATATTTTACGTTCTCCGGCTCTAGATGCATAAGAAAGACTAAAAATTTTGGCTCATAAGCTGGAAAATATCCAAAAAATGAGTGTAGATATTTACCATCAGCATAACCCGCCTTTCCTTCATCTGTCATCTGTGCTGTACCAGTCTTCGCTGCCACACTATATCCAATAGTTTTAGCTGTACCATTTCTCAATGATTTATCAACAACCTCAACGAGCATTCTCGTTATCTCACTCGATGTTTCTTTTGATATAACTTTCTTTGGAGGAGGAAAAGATATTTTTTTTGTTAATCCATTATTGTATTCTATTTTCTTTACTAGATGAGGTGTAATTAAATTTCCACCGTTCGCAAGTGCTGATAGTGCTCTAACGGTTGCAATAGGAGTAAGAGCGATACCTTGACCGTATGATGCTGTTGCCATCTCTACATCTCTTTTACTTTCCAAGTTAGAGATTAGTCCTCTCGCCTCATTTGGTAAATCTATACCTGTTTCGGTACCTATTCCAAAATCCTTCATATATTTAGAGAATGAATCATTACCCATTTTCATAGCTATGTAGGCAACACCTGTGTTTAGCGACTGACTCAACACTTGTTGCATATCAGTAGTGCCTCTACCTTTACCATCGTAGTTTGAAATTCTTTTTGTATTCAAAACTAAATATCCCGCATCATAATATGTAGAAGTGGCTCTTATAACACCAGCGTCCAGTCCAGATGCTATAGTTAAGGGTTTGATAATAGACCCCATCTCATAGACACCTTGAACAATTTGATTATTAAACGAGCTCACTGAACTTTCCTTGAAATTATTTGGATTGTAAGTTGGATTCCACGCCAATGCATATATTTCACCCGTCATTGGATTTATAATCACTCCCCCAGCCTCCTTGCTTCCCCACTTTTTTACTATCATATTTAACTGATTCTCTAAAAATAATTGAACAGACGGCTCTATAGTTGTAACAATACTGCCCTCTTGTTCGGGAACATCCTTTAGTGATTCTTTGACGTTTGAGAAAAATTCTGCAAAAAAATTGTTGTATGCTTTTGATGGATCCCTTTTTAGAATATCTTCGTAGTATTTTTCCAAACCATACCTACCTTCAAGAGTGTTTTCATTAAATGCTACAAATCCAACACTTTGCGCACCCAACTTTCCTCCTGGATAAAATCTCATTTTGTCTGTTGATATGTGAACACCATAGAGATTTAGAGTGCGTATTTTGTCAGCTGTTTCAGTATTTAAATTTTTTATAATTTCTTCATTTTTATGATCAGTTCTTTGTGATTTGGCCAAAAACTGTTCTTTATCAAGAGGTATTATGTTGTTTATTTTTTCATAAACTACTTCAGGGTCCCTCATTATGCTTGGATTGATTGAAATAGTATATCCCGTTCTTGACAAGGCTGCTGGGATTTTTTCTCCATTTTTATTCTCAAAATAAATCTCTCCTCTGTCATAAGAAATTGTGTTTTGATTTATATATTGTCTTTCTGCTTGTCCTCTAAAATTCTCACCATCTACTATTTGTACAAAATACAACCGTGTTGTCATAACAAGGGCTAAAAAAATAATTACAACCGAAATTAATCTGATTCTAAGTTGCATTATTATATTCTAATAGATTTAACGAGAATATGCAGTCTTGGTGCTTTTGCTGACTATAAAAGTTTGACTCATTACTTGTACAAAACCCATATCTTTTGCGCTTTCCATATTTAAAGTATCATCAACTGCAAGTCGTTTTGCTTCCATTTCACTAACCATCATATTTAAATTTTGTATTTCTGATTTTGTTTTTTGAAGTAGGGTTACGGTTCTTACTGCTGAATTGGCGAAATATACATATAATACAAGACAAGACAAAACCAAAAAACCAAGTACATAAATACTATATCTATTTAATGTGAGTGATATTGCTTTTTCTTTTATTATTCTTGTCATTGTTTTTTGATTATGGCTCTTAATTTTGCACTTCTTGATCTTCGATTTTGTTCTAATTCTTCTTTACTTGGTATTATTGGTTTTTTATATACTATTTCTACTGTTCCATTTTCTGCATTTTCCTTAAAAATATTTTTAACTATTCTGTCCTCTAAACTATGGAATGTGATTACTGATATTCGCCCGTCTTTTTTTAAAATGTCTATCGCTTTTTTTAGACCTTCTTCGAGAGCTCGTAATTCATCATTTACTGCTATTCTGATTGCCTGAAATGTTTTTGTGGCCGGATGAATTCTGCCAAATCTGTAAAAAACTGGTACCGCACTCTTTACAATCTCTGCCAACTCCCTTGATGTCTCGATTTTTTTCTTTACTCTCTCTTCTACTATTCTCTTGGCTATTCTTCTTGAAAAATTTTCCTCACCGTATCCGTAAATAATGTCTGCAATGTTTTCTTCTTGCCAGTTGTTTACGATTTCGTAAGCAGTGATATCTTCCTCTAGGGTTTTACTCTTGAAAGTCATAAGAAGTGGCTCATCTTGATTGAAACTAAAACCCCTACCCCCTTCTTCAAACTGGTCACTGCTCCAACCAAGATCAAAAAGTATTTTGTTTGGAGTAAAACCGAGCAAATCTGGCACTTTGTCTATATTTCTAAAGTTCAGTTCCAAGAATTTTGGTCTGGCATTTTCTAGAGCCATTTTCTCTTCTGCAATCATAAGCGAGGTTGTATCTGCATCTATACCGAGCAACGTGACCTTATCACCAAATCTCTTCCAAACTTCTAGCATATGACCTCCTGAGCCTGTCGTAGCATCAAGATAAACATCTCCTTCTTTGAGATCTAAAGCGTCTATTGATTCATGTAAAAGAACTGATTTATGTATGCTCATATTATTTTAAAAGTTCTTTGATTATTGGTTTAACTTTAAAATATATCTATTAGAGCTTACATAATGCCGAGTCCTGAAAGCTTTTCTGCGAGTCCATCTGCCTGCTTCTCAACTTGTTGTTTATACAGAGACCACGACTTTTCGTTCCATATTTCTAGTCTGTTTTGGACACCAATCAAAACCACTTTGGATTTTAGATTTGCCCTCTCTCTCAAGAAATCCGGAACCAAAACTCGTCCAGTATTATCGACTTCAACTTCACTCGCTCCTCCAAACATATACCTTGTAAAACTTCGCATATCTGCGGAAAGCATTGAGGAATTGGTAGATAATTTTTCTGCTATACCCTGCCATTCCTTTGAAGTAAAAACGAACAAACACTGATCAAGCCCCGGGGTAATTACAATTTTTTTCCCTAGAAGAGAACGAAACTTAGACGGCAGAGATACTCTGTTTTTTTCGTCTATTGTGTGTGTATATTCTCCTATAAGCATATTTTTATAATTTCCCACCTTTTCCCACTTAGTTCCATTTTATACCACTACAATACACTCGTCCACCACAAAAACCCACTTTCTGTGGATAATAAAATCTATATAAATATGGATATTTTGAGATTTTTTGCGATTAATGCTATAAATATTGAGGAGAACAACAATGAAAAGATTATTTCTTCTACTCAAGGAACTCTACTCCTCTAACAAGACAGAGGTAGAGGAGGCAAAAATGAAGCATACGATTCTCGTATCAGATAATTTTCATGGTGTGTTACAAGAAGCAATCCAAATCCAAAGAAAGCATGGTTTTCTAGGTGACGACCCTGGGTCGGTTGTGAGAAACGGACTCAGTATTTACCTCCAAATCCTAAACAACTTACAAGGTGATGAGAGTCGAACGATAATTAACATTGGTGGGTCATTTTATACCCTCGAACTCACCAAAAATAATGAGGGTTCGAACTATGTCAATTAACAAAATCGCGACAGCAGGACTGTCGCGATTATTCTTTTTGAAATTTTATTAGCGCTTTGTGATTAGCGCTTAGCGTTTAGCGCTTATTTATCATTTCGGTCTCATAAGAGGAAACGTCTGGACTTCTCGGAGCGATTTATCAGAAAGGAATGCAAACAAACGTTCACCAAAACCAAAACCGCAAGTTGGAGGCATACCATGTTCCAACATTTCTACAAACTCATAGTCGGGCATCATTGCTTCTTCATCTCCACTATCCAAAAGTTTTTGTTGAGCATCAAATCTTTCTTTTTGATCTATTGGGTCATTTAGCTCTGAATATCCTCTACCAACTTCACTACCAGCAATTATTGGCTGAAACATCTGGACTTTCCCTTTTGTCTCTAACTCTTTTGCAAGTGGAGCAATCAAAACAGGGTGGTTTACAAGAAAAGCTGGCCCACTTATATTTTTTCTGCAATATTTCCAAAGTGTGTCAGTTAATCTTTCTTTATTGTTTCCTTCGTAAGAAACATTTAGTTCTTTGAGCTTTTCTTGCATTTCTGTTTCAGTAGCATTTAGTACATTTATACCCGTTTGTTTTTCTATTTCAGAAACATAATCAACTTCGCTCCAATTATCATTCAAATCAAAAGTATGACCTCTGGTTGTAAATTTGGTAGTTCCAAATACTTCTTCTGCAATTTTTATATACAAATCTCTAACCAATTTCATACCGTCTTTATAATCAGCATACGCCCAATAGAACTCAAGGTTTGTGAATTCTTGCAAGTGCTCAGGACTCGTGCCTTCGTTGCGGTAAACTCTACCTATCTCGAAAGTTTTGGGAAAGCCTCCAGCCATCATTCTTTTTTGCCAAAGTTCTCCGACTGAAATTCTCAAATATAAATCAATATCAAAATCGTTGTGATGAGTTTTGAATGGTCTTGCCTCGGCACCACCTGTTGTTACCTCAAGAGTTGGAGTCTCAACTTCAAGAAAACCTTTTTCTTTGAAAAAATTTCTAGTAACATCCCAAAATTTTGATTTTTTGTATATTACACTTCGAAGCTCGTCATCCATCAAATAATCTAAATATCTTTTTCTGTATCTCTCATCAATATCTTGAAGCCCCGCCCACTTTTCTGGCAAAGGCAAGAGTGACTTCGACACCATTTGCCAATCTTTTACAAAAAGACTCATCTCTCCAGTCTTGCTTTTGCCTACTTTACCTGTAACAGAAACAAAATCGCCAATATCACTTGTCTCTACAAACAAATCAAATATAGATGATTCTATATCATCTTTTTTAAATATAACTTGTATTTTTTCTGTACCGTCAAAAATCACTACGAAGAAAATTGCGCCCTGTCCTCTTATTGCAGTAATTCTGCCAGCCAAAGAAATTTCTTTTCCTTCTTTTTCATAATTTTCAAAATCTGATTTGAGACTGGAAATTTCTAAGTCTTTTTTTGTTTTTGCCGGATAAGGATTGATTCCTTTGGATACTAAAAGTTCGAGTTTTTTTAATCTAGCTTTTTTGATTTCTTCAAGTGAGGCCATTTTTTGTAGCTAAGAATAATTAGCTTAGAGATTGTATAAATATCTAAGTAGTTTAATCTTACATCTAAAATTCTAATGCTTCAAGCAACTACTTAATTGAGACAATTTTGTATTTAATTTTACCAACAGGGGCGTCGTATGAAAATTCATCACCTTTTTTCTTACCAACAATAGACATCCCAAATGGTGATCTAACAGAAATTTTACCTGAAGCAAGATCTGATTCTTCCCCACCTACAATTGTATAAACTATTTCATCTTTTTTGCCATCTCTTACTACTGTAACAACTGAACCAACTGTTACAGAGTCAGTATGATGAGAAGAAACAATAGTAGCACTTTTTAGAATTGATTCTAATTTTTGAATTCTATCCTCTACAATTCCTTGTGTCTCTCGCGCTTCATGATACTCAGCATTTTCTGATAAGTCCCCCAAAGATTTTGCATACTCAAGTTGCTCGGCAACTTCCTTGCGCTTTGTTTTTTTAAGATACTCCAATTCTTCTGTGAGCTCCTTGTGTTTTTCTTTTGTTAAATACTCTTTTTCTCCCATTTTTTTATTTTATTATTAAGCAAACATTGTATTCTATTTGGCCCAAAAGTCAATCTGTTTATATGTTTTATAGGAATAATACCAAAAAAGAAATTATCTGCTTTTTTGCTTTTTTTGAATCCAAAAATCTTCTTGTCTTACCAGTTTTTGTATATCTGATTGATTTTTTAGTATAGGTTTAATAGCTTCTTCGGCAAAAACCCCATTTTGTGAACCCTTTACAAGAATTACACAATCTTCTTTTATTATCTCTTTTAGATATAGTCCGGCATCATAGGAATTTTCGGATGTGTAAACTCTACAACCTTTGGATTTTGCGCTAGGAGCCAAATATTTATTGGCGTCTTTTCCAATAGTGATAACCATATCAAGAAGACCAGGTTTGCAATAAGCGCCCACTTCTTCATGATACTTATCGGACTTATTTCCAAGTTCATTCATCATTCCGAGTACTGCAATTTTTTGTTTTTGGGGAAATGAGTAAAGAGTATCTAAAGCAATTTTAGATGAATCAGGGCTGGAATTGTAGGAATCATCAATAATAATTGAATTCCTTATTCCATCTAATTTTTGCATTCTACCCTTAAATGCTTTTGATTTTGAAAGTGTTTCTAAAATTAAGTCATCAGGAGTATCAAATTTTTTGGATATAATATAAGCAATAGTAATTGAATAAAGTTCTACTTCTGATAAACCTTCATATTTTAAATTTGCAATAGTTTTGCCATTATGATTTATTTCAAAATCAAAAGTTTCACCATTTCTAAAAATGTTCTGAATTTTATATTCTGAGCCATAATCTTTGCCGTAAAAAATTATTTTTTTATGGTCAATATTTGAAGGTATTATTTTGCACAAATCCTTATTTGTATAAACAACTTTGCTGAAATAGCTAATTGACCATTCTTCTAAAGCAACATCTTCTAAATCATTAAAAAATTCCATATGTTCCTCTGTAATGGCGGTAATAACGGCTACATCAATATCTAAAAATCCTCTAAATTTTTCGATTTGTCCAGGAGCATCTGTTCCAATTTCTAGCACAACAAAGTCATATTCAAACTTTCTTAATATTTGTAATTCATTTTTAAATATAATTGAAATCCATTCAAATACATTTAGAAGATTTGGCATTTTGTGCCCAAAGAATACCAAAGGGATGCTCACAATATCATTATAATTTCCTTCTTGATATCTCACTTTGTAGTAAGAGGAAAGTGTTCTTGCAATAGCAATTTTGGTGCTAGTTTTGCCCATACTACCAACAACCGCAATTATTTTAAAATTATTTTTTTTGTTCAACCGAACTACCTGTCCCCAGAGTATTTTAATTATTATTTTTTTAAATAATGATTTCACTACTTTAGTTTACTCTATATTCAACTTTCAAAATACTTGACAAATATAACAACTTTCACCTAAATTTGATACCGCGAAAATACCGTAGACCTTTTAATCTCTAATACTACAAATATAAATCCTCCCAAATCAAATCCTCCTCTCAACACTTTTACTGTCTTTTTAAATACAACATTCAACGCGATCAGGTACTTTGTTGTATTTTTGTAATCAATTATAATTATTTGCATGAGTATAGTAATGGAAATACTTGAAGACCTTTGGAATATAAAATTAAAATATAAAGGTGTTTCAACGCGAGCTCTTTTTATTTCTGTACCATGGGAAAAAAGGAGATCATATTCAGAAACTCTCTATCGATTACATAAACATAAACTTATTGATAAAGAATTAGGTAATTGGGTCATTTCAAAAGCAGGTAAAGATTATTTTTTAAATCAAAAAAAACTACTCACTAATTTTGATTCACCATTTAAAAAAAAGGCACCAAAAAATTTGCTATTAATGTTTGATGTACCAGAGAGTAGGAGTAAAGAGAGGCAATGGCTTAGATTTCATCTAAAAAAATTTAACTACGACATGATTCAAAAGAGCGTTTGGGTTGGTCCGAGCCCGTTGCCACCAAAATTTGTTTCATATTTAAAAGAAATTAAACTTAATAAATGTATTAAAACTTTCAAATTGGCATCACCTTATAAAAAATAAAATACAACAAATGACGCGATCGGGTGAATTGTTGTTTTATATTTAGATATGTGTAATTATTCAAAATATTCTGGAGCATGTATGTTCATCCAATCCAAAAGTTGCCTCATTACATAAACGCCACCAGTCAGATTCGATACGGGTCCTCTTTCCATTACTATCGTAAAAGCGTATTTCGGATTTTCATAAGGGAAAAACCCTATGACCCATGAGTTTACAAATTGTTTTTGAGCGCCAAGTTCAGCTGTCCCGGTTTTGGCTGCCACTTCTACATAAGGCACATTTCAGCCTCCTGCCGTCCCATTAGTAACAGCAAGTCTCATACCCTCTCTTGCGATCAAAAAACTTTCTGCATCTCCTTTGATTTCTATACCATTTATTCTTGTGGTTGTTGAGGTAAATATTATAGAAGGAGTCAATAGATGCCCTCCATTTGCTAATGAAGCGGTTGCAACAACAGATTGTATTGGAGTAACTTGCATACCATACTGACCAATCGAGCTATTGTATGTGTCTCCAATCCTCCATATCTCACCATCAAACATTTTTTCTTTCCACTCTGGAGATGGAATTATCCCGGTTGCCTCTTTTTGATTATCAAAACCAGTTTTTTTTGTAAAACCAAACAACTCCATATATTTTTTTATATTTTGTATTCCTAATCCTTTTTGATTTTCAAAACCACCTCCAATTTGATAGAAGTAGACGTCACTCGATACTGCTATAGCTTCCCTCATATCCGTTGCACCATGAGCTTTCCAGTCTCTAAATATTGTCGGGTTATCAGGATTAAATCTGTTTGGTATTACCAGTCTGCCTGTACTTACAATCTCCTTTTCTGGACTAATTATTTTTTCTTCAAGAGCGGCAAAAGCCATAAATGGTTTTATAATAGAACCGGGAGTATAAAGTCCTGAAAGAACACGATTTAAGAATGGATTGTTAGGGTTTTTGTAATATGAATTTATTGTTTCTAAATCAGCTCCTTCAGTCATCACGGTGGAACTATAATCAGGATAACTGACTAAAGACAAAATTTCACCTGAATCAACATCCATAATAACACCGGCTCCACCTTGAAAATTTACTGAATTAGCTAAATCTTTGATAATTTTATAAAGCTGTTCCTGTATTCTAGAATCAATAGACAAAGTAACATTTTCTCCATCTTTTGGTCTCTGTGTAATACTCTGAGATAAGATACTTCCATTTACAGATGTTTCTATTAGTTCTAGTCCATTCTTACCCGCTAAAATTTCATTCAAATGAAGTTCAAGGCCATCTTTTGGTAAAAACTCTTCTTCATAATAAAAACCAGAGCTATCTTTTGCTGGGTACTTTATAAAACCTAATAGATTTGAAAAACCCTCCTTTTCAATATATTTTCTATCAGGATAATCTCGGGAATTTTCTGATTTTTGATTCCAAACAAGTTCCACACCATCACGGCTAAATATAATACCCCTAGGTGCAACCAACAAAATCTGCCTAAGTTTATTATTTTCACTTCTTTCCCTATATTCTGCACCTGACACAATTTGAAGTGACCAAAATTTGTATAAAAACAATACCAAAACCAAACAACACCCAACTACAAAAAAATCAAAAACTTTAGGAGAAATAGTTTTTTCTATTCTGCCTTCAAATTGATAAACATCGAAATTCGGCAGGTTTCTAGAATCAAGAAATATTTCATCTGGATTTATTTCTTCGTATCTTCTCTTTTTAAACCTATTTATTATTCTGTTTAATACACTTAACATAAATTAAATAACTTTTTTCCATTCCAACTTATCACTCATAAAAACTGATACTAATACAACAACTAATGAAAAAATAACTAGTCTGTTGGATGTTACAAAACCATGACCGAAGTAATATAGATAATCTAGCATAAAACCAATTACTAAAAGTTCATAGGGTGTTTTTGAGAGATATGCATATAAAATAGCAAGTGGTATATAAAGCCACCAACCAAAGAAAACAGTTAACAAGATGGTTAACAAAGACAATAATAATCGGTACATATACTATAAATGTACATCAAAAAACAAAAATTTAAAAATTAATGATTTTATATAGGATCCTCAATTAAATTACCAACAAAAACAATATTAACCCTATCAAAATCTATAGGTGACGATAGTAAAATATTTTTTGAACCAGCGGAAAGATTTTCCTCTATAACATTTACGACGGCAATTGCATAAGTATAAGGGAGATTTACCTCAATTAAATCTCCTTCTTTTATATCTAGACTAAGGGGAACGACGGCTCTCATGGTGCCACCACCTACACCTGTTATTTCCAAAGAATCTCCATTTCTAGATATACTCCCATTCGATACAAAATCCGGAAAAGAGCTTAGAGAAACCACCGCTTTATTATTGAAAACTTTTTCAACTCTTCCGATAAATATTCTATCTTCAGCCATAACAATATCTCCTTCCGCAACAGAATCATTCAAACCTTTATTTATAACTATAGTGTCAGACAAAACCTGAGGAAATCTTGATAAAACTAAAGCAGTAACAGAATTGTCTGGTCTTAAACCCAGAGCTTCTTTTAGTTTTTCATTTTCGTTTTTTAACAACTCCAAGTTATACCTATCAGAAATTACAGTTTGCAAATCCTCTTTTAGTTTTTTATTTTCACTTACCAACTTATCCTTATCTAAAAAATATTTAGGGACCAAATTAACTTTTTCATAAAAAAAAGAACCCGGTTTAAAAACAAAAGACATTGCTTCTGCAACAGCGTTACGTGGTGCTTCAAAAATATTTAATAAAATTATTAGCAAAAGTATTGCTAATATTTTAAAATATTTCGCTTTCCATAATGTTTTTTTATTGTGCTTTTGAAGATATATCATCATCATCCTCTAGTAATACATCTCTGTATTTTTCTAATTTTTCTAGAATTACTCCAGTCCCTCTTACTACACAAGTAAGTGGATCATCTGCTACATAAACAGGCATTCCAATTTCGTGTTGCAAAACATCCGAGAAACCTTTTATCAAGGCACCTCCTCCAGCAAGGTATATACCCCTATTCATTATATCTGACAACAACTCAGGCGGAGTGGATTCCAAAACTTCCTTAGTTGCATTTACCAGTCTCTCAATTGAATTTGAGATTGCATCTCTCACATCGGCGTCGGTAACAACTACCTCTTTTGGTAGACCAGTGACCAAATCTCTGCCACGTGCTTTTGTTTCTATTGGTAGTTTCTCTTCGAGCAATGAGCAAATGGACATCTTTATATTTTCCGCTGTTTTTTCACCAATTATAATTTTAAATTCACTTCTAATATAAGAGGTGATGTCTGTATTTAGTTTATCACCCGCTATTCTTACATTTTTTGCACTCACAACACCACCAAGAGAAATCACGGCAATATCTGCTGTACCTCCACCTATATCAATAACCATATTACCTGCCGGTTCAAAAATTGGCATATGCATCCCGATAGCAGCCGCCATCGGTTCCTCTACAATATAAACTTCGCTTGCTCCAGCATTTCTTGTGGCATCTCTTACCGCTCTTGTTTCAACATTTGTTATACCAGATGGCACACCCACAACAACTCTTGGACCAAAGAATTTTTTTGACAACAACTGAACTTTATTCAGCAGATAATGAATCATTTCCTCCGTGACTTCAAAATCGGATATCACACCATCAACAATTGGTCTCACCGCAACTATGTGAGGCGGGGTACGACCGAGCATATTTTTAGCTTCCGTTCCAACAGCAACCACTTGACCAGTTTTTTGATTTACCGCAACAACAGAGGGTTCATTGATTATAATTCCCTTACCTTTTACATAAACAAGAGTATTTGCGGTACCTAAATCAATACCTACATCATTTCTTAAAAGCCGTTTCCACTGTTCTATTTTTTCTTTAAGCATTTTTTATAAAATTAGAAATTTCACTTATTTGGATTAATTTTGTTTCGCCTGTTTTTCTATTTTTGTATTCGACAACATTATCTTTTATATTCTTTTCGCTTATTATAAGTCTGTGAGGAATTCCGATTAAATCTGAGTCCGCAAATTTTTCCCCCGCTCTCAAATCTCTATCGTCGTATAGTGAGTTATTTTCACCTATTTCTTTATAAATATTTTCTGCCATTTCTCTAACTCGACTATCTTCCGAGCCTATTTCAACTATGTGCCATTTATAAGGTGCAACCGTTTCAGGCCAAATAATACCCCTATCGTCTGACAACACTTCAACAATTGTACCCATCAGGCGTCCGATTCCTATTCCATAACAACCCATCAATACAATATGTTTTTCACCTTTTTCGTCAACAAAGGTCAGATCAAAAGGAGCAGAATATTTTGTTTTTAAATCAAAAATATTCCCAACTTCTATGGCTTTTTGTTCTACCAAATCATCCTTTTTCAGATTTAGTTGTGCTAATACATCATCGTTAAAGACTTCTTTATTAACAGCAATACCGCTTTTCTCATCAATATAAATAATATCCTCCCCAACTGGAGTGATAGTTTGGAACTCGTGAGAATATTTAGAAAAAGAACCACCTGATGCAAAAGTGGCATATGTTAAATGTCCAATGCCAGACCTATCAAAAATTGTTTTATAAACATCTTTCATTCTTTCATAAAACAGTTCAAAATCTTCTTTATTTGAATGAAAAGAATACATATCTTTCATAATGAATTCTCTACCTCTCAAAATACCAGACTTGGAACGAAGTTCCATACGGAATTTATTTTGAATTTGATACACCGCAACAGGAAAATCCTTGTAGGAAGAAATATAATTTTTTAAAATGGGGACAACAACTTCTTCGTGAGTAGGACCTAGGGCTACTTCTCTCCCTGTTCCATCAGTGACTTTGTACAAAACATCCAAATCACTCCACCGACCAGTTTTTTCCCAATTCTCTTTGGATTGAAAAGAAGGCATCAAAACTTCTTGTCCACCAACTTTATCCATTTCTTCTCGTATAATATTTTCTATTTTCTTTATAACCAAAAGACCAAGGGGCAAATATGAATAGACTCCCGCCATTTCTTTGTTTATAAATCCTGCACGAATTAGGAGTTGAGCATTTTTGGAAACCTCATCACTTGGAGCTTCTCTTCTGGTTTTTGTAAATAGTTTTGATTGTCTCATAATAATATGTAATTTAAATTAAATTTTCGTCTAAAAAAATAGAAAATTTAAACTCAATTTATATGAACATATTAGCTTAAAAAAATCATTTGAGCAAAAGAAAAACCGGTTTAGTCACGCGCGACCAAACCGGCTACCATCGCTACCTGTGTTTCTTTGCCCGATTACTCAGGTGGGACGACACAAGCCCGACGGCTTTTCCCGTGTTTTATCTCTGCT
The DNA here is from genome assembly GCA_048499675.1 of Candidatus Zambryskiibacteriota bacterium. Classification (GTDB taxonomy): domain Bacteria; phylum Patescibacteriota; class Minisyncoccia; order Phycocordibacterales; family WO2-35-19; genus JASNZL01. Next base: position 97,827 of record JASNZL010000003.1, read on the forward strand.
GTATCCCTAAGGCAGAGTTCACTTTATCTCCGTTTAAAACGGCAGACTTATCCCTTACTGGGACGAGATCGACAGAGATCTTGGAGCGAGGGGGTGTATATTAACCCACTTCCCACACCTCGTTCATCCCCCAGATACCTTTGAAGTAGGACAGTTATAA
>JASNZL010000004.1:0-94969 GCA_048499675.1 Candidatus Zambryskiibacteriota bacterium
TAGATTTTGATAAAAATTTTTTTGTGTTAATATATTTTAACGCACTATATTGTGGGTAGTAATGATAGGAATATAGGCCAGAGTAGCTCAGTTGGTAGAGCACCCGTTTTGTAAACGGGATTGCGGAGGTTCGAGTCCTCTCTCTGGCTCACTTAGTTATACACACATCTTTAAATAATACCTGTATAGACCGTAATAGGGTGGTATAATTTATTTATGAAAGAATCAAGATCTTGTGCTGGTTGTGGAGCAATTTTAATTTTAAGACATAAAATAAAATTTTGTTCCAATAAATGCCAGATGTCATATCAATCTAGAAAATATGTGGACTTTTGGAAAGATGGAAAGTTGGACGGTGGAGTTGGAATCACAGCAAGAAATCTAGCTAACTGGCTTAGAAATTATTTAATACAAAAATTTGATAATAAATGCTCAGAATGTGGATGGAATCAAAAACACCCTCTTACTAACAAGGTTCCTCTAGAGGTTGATCATATTGATGGAAATTCCGAAAATAATTTAGAGGGTAATTTGCGACTACTTTGCCCAAACTGTCATTCATTAACACCCTATTTTAAAAATTTAAATAAAGGAAATGGTAGAAAATGGAGAAAAGCTAAATATATTAAAAATTAGAAGTCTCTTTTTTGATTCAATCAAGACGCTAGTAAGCGTTTTTATTTATTCTTCCTCCACTTCAGCTTCAAGAGCTTTTAACTTATCAATTTCTTTTAGCTCAGGCATTATTTCTTTTATTTCCTCTATTGATTTAAACCCATAGTAGACCTTGTCGTCTATAATGAGTGCTGGTTGTTCATCTGTTACCCCATAAATACCAATGAGTGTTTGTAGCGCAGAAAGATCTAAATCATAGTCAAGTGAATACACCCTTAAATCTGGATATTCTTGTCTCAATCTAGTTAAAACAAGACCTTCTTTTGAGCAATCTGGACATTTATCTTTTACATTTGAGTAGAAATAAATTATAGACAATGTATCACTACCACATCTATCCTTAATCTTTTGCATTAGCAAGAAATCTTTAATCTGGAGCAGGGAATAGTATCTTTTTAAGTTTATAACCTCTGCATCGCTCGAGCCTCTACTTTGTTCGGTATATGACAACTTATCACCAAGCTCTGCTAATTCTTTTGATAAAAAACTACTTGATATATCTCTGCAAGAAAGTTCTGAGAGTAGGGAAAATTGGGTTTCTGAAGCCAAAATATCAACAGCAATCCGACTCTCAATATTCTTAATTTCATTCATTTTTTTCTGGCTGAAAAAATTACTTATCATAATTGCAGTTGCAAATATAATAGCAGTAATCATAAATGTATATGCGTATTTTTTCCACTCCATAGATGTATTTTAGTTGCTATATGTTAATTAATACTAATTAGAAATTAACCGGAATAAAACTAAATTGACTCAAATACATTACAGGAATTGGACAAAAAGTCAATTCTATATACCTTAATCTTATTTAAATACAAGATTTTAAAATCATTTTTAAAATCTTCTAACCTAATACAGAAATCTATCTCCACTTGGTTTTTTTGGCAAAGACAACATTATAAATAGCTCTACTCATCCACAAAGGAGCAATAAATGCATATAGCGCAAGAAAGGCAATACTATCCAAGCCTATTTTATTCTTTTCTTCAGCCATTATTCTGGAGTTAACTATAATAAAAATAGTACCAATAATTGCTATTGCAGAAACAAAAACTATTACATCTGTATTGAAATAGAAGAAATCAAATGTAAATTCTCCGAAATAAATTCCTACAGTATATATCTCCCTTATTTTTATTATTAAACTATCAACAAAACTTAGTATCATTGTTCCGAAAAAATACATTGTTGAAACAACTGAGAATCCCGCTGCTGGTAATACAGCCATACTTAAATGACCGTATTGAGGTTTAAAAAACATATCTCTGTAATCAATAGCATTTTTTAGAAAACCGTAGACCCATCTGAGTCTTTGTTTATACAGAGTCTTTAGATTAGTAGGCCCAACCGTATAAACAAAAGCATTTGAAACATTACCTATCTTCATTCCATTTTTTTGCATTCTCATAGCCATTTCCATATCTTCGGTACTATGTGCGTATCTATATTCTCCAATTTTTCTAAAAACATCTCTTCTAAAAATAGAAAAAGGTCCGGGTGTAATATATATTGCATTTAAGTGGTAGAATATTTTTCTAAGAAAAATACCAAACATATATTCAGCTTTTTGAACCATCTGCAAAATTCCTTTTGGTTCATGTAATACTATTGATGGAGTAACAGCCATTAACTCTTTGTTCTCAAACTCCAATACTATTCGCTTCAAGGCCTCAGGATGAACAAATGAGTCAGCATCCAGACAGCCAACCAAATCGGTATCTATATGATTTAGAGCATAATTGAGCGCAGTGTGTTTGCCTCCATTTTCTTTTTTGAGAAGTGTGATTTGTTTATTATTTTTAAATCGTTGGACTACTTTCCATGTATTATCAGTACTTCCGTCATCAACAATATAAACAGATAGTTTATCTTTTGGATAGTTAAGTTTTAGAATAGAAAAAATTGTTTTTAATATAGTTTTTTCTTCGTTCCACACGGGCACAATAACTGACACACTAGGGAATTTGTTGATTGTTTTTAAAACTCTACTATTCCTCTTTTCCTTTTCTTTAACTTCAAAAAAAGTTATAAGCAAAAAAACCTCAAAATAGAGTGAGATGAACAAAAAAACATAAACTATATAATTATTAACTTCCCCTATCACAGCTATACAAATATAACACCATTTAATGATTATTTCAAATACTATAAGTATATATTACCTTATTTTTGCACCATAATTAGAGACGGTTACATCCTCAATTTTTTTGTGTAGTTCATTTACTTCCGTATCAGTAAGAGTTCTGTCTAGAGACCTATATGTAATTCTGTAAGCATAACTCACTTTACCCTTACCAAACTTTTCTTCATTTTCATATTTATCAAGGAGCAATACTTCTTCAACTAAGTCAGGCAAAATATCCCTCACCAAATCAAAATAATCATTTGGAACAAAAGCATTATCAACAATAAAAGAAATGTCTCTTATTACTGGCGGATATTTACTAACTTCAACAAATTTTTGGCCTAGTTTTAGTTGTTTTATTACTCTAGGATCCTCCGACCAAAACAGACGAATATCAGGAAGTTCCATACTGATTATAGCAAGACGCTCCAAACCAAAACCGAAAGCCCAACCATTATAAATGTTCGAATCAATACCTAGTTTTTCTAGAACTTTTGGCTCAACGATTCCTGCTCCCAAGACCTCAACCCATTCTTCTTTATTCTCTGGCGTCAAACTTCCTTTATCAATTTCCATTTCTAAACTATCAAATGTATAAGGAAATGTATCTGGATTAAACCTATATTTTATTTCTTTTCCAAAAGTGCCCATAGCAACCTCTCTCAGTACATTTTTTAAGTCTTCTTGATTTATTATGTGTTTTTCTTTTTTACAAACATACAAACCGTCAACTTGATGAAATATGTTCATATGTCTCCTATCTATCTCATCTTTTCTATAAACTTTTCCATAACTAATAGCTCCAACCTCACCATCCTTCTCTAACTTTTCTAATACTTCTGGCAAATTGAAGTAGTAGTACCACATTATTGTAGTGTGGGTTCTTAATATATTATTTTCATCAACATAATAGGTATCGGATTTACTTCTTGCGGGATGATCTTTTGGAAAATTAAACAAATCAAAAGTGTTTTGGACTGAAACTATTTCTGGAACTCTTATCTCATCAAAATCCTTGAGAGTATTTACTTTTTTTACTCTTTCTATAACTTCATAGAGCGGGCTTTCTTTATTTAAAGACAAATCCTTCATTTGGAGGTATCTCTTTATTCTTTGAGCTTCAGAATCCTCTCTTGTATTTAAGTGATTGATTAGGTCTCTTTGACCATCTTCGGTTTTATCAAAAATTGTTTTTTTCATATTTATAAAGTTTATTAGATAAACCATATAAATTCAACTTTTTGCTCTGGCGCAACTTTACAAAATTTGCTATAATATACATGTAAAAATATTAATTTTGTCTTAAAAAATGGCTGAAAATAAAAAGAAAAGTAGTTATGGAGCTGATTCAATCACAGTCCTAGAAGGTCTAGATCCAGTAAGAAAAAGACCAGGAATGTATATCGGTACAACAGGTCCAGACGGATTACATCACCTTATTTGGGAAATTTTTGATAACTCTCGAGATGAAGCGATGGGTGGCTTTGCAAATGATATCGAAGTCTCTCTTTTGCCTCAAAACAGAATAAGAGTAGTTGATAATGGTAGAGGTATTCCCGTTGATACACACAAACAAACCAAAGTTTCTGCTCTAGAGACGATTCTTACAACTCTCCATGCTGGAGGTAAATTCGGGGGCGAAGGATACAAAGTATCTGGAGGACTCCATGGAGTTGGAGCTTCGGTTGTAAACGCTCTTTCGGTATATATGAGAGCTGAAGTCCACAGAGATGGTGGTATTTTTGTGCAGGAATACTCAAAAGGCAAAAAGAAAGCTCCTGTTAAAAAAGTAGGCAAGTCAGACAAGACTGGTACCATAATTACATTCGAACCAGATGTAGAAATATTCAAGACTGTTGAATTTGATTTTAATAGAGTTGTTTCTCACTTAAGGCAACAAGCATATTTGGTAAAAGGTCTAAAAATAAAAGTAAACGACTTTAGAAAAGTACAAGAAAAAATAAAAGACACAGAAGTGTTTTATATGCGAGAGCTTGGAATCGATGCTCCATCTGTAGGATTTTATTTTGAGGGCGGGTTAGTTTCTTTGATTAGATTTTATAACACCACCCAAAAACCAATTCACAAAAATATTTTTTATGTCGAAAAATACAATGAGAATTTTGAAGGAGTTGAAGTAGCTCTCCAGTATGTAGATGACATAAGCGCGAGAATTATGCCTTTTGCTAACAATATCTACAATAGCGAAGGAGGCACACATATAACCGGTTTCAAAACATCACTAACTAGAACACTAAATACTTATGCCAAAAAGAATAATCTCATAAAAGATGGCGATGATGCTTTTACTGGCGATGATGTGCTAGAAGGACTAACGGTTGTTGTATCGGTAAAACTTAGAGAAATACAATTTGAAGGCCAAACAAAAGCTAAACTTGGAAGTGTTGAAGCTAGGGGAATGGTTGAAAACACATTTGGCGATTCGTTTAGCACATTCCTCGAAGAGAACCCAGACGATGCTCGTGCAATGGTAAACAAGGTTATACTAGCTCTCAGAGCTCGTAAAGCAGCCAAAGCAGCTAAGGACTCAATACTAAGAAAGGGTGCACTTGAAGGTATGACTCTCCCCGGAAAACTCGCTGACTGCCAATCAAAAAGCGCAGAAGAATCAGAGGTGTTCATTGTGGAGGGAGATTCTGCTGGAGGCACAGCAAAGACTGGTAGAGACAGGAGAACACAAGCAATTCTACCCCTAAGAGGTAAAATCCTAAACATAGAAAGAGCGAGACTTGATCGAATGCTTGCATCTGAGCAGATAAAAAATTTGGTTGTTGCTCTTGGTACTGCAATAGGTGACACATTTGATATCACAAAACTTAGATATCACAAAATCATTATCGCAACAGATGCCGATGTTGACGGTGCACACATAAGAACACTTATTTTAACATTGATGTATCGATACTTCAGACCACTTATAGAGGGAGGATTCTTGTATATTGCTCAACCACCACTCTATAAAATCAAAAAGGGAAAAGAAATATTCTATGCCTACACAGAGGAAGACAAGTTCAAAATAACAGGCAAAAATGTAGAAGAAGCTGAAGAAATAAATGAAGAGGCAGAGGGAAATGAAGCAGAAGAAAGTGAAGAAGAATCCGAAACCTCTGTCACTTCGCGCCATGCGTCTCGCGCTTCTAAATTATCCATGCAACGCTACAAAGGTCTTGGAGAAATGAATGCAGAAGAATTATGGGAAACAACTATGGACCCAAAAAGAAGAATCTTGAAACAAGTTACTGTGGATGATGCTCAGGACGCCGACAGAATTTTTGATATTTTGATGGGTACGGACGTTCCAGCAAGGAAATCATTCATCCAAAGCAACGCCAAATTAGCAAATATTGATATATAAAAGAGTTAGAAAGTAAAAAGTTAGAAAGTTCTAAAGTAAGATAATCAAAAAACTCCTTACGGAGTTTTTTGATTTGTTATTGATTTGATGTGTTAGAAGAGACAGTATCCATTTTTGGTTTTTTGGGAACTATAAACATCGCAATAATATAAGCAATGATTCCCGGAAAAACTCCAGTTACCATTACTATCAAAACGAAAATAAGTCTGAGCAACACTGGGTCAATATCATAGTATTCACCAATGCCACCAATTATTCCTGAGCAGGTCTTATTTGTATCACTTTTATATAATCTTTTCATTTTTAATTATTATCTCTATTTTTAATTTCTTTTTGTATTCTCTCTAGGAATTGCTCAATTGAGATAGAGCCGATTTTTTCATTTCTAAATTCAGCAGTGACTTCTTTTGATTCTACTTCTTTGTCTCCAACTACAAGTAAGTATGGGATTTTTTGCATTTTTGCATCTCTAACTTTTTTACCCAAGGTTTCGTTTGAGCTATCTAGCTCTACTCTGACACCTTCTTCTAGTAATTTATCATAAATAGATTTTGCGTATTCTAAATGTTTTTCACTGACTGGCAATATTTTTGCTTGGATAGGTGAGAGCCAAACTGGGAAAGCCCCCTCGTAATGTTCAATAAGAAAAGCCATTATTCTTTCAATTGCGCCAATAGAAGACCTGTGTATAACAATCGCTTCCTTACTTGTATTGTCCTTATCCATGAAATTAAGTTTGAATCGTTTTGGCATCACGAAGTCATACTGCACTGTGAAAGCAGTATTTTCTTGGCCTCTTTTATCTTTCATTTGAATGTCTATTTTTGGACCATAAAAAGCCGCTTCATCCTCCGCTTCATAAAACTTCACATCTTGGTTTTCCAAAACTTCTCTCAAAATACTTTCTGCTTCATCCCACGCTTTATCATCTTTGTAATATTTCTTGTCATCCTTTCTATTTCCCAATGACAACCTATACCAAAAATCATCTCCTTTTACTAACCCAAATTTTCCTGCAACAAATTGTATTAAGTCTAAAACTTTTATTATTTCATCTTTTGCCTGCTCTTTATCTGCACAGATTATGTGTGAATCTGCAAGACAAAAAGATCTAACTCTTATTAAACCAACCAAATTTCCAGAGTTTTCATACCTATATAATTTTGCTAACTCCGCAATTCTCATAGGTAAATCTCTATAACTCCTTGGCTCTGAAAGGTAAAGTTCAAAATGATGTGGACAAGTCATTGGACGAAGCATGAACTTTTCTTCGTCAATTTCTATAGGAGAGTACATACTATCTTTGTAATAAGGATAGTGTCCTGATTTTTCGTATAAATCTAATTTAGCAATGTCAGGAGTAATGACGTGTTTATAACCACGCTTTAATTCCTCTTCTACAACAAATTTTTCAAGCTCTCTTCTTATAGATGCACCTTTTTCGGTATACAATGGTAAACCCCTTCCAACAGTTTCAGAAAAAGTAAACAGACCCAATTCTTTCCCTATTTCTCTATGGTCATTTTTATTTAATTCATTATTTTGTTCTTTCATATTTTTTATATTACAACTTCTTGGCTTTTTCGGCAATTAGAGATTTTTCCCCGTTCCTGATTGAAACTTTTGCCTTAACAGCAATACACTCATCCTCAACAAAAATATTTTTGAATTCAAGGAAGGTTCGCGGGAAAACAACAAGTTCAATTTCACCAGTCAAATCAGCGAGTTTTATAAATAGCATTTTCTCACCACCTTTTGTAAGAATATCTTTGAGGTTTTTTACGAGGCCACCTACAACAATAGAATCATTCTCCTTTGATTCATCTATTATTTTTTTAATTGTATTCTTCTGTGAACCAAGTTTTTCTTTGTAGTTATCGAGGGGGTGGCCAGAAATATACAATCCCAAAAGTTCCTTTTCCCACATTAATTTATCTTTGAGTGATGCCGGCGGAACTTCATCCATATTGAGAGGGTGATGTTCATTCGAAATTGAAACAAAAAGTGAGTCTTGATTATCATTTGGTACTGATTCTTTATTGTATTGCAACATTGTATCAATATTTGCTAAGAGTTTTCCCCTTTCACCAAACCTATCCATTGCTCCAGCTTTTACGAGTGCTTCAAGCGACTTTTTGTTTAAATTTCTATCTTGGATTCTAACCAAAAAATCTTCTAATGACTTAAACGGTCCATTCTTTTTTCTTTCAGCTGTAATAGTGTGGGATATACCCTCACCAAAATTCTTGATTGTAGTAAGACCGAACCTAATTGTTTCGCCTTCTTTCTCTAATCTTTCTTTATCTTTTCTGATTAAAGTAAAATCTGAAAAACTTTCATTTATATCTGGTGGTAATATTTCTATTCCCAATCTTTTACATTCTTCTATAGACTTTGCCACCTTTTCAGTATCTCCAGCTTCTGCTGTTAAAACAGAAGTCATATATTCACCCAAATAATTTGCTTTTAGATATGCTGTTAGGTAAGCTACCCAACCATATGAAACAGAGTGGGCTTTGTTGAAACCATAGGCAGCGAACGGTTCAATCCATGTCCAAATTTGTTTTGCTTTCTTCTCACTCCACTTTGAGTGAGTTATGCAACCATTTATAAACTTTTGCTTCTGTTCTGCCATTTCTTCTGGAATTTTCTTTCCAACTGCTTTCCTAAACTTATCAACTTCACCCCAAGTATAACCAGCCAAATCATGCGCCATTATAAGAAGGTCGTCTTGATAAACCAAAATTCCATATGTTTTTTTTAGAATTGGCTCTAGCGCGGGATCAAGATATGTAATTTTTTCTGGGTTATGTTTTCTCTCAATATAATCAGGAATAAATTGCATAGGACCAGGGCGATACAGAGCAACCATAGCGTTTATGTCGTGGATTGTGGATGGTTTTAAATCAACCAAAAATCTTGTCATTCCATCACCATTTAATTGAAAAAGATCTTCAGTCTCGCCACGAGCCAGCATTTCAAATGTTCTTTTATCATCAATTGGTATCTTATGAATTTCCACCTTTACACCTTTTGTTTTTTCAACAAGAGTAATCGCGGAAGAAATAATTGATAGGTTTTTAAGACCCAAAAAATCAAATTTCAAAAGTCCTGCACCATTTTCATCCACACTATACATGTCATACTGTGTAATAATTTTACCCTCACCCTTTGGATCAAATTGAAGCGGAGTAAAGTCTGTAAGAGGGGAAGGGCTTATAACAACTCCTGCCGCATGCACTCCAATATGTCTTGCACAACCTTCTATTTTTTTTGCCATATCTATAATTCTTTTGGTATCTGCATCTGTTTTGTACAACTCTACAAGTTCAGGTACATCAGAAAGGGCCTTGTCGATTGTCATAGGGAACCCCTGTGAACCCATAGGAATCAGCTTCGCTATTCTGTCCCCAACTGTATATGGATAACCTAATGCACGAGCAGTATCTCGTACCGAACCCCTCGCCATCATTGTTCCAAATGTTCCAATCTGCGCCACCTTATCCTCACCATATTTCCTCCTTGCATAATCAATAATCTCATCCCTCCTGTCGTCGGCAAAATCCATATCAATATCAGGCGCCGACGGTCTATCTGGATTTAAAAATCTTTCAAAAGGAATGTCATATTCAAGTGGATTTATATTTGTAATGTGAGACACATAAGTGACTAATGAACCAGATACAGAACCTCTAATATTTGAAAGAATTCCATTTTGGTGAGCATAATTCAAAAGGTCAGCAACAACCAAAAAGTATGGGGAGTAACCTTTTGTTTTTATTATTTCCAATTCATACTCAAGTCTTTTTACAACTTCTTCACTTTCGGGTAGGCCTCTCTTTTTTAAACCCTCAAATGCCAAGTCCCTCAAGGCGTCGTCATATGTTTTACCTTTACTTATTAGAATATCAGGGAAAGCCCATTTACCAAGCTCTAGTTCCAAATTACAAATGCCTGTTATTTTTTGATTATTAAATAATGCTTCAGGATAATCCTTGAACCTCTCTTTGATATCTTTTTCTGATACAAAAGAAAAATCTTCTTCTTCATTATCAAAACCACCCTTCTCTCTGGATTCTCCTCCTTGCATCACAGCCATTAGTGTATCTTTTGCTTCTCTATCTTCGGGTTTCAAATAATAAACATCATGACCCGCAACAGTGGGCACTCCGTTTGATTTTGCAAATTCATAGAGAACTTTCATATGCTCATTATGTCCCATAAGTTCTCCGTGCATCGTAAGCTCAATATAAAAATTCTCGCCATATATTTTTTTATACTTTGAAATAAGTTCACTTGCGGTATCAATATTATTGTTTCGAAGAGCAGTCGAAATATCACCGCTCCAAGAAGAAGAGATTGCTATCAATCCTTCGTTATATTTTTCTAACACTTCAAAATCAACTCTAGGTTTATAGTAAAATCCTTCTAGATAAGAGGTGGTGACAAGCTTCATTAAATTTCTATAACCCGCATCATTTTTACAGAGAAGGATTAGTCTAAATCTTTCTTTATCGACACCAGCTTGTTTGTCGTGTCTTGTTCTAGTAGATAAATAAGCATCTACTCCAATTATTGGTTTTATACCTTTCTTTTTACATTCCTTATAAAACTCTATAGCCCCATACATATTTCCATTATCAGTGAGCGCAAGCGCTTCCATACCTTCATTTTTAGCCATTTCTACAAGCTCTGGAATTTTGGGTAACGCTTGCAGTAGAGAATAATGACTATGGGTGTGTAAATGGGTATACTTCATACTTACAGCTTATAGCTTTTAGCTTTTAGCTTCAAGTTTTCAAAAATGAGTAAGGATATAACAATAGGCATAGACGAAGCAGGGAGAGGTCCACTCGCTGGGCCTGTCAGTGTTGGATTATTTGCAACAGACAGCAAAACTGCAAGATGGATTTTAAAAAATATATTTGAAAACAAACTTCGCGATTCAAAAAAACTATCTGAAAAGAAGAGGGAAGAAATATATAAGAAATTATTAATCTTAAAAAAACAGAACCTTGTATATTTTTCTGTTTCTCACACATCAAACAAAATAATAGACAAATATGGAATTTCATACGCAATCAATCTTGGTATAAATAAATGTTTGAAAGAGTTTGAAAATTTTAACATTGGATATTTATTGAAAATTGAAAATTTTAAATTAAAAATTCTCCTTGATGGTTCATTAAAAGCCCCAGAAAGTTATCTGAGTCAAAAAACTATAATTGGTGGTGATGCTAAAAACATCTTTATTGCCTGCGCTTCTATTGTTGCCAAAGTTTCCAGAGATCGCCTAATGTGCCGATTAGCACTAAAATATCCGGAATACTCTTTAGAAATACACAAAGGTTATGGAACTTCTCTACATACAAAAGCAATAAAAAAATTTGGATTATTAAATATACACAGACAAAGTTTTTGTAATGTTATATATCGAAATAAAAACACTAAATCCTAATTATCAAACCGAAACGTTGGTGAAGTAGAAGGAGGAAACAAAATTTGAAGTAAAAAACTGAATTTCGCAAAAAGTTGAATATAGTATAAAATACATAAAGAAGGAGTTCTAAATGAAAAAGTTCAATTTGAGACCACTCAGTGCAAAAAGACTGAAGGAAGACTTTGAAAAGCTCAAACCAGCCTGAAAAGCTCTAGAGCGTTCAGATTCGGTCAGGAAAGAACTATTGGGACAAGTCGTTTGTCCTCCAAACCAGAATCTCCCTGTCTAATGTGGTATATTTAAAAAAGGAGTTATCAATGCCAGATAATCGTACCCCAAGAAAACCTGAAGAAATTCAGGTAACAAACCTGACCATCGAAGAGGCAGGTGAAATACTCAGGAGTCAACTGCCTAAAATCAATGAAGAAGTGCGGAGAATAGAAGAGTCTAAAAGACTCTCAGAAGAAGCTCTGAACTTTCGTTTCGAAATATAAGGTCTCCACCACGCCCCCAAGTGTTCTTGAGGGGCTTTCTTTTTTTCTTTGCCCTAATTTAGAAATAATTTTATCTTGTTTAAGTTTATCTATTTTTGAGTATATTTGGGATTTTAGGTTTATGATTTTGGATTTGTTTAGTATTTAGAAATTAAAATTTAGGATTTACCATATTACCCATTGCATATTTTAATATAATGATGTAATATGGTCATATGGTTATTCGAATGCGACATACAAGAGCCCATACAGCAAACAGAAGGAGTCATCACGCACTGAAGAGTCCTTCTTTAATGTTGTGCAAAGATTGTGGTAGTCCAAAAGCACCACACGTTATTTGTTCTGTTTGTGGAAAATACAAAGGCAGACAAGTCTTGGATGTTCGTGCAAAAATCGAAAAAAAGGAGAAGAAAGCAAAAGAAAAAGCTAAACAAGCTAAATAATTTTTAATTCTACCTGATTAACCTAATTATTCTAAATAAATCCCAATATCTAAATTTCTAAAATTAGAGATTGAAACTTGGTTTTTGTTTAGAAATTAGTATAATTAGAATAATTAGAAATTTCCATTCATATGGCTAATCGGCACCTTGCAAGATCAATTGTTCTTCAAACACTCTATGAGTGGGATTTTGGTGGAGAAAAATTGAGCTCGCAAGAAATTCTAGAAAGAGATTTAACCGAATTCGCACCTGGTGCGACTTTTGATACGTTTACCAAAAACTTGTTAAAGTGCGTTATCGATAAACACAAAGATTTAGACGACATAATAGTCAAAACTGCACCAGAATGGCCAATTGAAAAGATAAATATAATGGATCGAAACATCCTAAGAATTGGTCTTTATGAACTTTTATTTTCTGATAGAGGCGAAGTCCCACCAAAAGTTGCGATTAACGAAGCGATTGAGTTAGCAAAAAAATTTGGAAGCGATAGTAGTAGTAAATTTGTAAACGGTGTATTAGGAGCTGTCTACAAAGAGATGGGTGAACCAGACAAAGATCAAAAAAAACCGGATAAAAAAACGATCACAAATGAGACATTGGTTGGGGCAGTAGTTTATGCACGTCACGAAGGTGATATATATGTAGCCCTCGTGCATGATGTATTCGGTCATTGGACTTTAACCAAAGGAAAATTAAATGAAAATGAGAATGAAAGTGAAGGAATAATAAGAGGCGTCAAAGAAGAACTTGGTATTAGTATAGAGGTTAAAGATAAGCTAGGCGAGAACACATACGAGACTTTCCATCCAGAAAAAGGTAGGCTTAGAAAACACGTTGTTTATTATTTAGCAGAATCTCCTTTTGTAGAACTAACAATGGAGAATAAGACAGACAAAGGGGGATTAGATCAAGTACAATGGTTCAAATTGTCAGATATTTTGGGGCTTAATTTTTACGACGATATTTTACCTATAGTCACAAAAGCAATTAATTTATTAGTAAAGTAATATATAATTTTTAATTTAAAATTTTCAATTTTTAAACAATTTTCAGTGTCTTAATTTAAAATTTTGACATTAAAAATTAATTGAGAATTCTAAATTGAAAATTGAAAATTGATATGCAAAAATCTATAAACGAATTCGAGGAAATTATAGGACTTGAGTTTAACGACAAGAATTTATTACTACAATCCCTTACTCACCGGTCATATATAAACGAAAACCGAGCTTTAAAAAACGGTCACAATGAGAGACTAGAATTTCTTGGTGATGCTGTTTTGGAACTTGTTATAACAGACTATTTATACCAAGAGTATCCCGAAAAAAACGAAGGCGACCTCACATCAATAAGAAGTGCTCTAGTAAACGCGCAAACTTGTGCGGATGTAGCAAAAAATATAAATATAAACGACTACCTACTATTATCTCGAGGAGAAGCAAAAGACACAGGCAGAGCAAGACAATATATTTTGGCAAATGCACTTGAAGCTGTAATAGGTGCTATATATTTAGATAGTGGATATGACAAAGCAAAAGATTTTATTTTAAGATTTATAACTCCAATGACTCAGAAAATAATAGATGATGAGCTTTGGATAGATGCAAAAAGCAAGTTTCAAGAAAAAGCACAAGATAAAGTAGGTATAACTCCTTCTTACAAAACCTTAAAAGAAACAGGTCCTGATCATGATAAAAAATTTACAGTTGGTGTTTATATTGGTGACGAAAAAGTAGCCGAAGGGGAAGGCGATTCCAAACAAGACGCTGAACAATCCGCCGCCCGCCACGCCCTCAAAGAAAAGGGGTGGTAAATTTAGTATTTTATGATATAAAATAGCAAGAGGTGAATCCAATGCTGTTTGGTTTTCTGTTGTTTATTATTTTTGTTATTTTGCTTCTATGGATTTTGGTCCTGCAAGGCAGAATAAACGATTTGCTGATTACAATCGACAAGAAGAATGAATTCATAGAACAACATCTCTATGTCGTTGATTTGGATTCAAAGGAATATGTTTTCCCCTATGTTTGGGGAACAAAACAATCTTTGGTTTTTTACGTGAAGAGTAGCCTTCCGGATGAAGTGGCAACAAAAATACTCAGTCCAGAAGAGGCAAGGAGACGGATTGAGGCGGCTCACCTCGCGCACGCAGAGATGAGATGGATAGACTAGGAATCTAAACAATTCCCACAGACCCCTTGGTGCAAACCGAGGGTGTCTTTTTTTATAGTTTATAAGTAAAAGGCCGTGCTTGGACACGGCCTATACGGACAGAGTTGGGAACTTGTAGGCACTGATCAAGGTGCCCAAGCGAGGTTACGGTTTAGCCGAAGATGTTTTTAGAGAACACCTAACTTTGGATTATCTCCAATGATCAGTAGAGTACAATCCTTTAACACCCGAAACGGGTTTTGGCTCTTACTTGTTTATTGAGGATTTCTCATCGTCCAAGGCGATTTACGATCTTTCGACCAACCCTCTCAAGCAATCTCGTTTGATTTCTTCCAGCCAACTCTTTTTAAATCAGATAAAATGTATTTAAAAAATGCAAGCATTATTTTTTATGCTAAAATAATTCCATGCTTAAATCGTTAGAAATATCTGGTTTTAAAAGTTTTGCCAAAAAGACAGAGCTTAATTTTAAATCAAAAATCACTTCCATAGTCGGACCAAACGGTAGTGGTAAATCAAATGTTGCCGAGGCTTTTCGGTTTGTTTTAGGTGAGCAGTCAATGAAATCGATGCGAGGTAAACGAGGCGAAGATTTGATATGGAACGGTTCTGGAGATATAGGTAGAGCAAATAGAGCAAGCGTAAGGATTAGGTTGGAGAACAAAAATAATTTCTTCTCAAAAATAAGTGATTTAAAAAATGCAGGTGACTTTGAAGAACTTTCAATCGAAAGAGTGGTAAACAGAGATGGCTCGAACGAGTACTTACTAAACGGAAGCCAAGTGAGACTTAAAGATGTGATTGAAATACTGTCAGGCGCTCACATTGGCTCTTCAGGACACCATATAATATCCCAAGGTGAAGCAGACAGAATTTTGCGAGCAGGTACCAAAGAGAGAAAAGAAATGATAGAGGATGCTTTGGGTCTAAAAATTTACCAAATAAAACGAGAAGAGAGCGAGAGGAAATTAGAAAAAACTTTGCAGAATATTAAGGAGGTTGAATCTTTGAGAAGAGAAATCGCCCCTCATTTAAGATTTCTCAGAAAACAAGTTGAGAAAGTAGAAAAAGCCGAAGAATTAAGACAAAAACTAAGAGATTTCTACAGAGAGTATTTAAAAAGAGAGAGTCTGTATTTGGATAAAGAAAAAAAGGAAATTCAATTTGAAAAATCACCAATAGAAAGCCGAATACAGAAACTAGAAAGTGACATGGAAGAAGCAAAAAATATACTTGCTTATTCAAAAAATAAAGATGAAAAAAGTGAAGAATTAATAAACATAGAGAACCAAATAAAAATTGTACGAGAAGAAAAAGATAAATTATATAGAGAGCTTGGTACTCTCGAGGGTGAGATAAGTGCAAACAAAAGATCTATACAAAAAATAGAGCAAGAACAGAGATCTGAGGAATTCAAAACAGTCCCACTCAAAGAAGTTTTGGAACTAGAAAGAGAAGTTAGTCTATTATCCGAGATTGGTCTAATTTTAGAAAAAATTAGATCTTTTATTGGAAGACATCGAAACATTTTTGATGAAAGCATATTTACAGAATTGAGAAATTTGAATGAAAACCTTCAAAACAATAAAAATTCAATTGAGCAAAAAATTAAAGATTTTGACTTGAAACTAGAGGAACTAAATAGAACATACCAGAATATTCGTACTAACATTGAAAAGGACAAGGATTCCGGTAGGGAAGCAGAGAGAAATATTTTTAGGATTTCATCCGAACAAAGCGACCTTAGAAGTAAACTAGTTTTGATTAATGAAAGATTAAAAAGATTAAATATAGAAGAAGAAAATTGGAAAAGAGAAGTAGAGGAAGCGGGAGTTTTGCTCGGTACTTCTATATTAGGATTTGAGGAATTAGAATTGAAAAATAATTTTGGTTTTATAGTTAACAACGAAGAAATTTTAAACGAAGATAGAGTTAAACAAGAAGATAGAAGGAAAGAACTTGAAAGAATGAAAATCCGTCTCGAAGAACTTGGAGGTGCAGGTGGAGTCGAGGTATCAAAAGAATACAAAGACACTTTAGAAAGGGACGAGTATTTAGCAAAAGAGTTAGAGGATTTGAGAGTTGGTGCCGAGTCTCTAAATCAACTTATAAAGGACTTAATTTCCAAAATTGATATTGAATTCAAAGATGGAATAGAAAAAATAAATAAATCATTCCAAGAATATTTTGAAATTATGTTTGGGGGCGGGCAGGCGGAATTAAAAATTGAAAAATTAAAAATTAAAAATTTACCCGAGGATGAAATTGGGGAAATAGTGGAAGAAAATGAACCAGAAGAAGGAATTGAAATTGAAGTATCACTACCACGTAAACGCATCCGAGGGTTAGATATGCTCTCAGGCGGGGAGAGAGCCCTTACATCAATTGCATTGCTTTTTGCGATTTCACAAGTGAATCCGCCACCTTTTATTATCTTGGACGAAACAGATGCTGCGTTAGACGAAGCGAATTCAAAAAAATACGGCGATATGATAGAACAGCTTTCAAAAGTCTCACAACTAATTTTAATTACCCATAATCGCGAAACAATGTCTCGTGCTGGCATTATTTATGGAGTAACAATGGGTCGCGACAGCGCCTCCCGCCTCCTCTCAATCGCATTTGATGAAGCAGTAGCTGTTGCTAAGTAGTTTTACCTGCCAATCAAAGTGATTGGCATCAACATCTACCAATGGAGCGAATACCTTTGAGTAATTCGCATCCTACATGCCCCGACTGGCAACAGCTCGGGGCAAATCTTTTATACACATCAAAGGAGCGAAATGTAGCGATGCATAACACAAAAAATACAACAATCGGCGCGATCGGGTTGATTGTTGTATTTATTGCATTTATATTTAACCATCTCGAAGCCATAAGCTTTACGGTATCAAAGCTAATACAATATGGTATAATAAAAAAGGAGGTCATCAGATGAGAGGAACGAACAACTACGGGGTCTTACCAGGACTCCTTGCTGAAATGAGAGATCTACTACGGGGGAGCGGTGAGTTCAATCCATTAGCTTTCCATAACAAAGCGCTGGATATTCTCACTGTTCAAAACCGGGATTGTTCCGTTCTTGAAGAACCAATCCCAGGCACAAATTTTGCCATCCTCAAAGATGTCCACACGGGCAAAGTGATTGGCATCAACATCTACCAATGGAGCGAATACCTTTGAGTACTTCGCATCCTACATGCCCCGACTGGCAACAGCTCGGGGCAAATCTTTTATACAATATTCACTAAATTAAATTATCTTTTTATAATCCTAACTGTCTCGATGCATCGAGACAGTTAGGATTATTTAGTTATTTCAATATAACTTACTAGAAACTTTAATGTTACAAAACTACCTAGCAAACTTTATTTGTTTATGCTATTTTCATTGTTGGTAAATCTGTTCTTTGAAGGAGATGTATGAACAAAATAACCCTGTTCATGAATGTTTTTCATACCGGAAAACGTTCTGGTGACATGTTGAGTGTCCTCATTATGATACTTGCTGTTTGTTGTATTACATCTGCAAACAGCTACAAAGACTGGTCGATACCCGGCCAAGTATTTGTACTTGTGATGTACCTTACGCTCTTGGTTGGTATCACCCAACTCAAGATGCCAGTATTCAAAAGCAATTTTTTCCAGACCATATACATCAGTATTGTATCTGGTGTGCTGGACTCATTTGTCCTTCTTGCACAAGTTAAGAAATTAAAAACAACTTGCCACTCGGAGGACGAAGAGATTGGTAGAATGCGTTTGTTTTCAATCTACACAATCGGTGCAATAATAGGCGGTCTTTGGTTGTGGTTTGGTGAAGTATACGCAGCTGGACTCTACGCTGGAGACAAACGTACGGGAGCACTTTCCGCACTTTTCGTGCTCCCACCTGTACTCATCTTTAGTGTGATACTTGGCATCATAGCTAGCTCACACAAGACCCATCTTGTAAGGCTGAATACGACTGGCAAATTCGACTGGAGAAACACAGTTGAGTTTTTGGCTGGTATTACAATCCTTCTCCTTACACACAACGCACTTCTCTGTGTTGGAATTATCCTCCTGTGGGCATGGCTCACGAATCAAACTTCGCATTTGTTTGACGAAGTTATTAAAAACGAAATTGAGTGGGGGGTGATTATTGTACTTGTAATCGCAATGCTTAAGGGAGAGTGGTTAGTTCAAAACGTGTTCCTTCCACTTGGGCTTGCAACAGGTGAGTTTGCACCCATCATCCCTTCTGCTATTCAAGCGGTGCTTTGGGGTCCTCTTTACAATGATCCTAACGTGCACTTCTGGGTACGATTGACAAATCTGTCAGTAGGAGCAGGGCTTCTGCCAATTAGTTCACTAGTAGGGGTTATGATTTTTAAAAAAATGAGCCACTGGAGAATTTACCTCCAGTACAGCATCCCTCTAATGTTTCTATGGTTTTGTATTATGAGGGGCTGGATATGGTTGGTACTCAATTCTCCAACTGGTAGATTCCTAGAACACTATGCTCAGGTAAAATAACTGTTCTTTCCATATGCCGTGCAAACTCTGCACGGCATATTTGTTTAATTTATCTCTAATGAAAATTATAAAAATGAAGTACACAGCATTCAGTACTGAAATCACATGAATTCCAGAATTTATATCAAACCATCATAATCCAGAGTTTATGGTCGAGGTCAGTTCAGAGAACTGCCGTGGGAATGTCTACCTAAATAGTTACGGCAGAAAAAAATACAACAATCGGCGCGATCGGGTTGATTGTTGTATTTAGCGCATTTCAAAATCAAGAGTTTTGCGGTCGAGGTCTGCGCTTGTTAGTTTGACTTTTATACTATCACCTAGGGAATACTTCTTGCCGGTTTTCTGTCCCACTACACAATAGTTTTTTTGATCTAACACAAAATTATCTTCTTTTATATCCCTAAGACGCACCATGCCTTCTGATTTTGTGTTTGGTTCTTCTACATAAATACCTCTTTCTGTTACACCAGAGACAATACAGTCAAAAATATCACCGACTTTGTTTTTCATATATTCTACTTGTTTATATTTTATACTTTCTCTTTCTGCTTCTTGAATACTTATTTCCTTCTCGCTTGCCTCGAGAGCAATTTTCTGGAATTTAACAAATTCATTTTTATTCATTTTTTCCCCATGTAGAGCTTTCTCAATCACACGATGAACCATCAAATCAGGATACCTTCTGATAGGGGAGGTGAAATGTGTATAATATTCAAAAGCTAATCCGAAGTGTCCTATGTTTTTCGTAGAATAAATTGCTTTAGCCATTGATCTGATTGTAGCAGTTTTAATAAGGGACTCTGAAGCATGTCCTTCTACTTTTTTGAGCAACATATTAATGTCTTTTGCATTCACTCTACCGTTCAAAATCGGCAAATCATAACCAAGCGCTCTTACAAAAATTGAAAGCTCCTCTATTCTATCTATTTTTGGATTATCGTGGATTCTAAAAATTCCTACTCCACCTTTTTTTACAACTTTTTCACTAATAAATTTGGCAACCTCTCTGTTTGCAAGAAGCATCCATTCCTCAATCATTTTCATTGTATCCACTCTTTCTTTTTTATAAATTCTAATAGGTTTTCCTTTTTCATCCAGCTCAAACTTCACTTCATCAGTCTCAAACTCTATCGCGCCATTTTTTCTATTTTCTGCCCTATATATTTTCGCAATCCTATCCAACTCTTCCAATTCTTTTTTAAATCGTATATCGTTACTCGCATCTCGTAAGTCGAGGATCTCTTGTGCCTCCTCATAACTAAACCTCTTATCTGAGTTTATGAGGGTTCTTCCAAACCATCTATCCAAAACTTTCCCTGTTTTTTTATCAATATCAAATACGGCAGAAAATGCATTCCTGTCGACATTTGGCATTAGTGAACAAAGATTATTGCTCAAAACTTCGGGTAACATTGGTATGGTTCTATCTACCAAATATGTAGAAAAGCTTCTCTTTCTTGCTTCTTTATCAAGTAAAGTATCTGGTCTGACAAAATGAGAAACATCTGCAATATGCACACCAATTCTTAGTGTGGTTTCGTTTATTTCCTCATATGAAAGAGCATCGTCAAAATCTTTTGCGTCAACTGGGTCAATTGTAAAAGTTAGAATATTCCTGAAGTCTTTTCTGTCTTTCTCTAATTCGTGAACCCTTTCTTTGTTTTGTCTTTCAATTAAAAGAGCTTCTTTTTCTACTTGTATAGGAAAATCAAAATCTATACCTTTATCAAAAATAATTGACTGCATTTCCGCCTCGTGCTCACCTTTTTGTCCTAAAACTTTTAAGAGCCCGCCTTTGGGATTAACATTTGGATTATTCCATTCTTTCAATTCTACCAGGGCTTTCTGACCGCTTTCCATCAGATCTCCTATGCTATTTTTTGAGTCGATTTGGACATCGATTTTTTTATAGAATTTAAAATCATCTGGTATCAAAACAAATCTATCACCCTCTTTCTCTAAGGTTCCAACAAAGTTTGATTTGTTTCTATTTAAAATTTTTACAACTCTACCTTTATTTCTTTTTGTACCACGTGCAAAATCCTTACCAATTATTTCTACCAAAACCTCATCTTTATCCAGAGCGCAGTTCAAATGTTCTTCAAATATAATTGTATCCGGATTATCTGTGTCCTCCACAACCAAAAAACCAATAGGTTTTGGTGCAATTTTTATAATTCCAACAAGATTTTTACTTCTGTTTGCTTGTTTTTTGTCAGTTCTGTAGTTTTTATTATTTTTGCTTTTTTTCATAACAACCTAAAAATATTAACACATTTTTGTGAATTTTTAAATAATTAGAATAAATGAACAAATAAGCCGTTTTGGAGCTTGACTTGTTCGCTTAAATAAATATAATGAACACACTCCCTTAAAAAGGAGTTTTTCTGAGTTTTTTTGATAAAACCCAGATAATAGGAAAAGGTTCGTTGACATACTTGAAATAATAAAAACCAAACAGATTCAAGTTCTGTTTGGAAAGAACGTAAATATTAAATGTGCAAGCTTTAACTTTGTTTTACAGAGTTAAGGGACTGATCTAAAAAATCAGTTTTCAAATTTATTTACAGTGATTAGTAATATTTTGTTTTGTAAAAGGTAAAACAAAATAGAACAGTTAGAATCAAACTAGAACATGATTCAATTTATATCAGATTCAGATATTCTTTGTTTTGTTCCGTTCTATATTTTGCCTACGAGCTTTTGCGAGTAGTTGCAAAATAAGACTCCGACCCCTAGGGCGTCGGGGTAAACTAAAATACGAAGACATCCCACTACGCTCTTTCAGAGCTACGCGGGATAAAATAAAACTTCGTTTTATTTTAGAGTTTGATCCTAGCTCAGGATGAACGCTGGCGGCGTGGATAAGGCATGCAAGTCGAGTGGGTTTAGACCCACGGCGAACGAGGTAGTAACACGTAGGTACGTACCCTTTAGTCGGGCATAACTAGCCGAAAGGTTAGATAATTCTCGATAGTCTCGAAAGAGTAAAGATTTATCGCTAAAGGAACGGCCTGCGGCCTATCAGCTAGTTGGTGAGGTAATGGCTCACCAAGGCTATGACGGGTAGGGGAGCTGAGAGGCTGACCCCCACCGATGGAACTGAGATACGGTCCATACACCTACGGGTGGCCGCAGTCGAG
Organism: Candidatus Zambryskiibacteriota bacterium; assembly: GCA_048499675.1. GTDB lineage: Bacteria > Patescibacteriota > Minisyncoccia > Phycocordibacterales > WO2-35-19 > JASNZL01. Next base: position 22,395 of record JASNZL010000004.1, read on the forward strand.
AATCTTCCGCAATGGGCGAAAGCCTGACGGAGCGACGCCGCGTGGTTGATGAAGTCCTTCGGGACGTAAAAACCTTTTATGACTAAGAAAGTTTATTGATCTGGTCATGAATAAGGGGCTCCAAACTCTGTGCCAGCAGGAGCGGTAATACAGAGGCCCCAAGCGTTATCCGGAATCACTGGGCGTAAAGGGTGTGTAGGTGGTTTTATTAGTCTCCCGTTAAAACCCACGGCCTAACCGTGGAGGTGCGGGGGAAACGGTAAAACTTAGAGGGTGCGAGAGGTATATGGAACTCATGGAGTAGGGGTGAAATCCGTTGATATCATGGGGAACACCAAAAGCGAAGGCAATATACTGGCGCATTCCTGACACTGAAACACGAAAGCGTAGGTAGCGAATGGGATTAGATACCCCAGTAGTCTACGCCCTAAACGATGATCGCTAGGTTTTCGGAGTATCGACCCTCTGAGAGCCGAAGCTAACGCGTTAAGCGATCCGCCTGGGTAGTACGAGCGCAAGCTTAAAACTCAAAGGAATAGACGGGGACTTGCACAAGCGGTGGATTATGCGGTTTAATTCGATGATAAACGAAAAACCTTACCAAGGCTAGAAATTCAGACGAACCCCGACAGAAACGTCGGGGGTCTCACAAGGACGTCTGGACAGGTGATGCATGGCCGTCGTCAGTTCGTGGTTTGAGCTGTTCCCTTAAGTGGGGTAACGAACGCAACCCTCATTGGCTGTTACAAGTGTCAGCCGAGACTTCCCAGCACAGAGCGCACTGCATGCGCAATTTCTAATTTTTAATTTTTAATTTCTAAACAATGTCTAAATGTTTTAATTTCTAAATTTTGAAATTGATTCATTAAAAATTGCTTGAAAATTGAAAATTTTAAATTGAAAATTGCGAGCGAAGCGAGTTGTGTGCTGGGCGGAAGCGAGGATGACGCCAGGTCAGCATGTCCCTCTGACGCCTTGGGCTACACGCATAATACAATGGTCACTACAACAGGTCGCGACGGGGTAACCCTGAGCTAATCCTTAGAAAAGTGGCCCCAGTTCGGATTGGGGGCTGAAACTCGACCCCATGAAGTTGGAATCGCTAGTAATCGCGGGTCAGCTATACCGCGGTGAATACGTTCTCAAGTCTTGTACTCACCGCCCGTCAACTCAAGGGAGATGGGAATACCCGAAAGATCACTTTGGTGGTAATAAGGTAAGCTCATTGACAGGGAGTAAGTCGTAACAAGGCACGGCTAGCGGAAGCTGGTCGTGGAATATTTCAAGGTGAAAACGCCCCGCCTTGGCGGGGCACACAGTCGATATTGTGTGTTCCAATTGGACACATAATGGTTTAGCAGATACCTTAAACTGTTTGACGGCATAGAAAGATATGCAAAATGTCCCACTTCGTCCAGTACCGTATGGTACAGGACTTCGCGGGACGCTGGATTTTGAAAAGCCTTTGGCTAACAAAATCCGCGAACGGAACAAAACAAAGAATAGCTAAACAAAAAACTCGCACACGCGAGTTTTTTGTTTGTTGCATAACTTGATTATTGTTGTAATCTAATCCTAGAGGTAACTATGATCGACAAGATGATTACAGTCTCGTGCTACGCAATGTTCTTTTTTGCGGGACTTTTTTTGACTTTTAAAATTGAAGTCGTCTCTATTGAGACAGTCCTGCCCAAAACAATATGCACTAGCGGTCTTGTGATATCCGCCACACTCTTTTTTGTATCGCTTTTCCTTAGTCTCAGTAGAGACGAGAGAATTCTGAACAAAAGGAGCCGAGATGTTGAATAAGTTAATGAAAGCCCTGAATCCGCAAGGAATAGGGGCTTTTTCGTTGTTCACACTTTGGGCTTGACATTTACATATTAGTTATGCTATAATTAGGGTAGGAGGTAGCATGAAGAATCTTGACACATGGGCATCGTTCTTGATGTTCATTGGGTTTGTTGTCCTTTTTCTCACCCTTGTGGTACTTGTACCACTTGAAATTGAGAACTGGCCCACCGTCGTCATCGTGGGCGGATCAATCTTTCTCCTTGGCTTCGCCATCTATGGATGGAAGGAGTACAAGAAAGAAAAGGAAGGTGAAGCCATCGTCAGACGCTTACTGGGCACTGACGAGGAAGGGGGTTACGACATAATCGACCCCCAAAACAAAAGACATTGGTGGGGAAAAGGTCTCTGACCACCCCCCACCACCCAAAGACTCGCGGTCGTCCCAGACGATTCGCGGGTTTTTTCTTTGTCATATTCATATTTTTTTGTTATATTCTAAATGTCCAAACAATAAGGCATGTAGTTCAGATGGTTAGAGTGAGGTTGGGTGGGGACCCAAGCGCAAGACCGGAGCGCGACGGCGCGAGGTAGGGTCGAAAGATTTTTTAGTAAAAAAATACTTTTGACCTCCACTGATAATTAATTATCTTATGTTCAAATTCTTAAGCTGGTATAGTGTATAAAATATAATGCGTGTGTAGCTCAGACCTGCCCACCCACCAATTTACTGAAGAATGAGTTAATTTGAAAATTTAATAAAATACTTTCTAAAGTGCAAGTGTAGCTCAGATGGTTAGAGCACTCCACTGATAATGGAGAGGTCGGAAGTTCGAGTCTTCCCACTTGCACTTTGGATGGTATTATTAAAAATAATTGGTGGGTGGGTGAAGTTAGAGCACTCCACTGATAATGGAGAGACCCCAAGTTCGAGTCTTGGCACACGCACCACTTCGCCCCGCTTTCGCGGGGCTTCGCAGTGCAAACATAACTTCGCCCCACCTTGGATGGTGGGGTTTCGCTGTGCAAGCATTATACATACTTACTTAAAAAACCTTGACTTTAGCTTTGTTACCAATAGAATCATTTTAGGAGGCAAGCTATATGCCTAAGTTTTTACGTGTTGTTGAAACTCTTGTTGGGTGGGTGTGGCCCCCCTTGCCGATTTGGGCAATCTACCTATTCTACAAGGAAGACGGGCAAGCGATGACCGTGTTTTTTATTGGATCCATCCTTGCTACACTTGAGATACTTTTAAAAAGAAAGCGGACTGGTTCGTATAAGTTCATTTTCAATGAACCTCATTTCGCGCTTATGCGACTGATAAAAAGAAGATAATATCACACCATCCCAATGACTTTGTTGGGATGGTGTTCTGTTTCCTCCCTTCAATTTCTTTCAAAAATTGCTATAATTTAGGTGTTAAATTTAATTTATATAAATGAGTAAAATAACAAAAATAATTGGCAGGGAAATTCTTGATTCACGAGGCAATCCAACAGTGGAAGCTGATGTATATTTAGAAGATGGAAGTTATGGCAGAGCATCAGTTCCAAGTGGAGCATCAACTGGAAGCAATGAAGCGATTGAACTTAGAGACTCCGACCCAAAAAGATATGGAGGCAAAGGCGTTTTAAAAGCAGTACAAAATATTAATACAAAAATAAGTGAAGCGCTTGTAGGTCAAGATGCAAAAAACCAAAGAGAAATAGATAATATTCTTATCAAGCTTGACAGTACAGACAACAAAAGTAATCTCGGAGCAAATGCGATTTTAGCTGTCTCTTTGGCTACAGCAAAGGCAAGTGCTCTTAGTTTGAAAATTCCACTTTATAGACACATCAGAAGTTTTTCCAAAAACCCGAAAGAGATTTCTTTGCCTGTCCCTATGTGCAACATAATTAACGGTGGCAAGCACGCTTCAAATTCTACAGATATTCAAGAATTTATGATTATTCCTAAGAATATGCCAAGTTTCAAGGAAGGAATAAGGACAGTCACAGAAGTTTTCCACTCTTTGGCAAAAGTTTTAAAAGAGAACAGTTATGGCACAAACGTCGGTGACGAGGGTGGCTATGCACCACAAGTCAAAGAAGGAAACAAAGAAGCACTCTCACTCATCAAACAAGCAGTAGAAAATGCGGGTTATCTCCTTGGCAGAGATTTTGATTTGGCTCTTGATGTAGCCGGTAGCGAACTTATTGTAGACGGTTCCTACAAACTTAAAACAGAAAACAAAGAATTGAATTCAGAGCAAATGATTGATTTTTATAAATCACTTGTGAGTGAATTTCCCATAACGTCAATTGAAGATGGTTTGGGAGAAAATGATTGGGAAGGATGGAAGAAAATGACAGAGCAAATGGGAAATATACAACTCGTTGGAGACGATTTGTTAGTAACAAATGTAAAATTTTTTGAATCGTGCGATAGATGAAAAAGCCGGGAATGCAATTTTGATAAAAGTAAATCAAATAGGAACACTTTCGGAAACAATAGACGCTGTAGATTCGGCGCATAACGCCGGATGGAATGCTATTATTTCTCACAGATCTGGAGAGACTGAAGATTCAACAATTGCTCATATTGCAGTAGGACTAGGAACGGGTCAAATCAAAACAGGTTCCGTCTCAAGAACAGACAGAACAGCAAAGTATAACGAGTTGCTGAGGATTGAAGAAGAGCTACACGGCACAAATACACTAATGGGCACGAATGACACGAATAAAGAAGTTTCAAAGTTTTAAGTTTGTATTCGTGTCATTCGCATGAATTCGTGGATTAGTGTCGCATAAATTATGGCTAAATTATTTTTAATAAGACACGGTAAAAGTGAGTGGAATAAACTAGGGCTCTGGACTGGCCTTACGGATATTGAGCTTGCAGAAGAAGGAATAATAGAGGCCCGAAAAGCTGGAGAATTACTAAAAAACGAAGAGATACATTCTGTTTATACTTCTTCTCTCAAAAGAACACATCAAACATTTGAAAATATAAAAAATACTTCTGGAAAGAGTGATCTAATGCACACATCAAGCAAATCCTTGGACGAAAGACATTATGGAATACACACAGGAAAAAATAAATGGCAGGTAAAAGAAGAAATCGGGGAGGAAGAATTTCAAAAAATGAGAAGAGGTTGGGATGTTCCCATACCAGAAGGTGAGACCCTCAAGGATGTTCACGCAAGAGTATTACCTTTTTATGAGGAAAATATAAAAAAGGATTTAAAGTCTGGTAAAAATGTTTTGGTTGTTGCACATGGTAATACCTTAAGAGCCCTTATTAAACATCTTGAAAATTTGAGTGACGTAGAGATTTGTGACGTAGAAATAGATACTGGTGAAATACACACTTACGACTTGGATGAAACTAGTCTACAAGTACTCAAAAAAGAAATTCTAAGTAAAGAAAAAGAAGTATAGCTATTGCCATTCCTTAAATATAGTTTAAAATATCACACGGACTAAAAGAAGGGAGTGTACTTTGAATAATGGATATCTAAGTACAACTTTTGCACTTGTGGGTCCGCCCGCAAGCGGTAAGGGAGTTTGCGCAACCATTGCGCAAACACTTGGTTGTAGAGTAGTTGGGATGGGAGAACTGTTAAGAAAGAAGATCGAAGAGGGAGACACGCTTATAAAAAAATATGTGGGCGACGGACTCTATGTCCCAAGCAAACTTGTTTTTCCTGTTCTTATGGAAAACATTCCAGAAGAATTCCATGGTTTGAAACTATGTTTTGATGGCTTTCCAAGGACTCGACACCAAGCAGAGAAATTAATTGAAGCCTTCAAAGAAAGAAAAACAAGGCTGGTTGTACTTCAGATGGAAGTCGATCTAAATGTATCAAGAAGAAGAGCTTTGGAGCGAAAAAGGAATGATGACAAAGCTTCTATAATATGCCAAAGGATTACTGAGCATGAGAAAAATGCGCCAGCACTCTACGGTTATCTCAAGCGTCACAGTCAAGCGTACTACACCCTTGAGAACAATGGTCGAAAAGAAATTTTGGCTACCATTGCACTTGATATCCTCAAGAAGGAGCTAAGATTTTCAGGGCACTCCTAGTACTGTTCTCTTGAAAAGCTCGAGCCAACCGGTTCAGAGCTTTTTTTGTAAATGTAAAAAAATATGCAATAATGACTTATGTTTAAAAAATAATACCAAAATAGATGATTAAGAAAACAAAAATAGTTTGTACAATAGGACCAGCAACAGAGACACAAGAAATGCTAGAAAAACTTCTAATTGCTGGTATGAATGTTATGCGTCTAAACTTTAGCCATGGTGATTTTGAGGAGCACGGAAATAGAGTTATAAATCTAAAAAAAGCTGTAGAAAAAACAGGCAAAACAGCAGGAATTTTACAAGATTTAGCGGGGCCAAAAATAAGAATAGGTAATTTTAAAGAAGAAAAAATTGTTCTCAAGGAAGGAAATACTTTTACTTTAACCATTGATGATATAGAAGGTGATGAAGAAAGAGTCCATATAAATTATAAACATCTACCCGAGGAAGTTAAGGAAGGGCATATCATATATCTCCACGATGGCAAGAAAAAACTTCAAGTTTTGGAGGTAAATGGTAATGATGTGGTTTGTAAAATATTGGTGGGAGGTGAGATAAAAGGAAGAAGAGGGGTGAATCTTCCCGACTCTGATATTTCTATAAGTTGCCTCACAGAAAAAGATAAAAAAGATCTTGAATTTGGGATCAAAAATGATGTCGATTTTATAGCATTCTCTTTTGTAAGAAAACCAGAGGATATTCTTGAGCTCCGAGACATCTTAAACAACGCAAAATCAAATGCAAAAATAATTGCAAAAATAGAAACACCTCAGGCAGTAAAAAATATTGACGAAATTATAGAAAAGGCAGATGGAATAATGGTTGCAAGAGGAGATTTGGCAATAGAAATACCAGCCGAAAAAGTTCCTTTTGTTCAGAAAGAGATTATAAGAAAGTGTAATAACGCAGGCAAACCAGTTATCACAGCAACCCAAATGCTTGAATCTATGATTCACAGCCACGTTCCTACTCGAGCAGAAGTTTCGGATGTTGCTAATGCAATCTTGGATGGAACAGATGCTATAATGCTTTCTGAAGAAACCACTCTTGGCGGTTATCCAGTAGAATCTGTAGAAGTTATGGCACGCGTTGCAAGTGAAATTGAAGGAAGTTATCCAGAAAGACAAATAGTTCACGCGCCCAAAAATGGCAAGACAGAAGTGACAGACTCAATAACTGGTTCTGTGGTCAAAACTGCCCATGACGTAGGCGCCAAGGCCATTGTAGCGCTAACGCACACAGGTTTTACAGCTAGGATGGTATCTAGACACAAACCACTTGTTCCTATTTTCGCACTTTCTTCAAATCAAAAAACTATAAATCAAATAAATCTGTCATATGGATGTATTCCAATTAATATTGAAGATTGGAAAACAGTAGCTGAGGCTTTTCAAGTTGTAAGAGAAATATGTTTAGAAAACAAAATTGCCGAGAAAGGGGATAGAGTAGTTATTTCCGCTGGAGCACCGACAATGGAGCCTCAATCAAAAGAAACGAATATGATACTGGTGGAGACGATATAAAAACGACACGAATTAGGAAACGAGTTACGAAGTACGAGGTACGACAAAAACTTAAATACGAAATTCTAAATCCAAAATCCGAAACAAACCATAAATTCAAAATACAAATGTTCAAAACCCTGAAAAATAAAACTATGAAGTAATTTTATTAAGGTTTGAAAGTTTATAAAGTGTAAAAACACAAAATACAGAAACCAAATTACAAATAAACCACAATAAATAAATTTCAAATAAAAAAATTTAAGTTTTGATATCTTATTTGTTTTATTTATTCCTTATTTGAATTTGGTACTTGGGATTTGGAATTTGTTTAGAATAATTAGGCACGCCCTGTAATTTATTATACTACTGGGATCAATTAGAAATTAGAAATTTACTATAACCTCTCACCCCCAACCTCTAAGCTTTTTTCTAAGGGACTTTGTTAACTACTTCTCCTTTTGAGAAAGAGGAGATATTTTCTGCTGTAGTGTCGAGAATTCTTTTTACTGCTTCATCTGTATCAAATGCGATATGAGGTGTAATTATAACTTTGGGATGATCTATTAGATAATGATTTGAAAGGGTGATTTTTAGAGCTTCTAATTCTGGGTGAGGTTGTGTAAGAAGTTTTAATTCATCTGCCTGGTAACCCTCTTCTTCAAGCACATCAAGTCCAGCTCCAGAAAGAATTCCTTCTTCAAGAGCTTTTACTAGAGCGCTTGTTTTTACTAACCCACCACGGGCTGTATTTATAAGAACGGCACCCTTTTTAATATGATAAATGCTTTCCTCGTTTATCATATGGCGTGTGCTGTCATTTAGAAGTGCATGAATTGTGATAATATCAGAATTACCTAAGAGTTCTTCAAATCCTACATACCGAAATCCGAGCTCTTCGGCAAGTCCATCTTTGGGAAATGGGTCATAAGCAATCACATTCATACCAAAACCTTTTGCCATTCTTATTGAATTTGTGCCAATCTTGCCCGTGCCAATCACTCCGATTGTTTTTCCTTTCAAGTCAAAACCTCTGAAATTAGTCTGTGAGAATGAACCAGTCTCTGTCACTTGCTCATGCGCCTCTGGAATCTTCCTAGCAAGAGCGAGAAGTAGAGCAAAAGCAAATTCTGCTACAGTGTTATCGCCATAAGCGGGGACATAGACAACTTCTATATTTCTCTGCCTTGCTTCCGCAACATCAACATGATCAAAGCCAGTTGAACGAGTAGCAATCAGTTTCAAATTTGGCATATTATCCAAATCCTCTTTTTTTATTGGGTGACTTACGAAAACCGATATAACCTCAATTTCTTTTAGTATTTCTTCTGGAGTATTTTCTATACTATCTCTAAACTCTAAATTATCACTTCCAAGCTTTTCGCTTATATAAGCCTTCTCCCACTCCTCAGTAAATAAATATAATGTTTTCATGCCTTAAGTATAAGTAGCTGGAACATATAGTGCAAGTTAATTATAAACATATTACGTCTCGATGCATCGAGACATTTTGATATAATATATAGATGTCCCATATTTCGAAAAGGAAAATAAAAAAGAAAGATTTTGACAATATTTATAATAAGCTTATAGAAATACTTCTTAAAAATAAGTCAAAAGACGATTTTAGAAAATTTCTAAAAGAATTCTTTTATACAACCGAGAAAATAATGCTAACCAAAAGATTAGCAATAATTTTTATGATTATTGAAAAGATTCCTGATAGAAAAATAGAAAAATTGCTTTTAGTAAGTAGGTCTACAATAAATAGAATAAGAAAAAAATGTGAAGGAAGGGAATATGATTACATTCATTCTTTAATACTTAGAAATAGAAAAAGTATGTGGGATATTTTAGGTGTTTTACTTTTTGCTACATTTAATCCACCGGCTAGGGTAGGAATGGCGAGATATAGATGGTTTGAAGATGCTGAAAAAAAATATGCTTCATTCAAAAAATAGTTAACGATTTGTCTCTATACATCGAGACAATTTGGGTATATGAATAATAGTTTAGATATAAAGACACCAAATTATCTTGGTGTCTTTATATATATCATTGTACCTATCGCGCTTCCTCCTCTGCAATTGCAGTAAGCATAGGGATTACAGAATCAGGGTTTAGGGAGATTGCTTCGATGTTATTTTGAATTAGGAATCTTGTGAAATCAGGATAATCACTTGGAGCTTGTCCGCAGAAACCAATGTATTTGCCTCTTTCTCTACATTTTTGAATTGCCATAGCGACGAGAGTTTTGACGGCTGGATCATTTTCATTTGAAATCGGAGCAACTATCGCAGAGTCTCTATCAAGTCCGAGAGTAAGTTGAGCTAGGTCATTGCTACCAATTGAGAATCCATCAAAAATGTCTAAGAATTCGTCTGCTCTCAAAACATTGGTTGGAATCTCACACATCACGTAAACTTTAAGGCCGTCTTCACCGCGTCTCAAACCTTCTTCAGCCATAATTTCCAAAACTCTTCTGCCTTCGTCCGGTGTCCTGCAAAATGGAACCATTGGTACAATGTTTTTGATACCAAATTCATCTCTTATTTTTTTGATTGCTTGACACTCCAATCTAAAAGCATCTACGAAATTTGGGTGAGCGTATCTAGAAGCCCCTCGCCAACCAATCATAGGATTTTCTTCGTCTGGTTCATAATCTTTACCACCAAGAAGGGTAGCGTATTCGTTTGTTTTGAAGTCACTAAACCTTACAATCACATCACTTGGCCAAAATGCAGAACCAATTTGAGCGATACCTTCTGCCAGTTTATCTACATAAAAGGCGACTTTGTCTTCATACCCCAGAGTTGCTTGTTCAATCTTTTTTTTCAATGTCTCACTCTTTAAGTTATTGAAATCAAGTAATGCTTTTGGATGAACTTTGATGGTAGAGGCAATGATAAATTCTTCACGAGCAAGACCGACGCCCTTGTTTGGAATAAAAGAATACATGAAAGCGCTTTCTGGTGAACCAACATTTAGACAAACTTTGGTCCTTGTCTCAGGTATAGAAGTGATGTCGTGAACGGTCTCTTTCCATTCTAGTTTTCCTTCATAAATCTTACCCGTCGTTCCACTTGATGTGTCTATGGTCAAAACATCGCCAGTTTTTATTTTTGATAGAGCATTTCCAGTGCCAATCACAGCAGGAATACCAAGCTCTCGTGAGACAATTGCGGCATGACTCGTCCTACCGCCTTTTTCTGTAATAATCGCACTAGCAATTTTCATAATTGGTTCCCAGTCAGGATCTGTAATCTCAGTAACCAAAATTTCACCCTTCTCAAATTCGTGGAGTTTTTTTACATCCGTAATAACACGCGCTTTGCCACTTGCAATCTTTGTACCAACAGCGATACCTGTATCAACAAGTTTACCTTCTGAAACGAGTGCATACTCTGTGATAGTGAGACGATTCTTTTCTGATTGAACAGTTTCTGGTCTGGCTTGAACAATAAAAAGTTCACCCGTAATACCATCTTTGGCCCATTCAATATCCATTGGCATATGCTTGCCGGCGTTTTCACTATAATGAGCTTCAATATCCATACCCCAGCGAGCCAAAGTAAGAATTTCATCATTAGTAAGCACATAAACTTCTCTGTCTTTTTTTAGAACCGGCACTTCTTTTACCGGATTTGTCTTTGTCCCGCTGTAAATCATTTTTGTTTCTTTGCTTCCAATGTCTTTTTTTATGATAGGGGAGAAACCATCTTTGAAAGTTTTTTTGAAAACCAAATATGAATCTGGAGTAACCTTACCTTGGACCACCATCTCTCCCAACCCCCACGACGCATCAATTTCAACCACATCCTTAAAACCACTCTCGGTATCAAGAGTAAACATAACACCAGAAGAACCTTCGTCACTTCTTACCATTTTTTGGACACCTACCGAAAGAGCCACATCAAAGTGATTGAACCCTTTGTCTACTCTATAAGAAATAGCTCTGTCATTCCAAAGGGAGGCCATCGCTTCTTTGGTAGCTTTCAAAACATTTTTGCCACCCACAACATTAAGATATGTTTCGTGCTCTCCTGCAAAACTTGCTCCGGGCAAATCTTCGGCCGTAGCACTACTTCTAACTGCTGTATCAGCTTCTTTCATGTTATAAGCATTTGATAAGTCGATATAAGCTTTTAGAATTTCTTCTTCTAAATCTTTTGGTAAATCAGAATCTATTATTTTTTCTCTGATTGCTTTACCAACTTTTTGAAGTTGCTTCACATCATGAGTGTCTAAACCTTCCAAATTCTTTTCTATAAAAGAAGTGAGGCCTTCCTTCTCAATAAAATATCTATAGGCATATGCCGTGACAGCAAAACCGTTTGGTACCCTAATACCTTTTGGTACAAGAGTTGTATACATTTCGCCGAGAGAGGCATTTTTGCCACCAACAAGGGAGACATCCTCTATGTGAAGTTGATCAAACCAGAGTATAAATTTCTTTTCTTTATCCATAATAATTAAAAGTTATAAAATTAAATTTAAAAATACAAAAATTGCATACTTAAATTTAACTACCACTAATTTATTATATATTTTACACTTTTTATAAATAGAAATGTAAAAAAAGTGTGGGTAAGTAAAATATTTTTACAAGAATAATTTGAGAGTAAAAAATTTACTTATAAAAAAGGTTGGAATATTTAATCTCGCAGTAAAATAAACAAATCAGAAACGTTTACACCAAGTCGTCCAGTAATAATTTGTCCACCAACTTTTTTATAGAAATTATAACTATCATTTTTTTCCAAAAATTCTTGTAGATTTAGGTTTAATTCAAATGATTTATTCAAAATGTCTTTGTCAGCAATTGCACCAGCATATTCAGTATTATCCCAACCATCAGAAGCCGAAGAAATCAGAACATGTCCTTCTTTGATAAAAGGTAGGGCAGAGAGCGCCACTTCCTGATTCCTGCCTCCAAAACCTCCACCTTTTATTATTACTGTAGTTTCACCACCAAAAAGAAGACAGGTTTTGTGTTCTAATTCTTTCTTTGCAAGTTCTATTCCAACTTCTGTCGCATTCCCAGAAAGGGTTCTTGATTCTATGTCTGTGTTATAACCCAAACCTAATGCTTTTTCTTTCATTGCCAAAAGAGCATCTTCGTTAGTTGCCACTAAAATATTTCTGACTTTTTCGAAGTATTTTTCTTCTTTTGGTGTTTCCATCAAACTACAATCAGGTGGGATACAGAGACCCAAGATTCCATATTTTGATAATATATTTGATGCATCTTCTACTGTAGTTCTGTCAAGCACGGTTGGACCAGAGGCCACAACTCCAATATCATCTCCCAAAACATCCGAAAAGATTAGGGACACAACTTCTGCCGGATAGCACATTTTTGCAAGTTGTCCCCCTTGTATCCCAGAAAGATGTTTTCTCACAGTGTTTAGTTCAAAAATATCTGCTCCATTTTTTGTTAGAGTTCTTGTAACTTCAATCAATGTTTGATAATTTATGCCGTGCGGGAGACAGAGAAGAGATGATCCTCCACCAGATATCAAAACCAAAACCAAATCTTTTTCAGTTACACCCTTAATCATTTCTACAATCTTTTTGGTAACGGAAACATTGGTCTCTGAAGGATATGGATGTGTACCCTCAAATGATTTTATTTTTTTAAGTTCACCATATTTAACATCAAGAACTATACCATCGGTCAAACTATCTCCAAGCATTTCTTCAATTATTTTTGCACCATCAAATGCACACTTTCCTATACCAATAAAAAAAATTCTTTCATATAAAGAGCATTTATAATTTTTGTCATTTATACAAAGAGTTCCATCTTTGAATGAAATTTTTTTTCTAAGTATCTTTTCAGTATTAATAGCACTAAATCCAGCCTCTAATATGTCTAGAGCATCTCCTCTAAGTTTGTTAGTTTTTAAATCCTCTTTGTTTAATATTATTGACATATAACAATATTATCACCTAGAGAAATTGTTTGGGGGAAGTTCCTGTTGATACATTTTTTTATTCATCATACCCCTACCAAAACCTTTTTTGCTTAAAATTTGGGTTAGACCTATGTAATCAATAACAAAACCTGAGATTAAGATTGATGCTATAAATGCAAGTATTATATATTTAAAATCTAATTTATATGAAAAATTATATCTTTTTACCAAAAATAACCCCACAAAAACAAAAGCTAGGGATAGAATAAAGGCGGACCACGGAAAATTATCAATTAATGTTTGAATTTTCATGAGTCTGCCGTATCCAACTGATCTGGTACTCATAAATACAAGGCTTGCAAGATATATCGAGGCGACAAGAGAAAAAATAATACCCAAAAAAGAAATTAAGGAACCTAGAATGAAGTATATTTTTGGCTTCATTTTAATTTTACCTTCTTTTATTTGACTCATTACGACGTCGTTTATATTTTTTTGTTCATCATGCATATTTTTTTTAATATCTTTTTTGCTCTATTAATTCTTGTTGCGACCGTACCCATGGGTATTCTTAGAATATCACTTATTTCCTCATAACTATTTTGTCCAATATAAAAAAGAAAAAGTGGTTCTCGATACAAAATCGAAATTTGGTCTAGGCAATTATTAATTTCCTCTAGTAATTCCTTCTTAAAATAATCTTCTTCAATGTCGAGGTCGCTTTCAATATCAAAATCTTCTGGAATATTGGATGTGTTTTTATTTTTTTTAATTAAATTTAAGGCTTCGTTGTGTACAATTCTATATATCCAGCTTGAAAATTTTCTTTTTATATCAAAACCATTTAGGTTGGTATAGGCTTTAATAAATGACTCCTGTACGATATCTATTGATTGATTTTCATCGCGAACTATACTCTTTGCATAACGAATTAGTTTGTTTTGATATCTACTTATAATATAAGAATAGTAATCACTATTTAGAGTTCGAGTTTTTAGAACTATTTCTTCGTCAGTTAAATTACTTAATTCCATATTATAAATTTACAACAAGATTTATAAATACACCAAACCCCGTCATGATCGGGGTTTTTGTGTATAATTTTATAATTATTTATTTCTCCATCCCATACCTTTTTGACCCATTTTGGTACCAACATCTAGACCAAGTTCACTTCTTATTTGCTTAGCCTCTTCTAATCTTCCTTGTTTTGCCAAATTATGTGCTTCTGCAAATCTAGAAAAATTGTTTTCGTTTATAACTGACACAACTCTTCCACCATTTGTCATCAAGGCCTTCCAAGCATAGTAGTCATTATTTAGAAATGCTCTTGTCATTGCTTCATGTCTATCTGCACTATAATTCGGACCCAAAACGCTAGGGTCTCCTCTATAAGCAGATGCACCGTTTACAACAAGCAGAATAGCACCCAGAGTCAAACCACCTAAACCAAACATAAATTTTTTGTTTTTCATATTTTATGATGTTATTAGTAATTCATATCGACCCTACACTTCTTATACAATCGAGGGGTATGATTTCTTTCATATCTAAAAACGAAAAGCTCGCCCACAGAGGGCGAGCTCGATCGTTAGTCACTCATTCAAACAGAACAGTGGCTTGCCGATCTTTTATGACTTCTTTGAGTTGGAGGAAGTCTTCGTTTCGGAGTCTGATACAACCCCTTGTAACCCTTTCCCCAATTGAGGCAGGGTCATTTGTCCCATGTATCATTATAAGGGGATTGATTCTGCTCTCCCAATTGATGTGCATCTTCCCGATGCCGATTGCGTTTAGCTTGTGACCAGGAGGAATTACACTTGGCAATTCTTCTCCTGTTCTCTTTAGGTAGGCCTCTCTGGTAGCTTTTGTGGGATACCAGTGAGCGTTAATCTCTACCTTTTTCACTGTGCCAACAGCCGGCAATTTGTGTTTGATTCTAGGTAAGGCCACAGGAAGATTGAGGATTGGGATTCCTTCCTCGAGGACTAAGAGAGTCGCATCCTCAAAATCTACCCTTATTGTGAGTTCTGATTCATTGGCTAAACAAATCAGGGAGAAAAACACAAAGAATAAGCAAGTCTTCATAACCTCCTCCTTCTATATTTCCTATATATATTATACACCCAAAATGACAAACGCTGTAAAATTTTTTGTGAGAATTTTGTTGAAATTTTGTATCACTGGTATAATTATATTTATTAAAATTAATTTACAAATATGGGATTTGGACTTGAAAGATTACTTAATTTTGGCTCGAATAAAGATAGTGCTGACCAAGACAAGGATAAAAAAAATGCTGGTGGTAATTTTATTTCTATACCCGAAAATCCCAGTGACGGACTAGGGGATGATGAATATGCAAAGGAAGACATAAACCAACAAAAGAAAGAGTTAGAAAAAGGTATACAAGAGGAAGAAAATAGTTCTAACCCAGATATGGGTAGATTAGAACACCTTAGAAAGAAGCTTGATATTTTAAATGAGACCCAATAAATATGTTATAGATACTCAAAATAATTGACTTTTTTTGGGATTTTGATAATATATCCTTCTATATGTTAATGGTAAGACTTCAAAGAGTTGGAAGAAAGCACGAGCCTGTTTTTAGGCTTGTTTTGACTGACTCAAAAAATAGCCCGAAAAGTGGTAAATTCCTAGAAATTCTAGGTAATTTTGATGCAAGAAGGGGAGACAAATCAGAATTTAAAGCTGACAGAATAAAGCACTGGATTTCAAACGGTGCACAAGTTTCTGACACAGTTCACAATTTACTGATTGATAAAAAAATTATAGAAGGTAAAAAAATAAATAAACTACCAAAAAAGCAAGCAATTGTGAAAGAAAAAACTGAGACTGATTCACCTAAAACATCGTCACCTAGCGAAGAAGCTACAGCTGGAGAAACAGTCGAGTCAAAAGAAGAAAATGTAGATGCTACAGAATCTAAAACAGAAGAAGTTGTAACTACAGATAAATCGGAAGAAGCAATTACCGAATCAGAAGTATCTGAAGAAAAAACCCCTGTTCTTGAAGGTGAGTCAGAAAAGACAGCTTAATTGTTATAACAAAATCATATTAAGCAATCCACATCTTTTGCTTTTTATTTGGAATATTATATACTTATTCAATAGGGACTGGCAGAGATATGCCAATTTCCGGATTATTAATTTATTAAACAGAAATGGAACAAGACGCACAATTTTTAGATTTTGTGGTAAAAGGATTGGTAGACCATCCTGAGGCGGTAAAAATTACAAGAACAGTTGACGAGATGGGAGTACTTTTAAATCTAGATGTACACCCAGATGATATGGGTAAAATAATCGGTAGAAGTGGTAACACTGCAAAAGCGATAAGAATTTTACTTAGAGTTGTTGGAATGAAAAACAACGCTAGGGTAAACCTAAAAATCAACGAACCAGAAGGAGGTAGAAGGAGAGAATCTTCTGAGTCACAAATGAAATCAGTTGACGATGTAATGGAAGATTTGAAACTATAAATCGAGTTGCGAAGTACGAGATACGTGTAACAAAAAACAAAAAAGTCCTTAGTGGACTTTTTTGTTTTATTGTGTTATCTTTAATATAAGCTTTAAGCCCTTATCTCTAAGTTTTTATGAATTTTCATATTATTACACTGTTTCCGGAATCATTTGATTCGTATGTAAAATCATCCATTATTGGACGAGCCATTTTTGATAAAAAAATAAAAATTAAATATTATAATCCTAGAGATTTTTCAGACAACAAATTTAAACACATTGACCAGAAACCATATAGTGGTGGTCCCGGAATGGTGATACAAGCGTTACCAGTAATTAAAGCGATTGAGAAGGCTTCTAAAAATAAAACCCCTCTGATTATTTGGCTTAGTCCATCAGGTAAACAATTTAATACCGAGTATGCCAAAAAAACTGCTAAAAAATATAAAGATATAATAATTATTTGCGGTAGATACGAGGGAATTGACGAGAGAGTAAGAAAAATATTTAAAACAGAATCCTTGTCAATTGGACCATATGTTTTGACTGGTGGTGAATTGCCAGCAATGGTAATTATGGACTCAATCTCTCGCCAAATAGAAGGAGTTCTTGGTAATTTCAAATCATTAGAGGAGTCTAGAGTATCGTCCCCAGAAACCTATACTCGTCCAGAGGTTTTGGAATATAAAGGCAAAAAATATAAAGTACCGAAGGTATTACTATCTGGTAATCATAAAAAAATAGAAGAGTGGCGAGATAAAAAAAGATCTAAAAATAATTAATTCTATCTGTCTAATATTATAAACAACCCAGCCCTAATTCGTTTGAATTAGGGCTGGGTTTCTCAACATATGGCGCAAAAAATACGCGTAATTTCCGCGCATAAACGTTAAGCCAAAAGAGAAATGCATTGTTTCTTTATACAAGAAAGCGGTGGACTTCTCTCTTGGTTTATAAATAACTAGTCCTTGAATATATTAACACAAGAAAATTAATATAAAAGTGCAAAACTACTTAAACAAAAGATTTAGATAGTTTTCAAGTCTCTACATCCAAAGATATATACAGATAATCCACCATATAGAGTGTAATAAATAATTAATTGTTTATAATATAAATATGCAATGGATAATATATGCAATCGCTTCGGCAGTTTTTGCTTCTCTGGTAGCAATATTTGGCAAAATTGGGCTAAAGGAGATTGATTCAACACTTGCAACAACAGTGAGAGCTGTAGTGATGGCGCTATTTTTAGTTATAGTTGCCTTTTCATTAAACAAATTTGAAGCTATTGAAACAATTACCGGCAAACCACTACTATTCATAATTTTATCTGGAGTTGCGGGCGCACTATCTTGGTTATTTTACTTTTTTGCTATCAAAACGGGCCCGGTTTCTGGAGTAGTTGCGATAGACAGGACTTCAGTAGTATTTGCCATAGTTCTTGCAGCGCTTTTTTTGGGAGAAACTTTGACAGTAAAAACGGTTCTGGGTGGCTTGCTTATTCTTGGTGGAGCTTTACTTGTAGCTTTGTAAAAAATTATTAGTTTAATTTATCAAAATGGAGGGATTTAATAATGAACCACAACTAAGTAAGCTTGAACAAGCAGAAAAAGCAATCTTTGATTATTTTGGAAACTTGCCAAATCTAGCAATAGAGCGAGTTATAGATAGTCCAAATTATAACAGTTTAAGCGAAAGAGTTGATTTTTAATTTTTATAATGAAAAATCCAATTAAAAACGAGCTTGACTTCCTTATAGCTCAAACTCAAAACGAAACGGACATAGCAAAGGAAATCGTGGAGAGCATAAGGAAGAAAAAAGATTACCACGAAGAAAAACTAGCATTAAAGATGCTTGAATTTTATAAGTGCGAGGAGAAACTCATATCCCTTTATGCAGAAGCAAAAAACACTTATCCTTTACTTGCTGAACTGATGGAAAACAAAAGACCATACCTTAAGGAAATGCTAGAAGAAGCAAAGAGGTTGTATGAGAAGAATATTTTAGGAAAATAATTTTCAATTCATAATTTTGTAATTTTTTAATGAATTTTCATTGTATTAATTTTAAAATTACAAATTTATTCATTATTTAAAAATTTTAAATTAAAAATTAAAAATTTTTATGCACATAAATACCGATTTATTAGAAAAACATTTAAACAACATCCGAGAGCTACAGGCACCAACTGGTCTTTTTCTTGCCTCTCGCAGTGACGTTAGTACGGGATACAACAAAGCGTGGCTTCGGGATAATTTCTACACCTGTCTGGCTTTTGAGGAAATTAATGATATTGAAACTGTAAAAAAAACATGGAAAGCAATACTGCAAATTTTTACAAAGCATAAAGATAAATTGAAGTGGGCTTCTGCAAACAAACCGTACGAAACTTTTCAATACATACATGCTCGCTACAATCCAGAAACATTTGAGGAATTTTGGGAAGAATGGGGGAATAAGCAAAATGATGCAGTTGGAGCCATTCTATTTAAGATTGGAGGTTTGGAGAAAAAGGATATAAAAATAATAGAGACCGAGGAAGAAAAAGAAGTAGTACAAGAACTAATTAATTATCTTGGATCTATAGAGTATTGGCATGATCCAGATAATGGAGTATGGGAAGAATATGAGGAGGTTCATGCTTCTTCTGTTGGGGCTTGTATTGCCGGTCTCCGCACCATATCTAAACTTGGTATTTTTGATGTTCCCCTTGAGTGGATAGAAAAAGGAGAAGAATCATTAGAACAACTTTTACCAAGAGAATCCAGAACAAAATTCGTTGATTTGGCGCAACTTTCTCTTATTTATCCATTTAATGTAGTACCAGAAAAAATGGCGCGAGAAATAGTAAGACACTTAGAATACCACCTCGAAAAAGATAGGGGAGTAATAAGATACAAAAACGACAGGTATTACAACAAGAATGCTGATGGATATAGTGAAGAGGCGGAATGGTGTTTTGGTTTTCCTTGGCTTTCTATTATTTATGATTACTGGGCAAATGATAAATTAAAGTTTGGCAATATTACTGATGAAGATGACGCTCGAAAAGCAAAAGAATATTTAGAGAAAAGTGTGAGAACGATACACAATGATAAAATTCCTGAACTCTATTACTCAGATTCAGAAGTACCAAATGATAATACTCCGCTAGGTTGGGCTGAGTCACTTTTTGTAGTAGCTCTATTAAAATCAGGATTGTAAATGTAAAGAATTTTCACTCTCCTTGTAAGAGTTTTAGTTTTGTAATTTTATATATATAAAAGTTAAATAAAAATTCACTATAGGTTTATCCACACCATAGTAAATTTTGGAATTATTGTGCATTTATCCACAAAGGGAGACGTCAAAATCTACTCAAGGGTTATCCACAATAGATATTGACAATCCTTGACTTATTTATCTATTTGTATATACTATAATTTAACTATTGAAGGATGAGTTGTGGCTTGTCAATGGTGGGTGTTGATAACCCGAAAAATGCCTTATTTTTCCGTCTAATTTAGCGGACTACCATAAGGTAATTACAAGCGAATTCTCTTAATTTTGATTCAACAATCAATATCAGTATAAATATGTAAATACAATGTTCCCCAATTAATTGGGGTCAGTTTTGTTTGTGTAATTTTTAATAAATTGAATATTAATAAAATAAAATATGAGTAACACCAGAACAAAAGATAACCTGACAACCAAGACACTGTTTCCCAAAAAATATTTTGGACACTTCAGGGAACCTCTAGCCCCTATGCCGAATCTTGTAGAAGATCAACTAAAATCTTTTAGTTGGCTGATCGAAAAGGGGATAAAGGAAGTTATGGATGAGTTTGCTGTGATAAACGACTTCACTGGTAAAAAATTTAAATTTGAATTTTTAGGTTTTGAACTTGAAAAACCTAAATACGATGAATACTATGCAAAAGACAAAAAGTTATCCTATGAAGCGCCACTCAAAGTAAGAGTAAAACTGACAAACAAAACTCTGAATATAGAGAAAGAACAAGAGTTGTATATCGCAGAATTTCCTATGATGACACCTCATGGCACATTTATAGTAAGCGGTATTGAGAGGGTGATTGTTCCGCAGTTGGCGCGCTCTTTTGGTGTTTTCTTTACAAATACAGAAATCAAAGGCAAATCTCTATTCGGGGCAAAAATAATACCTTCTAGAGGCGCATGGATTGAAATAGAGACAGATGCTGATAAAACTATATATGTAAGAATTGATAGAAAAAGAAAATTTCCGGTTACATCTCTCTTAAGAGCATTTGGAGCTGAAACAGATTCAGAAATATTTGAACTATTCAAAGATAATCCAGATGCAAAAGAATATATAGAGAAGTCTCTCGCTAAGGATCACGCAAAAACAGCAGATGATTCCTTTGTAGAAATATACAGAAGACTTCGAGACGGTGACTTGGCAACAGCTGAAAATGCTAGAGAGTTTTTCAAAAACCTTTTTGAAGCAGAAAGATACGACTTACAAAAAGTTGGTAGATTTAGATTTAACTCAAGATTTGGTTTACCTATAACAGGAAAAGAAGTAGAGCGAAAGACTCTAAACCTAAATGACATAAAACTTGTTGTTAACCAAATAATAAACCTAAACATCACTCCAGGATCTATGGAAGATGACATAGATCACCTTGGAAGCAGAAGAGTGAGATATGTAGGTGAAATGTTACAGCAAAAGTTTAGAATGGGTATGGCTCAAATCAAGAGAAACATGCAAAACAGAATGTCTACTGTAGATACAGACATTACTCTTCCAGTTCAATTTTTAATGCCAAAACCACTACAAGCAAGACTGAAAGAATTCTTCACAACAAACCAACTTTCTCAATTCATGAGTCAGGAAAACGCATTGTCCGAAATTGAGCACTTAAGACTGCTTTCTGCATTGGGTCCCGGTGGACTAAACAGAAGCCGTGCCGGATTTGAAGTTAGAGATGTGCATCATTCTCACTACGGCAGACTATGTCCAATCCACACTCCAGAAGGTCCAAACATTGGTCTTATTTTGCACTTGTCATTATATGCAAGAATAAATGAGTTTGGAATGATTGAGACTCCTTATGCAAAAGTTAAAAATGGAGTCGTAACAAAAGAAATAGAATATTTAAATGCTTTAGAAGAAGAGCGATTTGTTATTGCTCACGCTGCAGTTCCTAGAGATGATAGTGGTAAAATCACACCAGCAATGGTTGAAGCGAGAGTAAATGGTGAACCTGGATTGGTTGAAAAAAATAAAGTTGATTATATAGATGTTGCCACAAACCAAGCTTTCTCAATTGCAACTTCTATGATTCCTTTCTTAAACCATGACGACGCAAACAGAGCACTCATGGGATCAAACATGCAGAAACAAGCAACCCCTTGTGTAGAACCAGAAGCACCTTTGGTTGCTACTGGAATAGAAAGTTTTGCAATGAGAGACACAGGTAGACTCATTATCGCAGAAAAAGACGGCGAGGTTACAAAAGTTGACGGTTCTACTATAGAAACAACTGATTCAAAAGGTGAAAAAACTACTTATAAACTAATAAGTTTCTCAAAAACAAACAATTCGACATGTTTCCACCAGAGACCTATTGTAAATATAAACCAAAAAGTAAAGAAAGGTGATGTGCTTGCAGACACACTAACAAGTGAACAAGGTGAGATGGCCTTGGGACAAAATATGCTTGTTGCATTCTTGTCATGGTCTGGAGCAAACTACGAAGACGCGATAATTATTTCAGAAAGAGTCATAAAAGAAAATAAATTTACTACAGTTCACATAGATGAAGTTGTTGTAAGTGTAAGAGATACAAAACTTGGACCAGAAGTCACAACTTGCGACATTCCAAACGTAGGTGAAGCAAAATTAAAAAACCTAGCAGAAGATGGAATAATAAGAATTGGAGCAGAAGTTCATCCTGGAGATATTTTAGTTGGTAAAATCACACCTAAAGGCGAGAGTCAACTTACCCCAGAAGAAAGATTACTTAGATCTCTTTTTGGAGAAAAAGCTAGAGACGTAAAAGATACTTCAAAGAGAGTTGAGGGTGGTAAAAAAGGAAGGATTATAAATGTCCAAGTTTTCTCAAGAGAAAATGGCGATAAACTTGAATCTGGAATTATAAAAAGAATCCACATTGAAATCGCTCAATTAAGAAACGTTTCAGTTGGAGACAAGTTGGCCGGAAGACACGGTAACAAAGGAGTTATATCAAGAATTCTACCAGTTGAAGATATGCCATATTCTAAAGATGGAACTCCTGTGGATGTTATCTTAACACCACTTGGTGTGCCTTCAAGAATGAACCTGGGCCAGATTTTGGAATTACACTTGGGACTTGCCGCAAAGACATTGGGCTACCAAGCAATCGTCCCACCATTTGCTGGAGCAACAACAAAAGAAATTGAGGAAGAATTAAAAAAAGCGGGGCAAAACGAGAACGGAAAAATACAACTATTTGATGGAAGAACAGGTGAAGCGTTTATGCAAGAAACTGCTGTTGGTTATATGTATATCCTCAAACTTAACCATATGGTTGAAGATAAAATTCACATGCGATCAATCGGACCATATTCTCTCATCACTCAACAGCCACTTGGAGGAAAAGCCCAAGGAGGAGGTCAACGATTTGGAGAGATGGAAGTCTGGGCACTTTTGGGACATGGGGCATCACACACACTCCGAGAAATGTTAACGATCAAATCAGATGACATATTGGGCAGAAGTGCAGCATTTGATGCAATAGTGAAGGGAGAAAGAATAAAAATAGATAACATCCCTGCCGCCTTTAATGTTTTGATTAGCAACCTAAGAGGATTATCGCTAAATGTTGAACTTGAAAACAAAAATGGTCAAAAATTAGAAGCAAACGAGAAAATTAATTAAAAAAATATGCAAAATAGAATTCAAAACATAAATGATTTCGACATAATGAAGCTCTCGTTAGCTTCTCCTGAAGCAATAAAAAATTGGTCTTTTGGCGAAATTACAAAACCAGAAACAATAAACTACAGAACACAAAGAAGTGAAAGAAACGGTCTATTTGATGAAAAAATATTTGGTCCAGACAAAGATTATGAGTGCTACTGTGGTAAATACAAAGGCATAAGATATAAAGGAATTGTCTGTGAAAAATGCGGAGTAGAAATCACTAGATCAATTGTGAGGAGAGAAAGAATGGGTCACATCGATTTGGCGGCACCCGTGTCACACATCTGGTTTCTAAAGAGTATGCCATCAAGAATAGCTCTTTTGCTTGGTACAACCACTTCTGAGGTTGAAAAGGTAATATACTTTGCTGGATACATAATCACAAAAGTTTCAAACGAAGAGAAACAAACTATCCTAAAAGAACTAGACATTGAGTTCAAATCAAAAATAAAACTTTTAACTGATGAAAAACATAAGGAAGCCCTAAAAGAAAAATTAGTCGAAACAAAAAGAGAAATTGACGGTATAGTAGAAGGAAGAGTTATAGATGAGGTTGTTTATCATAACTACTCAGTTAAATATGGTACTTTGTTTGAGGCAGAAATTGGAGCTGAAGCTATTTACAATATATTCAAGACAATTGACCTAAACAAACTTGAAGCAAACATAAAAGCAGAACTTGAAAAATCAAAATCTGCAGACACAACAAAAATAGCAAAGAGACTTTCTGTTGTTCAAGCAATGATTAGATCAAACACTAGACCAGAGTGGATGTTTTTGACTAAGATTCCAGTTATTCCTCCAGCAATGAGACCAATGGTTCCACTAGACGGAGGAAGATACGCAACAAGCGATGTAAACGATCTTTATAGAAGAGTTATAAACAGAAATAACCGATTGAAAAAACTAAAAGAGATAAGCGCTCCAGATGTAATCCTCAGAAACGAAAAAAGAATTCTACAAGAAGCCGTAGACGCACTCATAGATAACTCAATCAGACACAGTAGTAACCAGCAACAAAATAGTCAAGCAAACAAAGCTAGAGACTTGAAATCCCTTGCTGATAACCTAAAAGGTAAGCGAGGACTATTTAGACAAAACCTACTCGGAAAAAGAGTTGATTACTCTAGTAGGTCTGTTATTGTTGTTGGACCTAGTTTGAAACTACACCAATGCGGTTTACCAAAACATATGGCACTTGAATTGTTTAAACCTTTTGTTGTATCAGAACTTTTGAAACAGGAACTTGCTTACAACGTAAGAGGAGCTAGCAGATTAATTGAAGACAAAATACCAGAAGTTTGGGCGATTCTTGAGGATATAATTAAGAAAAAATATGTATTACTAAACCGAGCACCAACTTTGCACAGATTGGGCATACAAGCTTTTAAACCTATACTTATTGAAGGAAACGCTATTCAAGTACATCCCCTAGTTTGTAATGCGTTTAACGCTGACTTTGATGGTGACCAGATGGCTGTTCACGTACCACTTTCACCGGAGGCGCAACTTGAAGCTGAGATGATAATGTCATCTGACAAAAACATCTTAAAACCAGGTAGTGGTGATTCTACAATATCTAACAAACCACTAGACATAATTCTTGGATGTTACTGGATGACCAAGGATGTATCAGGAGAAAAAGGTGAGGGCATGATATTTGAAAGTCCAAACAGTGCAATTACTGCACATGATTTTGACATTGTAGATTTCAGAGCAAAAATAAAGGTTTTGGGTACCGATTCTCCAAAATACGCAAAATTTGAAGGGCAAGTTTTTGAAACATCAGTAGGAAGATTATTGTTCAACTCAGTATTACCAAACGACTATCCATTTATTAACGGAGAAATAAACAAGAAAAAACTCTCTTCTATTATCGACGAATTAATCCAGCTCTATGGAATTGAATCAATTCCACCAATAATGGATAAAATTAAAGACTTCGGCTTCAAATACGCAACAGTATCAGGAACAACTTGGAGCATTGGCGATATTAACGTGCCAGAAAACAAAAAAGAAATCATTGAAGAAGCTAAAGAAAAAGTTTCTCTGATTCAGGAACAATATGAATCAGGACTTCTATCACATAATGAGAAAAGAGCAAAAAATATAGAGAGATGGACACTTGTGAAAGATGAAATTCAAAAATCACTCCAAGATTCTATGGACAAAAAAGGTTCGGTCTTTGATCTTGTAAAATCAGAAGCTAGAGGTTCAATGGGTCAGCTAACTCAAATGGCCGGAATGAAAGGTCTTATTGTTAACACAGCAGGAGAAACTATTGATTTCCCAATTACTTCTTCATATAAAGAAGGGTTAAATCCGATTGAATACTTCATTACCACTCACGGCGCCAGAAAAGGTTTGTCAGATACAGCTCTTAATACAGCAAAAGCTGGTTACCTAACTAGAAAACTTTTTGATGTGGCACAAGATTGTATTATCCCCGAGGAAGATTGTGGTAGCAAGGAAGGTATATTACTAAGCAATGTTACATCTTCGGGTATCGAAGTTTCTATTGCTAAAATTTCAAAAGGAAGATTTCTTGCAGAAGATCTAAAAGATGAGCAGGGGAACGTACTCTTTAAGAGGAATCATTTTATCACTAGAGATGACGCGACTAAAATCGAGGAGAGTGGTATCAAGAGTTTAGTTGTCAGATCTCCTCTTACATGTAAAACCAACAATGGAGTTTGTGTACACTGTTATGGTTCAGACTTAGGAAAAAATAAAATCATCGAAGTTGGAGAAGCGGTGGGTACAGTTGCCGCCCAAGCCATTGGTGAACCGGGAACTCAGCTTACAATGAGAACCTTCCATGCCGGAGGAACAGCTTCAGTTGGCGGAGACATTACACAAGGTCTTCCGAGAGTTGAAGAAGTTTTTGAAAATAGATCACCAAAGAACCCAGCAGTAGTAGCTAGAGTCGACGGAATGGTAAGTGAGATAAAAATGGAAGGTAAAGAAAAAATAATAATCTTATTACCTGAACATGAGAATAAATCAAAAAATAATTCTGATACAGAATACAGTGTAAATTACAATCGTGTTGTCTTAGTTAAGAAAGGAGATAATGTTAAAAAAGGAGATATATTAACTGACGGTTCAGTAAATCTTGATGAATTGTTCAAATACGGTGGAAAAGAAAAAACACAGAATTATATAATTCATGAAATTACCAAAATTTACGAGCTTCAAGGTGAACCTGTTTCTAGAAAACACATTGAAGTTATAATTAAACAAATGTTCTCTAGAATTAAAATACTTTCTCCAGGTGATACCAAATTCTCACAAGGAGACATAGTTCCATTAGCAGATATTATAGAAGAAAACGAAATAATGAAAGCAGAAGGAAAAGAAGAAGCAAAATCAGAGCCTCTACTTCTTGGAATTACAGAAGTGTCACTTTCAAGAACAAGCTTCCTGTCATCTGCTTCATTCCAACACACTACAAGAATGTTGATTCAAAACGCCCTACGAGGAACCGAAGATAATCTAAAAGGTCTAAAAGAAAATGTTATTATCGGTAGATTAATCCCAGCAGGATCTAACTTCAAAGGAAGTGGCAAGTATGAAATGCTGAACAAATTAAAAGAAGAGTTAGATAGAGCAAATTAAAAGATTTGGAATTACACCTTTACTGACGGAAGTCCTGCTCTAAAACTTAGCCCCTTGTTTTAATTTTAATCTCCTAACCATATATGACTTCTATTGTAGAACAAATAAAAGAAAGGTTAGACATAGTTGATGTAATTTCGTCATATATAAAAGTAGAAAAAGCTGGAATAAACTGGAAAGCAAAGTGCCCATTTCACAACGAAAAAACCCCTTCTTTCTTCATATCCCAAACAAGACAAAATTTCTTCTGCTTTGGGTGCCATGAAAAAGGAGATGTGATATCCTTTGTAGAAAAATATGAAGGGCTTGATTTCAAAGGTGCTCTTGAAAACCTAGCAAATAGAGCTGGAATAGAAATAAAAAAACAAGACTACAAAAAGACTATTGAAAACAGAGATAAGTTGTTTGAAGCAATGGAGCAAGCAACGATATCTTTTGAAAACAACCTAGAAAAAGAAGATAAAATAAAAAAGTATCTTTTAGATAGAGGACTAAATACTAAGACAATAAAAGAATGGCGACTCGGTTACGCTAAGGATGAGTGGAGAGCTCTACTTTCAAATTTAGAAGGTAAAGGATTTACAAAAAAAGAACTTCTAGATGTTGGGTTATTAAAAAAAGTACTAAATGAAGAGAAGTACTACGACACATTCAGAGGAAGAATAATGTTTCCAATGTTTGATAATGCAAACAGAGTGATTGCATTTTCAGGAAGAACCTTAAAGAAAGACGAAAAAACACCAAAATACTTAAACTCACCCGAAACAAGTCTTTTTTATAAATCAGAAGTTTTGTATGGATTCAACATTGCCAAAAATTACATTAGAAAACTAGACTACACCGTCATTGTAGAAGGTCAAATGGACTTAATAATGTCCCATCAATCTGGAGTACATAACACAGTTGCTTCCTCAGGTACAGCATTAACAGAAATTCATTTAAAAAAATTACAGAGATTATCCAATAGAATAATAATTGCTTATGATGCCGATAAAGCAGGAGAAAAAGCCGGAGAAAGTGCAGCCTTAATGGCTACGTCACTTGGGATGGAAGTAAAAATTGCACTACTAAAAGAAGGTGAGGATCCAGCCTCTCTAATACAAAAAAGTGCAGAGGATTGGAAAAAAGTATTAAGGGAATCAAATTTTTACTCTGAATACATATTAGACAAAGCAACTTCTATGCAAAATGAGAACCTTACAATGAAATATGTTTTCAGTAATGTACTACCTTTTGCATCTAGAATCAAAAGCGATATTGAAAAAGAAAAATATATCAAAAAGATTGCATCTAGACTGCGAGTATCAGAAGATAACGTATGGAAAGATCTTCAAAAAATAATAAATAACGAAGGAAATGAAGAAAAAGAATATGATATAAAAAAAGAAAATAATCAATCAAATCTAGAAAGAATTCTTGTTGGCATAATATTATTACAAGAATCAATTAACAAAGATACCAGTAAATTAAGAACAGAACTTAAAAGAATTTTAGGGAACGATAAAGCAGAAGATATAATCTCAAAGTACGAAGATGAAAAAGATTTATTAATTTTTGAACTTGAAAAATATAATAATTCAAGAGATTTTGATGATATAGGAAAAGAGGTTATTCAAAGGTTAGAATTAAACTTTTTAAAAGATGAAACGAGAAGATATGCTGTAGAAATGGACAACAAGAATATTTCTAAAGAAGAGTATAAAAAAATTGAAAATGAGTTTAACAAAATCCAAAACAGGATAAGAGAATTAAAAGATTAAATATAAATATTTTATTAGTATAATTTAACACATGGCAAACAAAACAAAAAAAGATAAATTCAAAAAAATCAAAAAAGAAAGACTAAAAAAAGTCAAAACTAAAGTTGTGCAAAAAAAGAAAGCTACAGATAAAAAAACAAAAAAAGATTTAAAACAAAAAAAGACTTCCAAGAGCACTACCAAAACACTGCCAGAAGAAGTAATAAAAAAAGACAAGTTGATTGCAAAAGGAAAAGATCGTGGGTTTATTACCTATGACGAAATAATGAAAGAGTTTCCCACAATCGAAGAAGACGTATTACTTTTAGAAAAAATATATGATGATTGTGCAACCTTGGGTATTGATATTCTTGAAGGAGGCAAATTATTAGAAGATACATTAACAGTAAAAGGTAAAGAGTATTTCAAAGAAGAAGCTTCTCATGATTCTATTCAGATGTACCTAAAAGAAATTGGTCAACATTCCTTAATTTCTGGCTCACAGGAAAAGGAACTGGCAAAAAGAATAGCAAATGACGATGCAGAAGCAAGAAACATCTTAGCAAAAGCAAACCTTAGACTAGTCGTTTCAATCGCAAAAAAATATGTAGGTAGAAGTTCAGACTTAACACTACTTGACCTTATACAGGAAGGTAATTTAGGCCTATTTAAAGCAGTAGATAAATTTGATCATACCAAAGGTTACAAGTTTTCAACTTATGCAACTTGGTGGATTAGACAAGCAATTACAAGAGCTCTTGCAGATCAATCGAGAACAATTAGAGTTCCAGTGCATATGGTTGAAACAATTGCAAAATACAAACAAGTAGTAAGGAGACTCTCTCAAGATTTGGGTAGAGACCCTCTGCCAGAAGAAATCGCGGTAGAGATGGGTCTAGAACCAGATAAAATATATATGATAGAAAAGATTGATCAGGGTACGGTTTCGCTCGAGACTCCAGTAGGTGATGATGATGATACCAAATCTACTTTAGGTGATTTCATTGCGGATGATAAAATACTTTCTCCAGAGCAAGAATCAAACAGGAGAATAATAAGAGACCAACTATCAGAAATCCTAGAAGATTTACCACCAAAAGAAAGGAGAATTATTGAGATGAGAAATGGTCTTCAAGATGGGGTCTACCACACACTAGAAGATGTCGGAAAAGAATTTGGAGTGACGAGAGAGCGTATTAGACAAATCGAAGCTAAAGCCCTAGAAAAAATGCGTCAACACGACAAAGCAAAAAGATTGCAACATTTTCTTTAAAAACATAACGATAAAATCCGGTAGCCACAACGACTATCGGATTTTTAGTTACGAACACTCCTTTGTCTTTCTTGAACACGCTCGTCAAGAGTGTAGTGTAAAGAAATAAATTCCATAGCACATTTCCGGATTCGAGCTCTTATTTCAACATCTTGTTCTTCTTCGATTGCGTCAAAAAGGCGCTCGATTTTGCTATCCAACAGATTCATTCTGAGCATATCCACTGCATTTAACACTCGTGTTACTAGGTATACAAAACACCTCATAGAACCCCCCCAGATACCTTTGAAGTAGGACAGTTATAATTAATTTTTAGCAAAAATTAAATTTTAATTGTCATGAAAAAGAAATATTGTCATTTGTCGTTTGAAGAGAGATTTGCAATTGAAGTGATGTATCGAAAAGGCACGGAGATTCGCTCCATTGCAGAGTTTTTGGATCGTAGTCCAAATACAGTGAGCCGAGAGATACGGAAACATAGTGTTAATGGTGCATATGAGGCCAGGAAAGCTAAGCAAAAATCATTAGCAGAAAGATGGAGAGCAAAAGCTCAATGTCTCAAAGTAGCAATGAACAGTTTCCTTTGCGTTTTCGTTGAAGAGAAACTTCAAAACAAGTGGTCACCAAAACAAATTAGTGGGTATTTGAAGAGAGAGTACGGCATCATTTGCTCTAGCAAAGCCATATACAAATTTGCTGAGAGCCGTGGATTAGATCACTTGCTTTTCTGGGGCTGGAACAACATGAAAGCTTGTCGCAAGAGATACAAATGGAAAACACCCAAAGATGGAAGGAAATATATTGGACAAAGACCAGAAAGAAAAGAAGTTGGTCATCTAGAGATGGACTTCATTGTCTCAAAAGAAAGTAGCGGGTTCTCTGATTGAATCGTTTTAACAAAAAAAACTTGGGTGGGAAACTACCCCAACAGAAAACACTGACACTATTCGTCTTACTTGCTTTCCTCCTGTTCACTCGGATTTGTTTTTGAAGTCGATCACCACGGACAATGATCAGCATTCTATCTGGAAGGCAGATTCTCTCAACACTGTCATATCTTTACACATCCATACCATTCTTGGGAAAAGGGATTAGTGGAGAATACTAACCGATGGATCAGATGTTTTGTACCTAAAAGGAGAAATATCGAGTCAGTGACTGAAGAAGAATTGAAAGGGATTCACACCTTCTTGAACGACCGACCGAGAGAATGTATTGGATTTAGATTACCAACAAGTTATTATTATGAGTTAACATCTGTCCTACTTGAGGGGTAGCGGGAGGACCTCCTTTCTTGATAAAATATGCCACAACTTATTTTATCAATCAAATTACATATGTTGTATAATCTACATATGGAATACCAAAAATTCGATGAGGAATATTCAAAATTAAATAAAAGTCAAAAGGATGCTGTTGACTCTATAGATGGTCCTGTGATGGTAATAGCTGGACCCGGCACCGGCAAGACCACAATTCTCACTCTTCGTATAGCAAATATACTAAAACAAACAGACACTCCATCTTCAGGAATACTTGCCCTAACATTCACAGAGGCAGGCGTAAAAGCAATGCGAGATAAATTAAAATCCATAATCGGAGAACGGGCTTACGATATACCTATTCATACATTTCACGGTTTTGCCTCATCAATCATAAATGAGTTTCCAGAACATTTTATTCATCTTAGAGGTTCTAAACAAATTACTGAAATAGAGTCAGAAGATTTATTAAGAGAAATACTTAAAAATAGTAAGTACAAAATTTTAAGACCCCTAGGAGACCCCGATTTTTATATAAATAAAATAATTGGTGCTATAAGTGACTCCAAACAAGAGGCATGGACTCCAGATATGATAATAGAATTTGCAAAATCAGAAATTATAAACATAAACGAAGATGAGAATAATTTATCAACAAGAGGCAAGACCAAGGGTCAGCTTAAAGGAGAAGCTCTTAAAAGAATTGAAAGATGTGAAAAAACAATAGTTTTTGGAGAAATTTATAGAGAATATGAATCAAGAAAAAAAACAGATAAAAAAATTGATTTTGATGATTTAATTTTTGAACTCCTATTGGCATTAAGAAATGATGAACTCCTTCTACAAATTATTCAAGAAAAATATTTGTATATTCTTGTAGATGAACATCAGGACACAAACGATGCTCAGAATTTAATTGTAAAAACCATAGCTGATTTTTTTGAAAATCCAAATCTATTTGTGGTAGGAGACGAAAAACAAGCTATATACAGATTCCAAGGAGCATCAGTTGATAACTTTTTGTCATTTCAAAAAACATGGAGTCAAATGAAAATAATTTCCCTAGTGGTAAATTATAGATCTCACCAAGGAATTCTTGATTCTACTTTTAATATGATAGAGAAAAATTATTTAGATAATGAACACAAAAATCTCAGAATTAAATTGGAAGCTCACAATAAGAACGGCGTTCAACCAATTGATATTATAAAATCCAAAGACATTAATAGTGAAGATAATTTTATAGTGGAAAAACTAAAAGATTTAATAAAGGAAGATAAAAGTAGTATTGCAATAATTGTAAGAAAAAATGCTCAGGTTGGTAGAATATTTTCTTTATTACAAAAAAACGGTATTGAATCTTCAGCCGAAAGGGGAGCCAACATATTTACTCATTATGTAGGCGAGATATTTTTTTCATTACTTGAATTTCTATACAATCCCTCCAACTCCGCCTCGCTTGCCGAAACTATTGCTGGGGGATTATGGAACCTAGATTTTAAAAATAGAACTGAAGCTATAAAACAACTTAGAAGCGGAAATGTAGAATTTATAGAAAAAAACATAAAAGGTGTAAAAGATTTATTAAACAACATAGATTTAAGTGGTGTTATTAACTATATAATTTTGGCAGGCAACGTATCTGGTCTTACAAAAATTGCTAGTAGTAATCCATTAAGTATGGAGGTATGGCGGGGGATTATAACACTATCAGAAGAGATTGCTAGATCAAAAGAAATAGACAATCCCAGAACATTAATAAAAGAGCTTCTTTCATACAAAAAAACTGCGGAGAGAAGGTCTATAAAAATAAATACTGGGCAAACTAACTCGCGAATTGTAATAATGACCGCACATTCCTCAAAAGGACTTGAGTTTGATTATGTATTCACCCCATACGCCACAGAAGAATCCTGGATTACAAAAAATCATGGTTCTTATTTTGTATTACCAAAAGAAAAAGAAGATGTAGACGACATAAGAGATGAAAGGAGACTTTACTACGTAGCCCTTACAAGAGCAAAAAAACATATTTTTGTTAGCACCCATACCGAAAACAGCGCTGGGAAACCAACGACAATTTTGAGATTTTTAGATGACTTACCTAAAGATTTAATAAAAGAAACGGAAATAGAAAAAACTGAGAAAATAGAAACAGAAAAGAGTATAAAAGATATAGACATAGAAAAAAATACTGAGCGTAACGAATACGCAAAAAGAATATTGCTTGAAAAAGGTTTGTCCGTAACTGCACTAAATCATTTTATGAAATGCCCTAAGGAATTTTATTATAAGAGTGTTTTAAAAGTTCCCGAAGCACCAAGCCCTAGTAGTGAAAAAGGAAATGCTATGCACGAAGCACTCTCTGAGGTTTGGAAAAACAAATTAACAAATTCAGAAGAAATAAGTGACACAATCCAAAGGACAGTCAAAAATTATATAAAAAAATCATTACTACCATTATACGAAAAAGAACAAATAGAAGAAGAATTAATAAAAGACTCAATTAAGGTAGCGGGGTCACTCGAAAACCATTTCAACACACAAGGTGATATCAAAACAGAAAGCTGGGTAGAAAGTTTTATAACACATAAATTTAATAATGAAGGTATTGAAATAAAAATACATGGAAAATTGGATGTAATTATAAACACACAAGATAAAATCCATGTTTATGACTACAAAACTCGCGAAGCTATGAGCGAGAAATCTATAAGAGGTGAGACAGAGAGTAGTGATGGTGGCTACTTTAGACAATTAGTTTTCTATAAAATCCTTTTAGATAAACTAAACAAAATAGAAAAGAAAAAAATAGAACCATCTCTTGTGTTTATCAAACCAAACAAAAAAGGAGAATGCTCAATCATATCTTTGGATATAACCAAAGGAGATGAAGAACGTGTAATAGACGATATAAAAAGACTAATAGATGTGGTTTGGTCAGGAAAACTACTAGAGGAAAATTGTGATGACCCAGAATGCAGATTCTGTAAGATGTATTAACTAGCTTTGCAAAATCATATCAATAACTTGTTTGAGTTGAGAATATGGATATGCTCCCTCTATTGGATATTTATCACCTGTTTTGGTATCTAACAAAACACTATACGGAGTACCGATTGCCCCCAATTCTTTTGCATTATTGATATCGGCTTCAATCCTTGCGCGAAACTCTCCGCTATCTAGACATACTTTAAAATCAACTGATGATAGACCAACATCAACTGCTATTTTTTCTAATTCTAAAGGATCTAGCCCATCATTTGATGGTGTTACTTCATAAAGCTTGTTTGTATATTCCCAAAATTTACTATTACCACCCAGAGCAGCTGCGCACTCCTGAGCTTCGGCTTCTCTCATTGATTTTTTGTGTATCTCAGTAATAGGGAAATGTCTATAGACCCAAGCTACTCTCTCGTCGCTTCCATAATCTCTCATTATAGCAAGCATGGTTGTGTGGAATATTTTGCAAAAAGCACATTCTGTATCTGAATACTCAACCAAAATAATCCTTGCATTTGGACTACCTAATATATGATCATTCTGGTCCACTGGCCGCATTACGCCCGATATACTCTTTGAAAGCTCTTGCTGTCTCTTTTCAAAAGTGCCCACTTCAGTATTTTTATTTTTATTACTTAGCAAAAAACCACTACCAATTAAAATACCAGCTATAATTATAGAAACAGGGAGCAATAGTTTATCGTTCATAATAGTGATATTATTTTTAATAATGTGTATTATAACACAATATATTAATATTTTTTGTATATGAGTATTATAGAGTCAATAATTTTAGGTCTAATACAAGGATTAACTGAATTCTTACCAGTTTCTTCATCTGGGCACCTGATAGCAATAAGACAGTTTATGAATCTGTCTCTCGAAAATACGATGGCTTTTGATGTTGTGCTCCATATGGCAACCCTGGTGGCTATACTAATTTATTTTAAAGGGGATATTAAGAGAATTATTACCGACTTTAAAACAGAAGGACCAAGCAATCGTTCAATTAAATTAGTTGGCGCAATAATAATTGGAACAATACCAGCCGGACTTATAGGTTTTTTTTATGGTGATGTAATAGAAGATATTTTTAGGAGCCCCACATTAGTCGCATATTCTCTTATTGCAGGTAGCTTACTTTTTTGGTTTGCAGATAGGTTTGCAAAACTAAAAGGAGGAATAAATATTTTCAAAGGATTCCTGATTGGAATTTTTCAATCTCTAGCGCTCATATCTGGTTTTTCAAGGTCTGGCTCAACAATTTCGGGAGGTTTGTTAGTCGGCCTTTCTAGAGAAGAGAGTATCAAATTCTCTTTCTTACTAGGTATCCCAATAATTGCAGGAGCAGGACTCAAAACTTTGTCAGAAATTGGTTTAGAAGGAAGACTTGGGGAATTTTTAAACCTAGAAGTATTTATTGGATTTGTTGTCGCTCTATTATCTGGTTTATGGGCAGTCAGATTTTTAGTTAGATATCTATCAAACAATTCTTTTAATGTTTTTATTGTATACAGAATACTCCTCGCAATTCTAATACTTGTAGTTTCAAAATTCTAGTTAACACTAAAAAGGTAGAGTGTGGTTTAGTATGGAAGACGAAGGTACATTTTCCCAATCACTTGTGTCTAGTTTTACTTCATTCATATTCGGACCTTCCTTAAAAATTAACTTACCATTTTTTAGCGCATACTCATAAACTTCTTTTGTAATTTTTACATCGTCCAAACAATATTTAATTATTTTGTCTATCTCTCCAGATTTCCACCACCTTATAGCATCAAGGCCGTGGCCACTTTTTTTGATACCAAGAGTACCTTCGGCTATTTGATCTAGTTTCATTCTTCTGCCAGCAGATTTTTGCATCTCTTTCAAAATATCGACGCTCTTTATTTTAAACAAGTCTCCAGCATAATATTTATTCAAAAGGGGAATATCAAAATGGTCTCCATTAAAAGTTATAAAGGTATCAGTATTTTCAATAACCCTCCACAATTCTCCAAAATCTTCCTCCAAATAAGCTTTGTAAGAATCAGTTTCGTAATCATAAATTCCAACCACAGAAATAGAAAGATCAACTGGGTTATTACTCCCAACATCTTGAAAAATATTTTTAGTTTCTATATCAAATACAATTTTTTTCATTCTAGAAAATTACTGGTTATTACCTTTTATAAAGTCCTTAATTTCTAGAACATTTCCAGAAAATTCTTCGCGAGTTTTTGTATTTCTAATTGTAAATTTACCACTTTCTAATTCACTAGATCCCACAGTAATAACAAAAGGAACATTCCTTTTATCTAAACTTTTTAGCTGATCAGCTAATTTTCTTCCCGATATGTCTACCATAACATTCAAATTTTGTTCTCTAAAACTAGAAGCTATTTTGTAAACTTCTTCGATATTTGTTTCAGGAACAGTACATATGTATAGGTCTGTTGTTGACCTTTTATTAGGTAACAAATTATGAGTTGTTAGGAAATCTTTTATGGTCACATCGCCCATACCAAAACCAATAGCAGGAACCGAGCGATTAGAAAACATCTCTATCAGGTTGTCGTATCTACCACCACCAAATAATGATCTTGGATTTTCAGGATTTGTATCAAAAACCTCAAATACTATCCCGGTGTAATAATCAAAACCTCGAGTCAAAGTTCCACTAAAGACGATATTCGAAATACCTCGGTCCCTTAGAGTTTGAATTACCTTACCTATGTACTTTGCAGACTCCAATCCTCCCAACATAGAAAATATACCCTCTCCGTAATACAGATTTTCAAAAAGACTTGTTGTCTTATCCTCCCCAATCAAATCCTTAATAGAATTTCTAAACTTGTCTTCGGACATCTTTTCTTTCTTATCTATAAGTCTGAGTAATTCATTTTTGTTAGAATCAGCTATGCCAATTTTTTTGAATAAATCATCCATTAAGGAACGGCTATTTATCTTTATTTGAAAGTCCTCTGGTTTAGCGCCAAAATTTTTCATAATTTGACTTGCAACCTGTATCACTTCCACATCAGCAGTAAATTCGGATACACCAAAAATATCAACATTTAACTGCCAATGTTCTCGAAGTCTACCTCTTTGAGGTTTTTCGTATCTAAAAAGGTTTGGTATTGAATACCATCTAATAGGGAAGATAAGTTCCTGTATTTTTTGAGCAACCATTCGCGCAACCGTTGGAGTCATTTCTGGCCGGAGTGCAACGCTTCTATCTCCTCTATCTTTAAAAGTATAGATTTGTTCATTTATTATTTCTTCGCTAGTTTTTGATTTATATAAATCTAGTGGTTCCAAAATAGAAGCATTGTATTCTTCATAACCCCAAGATTCAACTGTTTTCCTCATTATGCCAAAAATATAATTTTGAACTGATTGATCTTCTGGATAAAAATCTCTGACACCTTTGTAGCTTTCCGTTCCTATTTTGTTTTTGCCGAATCCAAACATATGTTGTAAATTATAGAAGATTTATGAACAAATCACAAGACACAAAAACAGACCAAAATTGGCCATATTTAGTAAACAAGAAAAACCTCTCAAAAATTCCACCCAAAGCTGGGGTTTATAAATTTTTAGGCAAAAATAATAAAATTCTTTATATTGGCAAAGCTACAAACCTCAAAAGTAGAGTGAGGAGCTATTTCTCTAAAGATCTGGAAGTAAAAAGAAGTCCGCTTATAAGTAAGATGGTTAATGAGGCAAAAAAGATAAAATATGAGGTTACAGAAACCGTATTAGAGTCTCTTATATTAGAAGCCCATCTAATAAAAAAATTCACACCGCCCTATAATACCGCAGACAAAGATCAAAAAAGTTTTTATTTTGTAGTCGTTACAAAAAAAAGTTTTCCAAGAATTCTTTTGGTAAGAGAAAGAGAAATTAAATCTGGAAAACTAAATTTTGAAATTGATGAATATTTTGGACCATACCCGCACGGAAGCGAATTAAAAGAAGCACTCAAAATAATAAGGAAGATTTTTCCTTTTAGGGATAAGTGTAGTCCATATACAGAAGATTCAAAAAGCGACATAAAAAAGAAGCCGTGTTTTAATTTTCAAATTGGTCTATGTCCGGGAGTTTGTATTGGATTAATCAACGAAAAGGAATACGCAAAAACAATCAAAAATATAAAAACTTTTTTTAGAGGAAATAAAAAAAGTTTAATAAAAGATCTTGAGAAAGAAATGAAATTGTTGGCTAAGAAAAAGGAATTTGAAAAAGCTTCTATAATAAAAAAGAAAATATTTGCTCTTAATCACATAAATGACGTGTCCTTAATTCGCGCGAATAAGGAAGCGAGTATAAATAATTTTAGGATTGAAGCATATGACATCGCACATTTATCCGGCACAAATATGGTTGGTGTAATGACTGTAATAGAAAATGGGGAAATAAACAAAAAAGAATACAAAATGTTTAAAATAAAAGAGCAGAAGAACACAGACGACACAAAAGCTCTGAGCGAGATTTTGAGAAGGAGATTCAAACACAATGAATGGAATACACCAAACTTGATTGTTGTAGATGGTGGGGTTGCTCAGCTCAACACAGCAAAAAAAGTCTTAAAGGAAGCAGAAAAAAATCTTCCAATTGTTGCTGTCACAAAAGACGAGAGACACAAACCAAAAGAAATACTAGGAATTGAAGAATTAAAAAATATAAAGACTGAAACACTAAAAAACCAAATTCTCCTAGCAAATAGCGAAGCGCACCGATTTGCAATTAAGTATCATAGGAAAAGAAGAGGTAAATCAACTTTTATTGATGTTTAATAAATATATTTTGTTATAATAATCAATATGCATTTTGGCGAACACGTTACAATAGATGGATACGGAGGGAACAAAGATAGACTTAATAACAAAGAGTTTGTTTTGGAAACTTTAAATGAGCTTCCAGAAAAATTAGGTATGCATAAATTATCCTCACCCGAAATTTACTTCGCAAAAGGAAACGACATAAAGGACCCAGGTGGTTGGAGTGGTTTTGTTGTGATAGAAGAGAGCCATATAAGCATTCATACTTTTCCGGATAAAGGTTTTTTGAGCGCAGATGTTTACACCTGCAAAAACGGAATGGATACAGATTATATAATTCAATATTTCAAACAAAAGTTTCTACTTTCTGATATAGAAAGTAATTTTATAATAAGAGGAACAAAATACTCTAAAATCTAAACACAACAATGAATTGGTTTTTTATTGCCATACTTGCACCTTTTTTATGGAGTATAAGCAACTTTGTAGATAAATACCTACTTTCAAGCTTTTTTAAAAATAAGGGAATCGGTGCTCTTTTGATTTTTTCTTCTCTAGTATCAATAATAATGATGCCTATTTTTTTTGTAATGGATAGAAATGTTTTAGAAATACCATTATCCAATATAATTATTCTTGTACTGGGAGGAATCATAAGTGTACTCGCGATACTATTTTATTTGTATGCAATAAACAAAGATGATGCATCCACAGTTGTTCCATTTTTTCAACTAATACCAGTTTTTTTATATATTTTTGGTTATTTTCTTCTTGGCGAATCACTCCAAAAAAACGAGATTATCGCAGGAATTTTAATTATTATAGGCGCTGGGATACTATCACTAGAAATACAAGAAGATAAAAGTATAAAGATCAAGAAGAAATTAGTTTTCTTAATGATTTTATCATCGATGTTGTATGCTTTATACGAGGTATTATTTAAATTTATTGCTATAGAAAATAGTTTTTGGGTTTCAAATTTCTGGCAGCACTTCGGTCTGTTACTATCAGGGTTTGTATTTTTTATTTTTTTTAAAAAATTTAGAACAGATTTTATTTCATTGTTTAAAAATAGTAAATCTAAAATAATTAGCTTAAATATATTTAATGAAATAATTACAATTATAGGAAACTTATTTATGCTTTTTGCAATATTACTAGCACCTATCGCAGTTGTTGGTTTGGTAAATGCCTACCAACCTTTGATGGTGTTTGTGATGGGTATACTTCTAACTAAGTTCATACCAAAACTATACAAAGAAAAAATTGATAGTAGAAATATTTACCAAAAAATATTTGCGATTGTTGTGATATTTATTGGAACTTATTTGCTTTATTAATATCTAAAGATAACCCCATTTTTTTAGTTTAGATGCATTCTCGTTCACAAAATCTAAACCAATATCATTTCTATACATCATTTTTGGTATAGATATTTTTTCAATTCGATTATAAACACTTTCTCTACATTTCTCTACCGTTTTTTCTACTCCCGTGACGTACATAACATAGCCTCTATTATCGGATACATAATAATCATCGCTTTCTTTCCTTTTGGATACTTCCTCAAAGTGAATATGTGACATAAAATCTTCATCTTTTTTGTCAAAATAAATGTTCACATTCTTTAACAAATTTTCTTGCAATCTTGCAACGTAAGGAAATGGGGGTATAGCAACCAAAACAACAATCCCAAATCCTTTATTCCATTTTAAGTCGTAATCATTACCACTTGCCAGAGCATACAAAAATTCACCCCAAGGAGAAGTGTGTATTTCAGATTGTAGATGCACAATAGGGGAGCCAACTCTCGCAGTACATTCTATGGCGGTAGCACCATTTTCGTTTACAATACAGTCAATCTCATAATCACCAACAAAACCTATCTCTCGCAAAAATGGTTCTATTTTTTTCAGTGTATCAACATAGAGTTTTCCATTTAAGTTATCGTCATACCAACCCAATGTTCCCATCTCGCTTGTAAGTGGTCCTATATTTCCAGGAAAAAATCTCGGGTATTCTAGATTGTATTCAATCGGACCAACAAACTCTTTACCGTTGAAATATCTTCCGACCCCAATTTCTATACCAACCACTTTTTCTTGTAGGGTAATTTTCTCATTTCTAACCACTGGATTAGATAGATAATTTATAAGTAAACTTTTTGCATCTCTACCATCATCGTATTTTGGGACATAATTCAAAACTTTTGAATAATGATGATTATTTTGTTTTATTACCCATGGTTTTTTGTTTTCATCTACGTAGTTTATAGCTTCTTTAATGTCATCAAAATCACGGAGTGGAGATGTTTTGATTTTATACTTGTTAAATATTTCATAACCAAATGATCTATCAAGCTCCACCTTGTCCCCCAACTTACTTCCTCCAAAAACTTTATATCCGTCTTTTCTTAATTCATCTTGATGGTGTCCGTAACCAACATCATCAAAAATAATCAGACCATCTTTCCCAACCCAATCTAGGCAATTTTTCCAATTATTGGTTTTTTTAACCATATTAGTAAAATTGCCCCGCCTCCTTTTATCGTCTATAAAGAGCTTTACATCGTGACCCTCCTTGGTCAGCAAATATGCAATATTACCCCCAATTAAATCATTTGATATAAAAAGTATTCGCATTATAATTAAATAAAATATGAAAAATAAAAGAATTGCAATTATTATTATAACATTATGTATATCATTATCTTATACATTTTATCAAACTGTGGTCCTTCAAAAAACCGAGGTTGTAAATATGCCAGATAGAGAAATACCTGAGGATTATAATAATACAAATGAATAATTTTTTTAATAATTTGCCTTTATGTTTAGACGCTAACCCAGACATATGGGGGTTTTTTGATATAGATATAGCACCACCGCTTTTATTCTATTCATACATGCCAATACTAATCATATCTGGCTTGTTGGGATTAATTATCTTTCATAAAAGGGAAGGTTCTCCACTAAATCGTGCATTTTTTGGAATTATGGTTTCTTTTATGATTTGGGTGGCGCTCATTCTAATCCAATGGACAGCCGTCCATCTTCACATTGTGCATTTTGCTTGGCAAGCATTAATATTTTTTGAGTTAGCTATATATTTATTATCTATTTATTTCTGCTATTTCCTGATATACAAAAAGGATTTATCTACTTTTTTAAAAAATATACTATTCCTAATCAGCATGGTCGTAATAGTCCTTATACCAACAAAGTTAAATATTCAATCCTTTGATATAACTCACTGCGAAGGAGTGGTTGGTAAACTTTGGGACTTACAATATGTATTTGAAGCGATAGCCATAATTACAATAGCATCAATGATAATTGATGGATTAATAAGTAGGAAGAATAAAATAAAATCTGAAGAAACAATCATATCGTTTGGAATTATGATTTTCTTGTTAGTTTTCTTCCTATCGAATTTGTTTGGTGAAATAACAAAATTCTACGACATAAACCTTGTCGGTCCAGTAGGAATGCTTTTCTTGTTT
Source organism: Candidatus Zambryskiibacteriota bacterium (assembly GCA_048499675.1). Classification (GTDB taxonomy): domain Bacteria; phylum Patescibacteriota; class Minisyncoccia; order Phycocordibacterales; family WO2-35-19; genus JASNZL01. Next base: position 65,259 of record JASNZL010000004.1, read on the forward strand.
GCGCTTATGTCGTACGCAATTATTAAATACCAATCTTTAAATATAAAATTTTTTGGTACTCAGATTCTGGTAATAACACAGCTAATTTTTATATCCTCTTTATTCTTTATACAAAGTATTTACCACTTACAAATAATTGTTGGGGTTACTCTTTTAATAACAGTGCCGTTAGGATTTTTTGTCATCACTTCTGTCAAACGGGAAATTGAACAAAGGGAAAAGATTGAAAGATTGGCGATTGATTTGGAAAAGGCAAACGAGAAACTTCAAGAACTTGATCAAATGAAGTCAGAATTCTTATCACTTGCAACTCACCAAATCAGGGCACCGCTTACAGCCATAAAAGGTTATGCATCTATGCTTTATGACGGAGATTTTGGTGTACTTCCCGAAAAAGCAAAACATTCTTCAGAAGTAATTATAAAATCTACCGAGACACTAATCACTATAGTTAACGATTTTTTGAATATTTCAAGAATAGAACAAGGTCGAATGGTTTATGATAAAAGCACTTTCAAACTAAATGAGGTTCTCAAAGAAGTGGTCCTAGAAATTGAACCAAATATATCAAAAGCAAAACTTGAATTAAATTTAAATATAAAAGAAGGTCCGCAATACGAAGTAACAGCAGATAAGGCAAAAATAAAACAAATCATAGGAAACATAATTGATAATTCAATTAAATACACACAAAAAGGTTTTATTCATATCAACTTATTTGAGGAAAAAGATATGTATAAAATTTCTATAAAAGACAGTGGTGTTGGTATAGATTCAAGTGAAATCAACAAACTCTTCACAAAATTCTCAAGAACAAAAGATGCAAGTAAAGTAAATGTAATTGGTACTGGTCTTGGATTATATATAGCAAAGAAAATGATAACAGCCCAAGGTGGAGACATAGAAGTAAAATCAGAAGGACTAGGTAAGGGAACAGAATTCATAATTGACTTTCCAAAGAATTAACTAAAAAGATTAAAGTTTATATTAAACTAAGAATTAACACACAAAATATGCAAGAAAACATAGATCCGAAATTTTGGGAACAAAAATTAAAAGATGAGGGTTTAGATATCCAAAGAGGGGAACCTGAGGAGGTGCCCATAGAAGCAATAGAAGAAAATACTCTACTGAAACATATAGACGAAGAAACAATGAAATCTTTTTCCCTTTTAAGTACCAAGATGCAATCAAATATTATAGATTATTTAAAAGAGCAGAAATCCCTAGGAATTGATACCCGAACCGCTTTGGATAAGTTGAAAGAAGTAGTAGAAAAAAGCCTTCTTCTAGAAGGTATGGATTCTGAGGATTCAGATAAGAATCATAAACCAGAAAATAATTCCGAGGTAGAACCTGTGATAGAGGAACTAATTGAAGAAACTGTTGATGGTCTTATAAGAAGATTAGAAAAAATAAGACACAAAGAACCAAATACAGAGAGTGATAATAGGTGGGTAAACTAAACATAATTAATGGTTTTTCTACATTTTTGAGATTATATTTGGTAGAATACCGTCTATGACTCAAAAAGAGGCGCTGGATATATTGAAAACTGGTAGAAACGTATTCCTGACCGGACAGGCGGGAAGTGGAAAAACTTACGTATTAAGGCAATATATAAATCATTTAAAAGAATTAAATGCTTCTTTTGGTGTTACAGCTTCAACGGGAATCGCAGCAACTCATATGGAGGGTATAACAATCCACTCTTGGTCTGGAATGGGTATTCGGGATAGTTTGACCAAAAGCGACATTCTAGAAATTGCCGACAAAAGCCACGTAAGAAAAAAAATAAAAGACGCTAGTGTTTTGATAATAGACGAAGTATCAATGTTGCATCATTACCGAATCGACATTATTGATGCAATAGTGAGAGAAGTAAAAAGTAAAAATGAACCATTTGGTGGAATGCAGGTAGTTTTTTGTGGTGATTTTTTTCAACTCCCTCCAGTAAGCAGAAGTGGGGAGAGAGAAAGTTTTTTTGCCTATCATTCAGATTCTTGGAAAAACCTAAATCCAAAAGTTTGTTATCTATCCGAACAGCACAGGCAAAACGACTTAGAATACCTAGAAATTTTAAACTCCATAAGAGGAGCAAACTTGAGTGAAAAAACAAAAAAATCTTTGATGGATAGATTGGGAATCAAATCAGAATTTTCTCCAACAAGACTTTATACCCACAACATAGATGTAGACAAAGAAAATAATCTGGAATTAGGGAATATAAGTGGAAAAGTTTTTGAATATGAAATGAGAAGTAAAGGCAACAGAAATCTTGTAGAGTCACTAAAAAAAGGATGTCTAGCCCCAGAAATTTTAAAACTAAAAGTGGGTGCAAAAGTAATGTTTGTTAAAAATAATTTTGAGGAGGGTTATGTAAACGGAACGGTGGGAATAGTAGAGAAGTGTGATTACGAAGAGATACAAGTGAGAACAGTTTCTGGCAAACTAATTGATGCAAAAAGAGAATCTTGGGTTCTAGAAGAAGACGGCAAAATAAAAGCAGAAATAGACCAGTTTCCACTGCGTCTCGCTTGGGCAATTACAATACACAAAAGCCAAGGAATGTCCCTTGACTCTGCAGAAATTGATTTGGGAAAAGCTTTTGAAAAAGGGATGGGCTATGTGGCACTATCTCGAATTAGGACCCTTAATGGCCTATTTCTAAAAGGAATTAACGACAGGGCTCTGGAGGTAAATGATGAGGTTTTGCGCCACGATAAAAAATTTAGGGAACTTTCAGAAAAAAACTCTTTTCATATTAGAACAATGGGAAAACCAAAAATAGAGGAGTTGCACAAAGAATTTAAAGAAAAAATCAAAAACTCACCAAAAAAAGAGAAAAAGTTAGATACCGTTTCCGAGACCAAAGCACTTCTAGATCAAGGTTTTGGAATAAAAGAAATAGCAAAAATGAGAAGCCTGAAAGCGGGAACAATATTGGACCATATAGAAGAAATTAAGGATGAAGACCCAAGATACAATATTTATAATTTGAGAAAAGAGATAGGAGCTACCAAATTTAAAAATATTTACAGTGCTTTCAAAAAAGTAGGCTTGAGTGAGGATGGCAAATTTAGACTAGCCCCCGTAAAAGATCTACTTGGTAGCAAATATTCTTACGACGACATTCGCCTCGTCCGATTATTTTTGTAATTAAAAAAGGTATTCTATTCTTATGAAAAATAATATAGAAATATGGACGGGGGAAATAGGGAGTTACAAACTGCTTGATAGTGGTGAAAGAGAGAAAATAGAAGAAATAGATGGTTTTAGAATTGTTAGACCTGAGCCGAGAGCTTGGTGGGGGAAAAGTGAAGCTAAGAGCTGGAATCTAGAAGCTAGAGAAAAACAAAAAAACGAATTTGAAACAGTAATTAATCTTGGAATAGGGGACATAAAAGCAAAAATAAAATACAAAAAAGGATCAAAACACATTGGCATCTTCCCCGAGCAGTTTCCACAATGGAAATGGGTTAAAGAACGAGTTACGAGGTACGAGGTACGAGGTACGAATAGAAAATTGAAAATTTTGAACCTATTCGGTTATACAGGTATTGCGAGTTTGGTTGCGGGAAGCGCGAGAGCTCTGGTCACTCATGTTGACGCTTCAAAACAGAGTGTAGAGTGGGCAAAAGAAAATCAAAAATTATCAGGACTTGAAAACGCTCCCATTAGGTGGATCGTTGACGATGTCTTGAAATTTTTGAAAAGAGAACTAAGTCGGGGAGTTAAATACGACGCAATAATTATGGACCCCCCAAGTTACGGTAAAGGTCCAAAAGGAGAAGTTTGGAAGGTTGAGAGTAGTCTGACTCAACTACTTGATCTCTGCAAAAAACTCCTAAGCAATGACCCACAATTTATAATATTAAATATGTATTCAATAGAACTTTCTTCAATATCCCTAAGAAATTTACTTGGTGATATTACAAAGGATTTGGGTGGGGAAATAATAAACGGCGAACTCACTCTAAAAGAAGAAGCGGGGGAGAGACTCCTTCCTTTATCCCTTTTTGCAATTTGGGATAAAAAATAGTTTAATTAAAGTATGAACAAAAGGATATTATCTGGGGTTAAACCCACAGGCAAACCGCATTTGGGAAATTACTTTGGTGCTATGCGCCAGTTTGTTGATTTACAAAATCAAAACGAGGGAGAGAATTTCTTTATGATTGCAAACTATCACGCTCTCAATTTTATCCAAAATGGCGAAGAACTTAGAGAACTAACGGATAGTTTGATTATTGATTTCCTCGCAATAGGTTTGGACCCAAAGAAATCTAATATATTCAAACAATCTGATGTTTCGGAGCACACAGAACTTGCTTGGATTTTTGATTCAATTACGACAGTCCCTTATTTGAAAAGAGCTCATGCTTACAAAGACGCACTAGCAAAGGGCGGGGAAGAGAGTGTGAGCGCTGGCACATTTACATATCCAATGCTTATGGCTTCTGACATTCTGCTCTACTCGCCGGACATTGTTCCTGTGGGCTATGACCAAAAACAACACATTGAATTTGCAAGAGATACTGCAGAAAAATTTAATAGAATTTTCTCTGAAACTTTCAAAATGCCCGAGGATTATATTATTCCAAATGTAGAAACAGTCCCCGGTATTGATGGTAAAAAAATGAGTAAGAGTTATGGAAATACAATAGGGCTTTTTGCAAACGATGAAGAAATTGAAGAAAAAGTGATGGCTATTGTTACAGATTCTAGTGGTGAAGTACCTACAAATGTTTATGCGATACATCGACTAATAAGAAATGAAGAGGAGATAAATAATATCTACGAAGATAATAAAGGTAAGTACAAAATACTAAAAGAAATTTTGATAGAAGATTTGAAAAATTTTATAAGACCTCTAAGAGAAAAAAGGCAAGAAATTGAATCAAATAAAAACTATATTAGTGAAGCACTAAAAACAGGCACAGAAAGAGCCCGCGCGGTCGCGAGCTCAAAACTTGTTGAGGCCAAAGGAGCTATTGGTGCTCTTTAGGTTCATTTGGCAAACGACGGATGTCCTCATCCACATCCTTACCAAAAAACAATGCTCGGCCAAGTGCAAGAATTGCTACACCGACCATAATCTGGAATAATTTTCCAAAAATGAAGTGTGCATCCTCCATTTAAACCCTCCTTTTCCTTTGACAGGATAGTACAATTTTAATATAATGTCAACTTATGCAAACTGAACAATCAAATAACGTAGGTATGCTGGTAGTCTTAAAGTACCTATGGAAAGCAGTCAGTCCACAAAAATGGTCTGTTTACTTCACCATATCTGCTTTTTTGGTAACAAACATCATATCTATACTTATCCCTTTAATATACAAAAAATTCTTTGATATCTTGGCACAAGACGGAGATAAACTACTTTTGAGTCCTAGCCTCATAAAATTAATTTTGTATATTTTCTTCCTCCACTGCGTAGTTTGGGTATTTTTCAGAACTGGAATGCTTGCATTAAATAAACTAGAGTCGAGAACCATGGCGAGAATAAGGCAGATGTCTTTTGACTACATGCTTAAACATTCTTATTCTTTTTACACAAACAACTTTACTGGTTCATTAGTTCAAAAAGTGAGCCGTTTTAGTAGATCTTTTGAAAGACTCTACGATATGCTTGTTTTCAATGTTATACCACTAGTCATACACGCGACTGGAGTAATAATTGTGGTTTATTTCCAAGAGCCTTTTATTTCCTACATCATACTTGCTTGGATAACAATTATTTTTATTTTTAATTACTTCTTCCAAAAGTGGAAATTAAAATATGATTTGCTCGCCACAAAAGCAGACTCCGCAACAAGCGGAGCTTTGGCCGATGCTCTCTCAAATCAAAACACAATCGTTTCTTTCAATGGTTTTTTGAAAGAGTCAGAAGACTTCAAAAAAATTACCCTAGACCAGTCTGACAAGCAAATACATACTTGGAATCTTTCGATTATAAAAGATTTGGTCCAGTCGGGGCTTATGATTATAGTCGAGCTTGTGATTTTCTATTACGCAATAAAATTCTGGGAAAGAGATTTGATAACGGTCGGTACTTTTGTATTAATCCAAGTTTATATTTTGGGATTATCAAATAGGTTGTGGGATTTTGGAAGAATAATCAGAAACATATATGAAAGCTTTGCCGACTCAAAGGAAATGGTTGAGATACTAGAGATGCCATATGAAATAAAAGATATCCCAACAGCAAAAGACTTAAACGTAACAAAAGGTGAGATAGAATTTAAAAATGTAAATTTTGCTTTCAATCAAACAAGAAATGTTTTGGATGATATTAATTTGAGAATAAACAATGGTGAAAAAGTTGCGCTTATCGGACCATCCGGAGCAGGCAAATCTACAATAGTTAAATTGCTTCTAAGGATGTATGACTTAACTTCAGGAACAATAGAGATTGACGGACAAAACATAAAAGAAGCAACTCAAAATAGTCTGAGACAAAACATAAGTTTGGTACCACAAGATCCAGTACTCTTCCATAGAACACTTATGGACAATATTAGATACGGCCGAGAAAATGCAACTGATGAAGAAGTTATGGAAGCTTCAAAACTGGCACACTGCGATGAGTTTATACAAGAGCTACCGCTAAAATACGAAACCTTTGTAGGAGAAAGGGGAATAAAACTTTCTGGTGGAGAAAGACAGCGAGTCGCTATCGCAAGAGCCATCTTAAAAAATGCTCCAATCCTTATTCTAGACGAAGCCACTTCGAGTTTAGACTCACATTCTGAAAGTCTTATCCAAGATGCGCTTGAAAAATTGATGCATGGCAAAACAAGTATCGTAATCGCTCACCGACTTTCAACAATAAGAAAGATGGACAAAGTTATAGTTATAAAAGATGGGAAAGTCGCAGAAGAAGGAAGTCACGAAGAATTAACCAAAAAAGAAGAAGGTATATACAAAAACCTATGGGAACTCCAAGCAGGTGGATTTTTGCCTGAATAGTATTTTTTATCGTATTGTGATATAATAAAAGAAAGCAATGAAGCTGGCTTGAGTGTAGTAGCTCAAGAAAACACAGCTGAGCTTGAGGAAGAAAGTTGCCCTAAAACATTACTTAGTAATGTTCGGGTAAACAAGTAGAACCTCACGGGTAAGCCCGTTATAGCGATAATGAGTAATTTGCGAGTACCAGAGAATTGACCCTAAACACCAATAAATTGGTGTCGGGTGATCCGCTCTAGTATAAGTGAATCAAGTAAGGTGGCACCGCGTTTAGAGACGCCCTTACAAAATTTCAACTTGTTTGAAATTTTGTAAGGGCGTATTTAATTTAAATTATTCCAAAATTAACATTAACCAAAAATTATGGAGAGAATATATATAAAAGACCTAAACAAAGAAATAGGCAAAGAAGTTGTTATCAAAGGATGGGTGGATGTTGTAAGAGACCAAGGCAAAATGGTATTTTTTGATTTTAGAGACATGACAGGCAAGGTACAAGGAGTTGTTCTTACCGGCAATCAAGAATTAACAGACCTTGCAAAGACAATAAGGCCTGAATGGGTAGTTTCAATAAATGGAATAGTCAACAAAAGACCTACAAAAATGGTAAATGAAAAAGTTTTAAACGGAGATATAGAACTTGAAGTAAAAGAAATAGAAATTCTAAACAAAGCCGAAACACTACCTTTTGATATAACAGTAGATACAGGAAATATAGATGAAAATACAAGACTCAAATACAGATATCTAGATCTTAGAAGCGAGAGGATGCAAAAAAATATTCGCCTTAGAAGTGAATTTGTAAAAAGAGTAAGGGAGCATTTGTTCAAAAAAATGTTTACCGAAATTGAGACGCCACTTCTTACCGAATCCACACCAGAAGGTAGTAGAGACTTTGTGGTGCCAAGCAGATTAAACCCTGGAAAATTTTATGCACTTCCGCAATCACCACAACAATACAAGCAACTCCTAATGACAGCTGGATTTGAAAAATATTTTCAAATAGCGAGAGCAATCAGAGACGAGGACTTGAGAGCGGACCGTGGATTTGAACACACTCAAGTCGACATTGAAATGTCTTTTGTAAATATGGAGGATGTAATGAACACTGTAGAAGAGATGATTACAGAAGTTGTAGAAAGTCTTGGATATACAATCAAACAAAAACCATTTCCAAGAATAAGTTATAAAGATGCTATGGAAAAATACGGTGCTGATAAATTTGATTTGAGAACTGAAGAGGAAAAAGAGAAAGGAATTTTGGCTTATGCTTGGGTAGTAAACTTTCCATTTTTTGAAAAGACAGACGATGGTAAATGGACATTTACACATAACCCATTTTCAATGCCAATCCCTGAACACGTTGAGTGGCTCTTGGAAGGCAAAAACATTGAGAAAATACTTACAACCCAATACGACCTTGTTTGCAACGGATACGAGTCAGGAGGTGGGTCTGTAAGAGCACATAAGCCCGAAATTCTTCGCGCAACGTACAAAGTTATGGAATATACCGATGAGCAAATAGAACACAGTGTAGGGCATATGTTAGACGCATTCAAATACGGAACACCTCCACATGGCGGAATTGCTCTTGGAGTTGAGAGAAATATAATGAACCTGACAGGAGAATCTTTTCTTCGTGAAGTTCAAACATTTCCAATGACAAGAGGAGGACAGACGGCAGTGATGAAAGCGCCGAGCGATTTAAGCGAGAAACAGTTGAAGGAGTTGGGGATAGAGGTGAAGAAAGGGAAGTAGAATTATCCTAATTTACCTAATTTCTAATTATTCTAAAGAAATAAGAAAGAAATTTTAGAATTAAAACAAATAATTGTAGTTTTTGACCCTCAGATTTTTAATTTTGGATTTGTTTCGGATTTAGAGCTTAGAATTTAGTATTTAATTGTAGGTTACTTTATAAACCTTCTAACTTCCCAACCTCCTCATTCGTGTCATTCGCGCTAATTCGCGTATTGGTGTCGTGTTATTGACTTTCAAACTTTTTAACTAATTTTTATGCTAAAATATCCTTAATGTTTGAAGATTTTAAGGTAAAGACAGAAGATTTTGAAGGACCCTTAGAGGTTCTTTTGGAACTAATCGAAAAAAGGAAACTGCACATAAGCACAGTGTCGCTATCAAAAGTGGCAGACGATTTTATAGAATTTACTAATTCTTTAGAAGAGAAAGATGGGAATTATATATCCAATCTAAGCGATTTTATTTTGGTTGCCTCAACACTTTTACTCATAAAATCAAAATCACTTTTGCCAACACTTGATTTATCCGAGGAAGAAGAAGAGAACATAGACGACCTAGAAAAAAGACTCCTTGAATACAAAAAGTTTAAGGAACTTTCTTTGGAGATAAGCAAAATGTTTGGTAATTTTCTATATTTCCCCCAAGAAAGAAAGAAAATAAATGTTGTATTTGCTCCAACAAAGGAGATAAATTTGATTACACTAAAAGAAGCCTTGCAAAATGCATTGAACAATATTCCAGTCAAAGAGACAAAGCTCGCAGAAATCACAGTCAAAAAAATAGTGAGTTTGGAAGATATGATAGATAAATTATCCGAGCGAATTCAAACAAGCATGAAAACTAGTTTTAAGAACTTCGCTAAAGCTACGACAGGAGAGAATGATTTCTCAAAAGTAGGCAAAGGTGGACTTTATGAAATCCCAAAAGAAGAAAGGATAAATGTAATTGTTAGTTTCCTTGCTATGCTAGAACTAGTAAAACAAGGTATTATAAGAGTAAACCAAGAAAGCGAGTTTGATGATATAGAGATGGAGAATGATAGGGCAGGGGTACCGACATATAGTTAGAAAGTTCATAAAGGCGCAAGTTATAAAGTAACCCGCAATTAAATACGAAATCCTAAATCCGAAATTCTAAACAAATTCTAAATCCGAAATTATAAATTCAAAACTTATGAGTAATTAGTGACTAAAAGTTTAAAATTAAATCATTGAAAATTTATTGAAAATTCTAAATTGAAAATTAAAAATTTTAAAAACCATGAATCTCGAGTCAAAAATTGAAGCAATACTTTTTTATAAGAACGAGCCATTAAAGATAAAAAAATTATCAGAGATTTTGGGTGAATCAGAAAGCGCGATAAAAGATTCTATAAAAAACTTATCCTCTTCACTCGAAGGAAGAGGAATATGTGTTGTGCAAACAGACGATGAAGTCTCTCTCGTGGTCTCCCTAGCACACAAAGAACTAATAGATAAAATATCCCTAGACGAGATGAGTAAAGACATAGGCAAAGCTGGACTTGAGACTCTAGCAATCGTCCTATACAAAGGACCAATATCAAGAAGAGAAGTTGACCACATAAGAGGAGTTAATTCTACTTTTATCCTCCGAAACCTAACAATAAGAGGTTTGGTAGAAAAGGCCGAAAATACCGAAAACCAACGAGTACCAAAATACAAAGCAAGTATAAACCTACTTTCGCACTTGGGTATAAGAAACATTGAGGAATTGCCTGAATTTGCTATTTTAAATAGTAAGGCAAGTGAGGTAATACAAGAAGCAGAAACAGCACAAGAAGAATAAATTTATGAACAAACTAAAAGAATTTTTTAATATAGAAAACAGAACCAAATACTTTTTTCACGTACTTGTTTTTCTCTCTGTTCTGTCTATAATTTTTTTCTACTTACTGCTAATTGGTGAGAGGGCGCTCTATCGAAATGAACAGGTTGTCACTGCCGAAAAAATAAACCCTTTTGATGAAATAAGCTTAGAAGCCAAGAGTGCTTTTGTGTGGGATGTTATAAATCAAAGAGAATTATTTTCCAAAAATAGCGATCTACCGCTACCTCTTGCTTCACTGACAAAAGTAATGACAGCAATCACTGCGGATATTTACTTACCAGAAAATGCAAAAATAATTATTATAGATGAATATTTAAAACCAGAAGGAGACTCAGGTCTTCTTGTGGGTGATATTTGGGATGCAAAAGATTTGCGAGATTTTATGCTAATGACATCTTCAAATGACGGCGCATACGCACTTGCTTCTGTCGCCCAAGCAATAAAAAGAAACGAACTCGACCCCCAAGCAGAGTTTATAAAAAAAATGAATGAAATAGCTTTGGATATTGGGCTAACAAATAGCAAGTATATAAATGAACACGGACTTGATGAAAGTTTGGACAGGGGAGGAGCTTATGGAACAGCACGAGATAGTGCAATTCTGTTTGAATACGCCCTAACAAATCACGGAGATATAATGGAAGCAACGAGATACAAAAACTTGAATTTCCAAAGTGGAGCACAAGCGTATAATGCAATCAACACCAACGGCTCAATTGACGAAATACCGGGTCTTATTGCCTCAAAAACGGGCTTTACTGACCTCGCAGGGGGTAATTTGGTAATAGCGTTTGATGCCGGCCTCGGAAGGCCTATTATAGTCTCTATCCTTGGTTCCAGCCGAGAAGGCAGGTTTGTAGATACAAAGAAGTTGGTAGATGCAACGCTACAATACCTTTGGGAAGAATAGATATAAGAGATAAGATATAAGAGATATGAGGATGATGGTTTGAAAGTTTATAAAGTTGGAAAGTTCATAAAGTTACCCACTAATCCGCGAATGCACACTAATCATACGAATAAAAACCGGAAATTTAAAGATTGAATAATTGAAAATTTAAACAATATTTAAAAATTAAAAATTACAAAATTAAAAATTGATTAGTAATTAGTTATTCATAACTCGTACTTCGTTACTTCGTATATCATGATCGACATCGTAAAAGTATTTTTGCCGCTAATTTACAATTGGAATTTGGAATTTATTTAAAATAATTAGGATAATTAGAATAATTGTATTTAAACTTCGTATCATGATTTATACAAAACATTTTAAAGAATTAAATAAGAACGATGCTAATATTGCTGGGGGCAAGGGAGCATCATTGGGGGAGATGACTCAGTCCGGCATACCGGTGCCCGAGGGCTTTGTTGTCTTATCAACTACATTTGACCATTTCCTCAAAGAAACTGATCTTGTTCAAGAAATTGATGCGATTTTAAAAACTGTGGACCACAAAGCAATTCACACTGTAGATTCTGCTTCTGAAAAAATAAGGGGACTCATTGAAAGCAGAGAAGTGCCGGACGATATAGCAAAAGAAATAATGAGCGACTTTGAAAAGCTCGGTGCCGAATTTGTGGCGGTGAGATCATCGGCCACAGCCGAAGATGGTGCTGAACACGCTTGGGCAGGTCAGCTTGAAAGTTTTCTTAATACTGACAAAAATTCACTGTTGGACCATGTTCGCAAATGTTGGGGTTCACTATTCACTCCTCGCGCTATTTTTTACCGATTTGAAAAAGATTTGAGCGGGACAGAAATCTCTGTCGCTGTTGTTGTCCAAAAAATGATTCAATCTGAAGTTTCGGGTATTGCCTTCTCAGTTCACCCTATTACCGAAGACTACAATCAACTCATAATTGAAGCGGGGTATGGCTTGGGCGAAGCGATTGTCTCTGGCTCAATTACTCCTGACTCTTATGTGGTAGAAAAGGGGCCGTTGCAAATCATTGACCAAAATATTGCGGAGCAGAAGAAAGCTTTAGTAAAAGAAGGAGCGAGCAACAATTGGGTGATGGTAGAAAAAGAAAAAAGAGAACAACAAAAGCTCTCGGGAAAAGAAATTACAGAGCTCTCAAAAATTATTATACAAATAGAAAAACATTATGGTTTCCCTTGTGACATAGAATGGGCTTTAGAGGGTGGCAAATTTTATATTGTCCAAAGTAGACCCATCACTACACTTGCTCCGAAAAAAGAATTAAAAACTTTAATAAATACTGAAGACTATCATTTTTTTGGTCTATGGAAATGCAACCTTTTCTCTGATTGGTACTGGTCTAAATGGCTTGTTCCTGAATATGCTAAAAGAATTGGTCTCGATCTAAATGATAGCGGTATTTTTGTAATAAACGGAGGATATTTCTTCACAAAAAAATCTGTTATAGAAACAATCCGCGAGTACGCAAAAAATATTATTGAGAGTAAGGATAAGGAAAAATTGGCTCTCCTTAGGAAACTAACAAATGAAATTTATGACACTTCTCTTGCTGTTTCAGAAAAAATAAGCGAGGCAGAGCCGAATGAAATAAATGTTAGAGAAATGGCTGAGTCGGGTCAGCAAATAATGTTTCCATGGTGTTTCGGGTATATTCTTTCTGAAGTTTTTGATGAATTTCTTATTCCTGCTGCAGACAAAGCTGGAATTAATAGAGAAGATATTTCTGCTCTTATTCCACCATTTAAAACTCCTCTTATTGAAGCCCAAGATAATTTACGCTTAATAAAAAAAGTTTTGGAAGATAAGGGTCATTGGAATCTACTTCTTGAAGATTCCACCAAAGCTATTAATGAAATTCAGAAAGATGAGCAGGTGTCCAAATTGATTCAAGAGCATTCATTTAAATATGGATGGACTAATATTATGAACCTTGTAGGTGAGGACCCAAATATTGAGCAAGTTATTGATCAGATAACCCACATTCCATCTCAACAAACTCATATCACAAACTCTGTAGCGGACGAAGATTTTGAATTTCTAATTCAATGTGCTTCAACCACCGCATATCTCCGTCAAACTGGTGTTGAATATTTCTCTATATACTCACGATACGCACAAAAACTTTTAGGATTAGCAGCAAATAAAATTGGTATTACTTACCGAGAACTTCTTGATCTCAATCTCAACGAAATTATTGATGGAGTTAATGGAAAAGATGTTAAAGAAATTGTAAAAAGACGAGCAAATGATAACTGGGCTATCTATTCAATGCTTAACAACGAAGAGCCAGTTGTGTTTGATGACCCTGAAGTAATAAAACAGCTTGTTTCTGTAATGGTGCCAAAAGCCGAGGCTTCAGAAGATGGAACTATCAAGGGACAGATTGGTAATAAAGGATCAGGGAAAGGAAAAGTAAAAATTATTCTTTCTCTGGATGATTTTCACAAAATGGAACCTGGAGCCGTATTGGTTACTACAATGACTACGCCAGATTACGTTCCGTTAATGCAAAAAGCTTCTGCAATTATTACTGATATTGGAGGTTTGCTTTGTCATGCGGCAATCATTTCCCGCGAGTTAAATATTCCTTGTGTGATTGGTACAAAATTTGCAACTCAACTCCTAAAAGATGATATGGAAGTGGAAGTGGATGCGGATAATGGAGTAGTTAAGATATTAGCTAAAAATTAATTATGGAAGGGTTAAATCAGGAAAATCAAGAGAGTAGAGAAAACGGTAAAAATGTTCATATTAAAACCCAATTTCTTAGACACGGAGAAAAAAGCTCATTTTATGGGGATTTGAGTGAAAAAGGAATTGAAGATGCTAAAAAGTATGGGAGAGAATTTCCGTCTTCAGAGGGTGGTGTAAAAGGATTTCATAGTCATATAAAAAGGTCAAAAGATACATTAGAAAATATTATCCAGGAAGTAGAATCAGAGAAGAAATATAAATCCAGACCACGTAATGAACTGCTACTTAACGACCCAGGTGAAATATCTTGGTCGGAAGAATCAATAAAAAAATACAGAGAACTAACAGAAAGCCATAAAGGCGATGAGAATGCTGCTTTAGACTGGTATTTATCTTATGGCGATAAAAGGCCTGATCAAGATACTATCTCGCCGAAAGAAGCGGCTACGAGAATAGCTCGCTTAATTGAGAAGTATACGCGCATGGTTGCTCGCCTAAAAAGCAATTCATCTGTTGATTTTATACACGTATCACATTCTGGAACAATGGAACCATTCCTTCAACAAATTATAGGTGATGAAATTGAAGAAAACCCCATAAACCCAGCTGGAAAAACTTTTCTTGAAAAACTTGGTGGAGTAATAAATTTTTTGGAAGGATTCCAGATTGATGTAAAAAGTGATGAAAATGATAATATTATGGCCGAACTTACTTTTAGAGGGCGTAAATTCTCCATAGACCTAAAAAAATTGGAGGAAATAACATTCTACGATCGGGATGTTAATAATGATGAATGACTATGAAAATTGAGGATATCAAAAAAGAAAATTGGCAGTATCTGGCAAGTAGAGAAATCCCAATTCTGTTTGGTTCATTGGTCACTCAAAGTTATAAAGAAACTTTTCCCAAAACCGGAATAATTGGGATAGAGGCGGCACTAGGAACCGATATTATTAATTGTGGAAAATATTTAGTCTTTAGGTCATACAGAAAAGTATCTGCCCTCAATAAATCTACAGAATTTTTTGTAAAAACTTTTAAACACAATCCAGAAAGAGTTGATAATATCTTTAAATTAGCAGCGGCGGCAACGGATAGTGCAAATCATAATATTTCTAAATTATCCAAAATATCAGATTATTTAACAAAAAAAGACTTAAAGAGTTTTTACTTCTTATTTAGAGAAGCTTTCATATCATTTTTCCCATTGCAAGTATTTCCATTCTCGTTAGAGCAAGTATTAAATGGGGCAGGAGAAGTAGATTTAGTGAATCAATACAAGGATATTTTGGTTAAATGGAGAAGTGAAGTGCATGATACCGAAATAAAACTAGAAGATTTCTTGGGAATATTTTTAAATAAAGCAAAAGAACTCTTAAATATAGATTTTAGATACTGGTCCGATAAAGAAGTGTTAGATTATTTCAATACTTCTGCTGTTGTCCCCGATACCACAATCAAAAACAGGAAAGAATACTCTGTGCTTGTTTTTGATACCAATTTGACACCTCCTTACCAAGTTATTGATGGTACAGATGCAGAAGAAATTTGTACTTTTATGGACGAACCAGTTAAAGAAAAAGTATTTGGAACAGAATTTAAAGGAAGGCCTGTATATCCCGGCCATGTTAAAGCAAACGTTTTTTTAATAAATAAAAAAGAAGATTTTAAAAATATCCCTGAAGAATCTGTAGTGGTCGCCCGCGTTATTGAAATGGACGATATCAGATGGATTAAATTAAAAAAAATTGCAGCAGCCATAACGGAGGAAGGTGGGCTTACAACTCATATAGCAATTATGGGACGTGAACTTAAAATACCGACGATAGTAGGAGTTAAGGGTATCGTTGAATCAGTAAGAACAAATGATACATTGGATGTGGATTCTGAAAATGGGCTAATTAAAATTATCAATAAATTACAATAATTTAAAATCATGCAAACATATAAACAAGTTTATACAAGAGAAGTTTGTTTAATCGCCCTTGAAATTTGGGAGGAGCATCAGTTGCACCTTCTTAAAGAAGTTTTCGGAGATGTGCCACCACTTTCAATTTTTGACGTCTATGGAGGTGTAGGTAAAGTTTATTACCAAGAGGACACACAGGATATATGGTCCAATATTATCGCTAACAAAGCTAATAAAGATTTATCTTTTGTGCCTGAGCAGATGGAATTACTTGGCAAGAATGTAGATAGGCTTGAAAAAATTTGGCACCAAAAGAAGCTTTCTTCCAGAGAAGAAGTCGTCGATTTGTTTTCACTAGCCGCTTGGACTTGGGTTGGTGTTTCCGTCTCATATTTCCTGCCAGACATAAAAGATGTATCTCAAAAAGACCAGGATTTGGGCATGGCTTTACGAAATCGCACCTTAGACTTCCTTGAATTCACCGACCATGTTTTACAGGACACACTTAAAGATCTTTACCCTAATCTTGGCGATTTGGTCAAATATATATCAATTGATGAATTGAAGAGAAATGAGATCCCAAATGAAGAAGTTTTGAAAGAAAGAGAGAAACATTACATTTATTACGATTTTAAGATTCACACTAACATAAGCATAGCTGAATTTTTGAAGGATAATAATATTGAAATTAAAGAAGATGCTATTCCAGAAAATCTAAAAGAAATAAAAGGGCAAACCGCTATGGGCGGTAAAGTCACGGGTCCTGTTAGGATTCTGCATAAAAAATCAGAGATTCCAGAATTACTAGATGGTGAAGTTTTGGTTGCTACAATGACTACTCCCGACTATCTACCGGCCATGAATAAAGCCATAGCCTTTGTAACTGACGAAGGAGGTGTAACTTGTCATGCTGCTATCGTGGCTAGAGAAATTGGTAAACCTTGTGTTATAGGAACAAAAATAGCAACAAAAGCACTCAAAACCGGTGATATAATAGAAATTGACGCTGATGCCGGTCTTATCAAAATTTTGTAGACAAAAGACCGCTCCGAAGAGCAGTCTGTTTCTCACCTCCTTTCTGGTGAATTAAGCCTCTTGATTTACGACCGTGGCTTAGTTTGGGTCGGTTCTTTTTCATTGTCCTTGTTGTTGGGTTGCTCTGTCCGCGTTTGCGAAACAGGTTTTTGTTGGGGCCGATCCTTACGGATAACCCCCACAAATCGCAAGCCACCACGCGATCCGAATCCGGCCATGTTCTACCCCTTTCTTTTCTGTTCTGCTTGTCTCACCACTTCCTCGAGCGAGATGTCATTCGGAGTCCCTCCGGAAATCGAAACGAGGAATACGATGAAAATAGCAGCACCGACCCCCCAGTGGATGAAATAGCTAGCAGCCAAACAGGCAACAACCATCATCAGAGAAACGAGAAGGATAGATTTGTCTTTGGGTGTCATATCTAAATACTATTATACACAAAACTACCATTCTGTCAATAGTAAAAAATTAATAAATTTATATAGTTTATCTCTGAAATTTAGGGTATTATGAGAGATACGGGTTCAAAAAACGAGATACGAAGTACGAGATAAGATAAAATTCTAAATACGAAACAAATTATAAATTCAAAATACAAATGTTCAAAAATAGATAATTTAACATGGAATTTGTGTTTTAAATAATAAGATTGGTAAACATTAGTAATTAATGAGTTAGAATTAAAAATTAAATCATTGAAAATTTATTGAAAATTCTAAATTGGAAATTGAAAATTTATTAGCGAAATTAGCGTGCATTAGTGGATTGGTGGGTAGTGATTTTACACTTTGATATTTAAATTTTAAATTATTATGATCGACATCGTAAAAGTATTTTTGCCGGCAGTAGGGGCGTTTGCGCTCGGTGTTTTGATTACACCATTTCTCACAAACTTTTTATACAAACATAAATGCTGGAAAAAGAAGTCTGGCAAAACCGCACTAGATGGCAACGAAGCAAAAATATTTAATGAACTTCACAAAGAAAAAGAAGTAAACACTCCAAGAATGGGGGGCATTGTCATTTGGGCAAGCGCTTTTATTGTAATCGCTCTGGTCTGGATTATTTCTAACGTTTTCCCAACAGAGATAACTACCAAGCTTGATTTCCTATCAAGAAACCAAACGTGGATTCCTCTTGCGACACTTCTTTTTGGTTCAATTGTAGGACTAGTAGATGACTATTTGGAAGTCAGGGGACTTGAAAAAGGAGGACTTTCGCTCAAAAAAAGATTAGTTGCCGTAAGCTTGGTTACTCTTTCGGTTGCGTTTTGGTTTTACTTCAAACTTGATATAGACAGTATTGGGCTTCCATTTAAAGAAGAAGGTTTTTATTTGGGACCACTCTTTATAATTTTATTTTTGCTTACAGCACTATTTATTTACGCAGGAGGAGTAATAGATGGGATAGACGGTCTCGCTGGTGGAGTCTTTGCCACAATGTTTGCTGCCTATGCTGGAATCGCATTTTATCAACAACAAATAGACCTCGCAGCTTTTTCGGCTACAGTCTCTGGTGGAATTTTGGCTTTTCTTTGGTTCAACATACCTCCGGCCAGATTTTATATGTCAGAAACTGGCTCAATGGGACTTACAATCACTCTTACAGTAGTAGCTTTTATGACAGACTCGCTTGGTAAGGGTTATGGATTTTTGGTCCTACCAATTATTGCTCTCCCACTTGTCATAACAGTTCTATCAAACATAATTCAAGTCTTATCAAAAAAAATAAGAGGCAAAAAAGTTTTTTTGGTGGCACCACTTCATCACCATTTTGAGGCAATTGGCTGGCCAGCATATAAAGTTACAATGAGATACTGGGTGTTCTCGACCATTTGTGCAATACTCGGCATATCGCTAGCACTTATTGGATAACGCGACACAAATAAACGATTATGGAAACGAGTTACGAAGTACGAGATACGAGTAACGATATATTTGAAATTAAAAATTGAAAGATTGAAAATTAAAATAAAAAACAAAAGTAACCCACCAATCACACGAATTTACACGAATCATAACGAATAAATATTAGTAAGATTAGTATGCATTAGTAATTGGTGTGTTGTGGTAGAATAATAAAATGAAAAAAACTGGAAAAATAAGTAGGCCTTTTTTGTTTTGGACAATTGTACTTGTTGTTTTTGGTTTTTTTATTTTTAGTTCAGCATCACTTGGAGTACTTGCAAGAAACGAAATAAAATTTGCAAACGTCGCCTTTAATCAAATATTTTTTGGACTTTTTTTGGGCTCAATTGCTTGTATAATCTTTGCTCGCATTGATTACAAAATTTGGAAAAAATATGCATTTTATATTTTTATTGGCTCAATTGTTTTAACCTTACTGGTATTTATTGACGCCCTAAGTCTCACACACGGCGGAGCAAGACGCTGGATAAATTTGAAATTTATATCTTTCCAACCATCTGAATTTTTAAAGATTGGATTTATTGCATATTTTTCTGCTTGGCTTAGTAGCATAAAAACAAAAGTAGAAACAATAAAATGGGGACTTTTTCCTTTCCTTTTATTTATGGGAATTGTTGGTGGGATTCTGCTTGCTCAACCCGATACGGACACATTTGCTGTGATTATTTTTGCGTCCCTTGCAATATATATATCGGCTGGGGCTAGATGGAAACATATAGCGTCTATTGTTTTAATTGGTATTGCAATTATTACAATTTTGGCATTCACGAGACCTTATATTATGCAGAGAATACAAACAATGATTGATCCAAGCGCCAATGTTCAAACTACTGGATATCAATTGAGACAATCTCTTATTGCTGTTGGCTCTGGACAGATGTGGGGTAGGGGATTTGGTCAAAGTATTCAAAAATTTGAATATTTACCAGAGCCAATTGGTGATTCAGTTTTTGCTGTAGCAGCTGAGGAATTTGGTTTTGTGGGAGCAGTCACACTTATGTTCGTATTCGTAATGTTTGCACTTGAGGGAATAAAGATTGCAAACAGAGCACCTGATGATTTTGGGAAATATTTAACGCTCGGAATTATTGTAATGATAGTGTCGCAGGCTTTTTTGAATATCGGAGGTATGATAGGTGTTTTGCCACTAACGGGTATACCTCTGCCTTTTATAAGTCACGGTGGGACCGCTTTGTTTATAACCCTTATTGAAGTAGGTGTTATAATGAATGTGTCTAGGTCTGGAGGCACAAGAGGATAGCAGAATTTCCAATTTTCAATTTAAAATTTTCAATAAATTTTTAATTTAAAAATGACTCAAACGGAGAAAAAATACGACTTGGAAGAAAGAACAGCTGTTTTTGGAGAATCAATTATAAAACTTTGTAGAAGTATAAAACAAGATAATATAACTGCTCCAATAATAAACCAGCTCATCCGCTCTGGTACGAGCATCGGGGCAAATTATATGGAAGCAAATGGTGCAAGTTCAAAAAGGGATTTTGTAAATAAGATTTTTATTTGTAAAAAAGAATCTCAAGAAACCAAACATTGGCTCCGTATGCTTTCTCTGAGTGTTACAGAGAACATTAAAGATGAATTAGAAAAAATATCAAAAGAATGTCAGGAACTCGTGTTTATATTTCAGAAAATTGCTAGCACATCAAGAAACAATGAAAAAATATAGCGAAAGAAGTTTTACAGGAATGTTATTAATTATGTTAAAATTTGGGTAATTAATTGAAAATTGAAACATTGTAAATTTAATGAAAATTCTAAATTATAAATTGAAAATTTAAAATAATATGAAAATTGTATTTACGGGTGGAGGAAGTGGGGGACACTTTTATCCAATAATAGCCATTGCAGAATCCATAAAAAAAATATCTAAAGAAAAGAAATTTCTATCACCAGAGATGTATTTTTTTGGTCCAACCCCATATAACCCCGGACTTCTTTTTGATCATGGAATTATTTATAAAAAAGTTACAGCCGGAAAATTAAGGAGATACTTCTCGATAAAAAATTTTTTTGATTTATTTAAAACCGCTTGGGGCACTCTAAAAGCACTATTTGATATTTTTGGAATTTATCCAGACGTTGTTTTTAGCAAAGGGGGTTATGGTAGTTTCCCCGTTGTCCTTGCGGCAAGAATTTTAAGAATCCCAGTTTTTGTACATGAATCTGACTCAGCTCCAGGTAGAGCCAATAAGTGGGCAGGAAAATTCGCAACAAGAATTGCTCTTTCTTACCGAGAAGCTTCTGAATATTTTAAAAGAAAAGATGCAATCGCTTATACCGGACAACCAATAATAGAAGAAAAATTAACTCCAATTACAAACGGCGCCTTTGAATTTTTTAATTTTGATGAAAGCATCCCTGTAATATTTATTATCGGAGGTTCACAAGGAGCAAACATAATCAATAATATTATTCTTGACTCACTTCCTTTGCTCATAAAGGAGTATCAAATTATTCACCAAACAGGTGCGGGTAATATAGATGTAATCAAAGAATCTGCTGATGCCATTTTGCTCGATAACCCAAACAGAAAAAGATATAAAGCGTTTGGATATATGAATAATCTTGAAATGAGGATGGCCTCTGGTGCCTGTAGTCTTGTGATAAGTAGAGGTGGCTCTACTATATTTGAAATTGCATCATGGCACAAACCATCGATCATTATCCCGATTACAGAATCAAACGAAAACCACCAAGTAAAAAATGCTTTTGCATATGCAAGGAGTGGCGCCTGCTCTGTTATCCAAGAAGAAAATTTAAAAGTAAATATAATTCTTTCTGAAATAAGAAGAATTTTGGAGAACGAAGAACTAAAAAACAAAATGACCCTTGGAGCAGAAAACTTTTTTAAAGTCGGTGCATCAGATGAGATAGCAAAAGAAATACTAAAAATTGCTCTGTCTCACGAAGGATTGGAAGAGTAAGAAAAAAGCTTAGAGGTTTTAGGTATAAGGTATAAGGGGTGCCGAAACTCTAAACAATAAAAACATAAAAAAATTCAAATCTCAAAATTTTTTTAATTTTTAATTTTTAATTTAGAATTTTAAATAAATTTTCAATGGATTTAATTTAAAATTTAATCCTTACTCGTAACTCGTGTTTCGTAACTCGTCTCTTTTGTGCTATAATGAATAAATGGCTCTAAATAATGATATTATAGTTAGATTTCCACCTTCACCTACCGGTTTTTTGCATATAGGTAATGCTCGTACCTTTCTTTTTAATTATCTTTTTGCCAAGAAAAACAGTGGTAAAATCGTTTTTAGACTTGAAGATACTGACAAAGAAAGATCAAAAAAGGAGTACGAGGACGACATAATAGAAAATTTAAAATGGCTCGGAATAGAACCTGATTTTTCGACACAAATAAGACAATCAGAGAGGGGTCATATCTACAAAAAATATATAGAAGAAATGATAGCAAAAGGCAAAGCCTATATCTCAAAAGAGGAGAAAACTGAAGAAGGCCAGAGGGACGAGGTAATAAGATTTAGAAATCCAAACAAAGAGATTATATTTAGTGATTTAATTAGGGGTGATATAAAATTCGACACAACTGAACTTGGAGATTTTGTAATAGCAAAAAGCCTTGAAGAGCCAGTTTACCACCTAGCAGTTGTTATTGATGATTTCCTTATGGGAGTAAATCATATAATAAGAGGGGACGATGGTATATCAAATACCCCAAGACAAATTCTTATCCAAGAAGCCATCGGAGCGAATAGACCAACCTATGCTCACTTGCCTTTAATGCTAGCACCCGACAAAACAAAGCTTTCAAAAAGAAAGCACGGCGAGACCGTTTCGGTTAAATATTATAGAGAAAAAGGCTATATAAAAGAAGCTGTCGTTAACTACCTAGCTCTTGTTGGTTGGAATCCAGGGGTTAATCAGGAACTTTTTAGTCTAGACGAATTAATTAATTTTTTTGATATAAAAAAGGTCCAAAAAAAGGGCGCCATTTTTGATTTAGAAAAATTAAACTGGGTCAACAGACAATATTTATTGCAGACTCCACACAACCTCCAAATAGAAGAACTTAAAAATCAAATAAATAAAACTGAACTTGCAAATCACAAAAAAATGGATGATTCCGTTTTTGTAACAAACTTTTTGATTATATTGATGGAGAGAATAAATGTTTGGAGTGATATTAAAATGAGTATAGAAGAAGGGGAGTATGATTACCTTTTTGAAGAACCAGAGATAGACCCCAACCTTATAAAATGGAAATATACGGATAATCCAACCACACTTAAACACTTAATATTCCTTAAACAATTAATAGAAAATTCAAAAGAGAAAGAATTAATTACTGAAGAAATAAAATCTTACGCAGAAAAAGAGGGGAAGGGAGATGTATTGTGGCCACTTCGCTATTCCCTATCGGGAAGAGAAAAATCACCAGACCCATTTACCTTGGTTAATATTTTAGAAATTGAAGAATCTATAAATCGATTATCAAAAGCTATCAGTTTATTGTCATAATTTATTCCCTAAAAAATAAATGCTATTAAATTTATTCAAAAAATTAAAAAATTATAGGAAAGATCAAAAAAATATTTTTTTTACTATTCTTCTAATTCCTATTATTGGTATATTTTTGTCATTTACCAACACTTCTTATTCGCAATCCATAGACGTAATTAAGACAAACATAGACTCCCTCATGGTGACAAAATAAGGCAACTAGAAGAAGAAGAAATCAGATAAAAAAGACCGAAACTAATATCCAAAAAACAAACGAAACCATAAGTAGTTTGGGTCTTCAAATTGGTGACACTGAAGTAAAGATAAGCGCTAATTCAGATGCCATAGCAAAAGCCCTAAACAGTATGCGCCAGCGAGACGATGTTTCTATGATCGAAACCCTTTTGACTAATAAAAGCATTTCTGAATTTTTGAATGAATACGAATCAGTAAGTCAATTTCAACAAAAAGTTAGAGAACAATCCAAAGAGCTTTCTTATTATAAAGAGGAACTGGGAACCAAAAAAACTGATACAGAAAAAGAAAAGAGCAAATTAATTGCACTGAAGAGTCAATTGAGTGACCAAAATAAAATACTTGAAATAAGCCGAAAAGAACAAGCAGATTTACTCAAAGCTACACAAAACAAAGAATCAGAGTACCGAAACTTGCTTGCGAGCAAACAAGCAGAAAAAGAAAGGTTTGAGAAAGAACTTTTTGAATTTGAATCTGCGCTCAAAAGAGCGGTTGACCCCGGAAGCTATCCTTCGCCAAGAAAAGGTATTTTGTCATGGCCATTAGACAATATATTTATTACCCAACCTTTTGGGAAAACAGTTGACTCCAAGAGACTCTACGTATCAGGAACGCACAATGGAGTCGATTTTAGAGCAAGTAGAGGTACAAGAGTTATGTCAGTCTTGGATGGTATTGTAGAAGGTACCGGAAATACTGATGAACAAATAGGGTGTTACTCGTATGGTAAATGGGTCCTAATAAAGCACCCGAACGGCCTCACAAGTTTATACGCTCACCTCGACCTAATAAAAGTAAGTGCTGGAGAGAGGGTTTCGACTGGAGATATCATAGGATATAGTGGTCAGACCGGTTATTCCACTGGACCACACCTACACTTGACATTGCTTGCAAGTCAGGGTGTAGAGATACAAAGATATTCCTCCAGCAGAAACTGTAAAAATGTGAGTATTCCAATTGCAGATACTAAATCATATTTAGATCCTATGCTATACTTCTAATTTGCAAAATTTTTAAATAAATTATAATTATTTATATGCCATTCAAAAAAAGTAAATTTAGAAGGGGAGCCGGTTTTATCCAAATTACTCTCATAATCGTGGGAGCTCTGGTTATATTGAAGTATGCCTATGATATAGATATCGTCGGATACTTAACCACAGGCAAATTTAGAGAGTATCTTGATAAGTTTTACTTTTTAGGATTGAAGGGCTGGAACAACTACAGCGACACAATAATCAATGTATGGAACATGACAGTCGATTTTGTGAAAAATCTACTATCAAAGAGAACGGGAGAGAGTGTGGAAATATAAACCAATATATAAATATAATTAGTGCCTAAAACAAAAAAATATTAAGAGGGAAGAGTTATAGGTTTGTGCTAAAGGTTTATTTAAGCCTTATTTTTATATGATTTAATGTGACAAAAGATATATTGTGGGACATTACTAATCTTTCTACATAGAGTTATCCACAGGTACATAAAATGGATTGAATAATTTTTAATTAACCACTTCCCTCGGACTAAGTCTTCCTCAAAATATTTTAGTGATTATTTTTATTTTATTTATTAAATCAGAATTAAATTTTGGAGAGAGTAGGGCTCCACGAAGAAAGTCTCTGAGATTATAAGAATCTCAAATATCTAAACTAGAATTTTGTTTCTTATTACTTCCCCACTCGAGCGTACTCTCAATTGATTGGCATACTTGAAAGTAATAGTATTTTTTGCAAACAAAAATTCCGCAGTAAGGCGGAATTTTTGTTAAGTATTATTTCATTGCTAATTCTTTGTATTCAGAATAAGCAACTGATTTTGACCAACATGGTGAAGATGATATCCAAGGCTGTACTCCTGATTTCTCATAGATGTACCTTGCATAAGCTGTATTGCCTTCGATAGTTAATATGTCATAACCAAGTTTTTTTGAGTCTTCCAAATGGTAGAACTCATTTACCTGCATAACACCTCTATCAAGACTATTTACTTCTCCTCTTAAGACTTCGCCATTTTCGTCGTGCTGACGAAATCTAGATTCACACCAAGCAATCTCAACCATTATAGGTATGTCTGAAAAATAATTTCTAACATACTCCTCAACTGTAATACTTCTTTCTACCTGTGTTTTCTTATCTTCTTTAGGTAGTGTTTCTTTTACTTCTATTCTTTCCGGCTGAATTAAGGGAACAACATTATTCTTTGTTCCAAATCCGGTAAAGCTAGATGCTATCATTAGCATCCCCACAGCAGTAGTTTGAAAAATAAGCCAATTGTTTAATTTTAATCTCGGTATAATAACTATTTTTATCTCCCCTATTTTATTAGTAGAAGAATAGTTATAACCAAGGAATCCGAAGTGAAAGTAATTCATAAACACGAACCTAAGTTTTTAGTTTATGCTTTACACTCTAGACTCTAGGTTTTAGGCCATATAATGACCTATCCCCTTTTAAACGCAAAATCCAGCTATATACTGGACTCTTATACAAGTATAGCATACTTTAGACTTGCCGTCAAGCCCAAAATATGGTCAAATAATAACGGCCATTGATACGAAAGACATACGAAATAATACGAAAAGCTACGAAAATTGATATAAATAAAAAAGTTATACAGTACCCATAAATTACTAATTTATAAATACCAAATTACAGTATCCAAACTACAAACAATAAACAAATAACAAAATACAAATCCTAAAATGTTTTTTGTGCTTTATTTACTGTGCTTTTTTGTGTTCTGTTTACTGTGTTGTGTATATTTATTGTTTTAATTTTCAATCTTTCAACCTTCAATCTATCGTACCTCGTTTCCCCAATTCGTGTCATTCGCCCGCCTGCAACGCCTGAAGCGTAGCACTGGCGGGCAGGCATACATTCGTGTATTGGTGTCGCATACTAGAACTCCTTATAATTAGGATCTATAGCAAAGTTTGCAATGATAGTTGTATTTCCATTTATTGTTGTTGAACACGTCCCCCTTCCGGTACATCCTCCCCCACTCCATCCAGTAAATATTCTTCCTGTCCCTGGTTCGGCAGTCAAATCTACAGATGTACCTTCATCATACGAAATAGTACAAACAGAACCGCAATTAATATTTGTCTGAGCTGGATTTGAAGAACTGGTCACCGTTCCCTGTCCTGATTTAATAACAGTCAAACTGTATGTTGGAGTCACAGCACTATTTACAGTCACCACGGCCTGACTGGATTCATTAGGTACTCCGGACTTAGAACAAGTGATTGTGTAGGTATAGGTTCCGGCGGTTAGGCCTGTTCTAGATTCAGTACCACCAGTTGCTGACTTTGTGCCAGACCAACTACCAGAGGCAGTACATGATGTTGGACTACCAGTTGTTGTCCAACTTAATTGGGTACTATTTGTAGGTAAAGTCATTATACTAGGGGTTGCCGTAAGCGTAACTGTAATTGGTGTAATCGGAGCATTTACGGTTATAGAACCAACTGAATTACTTTGAGTACAAACATTGTCTGATGTACCACTATTATTTACACAACTAACATTATGACTACCACCGGTAGATCCTGCCGTACAATTAAATCTTGCTTGAGTTTTACCATTGAAGCTTTGGAATGTGCAACCAGTAAGGCCGGTTGAAGATACTCCTATTGCATTGTTGCTTGCAAGATTATAATCGCAATATACAGTGACAGGATCCCCAGCATTTACAGTTGCAGGAGTAAAACTACTATTTGTTGAATTAAACGGTAAAGAAACACAACCTGTAGCGCCACACATATAAGAAACGCTATTGTCAGCATTCTTTCTCACCTGCCAAACTCTACCATTTTTATCAGTCATTCTAAAAGGCTTACCCCATTCTTGTTGAGTATTTGTACTATTCAAAAACCAATTGCTCCAGCCACTAGCATCGTTATAATTCATCATATTATTAATCCCATCTCGAACCAAAAGATCTAGATTTGTACCTCCTGTCCATATCCACGGTGACGTATCTGTTGTTTGGGCTGTACCAGGGACCTGTGACCACGAACTATTCCAGATACATTCTGCTCCACCACCAAAAGCACAAACTCTCTCGTATACCCTGTTATCAGTTCCTCTAACTGCAATATACATTATATCTTTATATGAAGCGCTAGAAGTTTTTGTAGATGGCATATGCATAATTATTGGCTGTGAAGGAGTATAACCAAGGCTTGGGATTTGCCTCCAAGTACCATCACATTGTGCATAATTTGCATTTTGACAATTAAAACTTCCTCCTATTTGATCGCTCCAAGAACCAGTTGGTGTGTGTTTTGTGTGAACCCACCAATCGTAAGAAGTACCAACAACCGAAGAGAAGTTTTTGGATGTTCCAACAAAATTATCGTCCCAAGCTGGTGCGCCAAGATTTGCTCCACCACTCACCCTAGCTCTTGTATAAAAAGTATTCCATGTACTTATTCCACCAAGAGTTATACTTGGAGCTGTCCAAGAAAATGTTCCTGTTGTCCCTGGGGCAGGACAAGTACCCGCTCCGTTTGTAGGAGGAGGTGGCACATGCACAGTCGCGGTATCTATCGTTGTACCGTTTGAATTTGAACAAGAAAGTGTGTAATTTGCAGTAGTCTGCCCTAATAACATATTTAAATTCCAAGAACCGCCACTTGTTGAAACATTTGTACCATTTATATTACAAGCTGTTGCACCAGATACAGCTCCCCAAGAAATAGTATACGGACCCTGACTATAAGTCCAAGCTGGGCCATCTATATTTGTTTGTCCAGCATGTGTTGATATTTTCAAATCAACTCCAGTTGGCCCAGAACCACTGTTAACCGTCACTGTCACTGAGGCTACAGCATTTGGTACTCCTGATTTGCTACAAGTGATTGTGTAGGTGTAGGTTCCAGCGGTTAGGCCTGTTCTAGATTCAGTACCACCAGTTGCTGACTTTGTGCCCGACCAACTGCCTGAGGCGGTACATGACGTTGGGCTACCGGTTGTTGTCCAAGTTAGGTTGGTGCTATTTGTTGGCAGAGTCATTGTCTGGGGTGAGGCGGTTATGGAGACAGATATATTTTGAGGTAAGGGATTTACTGTTGTTGTAGCACAAGCAAGATTTCCTCCCTCTACCCAGCTATTATTGACTGCTCTTATACAATATTCATATGTTCCTGCGGGTAAAGTCCAGTCTGTAGCCGAACCAGAAGCATTAGCGGTTGCATTTATCCAAAAGGCTCCGTTTCTGTATATTCTCACTATATTTTCAACATTAGAAGAATTCCACGAAACAGTGACATTACAATTCTCAGTACATGATGTTGGACTTGTTGAAATAGTTGCAGATGGAGGAGTTACAGCCGACGGATATAGTGTTGTAGAAATAGCTGGAGCTTGTATATTATTTCCACTTCCATCCGTTCCAACAACCGTCACTTGTGCTCCAACTGGATTTGTTGTACCAGAAGGGAAAAAGATTCTTACGGTACCCTGAGCCGCATAAACCACTGAAATGGGAATGAGGATAGAAAAAATTGAAACGAGCAAAAATAATTTAAAATTGATTTTCATTATAGAATATTTAGCTTCTAACTTACCCTTAATGATATCATTACAACTCCCCCACAAAAACCAAAACTGTGTATATGAAAATTCTAAATTTTTTCTATCTTGTTTTAAAGTATTATCAAAAAATACTTATCAGAATGTCGCGTTTTTTTGTATCTCTTTTTCGTATCTTTTACTTATCTTATGCCCGGTTTTTGGAATAATTATGAATTTCTTCTTGCCTTTATATAATTTATATAATTTTTTTGATTGAGAATAATCCTCATTTTCTCCATTAATAAAAACGAGTTCTTGAACTTTTAACTTATTCACATCAAATACAACAGGT
>JASNZL010000005.1:0-87439 GCA_048499675.1 Candidatus Zambryskiibacteriota bacterium
ATCAATTTCCAGCCGTTCCGCCGCAAGGCGGCGGTTCGAGCCGATTTTTTTAAGAAGATTTTTCATTTCCGAAAAATCTTCTTGCAAAGCGAGATTTTTGGCTTGGTTGGCTTCCAAAATCCAGTTTCGTGTGAGTTCGAGCCAATGATTGCCTTTTCGCTCAAAATCCGATAATTTTTCCTCTTTCGTTTTCTTTTCCGCCACAAGGGCGTTTTTTGTTTGCTGATATTCCGCCAATTCCAACGCTTCGGCTAAATATGCGTCCGTTAGCCGTTCCAGTTTCGCTTTAATGGCGGAAATATCCTTTTTGAGATTTTGAGCGAAAAGGTCTGATGTTTGGCGGTTCTCATTTTCCCACTCTTTCAACTTTGCAAGATATTTTTCCCGCCAAACATCAGGCAAAGAAACTTTTTGAACATTCTCTTTTACCTGCTCGGCTAATTTTTCCTCCCGTAAAAAGCGGTTTTGAGAGCAATTTTGAATTTTGCTTTTTCTGGTGCAGAAATAATAAACATATTCCTTGCCACTCTTTTTGATTTTTCTATCCGCCGTTACGCAATAGCCGCACTCGCCGCACCTTGCAAAATTCAAAAACAAAAATTCTTTTTTCTCTTTCCGCTTTTTACGGGGCTTGCCGTTGTCTTTCAACGCTTGCTGTATTTGGTCAAAAAGTTTCTTTGAAATCATTGGCTTATGACTTCCTTGATGTACTTCGCCGCGGTAAAGAAAATGTCCGTAGTAAAATGGATTTTTCAAAATATGCTCAACGGACGATAAGGACATTTTCTTTCCGCTTCTCGCGCCAACCAAGCCAAGAGAAAACATTTTGTCCGCTATTTGCGATAGTGTGTAGTTTCCGGTGGCAAAAGCCCTCAAAATCTCTCGCACTTTGTTAAAAGTCTTTTTGTCGGGTTCAATCGTTCTTAATCTCGGCTCATTGAAATATCCGAGAGGGGCTTTTGCCGATAATTCACCGCGTCTAATTTTTTGCCGAATACCGCGCAAAATGTTTTCTCTTAAATTGTCGGTGTAATATTTGGCTTGTCCAAAAGCGACACTCAACATAAATTTTCCTTGCGGTGTCGCTTCGAACCAAAATGTTGGGAATTTTAGCGATCTGATTTTTTCGTTATCAACGAGATAAATTATTTTTCCGCCGTCCACACTATTACGAGCCAATCTGTCAGGATTCCACGCTAAAATTCCCTCGGCGTTTCCTTTTTCAATTTCCGAAAGCATTTGATTAAATATTTCTCGCCCCGGCTCTTTGGCGGTTTTGCTCTCGGTAAACTCTCGGACGATAAAAAGTCCGTTTTGCTTGGCAAACTCTCTTAATTCGGCAAGCTGGGCTTCTATGCTCAAAACTTGCCTTTCCTCGTCCTCTGACGACTTCCTGCAATAGATGAAATATTTAATCATAGAATTGTTTGTTTAATTGTAATTGAAAAAAGGAAACGCCACACCGACAATTTAATAAAATCTCGCTTTGCTTTTCGCCAAAGACGAAAAAAAATCGGCTCATTGCCCTTCGGGCAAAACAAATTTTATTTGTGAACTGCCGCCTTGCGGCGGAACGGCTGGAAATTGATTTCAAAAAACCCTTTGCTTTGCTCGCAAAACTGCCCGCCGAAGCGAGGGGCGAAGCCCCGAGCGAGGCGACTAATTCAATTTGGTGGACCTGAGGAGATTCGAACTCCTGACCTTCCGCTTGCAAAGCGGTTGCTCTACCAACTGAGCTACAGGCCCATATTTCTACCAAATATTTATAGCATAAATATGATAATAATCCAAACTATTTTAAGGGTCAAAACAATGCCCTTAATATATGCCATCCCTTATCATTTCATAAAGCATTGCCACAACAAACACAAAAATTACTATAAAAAAAATTAAAAATATTATTGTACCACTACCGAGTCGGAGAAAAATTTTACCAACGACATTGAGAAATAAAATATTTTTAACCCTTTCATAGAATACTTTCCTTAAGTCTGTATTGGCAACCTGTTCATTGTACTTTCCTATTAAGTCTGATTTTACAATATTTGGATTTATTTCTATTAGCCTAGAAATAAAGTACTCGAAATTTTCAAGAAGATTTCCAACTTTTATAATTTTATTCTTTTTAAATTCAGTTCTGTCAATTTGACTGTATTCATGATCGTCTCCAACTATTATTTTTTCTCGGTATACATCTGGATTAATCAAGTAATCCGAATCGTAAATTTTTATAAAAAAACCTTTAGAATCATGCATCCCAACCACCTCTCTCTGTTTTGAGTCTATTTCTACTATGTTTGCAATTTTAGTTTGCCATATTACTTTTCCTGAAAATATGTATATAAGTGAACCCCCTTTTATTAGTAAATAGGAATTTCTTTTTAGAAAATAGTTTACCGGGTATGGGATAATTGCTAAAATAATTCGAAAAATATAAGAAAATGGAGTAATAAAAATGGGATAGTAAGGACTGTTGAGTGATGAGTCTATTTCCTTAAAATAAAACCTTTCTTCCATTTTAGTTTTTGCTTCGGGTTAAATCAATAATGTGATTCAAAAATTCTTTTAGGTTTGAACCAATAGCAGTGAGTGATTTTGGGATAAGGGATTGTTCGGTGAGTCCAGGGAGACTGTTTGTTTCTAAAATAAAAATTCCTCTCTTTGGATGTATCATAAAATCTGAACGAGAATAGTGTCTCAACCCAAGGGCTTTGTGGGCGTCAATAGAAAACTGTTTTATTCTTTCGGACTCTTCTTGATTGAAATTGCCCGGACAAATCTCTTCTGTGGCGGTGTCCTTGTATTTTGCGTCATAATCAAAAAAATCTTTTTTGTGCCTTATCTCTATTGGCAAAAGAGGGTAGTAATCTGAATTTCTAAAACCATCAATAACTCCGCAGGTCGCTTCTTTGCCTTTTATCATCTCCTCGATTAATACGGCTGGCGAATGGTGTGAGCTTGCAACAATGGCCTCTTCAAGTTCTGGTAGTGAATAAGCAATATGTACTCCAACAGAAGACCCAGAGCTAGATGGTTTTACTACAAATGGTGCGGGCACAGTTTTGTAAACTTCCAAAATTGCTTGTCTCGAAAGTTTTTCAAATGGAATACTCATATAAAAAGGAGTTTTTATGCCGTGTTTTTCGTAAATTTTTTTACTCAAAACTTTGTTCATGCAAATATTTGAAGATATTGAGTTGGAGCCCGTGTAGGGGACATTGAAGGTCTCAAATATTTTTTGGATTGTTCCGTCTTCTCCATAGGTGCCATGCATTCCGTTTATAGCGAGGTCAATTTTTTTTAGGATGCTTTCGGGATTTTTTTCAAATCCATTTTCGTGCCAAGTGCCGTCTTTTGATATGACTATATCTATCGGAATGTATTTTTCCTCAAGATTCTTTAAAATACTTTGACCTGTTTTTAGAGATACCTCATACTCTGGCGATGGACCACCTCTTAAAACCCCAACCCTTATTTTGTCAGATCTGAAAGACATAGTGACATTATAGCAAAGAATATTCGTTCTTACATTGATGAGCAGAGTGGGGTTGTAAGGTACGAATATAATTTTTAATTTAGAATTTTTAATTTTTAATTAAATTTAAAATCTGTGTTTTGTAACTTGTTTGTGCTCTGGATTTTGTGTTTTGTAATTTTATTAGAAATTAGAGCAATTACTTGCCCCGCGTAGCCCCACGAACATGGGCGAAGTGGGAGATTAATTAGGATAATTATGTGTAATCCATGAAGTGGTGGATTATGTGACGAGATTGCACTATAATGGCCTTATGCAAATAGCTTTGTATCGCAAATATAGACCTCAGAATTTTGATGAAGTGGTGGGGCAGGACCATATTGTTTCTGTCCTAAAAAATGAAGCAAAAAATGGCAAAATATCACATGCCTATCTTTTTTCTGGTGGTAGAGGTACGGGCAAGACAAGTATTGCGCGAATTTTTGCCCGAGAGCTTGGTGTAAATCAGGAAGATATTTACGAAATAGATGGTGCTTCAAACAGGGGAATTGATGAGATTAGAGCCATAAGAGATGCGGTCCATACTTATCCATATTCTTCAAAATATAAAATATATATAGTGGACGAGGTTCATATGCTCACAAAAGAAGCGTGGAACGCTTTTCTAAAAACTTTGGAAGAGCCTCCAGAGCATGTGATTTTTATAATGGCGACAACCGAAGAGCACAAGCTTCCAGATACAGTTGTGTCCCGTTGTGAGACTTTTGCTTTCAAAAAACCAACCCATCAGGCACTTTCTGAATCAGTATTAAAAATTTCAAAAACTGAGGGTTATACGATTGAGAAAAAATCTGCATCTCTTATTGCCACTTTGGCGGAAGGATCTTTTCGAGATGCTATATCTATTTTACAAAAAGCGATCCATTCTTCGGAGGATAAAAAACTGACACACAAAGAAATCGAAAAAGTTTTGGGTGCACCAAATGAGGATTTGGTACTCGGTGTTGTTTTGGGAGTTGCAGAAGGGGATGCGGAGAAGGCGCTAGATGCTGTAAGGACTGCGGGGGAAGAAAATGCTGATATGCAAGTATTTTTGAAAATGGTAATAAGATCACTTCGGTTTGTATTACTGCTCCGTTTTGCAAAGAGTACAAAAGATATGGTTGTAGCAGAGACAAGCGAAGAAGAGTTTTCAAAACTAAACGAGCTTGCAAAGACTGCAAAAAATTTGAATTCAAAAACCTTGCTCGCATTTCTCGAAGCGCTGTCTATGCAAAATTATGCCTCTATTCCCGAACTTCCGATTGAGATTGCGATTGTGGAAGCGTGTGAGGCTAAAGGTTAGAATCCAGAATCCAGAAGCTGGGGTAATTAAATTATTCTAAACAAATTTAAAAATCCGAAATTCAAAAATCAGAAAATAAATTATAAAAAGTAAACCCATTCCATAGGCAACAATAGGTTAATTCGTACGAATGGGTAAATAAGAAAAATAATTTTCAATTTTTAATTTAGAATTTTCAACGTAAAGTTGCGTTGCAACCACGTTGCTTTAGGCAATAAATTTTTCAATTTTCAATTTTCAATTTCAAATTCTGGTGCGGGGTGGACCCCGTCACCGAAATTTGGCATTGTTGAAATATTTTTTCATGAGTCAGATAGCAAGGTTAGATTATTTTAATGATTAACTAATGAATTTTTGTTATTCTGATGTATCAACAAAAAATGATGCCAAATTCTGGTGCAGGGTGGATTAATGGGGTTTTTAATGATATAAATATTAGGAATTGCCCGGTCGTCTAATGGTAGGACACTTGGTTTTGGTCCAAGGTATCGAGGTTCGAGTCCTTGCCGGGCAGCAATCTTGGATTGTGAGAGTATATTTCTCCCATATCCTTTGCATCTATTGGCTTTTTAGCAGGTTCTAACCTTTCTTTTATCTCACGAACCTCCAAAGCCATTGATTTGATTGGGAATAGCAATTTATCCCAAGAAATAAACAATTTTCTGTCTTTTAGTATGAGGTCCGAACCTAATGTGGCAAAAATCTCTTTCTTTGCTTCAAGTGTGTTTGGATTTTCAATATCTGCAAAAACTGCTGATGCTTTTTCTGCAAAGTTGAAACCACGCTCCGCTACATCAAGCCAATTCTCAACACGCTTGTCTGTATCCTTGAGCAATTCTTGAAACTTTGATTTTTCTGCAAGTAGAGCTTCTTTTCTGCTTCTGAACTCATCTTCATCAATCTCTCCGTTTGCACGCATATCAATCAAGTTATCAATCTTTCGCACGCTGGCATCATATCCACGCCTTTGTGAGCCATATATCTTCTCTCGGTCCTCAATTTCTTTTGAGTTCTGTTCCTTCAATCGTGAAAGAGCCCACTCCTTGAAATCGGCAGGTATTTCAATCTTTCCAAGTTCAATAGCAATTTGCTTTTCAAGTTCTTTTTCTTCAATACTTTTTTGAGAACAATTCTCATCCTTTCTCTTTGTGCAGTGATAGTAAGTGTATTGATGAACATTCCCGTTTTTCTGTCGCTTCACTTTTTCTTCGGCTGTAATCATAGCTCCACACTCTCCGCATTTCATTGGACCTCGGTATACAATCTCGTGTCTCTTTTGTCGTGGAGTGCTTGCTCTACCAAGAAGAACTTGTATTCGTTCATACTCGTCCCGAGTAATCATCGGCTTGTGGCTTCCTTGATGGAAGTTTCCGCTTTTGAGAGGATACTCAAACTCTCCGTAATAAAATGGTCGGATAAAAGTATTGTAAAGAGTGCTTCGGCTCAATTTCTTTCCGTTCGGTCCTTTGAACCCCCACTCCTTGTTCACTATTTTTAGTATTTGAGGGACCGTATATTCTCCAGTGAGCATCAAGTCAAACATTTTTCTGACAATATCAAAACGCTCTGGGTCTGGTCGCTTCATTTTCTTTCCACGCTCGGCAAACTTATCATCCAAGTATCCAAGCGGTGCAGGGCAAGGATAAAAGCCCATCTTGATACTTTGCATCAAGCCA
Source organism: Candidatus Zambryskiibacteriota bacterium (assembly GCA_048499675.1). Lineage (GTDB taxonomy): Bacteria > Patescibacteriota > Minisyncoccia > Phycocordibacterales > WO2-35-19 > JASNZL01. Next base: position 6,497 of record JASNZL010000005.1, read on the forward strand.
CGCTTCACATCTCGTCCTTTCTTTGCACTTTCGTATTGAGATTGAGAAAGAGCCATTTGAAGCATCCAGATACCTTCTGGGGTGTTTTCAAAATGATAAGTGGCGAGCTTGAGGTCTTCAATAACACCAGTTCGTATCATATAGGTGATTTCTCCAGCATCTTTTTCATTACGAGACAATCGGTCTGGATGCCACGCAATAAGTCCTGTTCTTTCACCTTTGCGTATTCGCTCAAGCATACTTGCGAAGTTCGGGCGATTGAATGGCTTGAAAGCACTGGCTTTGTCTTCAATGAACTCCACCTCTATATCTCCAAAAATCTCTTTGAGCTTGTCCTTCTGTGCAGGAATAGAAAGAGCTTGCCGTTCTTCTCCTTCGGTTGATTTTCGCACATAGGCGAAGTATTTGATTTTATTTTTGTCTTTTGTCATATAAAAAACCCGAAAGGGACGCTCTGATTGACCCAGCTATGTAGTGTAATCCGAAGATTGCAAAAATAGATGGCAGAACGCCCCTCTCGGGTTCCATTTTTGCACAAAAAAACTTCGGGCACGCTACATTTTCTAACTGGGTCAATACGAACATTATACATTATTTTTTCTTATCTATAAAGCGAGTAAAACTCTTATCAAGCCGTGATGCCATCGCAATCCATCCTTGCTCACACTGTTCACTCAATCTCAAATATCGTTTGTATTTTCTGGTAGGTCTTCCACGATAGTGAGTTCTTTTGACTGCTTTCCACGCTTCTTCAACATCTGGCTCTGATACAAAACTCCTATACAATCCGCTTCGGTTTCTACTTTCATAGGTGAGGTTGTAGCAATGCCGACACGCAAAGTAATCGCCGTCCTTGTAGAGTGTTGATACTCGTCTTCCGCAATACACGCCGTTCTTATACCACGGACAAGTGAACCAATATCTCACACCTCCATATCTGCAAGGGGTAGTAGTGAGAGGTATCTTGTAATCAAAGCCCTTTTTCTCCTCTGTGTCTCGGTCCGTCTGGTTGTAGTGGATGCGAAGATATTTATCATCGTATCTTGTTGATACTTCAATACCGACACTGCTTTTATGTTCGCCCCACATACCGCTTCTTGTCCAAGTCATCGTGCCAGAGTTCCACCCGCAGAAGTAGTTGTGCTTCTTGAGAAAACTCGTTGATATTTTCTTTGTGTCGTCTGCTGTGCTTTTACTCATAAAGTGCCGAAATCATTTGAGATTGTCGCTGTTATTTTTCTGATAAAACCGACCTTTTGCTTTTGTATTGCTTGATATTTTCATCTTTTTGAATAAACCGATATTTTCCGATATTTTTACGAAACGAACCCATTTTCTTTTCCGTTTGCAATATCAATATCTAATGCAATCGGGGGTGGGACCTTTTCACCATTTCTCTTTGCTTGAATACGCTCAAGTTCGTGCAGTGCTTTGTATATACCACGCTCAAGCATTGTCTCGTAGCGAAAGAAGCGGTCTGCATCGGCTTTCAATCCGACAGTGCCATCAAAGCTACTCGTGAAGATGACATCATCTTTTTCAAACGAAAGTGCTCGTTTCAATCGCCAGATATTTGATGCGATTTTATCTACGAGCAAGAGTTCAATCTCTGTCGCTGGAGAAAGCTCTGCACGCAAACGCTTCTCAAGTGCAAGAAGTTCCTCCTCGTCTTCGCCGTCAAAGAGTATCTGTTTTGAAAGGATGCCGTGCTTGAGTGCATTGTATTTGCTGACAGCTTTTCCTTCATCGGTTTTCACTCCGCCTTTCTTTCCGTTTTCTCGGTTAGCATCAATTTGTTTTTGTGATGTATTTTCCATAGTGTTAGAAATCTATTTCTTCGCTAGTAATATCTTCACTTTCTTCTTCCGTGTTTTTCACCCCACTCTCTATTTCACTATTTCTTTTCTCTGGAGAAAGACGATACAAAGAGGACGGGAATATCATTATTTTTCGCTTGTCGCTCGGGTCCTGTTCTTGAACAATCAATCCAGCAGTTTCAAGCATCGGGAGTATTTGTTGGCGTAGCTGATGACTATCTAGCATCCTTCCATACACTTCAAAATGCTTATCAAGGACCTCTTGGCGTGATAGTCCGAGCTTGCCTGTGATTTCTTCAAACACTTCGCTCCTGTCGCTATTTTTGACCTCCCACGCTGGCAAGATGACCTCTTTGTAGAGGTTGTAGATATATGGCGGTAGATTGAGTTCTTGGCTCACGGCTATCTTGTCCCAGAGCTTGAACGCTTCATTGATGTCCTCCTCGTTTGCAGTGATTGTGGACCCGTTTCTTTCTCGCCACCACACATTGAGAATTGCAAAAGATTTGATAAGTGAGAGTAATCGTTTGATGTCTCGCTGATGGCGTGGCTTGAGCGTTTTGTTTTTCGTCAAAAACTTTTCTTCAATCGTCTCGTGCGATGCAATGTTTATCTCCTTTATTTTCTCCAGCTTGATAGCTCGTATACGCTCTTTGAGAAGCATCCTGTCTGGGTTTTCTTCAAGCCAGCTTTTGAAGTCATCGCTATTTGCTTCCTTGCGGATTGTGGCACTGATACCTTGCTGTATTTTGTCTTGATTGACCTCGGGAGAGAGAAGAAGAAATCGTGTCGCTTCCTGTTCATCAATACGAAGTCCAGCCGTGCAGAAAATCACTGATGGATAGCCACGCAATAAAATGTTTTTTGTCTTGGTCCCGTTCTTTTGTGTCTTGTCTGTGATTTTGATAGCAATCTCTTTCTTATCGTGAGAGAGCAGTGGTCGCAATCGTGCAAGAAGTTCATTGTGTGGCTGGTCCAAAAAAATGAGTATCTTGTGTGAGAGGTCTACCAAGTAGCTGTTTTTATCTTTGTCATACTGACCGACATCGTGAAAGAAAGCCGTGGGTGAACAGTATGCGATTTCCATCACATCATCTTCGGGGAATAGCCGAGCAATCTCGGTTGGGATGTAGCTTTTTCCAGTTGATGAAGGTGCGTTGTAGCTGATGTTGAATTGTGCATTTTCGGTATATGCAGAAAGTTCACACAAGAAAGTTGCCAGCTTATTCTCGGCATCGTATTTGATGGTAAGTCCAAGTGTGTCCAAGAGCTTCTCTGAACTCATTTGAGAAAATTGAGATGTATCAATTCTTTCTGGATATGGTTTTGCATATTTTAAAAATAAGTCATCCACGGACCCTCCGAGTTTTACAAAATAATCGGTTATGTCTCCAGCTTCTCCCACTTCTTCGGGAAGTGTGATAATGTGCGTTTCGTATCCACTATTTTCCACCATTTTCGCCACTCGTTCGGACCCCTTCTTGCCAGCTTCATCGTTATCAAAACAGATATACACTTTTGTATTTTTTGGTATCTTGCTGACCCATTCTTCTTTGAAAGTCATTGCTCCGTGTGTAGAGGTTATTGCTGACACATTCTTTGAAAGAAGAAGCAATCGGTCCATTTCTCCTTCACTGATAACTAACTGTTTAGCAGTATCAATCTTTGAGAGAATATCCCAGTCATATACCTGTGCTTCGGCTCCTTTTGGATAGGTGATTTTGTCGTTGCCGAAACTCGGGTCCTGTCTCAATTTGAAAAATGAATAATTGCCGTAAATATCCTTGATGGGGATAGTAATCCACGGCTTGCGATAGAATTGCCCGTATCCGAGCTTATATTCGTTTATAACCGCATCAGAAAGCCCACGCTTGTGTAGATACTCTCGGATGTGAGGTGGAAGTGCTTGATGACACTTTTCTACAAGCTCCGCATTGAAAGTGTCTGTCTTCTTTGTCTTGGGACCAGTATCTCCAAGATGTTTTGCAAGTGTAAAAAGATTTCCTTTTTCTCCACATTTTTTGCAGTCGTATTGTCCTGTCTCAGTGCTGAAATAGAGATGAGCTTCATCACCCTTGCTGTCTCTATCGCAGTCATTGAAAAGACATTTTGTAATAAGTTCCTTTCCACTTTCACGAAAGGATATGTTTTTCTCTAACAAGTATTCTCTGATAGTAATGTTTGATAGGTTCATATAGTTTTGTGTTAGTTAGTAATGGCTGATGGGACCGCTTCGTCTGCTTTCTTTTTTGCTTCGTGCTTCAAAACAATCTCCATCAAGCGGATGAGCCGTATGCCTTTTGTGAGAGCTTCGGTAGTGCTGATTTCAACACCAAAATGCTTTTTATACAGCACTTGAAACTCTTTGATATGTTCATCCGCTAGTTGCATATCTACTCTGAATAAAGTTTATTTTTGAGTGCCTTGAGATGGTCAAAGAACGACCTTGCTTTGACTTCTAACCTGTCCGAAAAATATCGGTCCGCTACATCTTCAATCTCATCTTCTTTTTGAAAGATGAAAAGAGCTTTGCGTGGGTCCGCTTTGTCTACTGATAAAAGCTGAAAACCCGCACACAAAAGTGCGGTTGATACGCCGAGGTCGTATGTTGTGAAAACAACAGACGGGTCATCAAGTGGGATGTATCGCCACTCCTCGTTTGTAGATGACTTTTTGTTTTTATTATTTGCCATATAGATTGGGTAATAATTGTTTGTAAGAGTGTCTTCTTGTCCGACAACAAAAAAACACACTTGAAGTGTGCGATTTTTTGACCAATAAATCGGTCCAGTATTTCTGACTTTTCTCCGTGATTTCTCCCTATAATGGGTCCGCCATCATATAATGTCCCTTCGTTGGGATTGTGATGATTTCATCAATGTATTTCTTGTTTGCCTTTGAACATTTTGTCTTGATTTCATTTTTTATTTTCTGGCAAAACTTTTGAGAAGTTTCGTCCTTTGTCTTTTTTCCTTCACTTTCTCCCTTGATGAAATTGTGTATCTCGCCGTAGGGTATTTGTCGCATCCAGTTATCCCAGAGATACGAAAGAAGCTGATAATGATTTCCTTTGAGTGGGGCTGTATAGATGCGATTGTTGTCCAAAAAGAGGTGTCCGTCTTTCTTATCAAAACGAACTCTTCGTATGGCATCAAAGCATTTTACGAACGCTTTTTTATCAAACACATTCTTCTTATCTTTTGAAGTGATGATTTCTGCCAGCACGCAAGTAAAAAGGTTTTCTTTTCCAGTGATGAGGTCTGCTCTCATCGTGTTTGTGATGAGCATTTTAGGAAGATTGCCGAGTTCGTTGAAGCGGATTGTCGGTTCAAACGCATCATTGTTGCGAAGGTAATAAACTTCTACTTTCATTTTCTTGTCTTTGTCTTCGTATATACCAAGCCGAAAGAAGGTATCGCTTGAGTATGATGCTTCGTCTTTATGTGAACCTCCGTCTACTGAAAGTCCAAGCTCGTCTGTAAGAGTTTTGAGAAAGTTCGTATTGTCGTAGTCAAAAACAGCTACATCTTCATCGGTTATTTTCTTTGTGCCGTTGCCGTTGTCGCATACATAAAAAAGTTTTCCATTCTTATTTCTCACTTGGCACTCGTGGCTTTCATCTGCATCACAAAAATCACAATCAATAGTATCAAGATTGCTTGAGTGTTTGAGTATTTTCTTTTGAACTAGCTTTGCAAAATCCTCTGCATATTCTGTCCTTTCACTGATGCCGAAAGAGATGGGAAGGGACTGAGCTGATATTCTTTGAAGAAACCATCTCATAGTTTTATGCGACATAGATGCCCCAGTCCTTCAATAGCTTTCTTACAATGTCATCTTGGGGACGATTTTTGAGGTCGCAAGTGTTGGGTGGAGTGATGGATACAGACACTTGCTTTCGGCGACCTTTTCCAATTTGCTTGAATACCACTGTGATTTTTATGCTTTCTGGCTCCCACTCGTTGCTTGCATCAAGGTGAAGTTCTTTGAGTATCTTCTGAACCGCATCAGTCCCAGAGTATTGCTCCTTGCCCCCGACATCAATGTAGAGTTTGTGTGGTATACCTTTATTTTTTAGGCGGATTGATTTCAAATATACTCGTTCCACTCCGTATGATGCGTTTGCGATAAGGTTCAAGTTCGCAAGGTCTTTTACAGAAGAAAGAGAATAGCGTGTCTCCTCGGTGTTTATTTTATCTATACCAAGAAAGTGAGAACAGAATAGTTTTTGCAGTTCACTCACAATCGGCTTTCCTCCAAGAGCACGAACTCCGAGCATTTTGAGGTCTGGCTTGTAAATAAAGACGACATCAAACACTGGCTTTCGGATGTGTTTCTCATCAAGCTGTTTTCCGTCAAAAACAGTGTCTCTTGTTGGTAGGTCTTCAAGGTATGCTCTCAAAATGAGCTTTCCATCGTCTTGAAAAACTTTTATTTTGCATTTTTCACCCTTGAGCGATTTTCTATATACATTTTGGACTTTTGTTTCAAACGCTTCAATCTTTGTCTTATCGTTTACTTCTGATAAAGCGACAACACTAGGCAAAGAAAGCTCCTTTACTCCGAGTTCTTGTATATTCGCCCTACTGTAATACTCATCAAAATCTTTCTGATGATGAGTAAAAGCGAGGAGAGCACGCTCATCGTAAGTGTTCGCACGCTTTTCAATGTCATCTTCTCTGTTTATGTCTGGGGACGAGTTGCAGAGAGCAGAGATGTGGTTTTCTGATGAGAGAGAGTTCACATACTCAAGCTCCATAAAAACTTTATTGCGGAGGTCTTCAGATTGTTTATACATAAAATCAATGAAGCGGTCCGCACACGCTTCTCTTGTTTCTTTTTTATCTCCGATTGCAAAATCTACTCCGTGCAGTTTCTTCAAATACTCATTGATGAGTTCGCTACTGATATGGAGCACAAAATCTTTCGGGTCTGAATAGTGCGATGACATAGTAATGTTGCGTAATAGTAATAATGGGGCTCTTGTCCCCAGCACGCTTTTTTGCAAAAGAGAGCCCGATGCTGTAAGATAATGGTATCAAATGGTAAGTAGAAAATCAATCAATTTTTATGTCAAACGACAACAACAAAACGCCACCTGAACAGAAAACGGAGGAGGTCCCAGAACTCCTGACACTGCAAGAAGCGTGTGATTTGCTCAAAGTTCATCCGAACACGCTCCGCCAGTGGGACAACAATGGCACACTTCCAGCCATCCGTATCGGTGCGAAACGAGTGCGAAGATACCGAAAGGAAGACATTATCAATTATCTGAAGTCCCACTCGTAAGGACACATAACCCAAGATTACAATTACTATGAAAAACCAAGAAGCAAAACAACATCAAAAAGTAGAACAAGCGAAAGGTCGTCCGCTCTTGCAATGGGTCGGTAAGAAACCGCTTGAGAGTGTTCAATTTTATCCAGCACAAGAGACAGAAGTGTATGGAGACAAGGAAGCAAAAGATTTCAATAAACTATTTTGGGGCGATAACTTGCAAGTTCTCTCACATCTTTTGAAAGAATATCGTGGCAAGATTGATTTGATATACATTGACCCTCCGTTTGATAGTAAGGCGGATTATGTTCGTAAGGTTCAAATAAAAGGACAAAAGTATGCTGGTGTTGAGCAGGGTCTTTTTGAAGAAAAACAATACACTGACATCTGGGAGAAAGATGAATATCTCCAGTTTATGTATGAGCGTCTTTTAATAATGAAAGAGTTGTTGTCTGAAAAAGGTATGTTAGTTTTACATTGCGATTGGCATAAAAACTCATACCTCCGTTTGATAATGGATGAAGTGTTTGGTGCTACAAACTTCATCAATGAAATCATCTGGCGATATTTTATGGGTGGTAAATCAAAAGATTTTTTTGCTCGTAAACACGACACTCTTTTTGTTTATGGTAAAAGTGAAAAAGCAAAGTTGAAAGTAAAAACAAGAGAGAGGATTTTGGATTATAAGCCCACATTTATTGATGAGAACTCACTTATCAAGGAGTTCCGTGGAATAGAAACAAAAACAAAGGAAGAAAAGTATTTTTATACGAGCACAGTAAAAGAGGATGATGTGTGGGAGATTTCTGGTGTTTTCAATATGTCAAAAGAATACTCTGATTATCCTACTCAAAAGCCAGTAGCACTTCTTGAGAGATTGCTGGAAGCAAGCACTGATGAGGGTGATATTGTCGCAGATTTCTTTATGGGTTCTGGGACCACACAAGTGGTTGCTCAAAAACTCGGTAGAAAGTGGATTGGTTGCGATATAAATCTTGGAGGTATACAAATAACAACAAAACGGCTCAATCAGATAATTGAGGACCAACAAAAAGAAAAAGCAAAGGGCTTCAAAGGTTCTCTCGGCTTCAAGATACTCAATGTGAACGATTATGATGTTTTCAAGAATGAGATTGAAGCAAAAGAAATCGTAATGGAGATGTATGGCGTAGAGCCAGTGAAGCGAACATACTTTGACGGCGTGCTTGATAGGAACTTTGTGAAAGTGATGCCGATGAACCGAGTGCTCAACAAGATGGATATTCGAACACTCATCAAAAATGTGGATGATAAAAAAGACGGCTTCACAGTGAAGACAAAATCAAAAGCTGGCGAGCCAGTGTATGAAGAAGGCGTGCTTGTTATCTGTTCTGGTATGGAACTTGATGTGCTTGATTTCATCAAGAAAGAAAACAAGACGGGTGTGAAGATAGAGGTCCGAGACATTTTGACTGACAAGAAAAATCTCATCTTTAAGAAGAAACCAGAAGCAAAGATTGATGTGAAAGCAAAAGATAAAAAGCTCACAGTGGAGCTCAAGGATTTCTATTCTCCAATACTGATGCGGAAGCTGGAGATTGAAAATGAAAAGGTTTTGAAAAAGGACCACAAAGCAAAGGTTGAAGATTTCAAACAGATTATTGATAGCGTGGCGATTGATGTGGACTATAACGGTAAGTTGTTCAATGCAGAAGTGATGGACTTGCCAGAAAAGAAAGAGGTTATCAAAGCCAAGTATTCGTGGGAGTATCCAAAGAAAGGCAAATACACTGTCGCCATCAAGGTCGTTGATGTGCTCGGCGAAGAATACTTTGAAACCTTTGAAGTAAACGGATAAAAATATGGACAGTTTATTTCTACAAAATATCCAAAAGCTGGTGGAGAAATGGCGTGCTGATGGATACAAAGGGGTTCACAAAGAAACCGAAAACATACTCACTCATATCAAGCGAGTGTCTTTTTTGCACGGACCACAGATTGAAGCTCTTGAGACATACATTTTCTTGAAAGAAGTCATCGGCAACAAGTCATCGGTTGAGATTTTCAAAAACTCTTTTGAGAACGAGATTGATTTTATGCAAGGGCTCGGGCTTACTGATAAAGAAACGCTTGCGTTGATGCGAGATGCAAAGAAGGAAGAAAAGATACAAGCCATCCTTGATGAAAAGTTTGGGACCTCTGACTATGCAAACCAAGTGTATGCACTGACGATGGGTTCGGGTAAAACAATTTTGATGGCGGTGATGATGCTCTATGATTTTGTGCTTTCGTATTATCACAAAGACGATGAACGCTTCGCAAAGAACGCTCTTGTATTTGCTCCCGATACTACAATCATTGAGAGCTTGAAAGAAATCAAAACCTTTGACTATTCTCGGGTCCTTCCAAAAGAATACGAGAACATTATTTTGAATATCAAATATCACTATCTTGAGAGCACAGACACAGCTCTTGCTCCCGTTGGCAATTACAATGTTATCGTTTCAAACTCCCAGAAGATTATCTTGAAGACACGAAGCGGTAATGGCGACAATGCTACCAAGCGATTGTTTGGAGATAAAAACGAGCTTGAGAAAAGAGAGATTGAAAATATGCGTTTGCAAGCAATCCGACAGCTCGGCTCGCTCCAGATATTCGTGGACGAAGCTCATCACTCATACGGCAAAAACCTTGAAGGAGATTTGAAGAAAACACGCCAGACGATTGATTATCTTCACAAGCACACTCCACTCATCTCTGTGGTAAACCTCACTGGAACACCCTACGTAAACAACAAGATGATTGCCGATGTTGTGTATCACTTTGGATTGAAGCAAGGTATTGAAAAAGGCATCTTGAAGAAGGTGAAGATTTTTGACTATGGTGTTGTGCGGTCTCAAAAGTTTATTGAAGAAGTAGTGGATGTTTTCATCTCTGAATATGGCACAAGACGGCTTGAAGGACGATTGCCGAAAATTGCTTTTTACGCATCAAACATTGCTGATTTGCAAAATGATTTGAAGCCAAAACTTGAGCGTATTTTAGCCGAGAAAAATATCTCACTTGATACAATCTTGGAATATCACACAGAAGCCGAAGACAATGCTGATGAGTTCAAAGCTCTTGATACCGCAGACAGTAAGAAGCGTTTTGTGCTCTTGGTGGGCAAAGGCACAGAAGGATGGAACTGTCGCTCACTTGTCTCTGTGGCACTCTACAAGAAGCCGAAAAGCACTATTCTCGTGCTTCAATCTACAACACGATGTCTTCGTTCTATCGGAGACAATTCTACTCGGGCAAGTATCTTTCTCTCAAAAGAAACAGCTACTATCTTGGACAAAGAGCTTCGCAATAACTTCTCATCAAGCATCAGTGAGTTGAACGCACAGGACCAAAAGATGGTTGAGCATACGCTTGAAGTTGAGAAGCGAAAGACAATCAAAGTAAAGAAAGTTCTCAAAGAGATTTTAGCGGTGCAAGAAGCAAACGCAGAGAGTATCAAGATTGATTGGAAGAAATGGAAGCCAGAGCAGTATCAATCATTTGTGAGTGAAGGAAGCATCGCTCTCGGAGAAGACGGCGAAGCTGTATATAAAGAAGCTCGTGCGGTCCGAAAACTTGAAGACAAGAGTGATTTCACTTTCTATGAGATAGCAGAAATCATCAATCGTTATACACATCTCCCTTGTCTAACTATTGAAAGTATTATCACTGGAAGCGGTAAGAAGCGTGATGTTTTTGTTGAGATGGTAAACGAGAACTTTGCTCTCGTGCCTTTTGTGATACAAGAAATCCTCCGCAGTGCATACAAGTATGAAGAAAAGACGGACATTATTGAAGAAGAAATTGAACTCACAAAACTCTTTCCGTTCAAAATCAGTGTCCAGCAAGGAAGAAATACGCTTGTGATATACAAAGAAGCCGAAGCAGAAGAAGGACGAAAAGGTCGTCTTGGCTTCCATATCAATCCATACGCTTTTGATAGCGGTGATGAAAAGGATTTGTTCCGATACCTCCGTGATGTGCTTGATAAAGATGAGACAATCAAAGATGTTTACTTTACTGGAGCTCGTGTATGTGCGGACCCAAGCAGGACTGATTTCTATTTTGAATACTGGAGCCCAGAGCAAAAGAGAGTGGCACGATACTTTCCAGATTTTCTCATTGAGACAACAAAACGCTTTATTGTGGTGGAAGCAAAAGGAAGTGATGAAAAAACTGACTACGAAACAAACAAGCAGTCATACAAAGGTAAGATTGAAAATCTTACAAACGAGATTTTGGCAAAAGAGATTGGGTTCAATGAGTTCCAGAGTGTAAATAAGAACTTCGAGTATCACATCATCTTTGATGCTTCACTCCAGCGTGAGCAGTTGAAGTTGCTTGAAGAACTCAAGAGAAAGTAATGGTCCACATTACACCCGAAACTGTCGCTAGTTTCAAAAAGATGTTCAAAGAGAAATATGGGGTTGAGTATTCTGATAGTGAAGCGTGGGAAGCCACTCACAATCTGCTTGGAGCTTTCGATTGGCTACTCAAGCAGGATATGAAGCAAAATCCACATCTCTACAAGAAAACAAATAGTGATGAACACGGTGGGGTGAAAAAGTATGAAAATAAAACTCAAAAAAGAACTTATAAGAAGAATTGAATATGCTGGATACAGAATACATCTATACCCAAAAAAGATGACAGAAAAAGCAATTGAGTTTTATATTTTTGACCCAAAAATGAAATTGACCAGAGAAACTATATGGATACCAAAATCATCAATGAGAGACAACAAAGATGGTATTGAGTATTACGGGCTTGATTGGCTGTTTGATGAATACGAAAAGAAAGAGAAACTTGAAAAGATTGGTTATCGTCTATTTTGAAGTTGTGGCAAAAGCAGGACATCGGTAATAAAACTCGCTTTCTCCTTGTAGTAAAAGGGTTCTAACTTCGTCCAAGAGGTCCAGCCGTCATATGCTAAGTCAGGTGACTGAGATGCATCAAAATTTATGGAAATAAAATCTCAATTTGAATATGATGATAAAATTGCACATGTCACATACAGGGACACGAATTCTTTCGGTGATTTAAGATCTAAAAATGTCACTCAAGTTTACGCTGTTTGTTTTTGGAAAGATCAGATAGTCCTAGTACATAACAAAAACAGCGACTCTCTAAGTCTGCCGGGTGGAGGTTTGGAAAAAGACGAGACATTTGAAGATTGTTTAAAAAGAGAGGTCAAAGAAGAAACTAACATGAAAGTCCTGTCCTTTGCACCGATCGGATATCAGAAAGTTACCGATAACGAATCTCTGGCAGTTTTTCAATTGAGATATGTCTGCACAGTTGAGCCGTATGGTGATTTTGTTTCCGATCCGGATGGAGATGTGGATCAGATAAAAACTATAAATCCGGAGGAATTTAAAGAGCACATAAAATGGGGCGAGGTTGGAGACAGAATTTTTGAAAGAGCTATAGAATTTAAAAATAAACTAACAAAATAGCCATGGAAATAAAATCAACTTTAATAAACAGATCCGGACAGGAATTAGATATTATTTATCATGAAGACGCGAACCCAAACGAAAATTTGGAAGGAAAAATATTACAAGCAGTTCATGGGCTTTGTTTTTACAATAACAAACTCGTTATCGTCTATGCCGAAGGAAAAGGATATTGGACATTCCCGGGAGGAGGTATAGAACTGGGAGAAACATATGAGGAAGCAGTAATTCGTGAAGTTAAAGAGGAATCAAACATGAAAGTTCTGCATCAAGAACTCATTGGTTTTCAGGATATTTATGAAAATGGAAAAATAATTAGACAAACTCGCTCATTTTGTATAGTAGAACCATATGGAGATTTCATTTCTGATCCAGATGGAGATGTTACTGAAATAAAACTTATTGATCCTAAGGATCTTAAACAATACATTGATTGGAAAAAAATTGGCGATAGAATTTTGGAGAGAGCTTTGGAGATGTTAAAAGAATATAACAAAAATTTATGAAATTATTTTTAGGAGGCGGAGGAGGAAAAGAAGACTCAATTGAACTGGATAAAAAATTTGTTGCAAATTTAGATTTGTCTAAGCCTCTTTTGTATATACCAATAGCTATAAATACTGGAAAATATCCATATTCGGGCTGTGTAGCTTGGCTTTCAAGTGTTCTCGGGCCTTTAGGAGTCACGAACATTGTAATGTGGGTTGAGGATGATTTGAAAGGAAAGCAGGAAAAAGATTTTGAGCAATTTGGCGGAGTTTATATCGGCGGAGGAAATACTTTCAAACTTTTGAAAGAACTTAAAGAGTTCGGAACATTTGAAATATTAAGAAAATTAGCAAAAAAAGATGTTCCGATTTACGGCGGAAGCGCCGGGGCTATTATTTTCGCCAAAACGGTTATTCCAGCATTATCTGCGGATGAGAACTTTGTGGAATTAACAGATTTTTCGGCATTCAATTTAGTTAAAAATTATGACATGTGGTGTCATTATTCTGAATCACTGGATCCAATGATAAAAAGCTATATGGATAAATATAGTCTCAGAAAAATAATAGCGATACCTGAAAATGCTGGGATTTATGTCACAAATAATAATATTGAAATTATTGGTCCTGCAAACGTGGAAGTTTTTGAAGGAGAGGACATAAAGACCATGGGTCCTGGAATGTTGTTATGACTAAAAATTAGTACTTAAAAAATTGTTGATTTCCTTATAAGAAGAAAGTTCCGTGACTTTGTTTTTATGAGGCTCAATCATGGTTTCCAGTGGCAAATCCTGACTGTAATTTTTCTTATATTTTCTGTATGTCACGTGTTTTAATAGTCCCCACAAATCTTTAAAGCTTTCGTGTTTTCTTTTGAATTTTCTCCTTATTAAAGCTAAATATTGAATAAATATATTTTTGAATTTCAAAATATATATCACGTCAGATTTTTCCAGACCTTCTTTGATTAATCTCCTCGTTGTACCTTCTATAATCCAGCTATCTTTCGCGTAAATCTTGGAAATTTCCTTGACGCTCTCCGCTTTGTCATTCGGCTCAGTGAATTTTACTTTCCAAAAGAAGTCATCGGTAGAATAGTGAGAGATTCCTGTCTTTTTAGAGAGTTTTTGAGCAAAAGTACTTTTACCTCTGCCGGCATCGCCCAAAATCAAGATTTTTTGATGTTTATATGGCATAATGACAATATATCAGATTATAAAAATACAAGGAAGAGACTAGGAGATTTTAAAAAGATGAAAAAACATATAATTATAGCGACATATGATGGAATTGGAACACACTACAGCGGAGTTGGGACTATTGCAAAAAATTTAGTTTTCGCCCTAACAAAGCTTTCGAATAAATATGACTTTAGAGTAAGTATCGCTTACATAAATGTAAACAAACAATCTAAAGTATTTAATAAACAATGCTTTGAAGATAGTTCTAATTTGGTCAGTAAAACAGGAGGAACCTTAATACCCCTATGTAACTCAACAAAAGGACAAAGTGAATGGGATATGTGGCGTAGTTTTAAAGAGTGGGACTATACTAGTGTATCTTTGGTTACTGCACTAAATATTATTCTTGATCCAGATGAAGAGAATTATATTATTCTAAATGACACACCATTTTTATTTTTTGCAAAATATAAAGACTTAGTTAATGACAAAAATTTAAGATGTTTTTATTTCCCATTAAGCACAGGAAAGAATCATGCTTTTGGAGATACTGAGTGGAGAAATAATCGAATTAGGGTAGAGCAGACGTGTTTTGATTTAATAACTAACGATAAGAATTCAAAAGTCATCGCCCTTGGTAAAAAGTTTGCTGAAAGGATGTCAGAAGATTACGGCTTGTCATTTGAAGATGATGATTTCTTGCAAAATGGTTTGTGTTTTGAAAAGTACGAAGATTTTCTGAGTAGTAATTTTGATAATCAGTCTTTAAGAAAATATGGAATAGAAATTGAAGATGATAAGCGAATTGTTTTTGCATGGGGTAGGTGCTCAACAGCTAAAGGATTCAAAGAGTTGGCCCTAGCTTGGTCGATAGCTCATAAAGACTTACCAAACCACTATCTAATTCTTCAGATACCTAATAATTCTGGTGAGGATGCTTATTTTGAGGAAGTGAAAAATATTTTAAATAGCACTCCTCGTCACATAGTTATTGATGACTTTAATCCTGATATTTGGAAGACTGTTTTAAGGACAGAGGGTACTGATGTTGTGTGTATACCGTCACTTATGGATCCGTTTCCCCATACATCTATAGAAGCAAAACTTTTCAGTAAGGATATGAATTACATTACTGTTATTAGTGATGTTGATGGAGCCGTTGATGCATTTGCTAGGGATGAGGCTGTATATGTCGATCCTCGAAACACTGCTTCTTTTGCTAGGGAGTTGGTCAGAGTAATTAACCTGAGTCCGCAAGAAAAAGAGAAGATTATTGAAAGAAATGTTTCTTCAATTGGTAAATTTAATTTCCCGATGATATTTAGAGATTTTATTAATAAAAATATATCAAGATGATTTTCAGATGGTCAATATGGGGCGATCATGTTTCTAAAAATATCGAATTACTTCGTTACAGTATTTTATCTTTCAAGAAACACTTTGGGAATAATCATCAATACATAGTTTATACGGATGATACAGAGTATGTGTCTCAATATTTTGATTTCGATATTGATCTTAGAGAATTTCCAACACAAGATGATTCAATTTTCTCTGTTTCATCAAAAGCAACATGGATGAAATGGTGTCCAACTTCAAGGCTGGATGTCAATCAAACAGAGTTTTATATTGATTCTGATGTCTTTCTGTTGAGATACCCAAAAGAGATAGATACCTTTTTATCTGATGAGCGTATGGGGTTTGCAATAATGGATGAATATTTTGGCCAGTCCTGGCAACATGGTGCGATGGCACGAAAAGCGACAGTAGATACTCCTTTTATAAATGCAGGATTATTTATTCAAAAGGCGGGCTATGATATTACTTCGTCTTTAATAAAAGAATTTAATTGGTGGAAAGAAAATATAAGGAAAGAAGACCAGACGCATCATGACGAGCAAGGTGCCTTAGCAATCGCTCTTACGAAGCCAATGTCGGAAGGAGAGTTATTGATACTTCCGAAAGATAAATATATGCTCATTGGTCCTAATGAAAATAAGGATGTGACAAATCTTGATAATGTCACAATGTTCCATGCGGTTTACCCTAATCATCCCGCGTTCTATAAGTTTAAGGATTATTTAGATGCTTTACTCAAGTAGTAATTCTGGTAATTAACCTGAAATGCTATAATTGCTTGATGGAGCAAAGAAAGACCGCAATACTCATGTCCGTGAGGAATGAGGAAGCGTATATAGATTTAAATATTTCCTACCACCTCGACCTCGGGTTCGATTACATTTTTATCGCTGATCATTGTTCAACAGACGGCACTAAGGATATCCTTGATTCGTATAAAGATGATCCGAAAGTTATTGTGATTAAGGAAACAAATCCTGTGTTTGATCACGCGAGAATAACAAACAGTCTTTTAAGATATGCAAAGAATAACTACGAGGTTGACTGGTTCATATTTTTGGACGTTGATGAATTTCTTTCAATAAAAGAAAAGAATGTACATGAGTTTGTAGATCGCCTAGAAAAAAGCAATATACCCTACGCAACAATCGGCTGGGCTAATGCTCTTTTCGACTACACTTTCAAGGATTACACATGCTCTCCGACGCACCCCATTGATACAACAAAATATTTCTATCCGTGGCCGGAGAGGCAATGGCAGGAGTACGGACACTTTAGGAAGGCGATTGTTAGAAATCATGAAAATATGGAAGTGGTTGTTGGAGGTCATTATGTTCGCACGGAGAATAATCTTGATTTTTTTGGAGCGCACCATTGGAACCCATTTATTGTCCCATCGACCGAAGCCAAGTTACTTCATTTTGAATTTAGAGGTAAAGCTGAGGATATATATGAAAAGTGGGAAAAACTTGCAGAATTTGAAAATGACTCTACGTCAAGTTCGGATGCTCCGTGGTTGGAAAGGTTACAGACTATTAAAGGGTATGTTAGAGAGTTCAAGAATAATATTGGAGAGATAAAAAAGAGATGGTTCTCGGAGCACAGGACATTTTGGGGAACTCTTATTCGCGATGAAAGAATTGTGTACGACGCAACTCTCGTTAAGTGGTATGGGAAATATTTAAGACGAAAGTTGGAGCGAGGTGATATTGAATCAATATGTCTAGTGAGAAGTGGGCACTTAGGGGATGTCGTAATGACAGAACCCGTTGCAAGATTTCTTTCAAAATTTGTTAAGAACGTGTCTCTTGCTACTGAAGTCAAAGAGGCAGATACTCTGTTTAATACCTATGATACGATTTATCCATACAGTGATCTTGTAGAGGGAAAAATTAGAAGCGATGCTGTTGTTAGACTTGTGCATGAGAGGAGTGATAATGCGAAGACATATATCAATGGATATATGGAATCCGTTGGTTTTTCTGATGTTGATATTGATGATATTCCTGAACTCAAAGATTCTTGGCAAAGAGTTGAGAAGGAGAAGTATGTTCTTATCGCACCATATACGAGTTTTTGGGAGGAGAAAAAAAGAAATTGGGGGTATGAGAAATTTATTCAATTGAAAGATCTGATTGAAGACCAGCTTAAAATTAAATGTGTAATTCTAGAAAAAGAATATTCTTTTTCAGAAATGGTTTCATTAATTCGGCATGCAGAGTCTGTTATAGGTAATGATTCGGGGCCTACGGTTATTGCTCAAAGTTTTAATAAAAAGTCTTGTATCATCTTCGGAGCTACTCATCCAAAATATTTACATTTATCTAATAATGTGGTATCATTGTACGATAATACTCGCCATGAGTTATGTAGTCATAAGACAAGGGAAGAAGAGATAAGATGTTGTGAGGAATTCTGTATGGATAGAATTAGGGTTGCTGATGTTTTTGATACCATCAAGGAAAATATATGAACGAATCAGAAATTAAATTAAAACTATCTTACGTAATAGGTCTTAAGCCTGTAGTTTTAAAAGAGCTTAAACAGCTCAATTTTGAAATACTTGATGCAGTTGATGATTCTGTTTACGTATCGTTTTCAAAGAATATTATTTCTGAGATCAAGCATTTAAGGAGTGTTGCCCGAGCATACGTTGTTCTTCATAGCGATAAGTATCATCCTTCATATATTTCAAACCACAAATCTATTTTAGGAAGCTTGGTTGATATTGTTATAAATGATGATAAAAAGATATTCAATAGCTTCAAGATTAATTGTGCAGGATCCGATTCTCCAGAAGTAAGAAGTATTTCTAAATATATTCAGGAAACATATGATTTGAAAGAAAGTGAGGAGGCAGATTTGAAGATACACATTATTAAACCTGATGACATTTGGGAAATTGGCATTCAGATTACACCTCGACCACTATCGGTAAGAGATTATAAGGTTGTAAATATGAGCGGGGCAATGGACTCTACCATTGCTTACGCCGTTAATTCTTTTTGTAATCTAGAAAAGGCTACTACCTATCTAAATATCTTTTCTGGAAGTGCCACCTTGCTTATAGAGGCAGGTTTATCTTTTTCTAATTTGGAAAAATTAGTTGGGTTTGATAATGAAAAGAAACACTTATCACTTTCGGTTCAAAATGTTAAAAAGGCAGGTTTAATTAAAAAGATTCAAATCAAGGAAGCGGACATTTTTGATAAGCCTGACTTCGGAAAGTTTGATGCGATAGCAACTGATTTACCGTTCGGTATGTTGATTTCAAAGAATGAGAATCTTGAAAAACTTTATAAGGCTTTTGTTGAATATTGTGAAGAAAAACTGGAACCAAGTGGTAGGTTGGTAGTATATACAAGTGAGCATGAATTGATTGAATCGATACTTCTAAAATCACGCTTTAAGATCATTCAATCATTACAATTGAAACTCATAACAAATGCTAATGCGTATCTTAAGCCAAAGATTATTGTCTGTGAATTTAAAAACTAGAAATCCATTTTTTCTACAGTACCGTTATAGATAAGGATTTTGGGTCCATCTATTTTGCTATAAATATTTAAACTATCCTCTATTGAGTCTGCAATAGGATCACCTTTTAAATTTAGTGATGTATTTAATAAAACATATGTACCAGTATTGTCTCCAAAAACTTTTATCAAATCGTAAAGAAATGAATTTGATTCTTTGGTGACAGTTTGTACTCGGGCGCTACCATCGTGATGGATAGCTCCTGTTAGTAGTTTTCTTTGAGACTCAACAACATCAAACTTATAGAGCATAAATGGCGATTTTTTTGGTCCACTAAAATAATTGTTTACTTTTTCTTCAATGGTTACAGGAGCAACAGGTCTGTAAGATTCTCTTTGTTTTATTTTTTCACTTAACTTTTTCTTTACTTCAATACTGTCTGGACGAGCAATGAGTGATCTGTTACCAAGTGCTCTTGGGCCGATTTCTGATTTGCCATTGTGTAGAATTACAATTCCATTTCGATTTAAGATGTCTACGGCTTTTAATACAGTATCTTTATCGTATGTTATGTTTTCAGCTCCTACTCCTAGATACGGGAGTTTTACATCTGGGCGACGAGTAAGTTCTTGCATGATCAAAATACTTAGAGCACCCAGCGACTGTCCTGTATCGTCGCAACATGGGGCTATGAATTGTTTTATGTTGGGAAACGCATTAAGAATCTCGGTGTTGGTATCAAGATTTAAACTGACCCCGCCTGCCATTACTAAGTTGTTAGGATTTATTCTTGCTTTATCTATTATTCTTGAAATATCCTTAACTCTATGTTCAGAAAATAATTTTTGAACCGAAGCAGCAAAGTCCAATTTCTCCTTTTCAAAGACATTGTTACTAAGGCTAATCTCAGAAAACTCTTTTCTAAGGATTTTGGTGCTATCAAAATAATGCAGGCGGTTGAGTTCTGAAATAATCTTTTCCAGTTTCCCCAAAATATGTTCATTGGGTTTTCCGTAACCTGCAAGTGCCATCATCTTTCCTTCGCAGTGCATTTTTTGATAAATAAAATATGAACAAGCTCCATAGAATTTTCCATTAATAAAATCTGTAAAATCAACCTTAACTCTAGTTAAGTTGTTGTTATCTGCTTTGAATACCGCGGTACATTCAGAGTCGCCACCACCGTCACATGTAACAACTAAAGCGTTTGTAAAATTAGACAAATAGTATGTTGCCGCATGAGCTAAGTGATGATTTATAACCAATATTTTTCTTTTTGAATCTAAGATATTGAAATCCATCCAAAACGGTTCTTTTGGTGTACCGTCATTATCGAAAATATTAATTTGATCATCCCACAGCAGAGGATTTTGCAATGTTGTCATTGCCCAGCCCTCTACATCTGATACGTCTCTTTTTAAATATTTCAACCCATACTTTATCAGAAATTCCATCTCATCTTTGTTACATCTCTTTCTTTTTTCTTTAAAAATCCTTTCTGCCTCTAATACCAAGACAACGCTCTCATTTATCGAAAAGGCTACAGAGGAGTCGTGCACATTGTAGGAAAAAGCACAGTAAAGTCGTTCTTTTATCATAATATTGATATAATCATACAATAATTTATTAATTTATGGAGGAACTAGATTTAAAACAGTTTTTAGAAAAATACAGAGGTACATCCGTAGATTTTTACCGTTTTCCCGGTAATTATGGCGATTCTCTTATTTGGCATGGTACAAAGGCGTTATTGAAAGTATTAAATATTCGTGAAAATTATGTAGAAATTTCTTCACCAAAAAGCAACGATGTGTTACTAGTAGATGGCGGTGGTAATTTTGTGGATTATTATTCAGACATAAAAGATTTTTTGGTTAAAAAACCAAATTTATATAAGGAAATTGTTATCCTGCCTCATACTATTTTTGGAGATGAACAAATTGATGTCTTAAACAGTTTGTCTGGCAGTGTTACAGTATTTTGTAGAGAAAAAGTTTCTTTTGAATTATTAAAGCAAAAATTCACTAATGGTAATGTTTATTTGTGGCATGATTGCGCTTTTTATAATGTGTTTCAAAAATCTACAAATGGACAGGGGGTGTTGAATGCCTTTCGTGAAGATAAAGAATCTGTAATGGAAAGCCCATCTGAATCTAATCATGATATTTCTTATAATGGTTACGCAACCAAGCCTTTGGATGAATTTGTGGAGTATTTAAGTAAATACAGAGAGATTAATACTGATAGATTACACGTGGCAATTTGCGGGACCTTATTGGGTAAAAAAGTTAATCTCTTTCCTAATTCTTATTACAAAAATAAGGCCGTGTTTGGTTATTCTCTTTCTAGATTTCCAAACATTTCATTCTTAGAAAGTGTTAATATTTAATTATGAAAATTACCTTTTCAAAAATTTCAGAGATATTTTTAGATTTTCTAGAAAACCCTAATAAGGAACTTAATTATGGGGATGAACTTCATCGACTTTTTTACTTAAGCATAAGAACGAATAAAATTTTATGGGATTTAGAAGATTCTGCAAGGTTATCAGAATTGGGTGATAAGCATGTAGCTGATGCAAAAAAGAATATAGATGTAACAAATCAATCTAGAAATAATTTGATTAGAGAAATCGATACAATTTTATATAAATCCTTGGACATTGTTCCAAGCTCAGTTGACAAATTTTACAGTGAAAGTCCTGGAATGATCATTGATAGGTTGTCGATAATTTTTATTAAACTTTCAATAGTTCGAAAATTAATCTCACTTATAGAAGAAGAGGATTTAAGGTCTGAATATGTAGCCAAAGAAAGAGTGCTTAGTAATCAAATAGACAATATAGGTCAATTTCTTGATATGTACATTGAAAGGCTTGTAAACAAGGATGTGTTTTTTGAGATACAACAACCTGTAAAAATTTATAATGACGAAAGGGTTAGAAAATACTTTAAATCCATCAAATAGCTGTTTTTTAATAGAGAGGTCAGGGACTACTTTGTAAATGAGACAGAGACCGAGACGGGTGTTTTGTGTCTCATCTGTATCATTCACAAAATGACCCCTGAGACCGAGACACCTCATACAAGGAGTAGAAGGGATGGTAAAATACCCTTACGGGGTCTTACTACGCAAGTTCACATCCGTGACAGTCAGCAAGAGTCAGCGCATTATCGGCGCGACCAGAGAGCATAAAGCCCCTTATGTTATGGATGATCAAATTGATTTTGAAAAGTTAAAATATCCAGATCATGAATCAAAGGTATCTGCTCATTTTGGCTATACACACAACCTATTTCTACAAAATGATTTAAGGAACAAAAATCTGAAGATAGACAACAATCTATCTATAATAAATCAAGAAAAAGGATTTAATTATGTAACATTTCTCTCAAAATTTATTAAAGCAAATAGAGGGATAAACCATATATCTGGTACTTATTTTTTATACAAGTATACAGGTGAGAGAAAATACTACTTTGAAGCTCAAGATAGGATACGGATGTTTATTACCGCTATCAGGATTTATAAAAATACTAGATGTGATTATAAGATTGATTTTTCAATTGAAAATTCTAAATCAAAAAAGTTTTATAAACCTTTTGATTTCTTTGATTTAACCTCTGACATGTTTGCTACAGATGGAAAATCACAGATCACCTCTAGAAAAGAGTTCAACAAAATCAAGAAAATATATGAAAGATTAAGGGAATCGAAATTTGAAAAAAACATTTACTATTCAAAAATCTATAATGCAGTTAAATTTTTTAATCACTCTTATGATGAACATTGGACATTACTTAAAACCACTCTTGCAATTACAGCACCAGAAAGTCTATTCTCAGATTCAGATAAACAGGAGATAACCTATAAGATTGCAATTAGGTCAGCGTATTTCTTATATCCTAATAATCCTGAGCAACGAAAAGAGGTTTTTGATTTAATCAAATATGCGTATGACATAAGGAGCCATTTCGTTCACGGATCTGATGCAGAAAAGAAAGTTGCCAAGATCGAAAAGAAATTACATGAAAG
Source organism: Candidatus Zambryskiibacteriota bacterium (assembly GCA_048499675.1). Classification (GTDB taxonomy): domain Bacteria; phylum Patescibacteriota; class Minisyncoccia; order Phycocordibacterales; family WO2-35-19; genus JASNZL01. The sequence continues at coordinate 29,608 of JASNZL010000005.1, forward strand.
AAAGGGCGGTGACTATTACAGTTTTCATCATCATTTTGTAAAAGATTTGAATACGGTGATTACGGGCTGTCTGTCAAAAGCTCTTCTAGATGACGATTACTTTATGTTTTTTAACTCAACTAAAATTTCTTCTGATGATGAAAGTGAGTTTTATAATAAAATTGTTCTATCAAACAATGCTCATTAATTTAATGTAATAGCCTTATTTTTGAGAATAATCTTGCTTTTTATTGATCCAAGAAATAGCCTCTTCTCTTCAATTGATCCTTGAGTCAGGATATACACGACGTATTGTTTTTGATCAAAATCTACTTTGCTTAATTCTGGCTTAACTCCATAGAATTGCTGCTGGAATTTCTTGGCTCGCTCTCGCTCTTCGTTAAACCTCTTAAGGATAAAATTGTCGTCCAACTCCAGACCACTAATCTGTTCAATTAGTTGTTTGATAATTTCTTCTTCTCGTACATACCCACATTTGCAATCCCGATTTCTTGATCTTGAGCACCCATAGTATATGTATTTTGCTACTCCACCCTTTGACTAGTTTTTTAAACTTCTCATCAGCAGTAATACCAGAACCACAAAGTCCACAAGACATCATTTTTGTAAAAGCGAATTCTTTGTTCTCCGATCGAATAATTGATCTGGTTGTTTGTTCCTGAACTTGATCAAACAATTCTTTGGTAATTAAAGGTGTGTGTTTACCTGTATACCAATTATTGCTTTTAACAGGATATTCAAATACGCCATAATAAAAAGGGTTCTGTAAAAGTTGAAAAATATTTCTAAGACTTAACCCCTTATTACCAGTTACACTTTTAAAATTGAGATCAAATTTAAGCCAATTGTATACTTTTCTTCCACTCCATTTTTCGTAAGCCACTTTCTCAAACATTTTCTTAATAATAGGTCCTCGTTCTGGATCGATAAGCGTCTCACATTTTCTATCCATTCGTTTTTCTTTGAAATATCCAGTTGGAGCAGGGGCGGGCCATAGTCCAAGTTCACATTTAGTCTTAAGTCCACGCTTCACATTTATACTCTTGTTGTCATTTTCGAGCTTTGCTTGAAAGCCTAGTATCATAAGAAGGAACTTCTCGTTGGGGTTATTAGTAAAGCTCTGACTGTATGTGCGTATCTCGACTAGCTTTTGTTGATCGAGTAGGTCTACCACTGCTCCTAAGTCACCGGCATTCCTAGCCAATCTATCTGGATGCCAAACTAATATTCCGTTAAATTTACCTTCTCGTATATCTAGTAATAGTTTGTTATATACAGGTCGCTGACCACAGTCTTTGGCAGAGTGAGACTCTCTATACATATCTACAATATTGAGATTGTCTCTTTGAGCGATTGTTAGCATCTCCTTGATCTGGCTGTCGATGCTCATCGCCTGGCGCTCATCCGACTCGGTACTCTTTCTTGCATAGAGGCAGTACCTCAGTTCCTCTCTTGATATGTTTGGTCCCATATATGTTGTGTGATTATTTTTGTTAATTAATTCCTCGACACAACACAAGGAATGACGCGACCCTTTTGGGGAGTCCAGACCCCGCTGTTGGTAACTTTTGCTTCGCAAGTCTCTATTACTAAGCTAGAACACAAGGGCCAGCAGGCAGTCTTGGGTCATCGGTTACTACGGTTATCGATGTACTCAAGATTCAAGTCCAATCCGGATTTGGCACTGGCGGGAAACCTGTACGCAGGCAGAGGCTCCGATTTCCTGATCTCCACGGAGAGGCGGAGAAACAGAAGCCCTTCCCGCCAGAACCAAGTCCAGACCAAACGACTTCATATCACCCTAAATTACAGTTTGAGTGAGCACCAAAACATAACTCGTCTTTTGATTTGGTCCTTGTGTGAAGCAATAAATTGTGTTATGGTGGTGCCGATGAGAAATCCATGGCGGCTTTCTCAAAACAGTTCATTCACAATCAAAAAAGGAGTCAATCATGTCCAGTAAAGGTCTCTTGATGCTCGAATTGGAGTCCCGACTCCTTTGCGAGTACGATGATGGGAATTTCTGCTCGCTGATATTCGGTCTCAGCCGTAACACAGTGCTTGAACTTCCTTCAGGATATACCCATTTCGGCCTACTGGTCGAAGGTCGCGCGGCGGTCTCGCACAATGGAAGAATTCGTCATCTGTATGATGGTGACTTCTTCTCTGTTGTCGGACCTGCCAAGGTCATCAGTAAGGGAATGGGAATTGTCACTTCAGCCAAAGGTTACCGAGGATTCAATGTCTTCGGTGGCCCATTGGAGGAAAAAGGCAAGCTCCGCTACATCAACGGTTGCACCGACACTTTGTTGGTACCTCCGGTGCGGAAAGGTGATCCTTGTCTGAATCACCTGCATTTCCCGCCACACTCTGTGCAGACACCCCACACGCACCCTTCGGTACGCGTTAACATCGTCTACCGCGGATCGGGTGTATGCCTGGTGCCAGAAGACGAGAAAAAGCGGGTACCGCTCGTGAAAGGTTACGTCTTCATCATGAAGACGAATACTTTACACAGCTTCGACACTGAAGATGAAAGCATGGACGTCATCACTTTCCATCCCGATAGTGATGTCGGAATGACTGATGACGATCATCCCATGGTCAATCGCACGATTGTTGATGGGGTAAGTGCGAAATTCATCGACCACATCAGAACAGGAGGTGGAGAATGAAAACACTGCACGTGAGCGCTGGTGGCCGCGGTGAACGTATCGCGGCCTACATCTCATCCATCCGACCGTTTCTCCCGAAGCACCTCTTGCCAATTCCTACGGAAGGCAGGACAATCTTGGGTGAGATAATCTTCAAAGCACATACGCATTTCGAGGAAATCACGGTCTGGTCAAGCAAGGAGACCTATCCTCGGATTGCGTTGGCGCTCGAATATCTGATGCCTGTCGGGGTGCGAGTGGATGCGAAAATGACTGGTCCGCTAGGGCCGATGGTACGGAGGTTGCTCGCAACGAGACAGCGCACGTTCGGTTGTGCCGGCGACTTCTATTGCGATTTTTCTTGGAAGGAGTTCGAGAAATTCCATGAAGCTCATGGACTCCCGATCTCAATCCTCGTCGCAAAGAGTGTTCCGGCTCCCGGTGGCGCACGTTTTCATCTGAACGGTGGCGACATCACAGGGTGGGAACGAGTCGAAAAGACTACCAAGGACGATAGGATCAACATTGGCTGTTACATCATTGATCCCGTTCCCGAGGTCGTCGCCTGTCTTGAGGCAATGAAGAAACACAAAGAAGATCCATTCTTTGACATCTTCATACCCAAGAAGCTCGTTGCCGGATATGACCCAGGCTTATCCGGCTTCAACGTCAATGTTGCGGAAGTGTATGAACATCTCCTGCACGTCTTGGCGTAGGGAGGGCGTAGAAGCATGCGTCCTCCCTTTTCCTAACTCAAAACCAAAGGAGCAATGATGAAAGTAATAACTGAGTGCACGATCAAACTCGCCAAGAGGCGAAAGATCCAAGACGTCATCAGGGCGAGTAAATACGATGAGGTTAATTTCCTCATCACGGAAGGAGCCAGTAAAAAAAGACTGTCTCTTAGTGACGAGGAAGTTGGCGAGCGGACGATCGTTGTCGTCAGCACTGATGACGAAAGTATCAGTTCAGGCGATGTGCTTTCCGAAGCACGGCGCATGGGATTGGTTCGTCCAAGCTATGGAGATGCCTTCCTTATCGGGGAGCAACATCCTGACGAGCAGATTGCAGGGCCGATCGTCTTTCTCCACGATCCGCAGTACATGTGGAGCGGACACTCCTTCAATCTTGTTCTCGACGTAAGTCGGAAGGGGCGGATCATCAGTTTCGTATCTTCCGGCGGTTGGTGGCATAGTGGTTTTCGCTTCGCTTTCAGAAAGAAGTGACGCCAATACTGCGCCATCGCGTCAACCCTAGCAGGTAACGGTCAATCGTTACCTGCTTTCTTTTTTCATAAAAATAATTTACAATGTGATCACTATGGGAAAAACAAAAGTCATTTTTCTGCGCCACGCTGACACACAGAAAGACCCAAATCTCAATGCGGCTATGTGGGGACTTTCCGAAGAAGGAAAAAAACAGGCCGAAGACATTGCGAGTTTGCCAATCATGAATGAGGTAGACGTAATTTACGTCTCTGAAGAGAGGAAAACAGCCTTGACTGTTGAATCATTGGCAAAAAAATTGGGAAAAGAGGCAGTTCCTCTCGCGTTTTTTGATGAGGTAAAAAGAGGGGATAAATTTCTAACGAAAGAAGAGTTTGAAGCGGAGAAAGCAAAACAACTCAAAGACCTTGATTATCAGGCTTTTGGTGGTGAATCAGGCAAAGAAGCTCTCGCGCGGTTCAAACAGGGTGTCGAACAAATATTAAAGGAAAATCCGGGTAAAACAGTTCTCATTGTTACTCACGGCACTGTTCTGAATATTTACTTTGCCGATTTGTTGAATGCGTACGATAAGCTCCCAGAACGTTGGCAAAAGACCGCCTTCTGCGCGTATGGGGTGGTTGAAGATGGGAGTGTGGCGAAAGATATAATCTCTTAACTTTTTAAAGTATTGTAATTTCTCCCCTCGTTGCGTCAACCCTTACTTTTTGGCCATCTTTCAGAATTCTTGTTGCTTCTTTAACACCGATACAGCATGGTTTGTTAATTTCCCTGCATACAACTGAAGCATGGCTCAAGATGCCACCTTCTTCAGTAATGACAGCAGCCGAACGATACATCGCTTCTATTAAATCAAAGTCTGTTCCAATAGCGATCATAATGTCACCTTGGAGAACCTTGTTACTATCTTCTTTTGTCAAAACAATTTTGCATTCTCCTTCACAGACTCCCCGTGACGCGCATTGTCCGCGAAGAATGTTCGGTGTTGCATCTTCCGATTGTATTGGTAATACGTCTGCTGTATGTAATTTAAAATCTTCAAACCGTGTAAATGTTACCCCGTTTGTTTTTCTTGAAATAATTTCTTTTGTGTCCAACTTCTTTGCATGACGTAATAAGTCGGTTATTTCTGCCAAAAGGTAGAAGTTGAGGTTATCTCTGGTTTCTAAATTTCTGCTCGCAATTCCATCAAGTATCTCAAACCGATACTTAACACTTTGGCCCAAAAGAGCTTTGTTAGTATCTCTAAAAAGCCCACCTTGTACCAACAGAGGTACAAGCACATTTAATTTTTTGTTGTTTATCTTGCGTAGTAAATTACTTGATTCCTTGGAAAGAAGCTTTGGAAGAATAGTATGTTTTTGAGGCTTAACTTCACCCGATAGAAACTTCTGAAAGTCAGACCAGAAAACTTCAAATTTAGCCGGATCTTCACCGTATGCTGAATAGAGATACTTGTACCTTTCATAATGACGCTGAACGTCCTTTTTGGCTTTTTGCTCGTTAAAAAACGATAGTTTTTTCAAGACTCTCCATTTTCTAGCGATTTTATAGAGTTTCGTTTTTTCATTTTGTGAGGCAGACGGCTTTTCCGTTTGAATCAAACGCACAAATAAATCCTCTACCTTTTCTTTGTCGGCCTCTATCTCGCTGATAACTCTTTTAACAGCGATATTTAAACCGTGCTCTACCTGAACGAAATTCAAAACATACAATTCACCCAAAACGATAGATTGGAAATGAATCAGTAATGATGCTAAGTCCTTGTTCGGTAATTCGGAAAACTTTGTTTGTTGAAGCTTTTTTATAAAAGCATGAAAATGTTCTCGTTTTCGTCGATAGAGTATTTCAGTGCTCTCTATTAAAATCGGATCAAGCGAATAATATTGGTCGCTAAGAATTTCTCCTAATCTGTCCCATTCATGAACCGGAGCGTAAGAATTCACAATTCCATCTTTCCAAATGGTGATTGTGTGTCTAAATCTGATTGAGTTTATTTTTGGTTCATGCCGGTTATAAAGATCATGAATAAATTCAACACCCAGTAAATGGGCAATACTCCGCATATTTATTCGTCTCCATTCGGTCGACTTATTTTTTACATCTATATTTTCAATCATAATGTTATGGTTTTAAAGTAGTTATAGGTCTTGCTTGCAGAAGCTTAAATCTGCCGTTTTCTGTTGCCCATTCGATATCAACCGGATATCCAAAAACTTTTTCAATTTGCAAAACCAATTCTGCAAGTTCTATAATTTCGTTATCAGACAGAACTTGTTTTTCACCTGTTTCTTTTAGTATTTCGCGCCATTCATTTCCACCTCTTTCTGCACGATAAAGACCTTTTGTTTGAATCTGAATATTCTTATCAATAATCCGCACTGACTGTTTTTCTGCCACATAGGTATCCGGTGTAACTTGTCCGGATACGATGGGCTCACCCAATCCGAATCCCGCCTCTATGATAAGTTGATTTCTATCTTGCGTTATTGGATGAACAGAAAAAGCGATACCCGACCTATCGCTTTCAACCATTTTTTGGATCACTATAGCGATGGATAGTGCCGAGTCATTTAGGTTTTTCTGAAAACGGTAAAAGATAGCACGGGGAGCAAATAATGAAGCCCAACATCTTCTGATATTTTCCAACAGATTTTCTTCTGTGGTGTTTAGGTAACTTTCAAGCTGCCCAGCCCACGCTGCATTTGTTGAATCTTCAGCGGTAGCCGAAGAACGAACAGCGACATATTTTGAATCAAGGTCCTTGAAAGACCTTTTGATTTCATCAGCAATATCTTCCGGTATTTCAGCTCCAAATATTAAAGCTTGGATTTTTTCAGAAACATTCTCAATCGTGTGTATTTCTTTGTGATTAACAGAAGCTAGCGCAGCGTCAATTTCCACATTCAAATCAGTTTCTTTTAGAAAATTCTCAAAGGCAGTTGTAAGTACGACAAAACCAGATGGAACTGGTATTCCTGCTTTTGTCATTTCTCCGAGCGAAGCGCCTTTACCTCCGGCAAGAGCAACATCGTTCCTACTGATTTTTTCAATTGATTGTATAAACTCCATGAGACATTTATGATTTTATCAAATTTACGCTTAGTCTCATAATTCACCAAACAGATCAAGCCTCCATCTCCAAAAAAGATTGTGCTAAAATACACCCATGATCATCTTCCTCAACGGTTCCATAAATGCGGGCAAGAGCACGGTGGCGAGACTCTTGGCAAAAGAACTGCCGAATGTAGCACTTGTGGAGATTGACGCTTTGCGCGAGATGATTGCTTGGATGCCGATTGACGAGACGGTGCCTATTAATCTCGAGAATGCCGTATCGCTCATCCGCAATTTCGTCAAAAGAGGTTTGAATGTCATCGTCCCATACCCGCTCTCGGAGAAAAACTATCACTATGTGATGGAAGGATTGAAAGACCTGGGTGCGGTAATACACGTCTTCACGCTTGCGCCGAGTATGGAGGCGGCACAAGCCAATCGAGGCGAAAGAGAAATCACCATGCAGGAGCGAGAACGGATCAAATATCACTACGACATCGGCATACACAGCCCCTCGTTCGGGGAAGTGATAGACAATACCGACCAAAGTCCGGAGGAAACAGCGAGGTATATTCTTGAGCGCCTCAAAATTCTTTGACAATCTTTTTAGTCACGGCATCCACAAAAAGTCGAAACGTAGGCCTGTTTTCTTTTTCATACAACATCCTTATCCCAAGCACATGCCCTTTTGGGCAGGCAAATTCTTTCCCGCTCGTCTCGACTGCTGGCTCATTGATACGATCAATGTACATGCGGCGCAAATGTCCCGGTCCGTCTTTTTGATAGAAGCAAATGAAGGCGTTGCATTTTCTACAGCGGATATCCAAAAAACGTGAATAGCCGCCCCGAGATTTCTTATATTTATCGTTCTTTATTTTCATAGATTCGAATAAAGTCTTCTTGGTCTTTTAGTCTTCCTTCTATAACCGCATCATAAATTTCTTGACTGACCATCGGCAACTTGTTTCGATTGCGATATTCTTTACAAGAGAGAATAAGAGACCGTTGTTCTGCTGAAAGATTCGCCATCCGCGTATCGTTTGCGGAACGTTTTTTGAATTCTTTTTCACTCACAAACCATACATCCACCTTCCAACGTTCCCCGTTGATTTTCTCTTTTAATCCGATATAGTATCCTTCCGGAAATTTCGCTCCTTTACGCGGATCATCCCAATCCCCGCCGATAAAGTAGCTACGGAATGTTCCCTTGAAATATAACGCCCTAAAGATTTCAAACACCTCCTCAACCGCATATGGCTTTTCACGAACCACAGAAATATCGATATCGCCATGCAACATGAGGTTGTATTTATACGCACCGGTGAAGTGTACCGTGCCGTAGCGTGAGAGATCGGCAATGAAGCCTGTCTTCGACAAGAGCTCATCGGCTTTCTGTTTCCATATATTGGTTGCGATTAGTATGTCGTCCGGTTTTCTATCCATATTGCTTCATTTATTCAGTTTTTTTATTCATTCTTACTTACACTTTCCCACCACTTCTCGAGCTTCGGCTTGTATCCTTCTTTCCACGATATCGGGATCACGAAATCGTCCGACCACTTTTGGTATTCGCCGTGCAGGGTTTTTTCAAAAAGCTGTCTGTAGCAACTCATCCTATCGTCGATATTTTGGCTCGCGGAATAACGGTGAAAAAGCGATCGGAAATCCGGGTCATTTTTCTCAAGGTACTTTATCGCCGTCTTTTCCCCACGCCATGGAATATCTCGGAAAGAGAAATAAGCGGTAATGAGTTCCATGGTGCTATAGAGCAGGCGCATTTCCAAAGCTTCCTGATATAACGTGTCATTCGAGTCATAGTAGCGAGAATTCGCGATGAAGTTGTAATTGATTTTGATCCAAAAGTCTTTTTTCTCCGCATCGGGAACTTTCTGCATCGGTGGTTTGCTCTTGATCTCCTGCTTCAAGTTTGCGAGTAGATTTTCATAGTCATATTCCACTTTGCCTTTCGAGAGCCATTCCAAAAACATTCCCTCAAAAGCATTGGAGAGAATTTCCTTTTTATCCCCCAATTTTTGGACAAAATCAGTATCAAAAAAGAATATATCGGCGAAATGATTTTCCGCCATTGTGTAAACCGATTTTATATCCTCGCTGTTCCTGTCAAGAACAACGACAAGGTCGATGTCACTCGAAGGAGAAAGGGATGTCGCGGTGGTACCGGTGGTGAAGATCCCCCTCACTCTTGGCGAGGCTTTCAATGTATCTATGAGTTTTTCTAATTTCATCGTTCTGCTTATTTTATCAAATTTCCATTCAGTCTCATAATCCATCAAATGGATCGAAATCAGCCATCTCCTCCGTGAGCTTCTCCATCTCCACGAGGACTTTGCGATAGATGGTTTTGATGCGTTCTTTGTCCGTTCCCTCAATCACAGCGTCGACATCTTCATCGGGCACAAACGAGGCGAGCGATATGTATGAACCCACCAGCAAGCGAACGCGCTCCTTGATGGCGCGCTTCAGCCGCTTCTTTGATTCGGGAAGGCGGGAAATGCGGTTAAGCAAAACCTTATCCGGCCTTTCGTGGAATCGGTAATGCTGCGCCTCTTTGATGACTTCCTCGATGTCGTCTCCCTGCATGCTTCAAGGGATGACACTGATCGCTTGGGGAGGCAAGTTGGTAAGTCAAGGTGACACGTCAGCATAACCAGAAACATGTCACTTTGTGTCACATTCAGCTGCTAATATCCTGCATATTCACCAAATGAGACACCGAAAGAGGAGTTCTAAGGTGTGTCTCATTTGTCTCTGTCTCACCCTGCTCCTGGCAAAAGTGACACTCCAAAATGCCGTTTTCGTGTCACTTTTGTCACTTTTTGGGTGCCAGAAAATTGGCATTTGTTGGCATTTGAGACATAGCCTAATACCCCTTACCTATGTCCCATTCGTCTCAGAAAGAGACCCCGACCTAAGAGCGTCAGTGGCATGGGCGGAAAACGTCTCAAAAACGCTTACGGGGTCTCACTGTCCGGGCACCAGACCTAAGAGGTCAGCAAACGAGGGAAGCTCTGTTTGATGGGGAGAGCAAAGCAACAGTTTGCTTTGTGGACAGGGCTCGAAAACCTTGAGTATATTTTTGAAAAGCTTTGTTTAGAAAAAATACAAAAGGTGTACAGCGTCTGTAAGACGAGAGACCCCTGGCTCCCCAGCCAACTTCTCATGTGTTTCAGTTTATACTTGTCGCCTTATATTCCAAAATCTGTTATAATGTATGTATATGAAAAACATAAAAATAATTGGGGTGGTTGTTGCCCTAGCAATAATTATTGGATTGGTTTGGTTTAATAGAGGTGGAGGAGAGCAACAAGTTTCAAGACTTGATGTTGTTGATACTGCAAGAGGTTTTTATGATGAGTGGCTTCTTGCCTTGAAAGAACCAGAAACTGCAGAGCCGAATATAAAGACTTTGGCCAAGTCTCCTATTTTGAGCAAAGAGCTTAGAGACAAGATTAAAAAAGCGCAAAAGAACGAAGAGGTAGATCCTGTTTTGTGTCAAACTACTGTGCCGGAAGAAATTTCTATGAGAAGAGTTTATTTGAGTGAAGAGGAAGTACAAATGCTTGTCACATCAAAAGACACAAATGTTACCGAGCAAGCTCTTGTTGTATTAAAAAGTTTAAACGAAGGATGGTATATAAATGATATAAGGTGTTCGCTTGGAGAGTTTGCACCAGAGAGAGAATTTAGTTTTGAAAAAGAAGGATTCTTGCTGAAAGATTCTGTCCCAGCTCCTTATGACTCAAAAAATTGGCATTTGGTTTTTGAACAAGATGGACAAATGGGTCATGTAGTGCCACTTTTGTTTGATGGAGAGAGTGAGTGTACTAGTTTGGATGGAACTAAATCTACCTGTGACACAAGCACTTTTGCTGAAGCTCTAAAAGTTGTTGTTAAGAGTCAAATGACTGAAAGGGGGGCGGAAGTAAAGTATTTGGAGTTTGTTAAATAAATATCATTGAAGATTGTTGGGGTTTGATTTGTAAAAAATAAAAGAAGAGGGTCGGGCGAGTCTGTGACTCGCCCGACCTCTGATTTCAGATATTGAACTGCTCTTTGGCTTCCTTTCGCCCCTTGAAGCGCATTTTGGCGGAGACGCTCCGCATCTCCTCGGTGAGGGCCCGCCTCTGCTCGAGGAGAGGGTTGAGTACGTCTGTCTCAAAGTTGATGATTTTCGAGACGAGTCCAATTCTCATATAGTTGGAGTCTTCATCATCCCGATCGCCGAGATCGGCGAGTTTTTTGTTTTGGACTCTCTGGAATTCGAGGACCCCGATTATTCGGTTCTCGATTTTTTGGATCTGGGCAGAGATCCACACAATTCTCTCAACTCGCGCTTCCTTTTTGGTCATCTTGACCTCCTTACTATATTATACCAAATTTGGAGAAAAAAAGCAAGTTTTTTGTTGGGTCAAAATGTATTAAGAACTTGTGTTAAAATTTGATTATGGAAATAAAATCTAAAATGGTAAATAGGTTGGGTCAGGATTTGGACCTTATATATTATGAAGGACTTAATCCAAATGAGAATTTAGAAGGTAAAATATTGCAAGCGGTTCATGGTTTTTGTTTTTATGGAGATAAGATTGTCATTGTTTTCGCTGAAGAAAAAGGATACTGGACTTTTCCGGGCGGAGGAATAGAAATTGGAGAAACTTATGAGGAAGCAACAGTTCGTGAAGTTAGAGAAGAATCTAATATGAAAGTATCACATCAAGAACTAATTGGATTTCAAGATATTTTTGAACCTGATAGGGTAGTCAGGCAAACTCGCTCTTTTTGTTTGGTTGAACCGTATGGAGAATTTGCAGGTGATCCTGATGGTGATATTACTGAAATAAAACTAATTGATCCGAAAGATATCAAAAAATATATTGATTGGAAAGAAATAGGAGATAGAATTATGAAAAGAGCGCTCCAAATGAAAGAGGAGTATTACAGTAAGATTTAAGCTAGAGATATATTATTGTATTATTACAATATGGAAAATACTTTAGGGATTTTTATAATATTGCTTTTGGCTTCTGGATTCACTTCGGGAGTTGAAATTGCATATTTTTCTTTGAGCAGGGGTAGGGTGAGGAGTATGGTCACAAATGGATTAAGGTGGGCGAGTCTGGTTGAAAGATTAAAACAAAAACCAAAAAAACTTCTAATAACAATTCTTACAGCCAATAACCTTATAAATATTTTTGCTACTGCCGTTGCGACACAATACACACTTTCTCGTTTTGGTTCTAATGGGGTCGCTATTGCAACTGGGGTTGTGACTTTTCTCATTCTTACTTTTGGGGAAATAATGCCAAAAGCTTTTGCTCAAAGTTATGCTGAAAAAATAAGTCGGTATTCGTCTCCCATTGTCTTTGTGTTAGAAATTATTCTCTATCCCGTTGTTTTGTTTTTTAAAGGAATTATGAATATTTTTTCTTTTGGTAGTGAAAAACAATCAACCAAAATAGCTGAAGATGAGATTAGGTCACTTTTTCAAATTGGAGTAGAGGAGGGAACGCTTGAGAAAAACGAAAAGGAATTTGCAGAAAGATTGTTTAGGTTTAATGACTTGCTTGCAAACGCGGTTATGAAGCCACTCCAAGATGTTTTTATGTTGGACGGTAAATTAAAAATAGAAGAGGTGCTCAAAATCATTATTGATTCTGGGTATTCCAGAGCTCCAGTTTTTGAAGGTAATTCTAAAAATATAGTAGGTATTGTTCATATAAAAGAAATTATTAAATCAGATATCGATCTCCACAAAACAGAGGATATATTGAGTATTGCAAAACCTGTCATTTCTGTGGATGAATACGAAATGCTCTCTGATGTTTTCAGACTTATGATAAGAAAACGAACACAGTTTGTTGTAGTAAGAAATAATTCGGGCGCTCCGGTTGGGATAGTAACTTTTGAAGATGTGATAGAAGAACTCTTGGGGAAAATTTATGACGAGACTGATTAGATAGTCTCAAACAAATTCTCAAAGATTTGAAGAAGTGTTAGACCTATTCTAGAAATAAAAGTAGAGCCATAGAACCCACTCCAACAGCTATTGATACAAGTTGGAGAATAGATTGGCCAGTTTTGTTTGATTTTTGAAGTTCGGGTACGAGGTCTGATAGGGCAATATATACAAAACCGCCAGAAGCGATAGGTATGAGAAACATTGTTATATTTTCTATATATTTGGAAATTGTAAATACAAACAAAACACCAACAATAGAGAATAGGGCAGAGATGAAATTGTAAAGCAGGGCTTTTGCTTTTGTGTAGCCCGAATGTATCAAAACACCAAAGTCACCAATTTCTTGAGGAATTTCGTGAATGATGATTGCAAGTGTGGTTGCGATACCGATTTCTATACTCACAAGATAACTTGCTCCAATAATTAGACCGTCAATAAAATTGTGTATTCCATCAGAAAATAGAATCATTTTGCCGACCGGGTGAGGATTTTTGCAATCAGTTTCGTGGTGGTGCCAGTGAAGAAACTTTTCAAGAATAAAGAAAATCAAAATACCTACAATTACAAAAATTGAAACGAGGTTTTTGTTTTCAAATTCTTCGTAAGCTTCTGGAAGAAGGTGTAGGAATACATCTCCGAGAAGGGCTCCAACTGCGAGAGCAACCAAAACAAAAACATACTTCTTTAATAGGTCCTCCCTTATAGAAATTGTAAGTGCTCCGATTAGTGAAATTAGGCTTACCAAAATGACACTTCCAAACGAATAAATATATATTTCCATACAAATAATTGAGTTATAAAAAGTAATATATTAACAATGAAGAGTATAACATTTTTTTAAATTTCATATTATGGAGTATAATTGAAATATGAAAAAAAGTAGCGCTCACAGAATTGGTGTAATGTTGGAATTTTTTGTTTTTGGTGTACTTATTGGTATTACTGAGGATTTGCTTGCTATTAAATTTGCAACTGACGCAGAAATTACATGGGATGTTATTTGGATTGTTGTACTAGTAGCAATACCTTTTGCAATTTTAGGGGAGCTGGTGGTGGATAATATAGATATGGGGAAGTATGTGGAGAAGTGGTTTGATAACAGTAAGAAAGTTCATAAAGGCGCAAGTAAAAAGTAAAGCACAATACAAATATGCCTGCCCGCAATGCTACCGCATAAGCGTTGCAGGTGGGCCAATGCGGTTGATAAAAAATTTAAAGTTGAAAAATCAAAATGTAAAATGGCAATTTGAAATACAAAATTATTATTAGAAAAAGCCTTGGGATTAAGTTTTTTTACTTTTAATTTTGCATTGCAATTTTGATTTTTGACTTTTACATTTTTAACTTATAGCGGCCACTTTTCTACAATCAATAACCCTCTATCTTTTAGGGGCATATGAGACCAAATTTCTTCAGTAACAAAAGGCATAAAAGGATGTAGAACAATCAAGCAATTTTTTAAAATTTTGAGTAAGGTTTGTTGTCTCGATTTTTTATTTTCTTCGTTTTCTTCATTTAGTATTGCTTTGCTTTCTTCTATTATTTCATCTGCAAATCTGTGCCAAACATAATGATATATTTTTTCTGAAGCCAAGTGAAATCTATAGTTTTCGAAGTCTTCGGTGATGTCTTTTAAAATATCTTCAAATTCTTTTATCAAATCTTTGTCATTCTGGCTCGTTATATTTGAATCATTGTATTCTAAATTTTCGGTATTTTGTAGTACAAATCTCGCTATATTCCAAATTTTGTTTGCAAAATTTTTGTAACCTTTTATTTTGTTTTCTGACATTGCGGTATCGCTTCCAGCAGGATTTCCTACTACAAGAGACATACGAAGCGCATCTGTGCCGTACTTTTCGGTCATATCTAAAGGGTTAACAACATTGCCTTTGCTTTTGCTCATTTTTTTGCCTTTTTCATCATTTACTAAACCGTGTAGATATACTGTATGGAAAGGTTCTTTTTTGGCAAGATAAAGACCAAACATAATCATTCGGGGTACCCATTTAAAAATCAAATCGTGCCCAGTCTCCATTACATCTGTGGGATAAAAATTTTTGAAATCGATACCGTCTGGATGATTTGTGACAAGAAGAGGCCATTGGCCAGAAGAAAACCAAGTGTCAAAAGTGTCTGGATCTTTGACCCATCCTTCGCCTGGAGAGTCCACTCCAACTTTTATTTCTCCATCTTTAAACCAAGCAGGAATAGGGATACCCCAAACAATTTGTCTTGAGATATTCCAGTCCAGAGTGTTTTCCATCCAATATCTAAAAATCTTTTCGTAGTTGTCGGGAATAAATCTTATCTTTTTTTCGTCCACCGCTTTTAACGCCATCTCTGCAAGAGGTTTCATTTTTACAAACCATTGGTCTTTTATTTGTGGCTCGATTAGTGTGTTGCATTTGTAACATCTCTTTGTTACGTGAACATAATTTTCATCTATTTTTTCAACTAAACCTTTTTCTTTTAATTTCTCGATTATTTTTTCTCTCGCTTCTAGAATTTTCATTCCTTCAAATTCTTTTGCGATAGGTAGTAGTTTACCCCTCCAGTCAATTATTTGTTCTGCTTCTAGGTTGTGTCTTTCTGCGATTTCAAAATCTATTTGTGAATGCCATGGGGTAATTGTCATTACGCCCGTACCAAATTCCATATCTATGCTAGAATCTTTTATAACGGTGGCAGTGATTTTGCCGTTTATCCATTCTACTTCTAGAGTTTGGCCATGCTCGTAGTCTTTATATCTTTTGTCGTCTGGATGCATCACTACATATTTGTCTCCAAATTTTGTTTCTGGTCTTGCTGTAGCTATTACAAAAGGTCCATATTTTAGGTAATAAAATTTGTTTGTCTCTTCGCTGTTTTCGGTCTCAACATCTGATAGGGAAGTTTGGTGTTTGGGACACCAGTTTATTGTTCTTTTGCCTCTATAAATTAATCCATCATCATACATTTTTATAAAAGATTCTTGCACTTTGTTTATGATGTCTGGATCTAATGTAAATCGCTCTCTACTCCAGTCACAAGAAGCTCCCATTTGTTTGACCTGAGCTTCCATATTTTTTTTATTCTCCAAAGTGAAAGAATATATCTCGTCAAAAAGAGCTTGTGGTTGCATTCCAAATCTTGATCTTCCTTCTTTTTCTAATTTTTTCTCATACACTACTTGAGTCTCAAATCCTGCGTGATCCGCTCCTGGAATCCAGAGTGTTTTGAATCCTTTCATTCTTTTATAACGAATCATTACATCCTCGAGTGTTATAAAAAGGGAATGCCCAACATGCAGATTTCCGTTTGCGTTTGGTGGAGGCATTACTATAGTAAAGCTTTTAGGTTCTAGCTTAGAGGTTGAAGTAGATACAGGAAGATTGTCGGGGTTAAAAAAACCAGAATCTTCCCAGATCTTGTATATTCTGCCCTCTGTTTCCTTTGGGTTGTACGGTTTGTTGAATTTATCTTCCGTCATATTTTTTTGCCAGTATAACACTTTTCACTTTCAATTTAAATGTTTTTTTGATTGTGTGTTTAAGTTATAATGTCTCTATGTATTCGTTTATTGCAAGTATTCCATTTTTGGTTTTTTTCCTTTTGATACTTTTTGCTAAAAGGGGAGTGTTGTTTTCTATTGTTATTGCTTTTGCTGTCTTACTTTTTACAAGTGTAAATTATTGGGGTATGGAGTGGCTCAGAATATTTTCTGCTATGGGCAAAGGAGTTTTGGTTGCAACTGAAATAATACTAATTGTTTTTGGCGCACTACTTATACTTGAATCTCTCAAAACAAAAAAGATGCTTTTGTTTTTGAAAGACTTTTTTGAATCTATTTCAATGGACAAAAGAGTTCATATAGTTTTGATTGCTTTTGCTTTGATTTTTTTTCTTGAAGGCGTTGCTGGTTTTGGTGCGCCGGTGATAATTGCTGTACCAATTTTGATAGCTCTCGGTTTTGCTCCGCTTACAGCGGTGATACTCGCTTTGATCGGGGACAGTTTGCCTGTTATTTTTGGAGCAATAGGTTTGCCTATTACTTATGGTATGAGAATACCGCTCGAACAGTTTATGCTCGGAGCTCTTTTTGAAAATAGTATTACGCTTGTGATAGCAATGTTTAACATTCTTGGTTCTGTAATTATTCCTTTTATATTGCTTTTTGTATTTACAAAAATGGAAGACAAACCAATTTCTCATTTTTTTGAATTTATACCGTTTGCTTTTGTTGCTGGATTATCTGCTTCTGTTCCGGCACTTATAACCGCTTATTTTATTGGACCAGAATTACCCTCGGTAATCGGTGGAATATGTGCAATATTTTCAATTGCTTTTATGGCAAAGAAAGGCATTTTGATTATTCGTACCGAGAAGAGCGAAGAGCTTAGACCTGTCGCGGAAACCTCAAGAGAGAATATAAAAATGTTTAAAGCAGTTTTCCCTTACATTCTTATATCTGCAATTCTTTTTTTGACTAGAATTCCATATCTGCCATTCAAGAATATTGTTTCTAATTTTTCCGTAATAAAAATAGATACGATTTTTGGTGAATATGTAAACTATTCTTTTGCGCCATTTTATTCAGCGGGGATAATTTTGATATTTGTTGCTTGTGTCTCGTTTTTAATTTTGAGGTTAGATAGGGAAGATTTAAAAAAGACTTTTATAAATTCTTATAACAAAATTAAAACTCCGTATTTATCGTTAATTGTGATGCTTGGATTTGTACAAGTGTTTATGTATTCAGGTGAAAATCTTTTTGATTTAAAATCAATGCCTACAATTCTTGCAGAAGGAGGGAGTTTTGTATTTGGCTCTGTCTGGCCAATCTTTGCTCCATTTATTGGAGCTCTAGGGTCATTTACGAGTGGGAGTGCTACAGTTTCTAATCTTATTTTTTCTAGTATTCAGTATGAGACAGCAGTATTATCTGGTTTTTCTCCGGTCATAATACTTGCGCTACAAGGTATCGGAGCAGCTGGGGGCAATATGATTGCTCTCCACAATGTAATCGCAGGCCTTGCTGTTGCTGGAATTGTTGGTAAGGAGGGTTTAGTTGTTAGAAAAAATATGATACCTTTAATTTTTTACTTACTTATAATTGGTCTTTTGGGTTTTATAATATCTGTTATTAAAATTTAATTTAATATGTTTATATGAAGATATCCATATCTGCAATAGCTTTAGCATTAATATTATCTCTGGGTGTTTGGTATTTTGTTAGAACCAAAGAAAAAACCAGTCCTATTTTGGGAAATGAATATGGCCAAAATCAAAATGTAGAAGCGGGTAATGTTTCAGACAAAAGTCCGTCTTTAGAAAATAATCAACAAAAAATTATGAAAGGAACAATAAACACAAACAAAGGAAGTATTACAATTGAGTTTTTGGAAAATTTTGCTCCAAATACTGTGGCTAATTTTGTAAAACTTGCCGAGTCTGGTTTTTATAATGGAGTGAAATTTCACAGAGTAATACCGGGGTTTATGATTCAGGGAGGGGATCCTTTGACAAAAGATGATAGTAAAAAAGCTATGTGGGGCACAGGTGGTCCGGGGTATCAATTTGCTGATGAGATAAGTGCGAACAATAAAAATTCTTACGGTACGATATCGATGGCTAATTCTGGACCAAATACCAACGGAAGCCAGTTTTTTATAAATGTTGCAGATAATAATTTTCTTGATCCTAAACATACAGTATTTGGAAAAGTGACAGAAGGTATGGAAGTTGTAGAAATGATTTCAAAAGTAGCTACTGACGCAAACGATAGACCACTTGAGGAAGTTGTTATTTTGAGCATAAAGTTTGATTAATTAATTATAAGCTAATTTAAAAAAATGGTATTAAATACAATATTAAATTGGTTTTTGTCTGCTCTCGCTATTTTTGCAATTGCATACTTTTTGCCAGGGGTTTATGTGGCAGGATTTTTTACTGCGGTAGTTGTGGCACTGGTATTGGGGCTTGTGAATGCATTTGTTAAACCAGTCGTGTTGTTGTTAACTTTGCCAATAAATATATTAACTCTTGGACTCTTTACGCTAGTTGTAAATACCCTAATGATACTACTTGCAACTTGGATTGTTCCTGGTTTTGAAGTAAGCAATTTTCTTTGGGCGCTACTATTCAGTGTGGTTTTATGGTTTGTAAATATTTTTCTCAAGGGAAGTGCAAAATCAGTGAACCCTTTGGCCCGAGGATAATTCTCAAAATAAATTTATGAAAGAAAAATTTAAAGTAATTTTATTTTATAAATTTACTAAAATAAAAAATCCAAAAGCGTTTGTAATAAAGCAAAAAAAGATTTGCTCAGATTTTGGTTTGAAGGGGAGAATTTTGGTTGCAGAAGAGGGAATAAACGGAACACTAGAAGGGAAATTGTCTCAAATAAACAAATATAAAAAAACTATGAGGTCAATGGCCCCTTTCAAAGGACTTGTATTTAAAGAAAGTGATAGTTTTGGCAAATCATTCACAGGATTAAAGATAAAAGTAAGAAATGAAATTGTCACACTTAAAGCTGGGACTTTTAATATCAAAAAAGAAACAGCAAAAGAAGTGAGTGCGATAGAGCTCGAGAGGATGTATAAAAAAGATGAGGATTTTTTGGTCCTTGATTTGCGTAATGATTATGAGGTGAAGGTGGGGCAATTTAATAAAACATACAATCCCAAGCTAAATAATTTTTACGAACTACCAAATAAATTAAAAGAATTAGCTCACCTAAAAGACAAAAAATTGGTGGCTGTCTGCACTGGGGGAATAAGGTGTGAAAAGGCGACGTGTCTACTTAAGCGAGAGGGTTTTAAAAATCTATATCAACTCAAAGATGGAATTCATACATATATAAAAAAGTATCCTAATAAAAATTTCAAAGGGTCACTATTTGTTTTTGATAATCGGATGACTACACCTGTTGTTGATGTTCCAAAAAGAGAAATAATAGGAAGGTGTGAATTTTGTGACAGGAAATGCGAAACATTTTTTAGTGACGATTCAGTAAGGCCTTCTAGAAAACTTATATCTTGCAAAGATTGTGCAAAAAATAGGAAAAATTTAAGGGAGAGCGTTACAGTTTAGCTTGCAAATTTTAGCGAAAAGATGTATAATTATTAGAACAGGCCCGATTTGGGTTTTGTTTTTTCTAGTAAAAAGTTATGGAAATAAGAAACATTGCAATTATAGCCCATGTTGACCATGGCAAAACAACACTCACAGATGCTATTTTGAAGCAGACAGGTTTTGTCCTAGATGGGGCTTCTATGGATTCAAATGCGCTTGAGCGAGAGCGTGGTATTACTATTTACTCAAAAAACGCGTCTATTATTTATCCAAACAAAAATGGAGAACAAACCAAAATAAATATTGTAGATACTCCGGGGCACGCGGATTTTGGCTCAGAAGTTGAACGAATTTTGAGATCAATTGATTCGGTTTTGCTAGTGGTTGATGCCCAAGAAGGTCCGATGCCACAAACTCGTTTTGTACTAAAAAAATCATTAGAGATAGGACACAAACCTATTGTTATATTAAACAAAATTGATAAACCGGGGGCTAATCCGAAATGGGCTCACGATGAAGTTTTTGAGCTATTTTTTGAGCTTGGGGCTTCTGAAGAACAGCTGGACTTTCCATTTTGTTATGCGGTAGGAAAAGATGGCGTTGCTTTTTTAAATTTGGAAGATGAGAGAAAAGATATGAGACCACTCCTTGATTTGATTATAGAAAAAGTTGAATGTGCAAAAAATGATAAAGAATCTCCACTCAAGGCACAACCATTTAATCTGGCCTATGATAATTTTTTGGGTAGACTTGCTATTGCAAGAGTTTATGATGGAATTTTGAAAAATGGTAAAAAAGTTTTTGTAAAAAAACCAGATGGTACTACAGAAGAAGGTAAAGTCACAAAACTTTTTGTTTTTGATGGAACAAAAAGAAAGGAAGTAGAAGAGGCCGAGGCGGGTGAAATAGTTTTGGTTGCAGGACTTCCTAATATATATATTGGAGACACTATTACCGATAGTTTGGAGACTCAGATTTTGCCTACAATTCATGTTGATGAGCCAACCATTGCAGTTAATTTTTTGGTCAATAATTCTCCGTTTGCAGGTAAAGAGGGCAAGTTTGTTACAGGAAGACAGATTAGAGAAAGATTAGAAAAAGAATTGGAAATAAATGTTGGACTAAAAGTTGATTTTTCGGATGACACAATGAAAGTTTATGGTAGAGGAGAATTGCACATAGCGATACTCATTGAAAATATGAGAAGAGAAGGTTTTGAACTCCAAGTCTCTCAACCTCAAGTAATCATAAAAGAAGAAGGTGGTGTGAAAGTTGAGCCATTTGAAGAAATAACAATAGATGTGCCAGAAGAAACACAAGGGGTAGTTATTGAGAAGCTTGGAATGAGGGGGGCGGTACTTCACAATGTCAAAAGTCACGATGGAAGAATTCGTCTAATTTTTGAAGGTCCAACCAGAGGTCTCTTGGGGTACAGAGGACAGTTTATAGTTGATACAAAAGGTGAGGGTATTATGGCGAGTAGAGTGCTTGGCTTTAGACCCTATGCCGGTGAAATACAAAAAAGAAATACTGGCTCTATGGTATCAATGGCAAAAGGCAAATCTTTGGCTTTTGCATTAGACAATCTCCAAAATAGAGGAACTCTATATATCACTCCGGGAATTGAGATTTATGAGGGTATGGTTGTTGGCGACACTTCAAAAGGTGATGATATGACAGTTAATCCGACAAAAGGCAAGCAATTAACAAATATGAGAGCGAGTGGGAGTGACGACAAGGTTTATTTGGCTCCAGCAAAAGAACTAACAATTGAAAGCGGACTTGAAATAATGTCAGAAGACGAATACCTAGAAATTACTCCAAAAAGCGTTAGACTACGAAAAAAGTTTCTTACTGAAGCAGAGAGAAACAAAAATAGGGTGAGTTAGTGTTGGGCTATTTAAATTTTTTATATAATTAAAAAATGAATATAAAAAATAATCTAAAAAAAATACTAAATAAAGAAGAGTTGAAAATAGTAGAACGCCTAAATACTCCAAGTAAAATACAAGATTACATAGATAAAATCCCTTTCAATTTTGAAAAGGATGCCGAAACGTATCACTCTCCAAGGACTGTCCTTGGAGAAAAAGTGATGCATTGTTTTGAAGGGGCTTTGTTTGCAACCCTTTGTCTTTCGTATCATGGATATAAAAATTTTTTGATTGATTTAAAGATCGACAAGAAATTTAAAAAATTTGATAGTGACCATGTCTTATCTGTTTTTGAAATAAATGGATATTTAGGTGCTATAAGCAAGACCAATCACTCGGTGCTTCGTTGGCGAGACCCGATTTATAAAGACTACAAAGAAATAGCAAAAACTTATTTCCATGAATATTTTTTGGATAGTGGTGAGAAAACTCTGAAATCTTTTTCAAAACCTTTTGATGTTTTTAAAAAATTTGGACTTGATTGGGTGACAAGTGAAGAAGATTTGGATTTGGTTGCGGAGGCACTTGATAATTCAGAGCATCTTGATTTTGTGCCGAACAAAAATTTGAAATATATTCGTAGGGTTGGTAAAACTGAGATAGAGGGGGCGGGGGTGGAGGAGTGGAAAAATAAGTTAAAAAGTTAAAAAGTTAGAAAGTTTGTAAAGTGAAATCGGAAAATATCCAAGGGTAACCCTTGGATAATTTATGTGTTGAAAAATAAGGATAAAAACACACCAAGGGCTACCCTTGGTGTGTTTGGGCGGGAGCGGTTACATTTTTGGTTTAATTATTGTAATATAATGAACATTAATTGATAAAAAACTAAATAATGAAAAATCAAATAACATATATTGTCGTTGGTATCGCGGTTATTATTGGGGGGATACTTATTTTTACTTATGGAAGTAAACCAGTTTTGCCAGAAGTGGCTGAAGACGGGACAATTAAGGGAAATTATTCTATAGAAGGTATTATTGCTTTGGGTAAACCATATGTTTGTACTTTTGAAAAAACTGATTCAACATCAAAGGTTTTGGGCATAATGAGAACGGATGGTGAAAATATGTATGGAGAATTTAGAATAGAAACAGAATTGATGCCGGCACCATTTTCGAGCTTTCTGATTGTAAAAAATAATGAAACTTATACATGGACGACTCTTGCCCCAATGGGTTATAGAGCACCTGTAGCCAAGAGTGCAAACAGAAATGCGTCTCCGGAGGAGCAAGCTCAACTAATAGGAACAAAAGACGAAGTATATTATGAGTGTGAGGTTTGGGAAGAAGTAGATTCTACATATTTTGATTTACCAGATGGAGTTGTGTTTGAGGAGATGAAGAGTTAGAAGAAAGGGGGGATTAAATTACTCTAATTATTTTAATTTCTAATTGTTCTAAAAAAGTCAAAAAAATTCTAAATTACAAATCCCAAATTACAAACAATATAAAAATAACAAAATCCAAATCGCAAACCTAATCTTATTCTTCGACTTTTATTATTGGCTATGATTAGTGTGCATTAGTGGATTAGCGGGTAACTTTATAAACCTTCAGTTTTTTTGATTTGTGTTTTTTGTGCTTTGTTTGTAATTTCTGCCTAGTCGGCAGACAGGTGGTTCCTGTGTTTTGTGTTTTCATACTTTTATCCCCAATTTAATTATTTGACACTTGATGTATTTAGGTGTAATGTTTTTTGAGGTAGTAAATTCGTTTGGTTTGAAGGAGTTCGCGTGATCCCTAACAACTTCAAGAGGCCTCAAAAGGGCCACCAGAAGAGAAAGCCGGAAGGCTTCAATAGGAGAGAGGGAGGCGACCTTAATCAATTCGAGGTCGTCACACAGCAACCCAAGAGTCCGTTGCGGATTCTGAAACCTCATCAAGCCCTTCTAATGATTGAGAGCTTGAGCTTGCTCATGTGCGGTGACTCTGTCCCGATACATGTGGTGGGTCACCAGAACGAGGAAGAAAAATGTCTCGCTGTTTCGAGGATCCGGGACATTGTTTGTTGCAGGCCCGATATTCCTGTGAAGGTTCTTTTTGGGGAGCCCTCGCAGAGCGCGTTCAGACCGATTATCGCACGCCTGAAAGACGGCGAAATTGTGCCCATGACTTTCGCTCGGTAAAGTTTTCCAAAGGCCGTCTGGGAGAGTTTTCCCCAGATGGCCTTTTCTGTTGTGTATTGATTTTTGCTTTGTATTTATGTATAAATAAATAAGATCTTAACCTCCCCCGAGGTAAAGCAGAGAGAGGAGAAGTTTGATGCCCAGTCCAAGCAATGGACATCCACCGGGAGCATACTGCCCTTATTGCCACATTCGCAACGTGTATCGTTGTGAGAATGAAGCATCTTCACAAAAGGGTGTGTACAGCAAGACATCAAAATGTGAGAGCTGTCATGCCTCACTTTTGTGGCAGAGGGAGCTCCAATTTGATGATAACGGTAAACTTTGTGGTTCTACCGTAACCCTTGTTTCATCGGAGCCTCCAGCTAAGCGCAATAAGGGGGGAGCAAAACCCGCCACGAAAGGAGGACAAGTTCAAACCAGAAAAATTGTACCGTTGCGCCAGATCTACGTTTAGGTTTGGCTGTCTCGGGTGGGACAAAAAGAGTGCTTACGCTGTTTCGCTAGGTGCTCTTTTTTTTGTGCTAAAATGGCTAAATGAGTAAATTAAATAAAACAAAAAAAATATTACCCGTATTGTTCGTATTCTTTTTCTTTTTTTTAACATCTTTTAGTTTTGTATCTGCTCAGGCGATACACAATGATTTGCAAGGGGAATGGAAAGCCAAAGTTTTGGAAGTCATGTTTGAAGAAGAGCAAATAATCCCAGGGACGGAAGTGCTAACTTGGTACCAAGAGCTTCGAGTAGAACTTTTGGAGGGATACAAAGAAGGAGAAGAGGTAATCGTAAAAAATGATTTTCATAGATTAAAAAAGGGAGATAAGTTTTATGTAAACTATTTGATCACAGTAAATGGAGAGGAATTTTATGTAGCTGGAGAACCATATAGAATAAATGTTTTGATATTTTTTACTCTTCTATTTTTTGCAACCATTTTAATTTTTGGTAAGAAAGATGGAATTCGTTCTATAGTATCTTTGTTGGGAAGTTTTTTGGTCCTTATTTTTTTGATGTTGCCGTTTTTGCTAAAAGGTTATCCGCCGGTGCCAACCATTGTTATTTTCTCGGCTTTGATGCTTGCATCGGCAATGTATATAACCCATGGTTGGAATAGAGTAACGCATTCGGCATTTTTGGGAACAGTTATTACTATTGTTGTTGTAAGTATTCTTGCAAAAATTGGAGTGGAGGTAGGTAAGTTATCTGGCTTTGCATCAGATGAGGCACTGTATCTCAATATTAATTCGGGAGGCACACTGGACCTATCCGGTATACTTCTCGGCTCTATTATAATTGGAGCTCTTGGTATATTGGATGATATTGCTATTACTCAAGCGGCGGCTGTTAGAGAATTATTTCATCTTGCACCAAATGAAAGTAGAAAAGAAATATACACAAAAGCTCTTAGGATAGGTAAAGAGCATGTAGGGGCGCTTGTTAATACTCTGGCTCTCGCTTATGCTGGTGCATCTTTGCCACTTTTACTTCTCTTTTCTCAATCTGAAATTTCTACTATTACTATTATGAACAGGGAAATATTTGCTACAGAAGTTATCAGAACTGTTGCTGGGTCTATTGGACTTATTCTCGCGGTTCCTCTTGCTACACTGATTGCGGTCGTGTTATTAAAAAAAGAAAAGGACGATAATTTAGACAAGGGTAGTCACGGACACGCTCATTTTCATAGACATTAGTAAGTTGTTATAATTAAAATATGAATTTAAATTACGATAAATCAAAATATATATTTATCTTTGGGATTGGTGGTTCTAATTTGGCATCAAAAGCTATATGGGACGCTATCACATTACATAAAAATAACGACAAAAGAGTTTTTTTTGTTGAATCTCCTGATAATAGGGAATATGAGGAAATAGAAAATCTGATAAAAAACGAAATAAATGATAAGGAAGAGATTGCTTTTGTTGCGACGAGTAAATCTGGAGAAACCACCGAAACACTTTTTGCATTTAGAAAAGTTTTTGAAATGATGGTAGAAAAATTTGGTGACGAAGTTTCAAAAAGAGGTATTGTGATTACTACATCTGGAAGAGAGCTACACAAATTAGCAGAAGAAAAAAATATTGAATTTGTTTCTTGGGAAGGTGATGTTGGGGGTAGGTTTAGTGCTTTTACAATAGCACACACGTCAGTGCTAGAAATTTTGGGGCTCGATGCGGAAAATTTTGTCTCTGGAGGTAATGAAGCAAATCTATATGACGCAAGTCAAAATTCCGCAGACAATTTGGCAAAGACAATTTTTGATGAATATAATGCAGGAAAAAATATTTTGGACTTTTTCTTTTTTAATTCTGAATTAGAGTCACTTGGAAAATGGGCACGTCAACTTGTGGCAGAAAGTTTGGGCAAAGAAAATATAGACGGACAAAAAGTGGGGATTGTGCCTACTGTTTCTATTGGTCCTACAGACCTTCATTCAATGTTGCAACTTGCATTAGGTGGTCCACAAAATAGGTTTACTATTTTTGTGAGGTCAATTGAAGAAACAAAAGGAGGAGTAAACGAAAAAGCTTTTAATGATGTAATCGGTGGCTACAAAAATGAAGGACTGGGCTTTTTTAAATATGAAATGAAAAAAATCGAAGAAAAGGAAATTGGAAAATTTATGGCTTATATGATGCTTGTTGTTTTGGAGCTAGGAACACTTCTCGGAGTTGACCCGTATGGGCAGGAGGAAGTGGAGAGGTATAAAGACAAAATTCGAAATTCTAAACTCTAAATCCGAAGCAAATGAATCAGAAAAGAGTTCATAAAGGCGCAAGTTAGAAAGTTATGAAAGTAGAAAAATTTGAACAAATATTGACATGGCAGAAATCGAGAAATTTATGTTTATTGGTTTATAGGTATTTTAAGTATGTGAAAGATTATGGTTTTAGAGATCAGGTAAATAGAGCTTCTGTCTCGGTAATGAATAATATTGCAGAAGGTTTTGAAAGAAAGGGTAACAAGGAGTTTAAAAAGTTTCTATACATCTCTAAAGGTTCTTGTGGGGAAGTTAGGTCTATGTTGTACCTTGCCTTAGATATAGGATATATTAATAAAGAAGAATTCGATGAGTTGTTTGGTTTGTCGGTTGAGATATCCAAAATGCTTTCTGGTTTTATAAAAACTTTATAAACTTTATAAACTTTTTAACTTTATAAACTTTCTAACTTATATGTATTTACTATTTGACATCGGGAGGACAAAGACGAGGGTTGCTTATTATGAAGGTGGAGATGGTTTTGAAGAACCTATTGTTTTTGAAACATCGAGTGATTTTGATACGCAAATTGAATTGTTTGTTTCAAATGTGCAAATTGTTGCAAAAGGGAGAGAAATAAAAGAAGTAGCTGGAGGAATGACAAGAGCGCTCTTTGGTGGTGACTATGAAAATTTTAAAAACAAACTAAGCGAGAAGATGGACGCGGAAGTTTTGGTAGAAAATGATTCTGCAGTAGTGGGTTTGGGAGAAGCAAATTTTGGTGCAGGGCGGGGTTTTCCTATTGTTGCATACATAACTGTGTCTACTGGTGTTGGTGGGGCAAGAATTGTAGATGGGGATATCGACGAGAGAGCGATTGGGTTTGAACCCGGCAAACAAATTATAGACATAGTGGATGGGGAAGGTGTTGTTCTAGAAAATTTGATTTCTGGCAAGGCGCTACAAGAAAGAACAGGTAAACACCCAAAAGAAATAACAGATTCAGGCGTTTGGGACTTGCATGCAAAATATTTGGCAATTGGACTGAATAATATTATTGTTGAATGGTCGCCCAATGTTGTTGTACTTGGTGGCTCAATGATTACGGGAGATCCAGTAATACCTCTTAATAAGACCGAAGATTATCTGAAAGAAATACTAAAAGTATATCCAGAAATTCCAGTTATAAAAAAAGCAGAGCTCGGTGATTTTGGCGGACTCTATGGTGCAATGAAATTAATTTAAAAAGGTGTGTATAACTCCTATTTGACTATTTTGCTGTAGGGTGTAAATTTATACCAGACTGTCCTGCAGACATGATTGATTCATGTACTGTTACAATTAATGTGAACCGCAGGAGGAAACTCATGCCGGCAAACCACTCGCCCCCGGTAGCGATCACCGCCAACCACCGGAACAGCCAGTCCGAGCAGAAGACGACCTGAAACCGCGCCATGGTCAAAGGTCAAAGGGCACCCCCGTGGGCGCCCTTTTAATTTTTCTATTTTTAATTAATACTTGTTAACTTTTTACTTTATAAACTTTTTAACTTATTTATATGGGCATAAAAGATTTTTTTATGAGAAAAATGATTGAGTCAAAAATGAAAGATGTTCCAAAGGAGGAACAAGAAAGAATTTTGAATTTGATTCAAAAGAATCCAGAGCTATTTAAAAAAATAGCTGAGGAGATACAAGTGGAGATGGGTAAAGGAAAAGACCAGATGGAAGCTTCTATGGAAGTTATGATGAAGTATAAGGATGAGGTGGAAAGGGTAATGAAAGATACGAAGTAACGAATAGGTTAACGAATTGATACGAATGACACGGATTAAGAACGATATAAGTGGTTGAAAGTTGTGGTTTGGGGGTATATTATTCAGATAGAGAGGTGAGCTATGCTTGCGTCAACCGAGATTTATTTCTTGCAGAACTTGGTACTTTTTGCAAATGGTGGAGTTGTTACTCCTGATCAAATTAAAAAGGATTGGGACACGATTCTCCGTCACGAAAGAAAAGGATCAAATCAAGTCATCGGTGAACTCCAAGAGGAATCGGATCGGCTCCATCATGGGATTCAAATCAAACCGCTTTTGAAAAAGGCGGGAGTAAGGATTCCACCTACCTTCGCAGAAGTGTTTGGGTAATAATCAAAAACCCGGGCGTCGACTAAGTGTCGCGCTCGGGTGTTTTGTTCATCTCGGGATGAGGGAACTTACATCGGGAGCTTCCAAACCGTTTGTGCCGACTTGTGGAATCAAGGCACTTGCAGTGTTGAATAACTCAACCAATGTTTTCTCTCCTGCCGAGAAAACTTCGGACATAAGGAACTTGAGGATAAGAATCATTAACCCAAGTCCCAACGCGCGTCTAATCATACGATTAAATATTGCGGGGGCTGTATGCGAAGCTGACGAAGCTTTGCATGAGAGTTAATGACTCTCCTCCCTCCGGATACTGTCCCCACACTTTGTTGGGACCAATATCCGGAGGCTTTCCTTATATCTTTTTCAATTTACCTATATTAATTATAGCAAATTACAACACAAAAATCAACTTGTTATTTACAAAAAATGTGATTAAATCTTGATAGAGGCTTAACACAATGAGTATTCTTGATGAACATTTCAAAGAAGAACAAGAAAAGACAAAGAAGTGTCTTGAGGGTTTAATGCGGTTATTATCGCATGACACTTCTCCTACCCGAAGACAACTCGCAATCCTTCTCAGACAACAAGCGGACATGATTCACAACCAAGCTGTAACCGATTCCATTCTCTTTATGAGTCAGCCAATTGTGAAAAAAGGTGGGGAAGGGAAAGATTAGTGCTCAGAATGAAAAAGGGGCAATGAGAAAGTTAGGTTCCTTGAGTAATGGAGAGCTAAGGAGGACTCGGATTCGTTTCTATCTGGTCCGAGACTCATCTCTTTTTACCCCACTACAACATATAAGTGAGCAGGATTATTTCTACGTTGTAAACCTGGTACGTGCCGTTACGTTCAATCGTGACGGCTTTCTTTTGTCTAATTAAGTCTTTTTGCAAGTCATAATGAATAATGTTAGCTTGATTTAAGAGGTGAACATTGATGTTTAATAGAGATATTATTCTTGTGCGCCATGGTGAATCTATAGGCAACACTATGTCTCAAAATGAGAGAGCTCTGCTCGACATTCCTAACCATAAATACCAACTAACTCCAAGAGGGCACGAGCAGGCGAGGTTGGCTGGCGAATACCTTGGGTCGTTTGTTGATCAGCAGAGAAATTATCGAATTGTTAGAGTGTTTCAATCGACTTTTGTTCGGACACAGGAGACACTTCGAGTAATCATGGAACAACTCGGATTGAGAATCAATCCTATTACCGACGCGCGACTCGATGAAAAGTGGGACGGAATCTTTCATGAACTCTCAAAGAGTGAGATTGAAATGAGGTATCCTGAGCAAATTCGACAGAGAGAGCGTTCTGGATATTATCACTACCGAGCTCCGGGCGGAGAAAGTTGTCCTGATGTTGAACTACGAATTCGCAGTTTCATTGAAGGAGAACTTTTGGCAAGCAATCAGAAATCATCTGAGGATATTTGTGGGTGTGATTTGATTGTGTGTCATGGGAGATGGTTACAAGTGTGTAATAAACTCCTGCGACGACTTACTGTCGAGGAATTTTTGCACAATATTAAACATGCAGAGATGCCCAACTGTTCCATTACGGTTTACAGTTTTAACGGTAAACTACTCATGGATTGTGGGAATCCATGGGAAGGAAAACTTGAAGATGGGAAAAACACCTTTGCTTAGTCATGGGTTTGGGGCGATCAGAGATGGTCGCCCTTTATTTATAGGATTTACGTTTAAATTCGGATAAAAAATATGAGATAATGATTAGTAAAGATATATGAATTTTTTTAAGAAAAATAAATGCAGAAAATTTTTGTCTGGGATAGGGATTATTTTGATAGTTTTTGTTCTTTGGCAAATTTTTGATAAACCCTCTATGGATGGGGATTGGCAGGAGCAACTCGAGATTGCTTCTATTGCAGAATTTGATGGAGATTTGGTTACTGTGAGAAATGTCCGAAACTTCCGTTATTACCCAGAAGAAAAAGATACTCATCCAAACTATTACGACCGACAATATGATATGTCTAAAGTAAAACAGGTTTGGTATACATCAGAACCGTTTAATGAGAACAGATTGGCTGGACATACATATGTAACTTTTGAATTTGAGAACGGCGATTTTTTGGCGATTACTATTGAGGCAAGAAAAAGAAAAGACCAATCATACAGCATTTGGAAAGGAATGTTGCACACGTATCCTCTAATATATATTGCTGCTGATGAACGAGACATAACACTCCTGAGGGCAAATTTAAGAAAAGACAAAGTATATGTTTATCCGGTAAAATTGTCAGATTCCAAAAATGGTGGGGTCTTATTAAAAAATATGCTGATAGAAATGAATGATCTATTAGAAAATCCAAGGTGGTACAATACAATTTTTTCAAACTGTACTTCTGAAATAGCAAAACATGTAAATAAAATAACTCCAAAAAGAATATCAATTTTTTCTTGGCAATTGGTTCTCACGGCATCGGCAGACGAGCTTGCGCTGGAGCACGGACTTCTCGATACGGAGCTTCCTATAAAAGAAGCTAGAGAAAAATTTAATATCAATGAAGCATCTATGAGAATAGGGGACTCACCAAACTATTCCGCTCTAATTAGAAAATTTAAATAAAAATTTTGAGCGGTTCTTTGTTGTGTAAATTATAATTACTTCAGGTAATAGTGGTGTTGTTGGTGACCATGTGTCTGGAGTATAACTCCCAAACACTCTTGTGCTTGCAAACAAAAACTTTCTTGATTAACTTCAGGGAAGTTTTTGTGTTATAAATATGGAATGGCAAATATATCTGTGGGCACGGGCGGAACACAAACCAACTTTTTGAAAACCCTCTGTTTTCCAAGCAAATCCCATTCTTTTTTGAGGTAAAATTACCACCTCCACTACGAAGGGGAATAGACTACGGCATCACTAAAGACAACCGGTGGGTCTTTACAGTCGACAAATCGGGTAAGGTATAGAAAAAGCCACCCGTTGATGTAATCGCGGGGCGGCTTGGGAAGGACGGTGCATTTACTTCTCCTGCTGAACTTCTTGAAGGAGGGTCATGCCTTGGTATCGGTGCCAGAAGACCTCTCTTGTCTCGAGGCCGGTTCCACCTTCAGGAATATCCTCTTTGCTGATCTTCTCCTCTCCGCTGAAGTGATCGAAGGTGCCGATCCAGTTGTTTGTATACTCCAAATGTGGAACGACGGCTGATTTGTCGTGAAGTTTCCCCCTTCCGCCGTAGAACGTGCGGCTCAGATAGGCTTTGGTGAGGACCACCTTCAGAAGGCCTATGATTTCTCCGTCGTCATTTTCGCACCAGCCGTGATACTGCATGATCCACGCCGGAACGAAGACGGACGAACCCTCAGGCTTGATATAGATGACCGTTTGGCCACCACTTTGTTCGCCGTTGGTGAAGTAGGTGTCGATGTAGAGGAAGTTTCCTTTCTCGTATCGATATACCTTTGACTTGGGCAGGCCTTCGATGGAAGTTTTGGTCCCGTGACCAGCATACGTCTCTCGAGCTGCCTCGAAGAAAAACTCCTGTAATTCCAGGGACAATTGATGCATTCGGACTCCTTTTCCGATGGCATACTAGCAAAAATCGATTGCTATTGCAAGGTTTGATAAAATATGGTTAAATAGAAAACAGGAAAGGAGTTCTTCAACATGTTTCTGAATGTTCTGTACGCCTGCTTTATCGGTTTCTTTTTGGGAATGATGTTTGTCAGACCCGAAGGAACCAACCTGTTTATCGTTGCCGTGATCAGTGTCTTGTTCCACGCTATCGTATTTTTGATGGTGAGGTTCATGATGGACACAAAGAAGGCACTCGTTACGACGGGCATCACGCTGTCAGTTATGGTCTCAACGATTGGCCTAGCTTTAATTGGTCAGGTGGTCGGCAACAAGTACCACAACGATCCGGTATTCCACGCCAAGGTCAACGCCTATGTGTTCATGGATGCTCGGTATCAGGCACAACTTGATTCGGAGTGGTTTGAAAAGAGAAGAGCAAGAATTGCTCGCTACACTCTCTATGTCCAAGGGATGAGATCTATGTGTGGCGACCCAGTTCACTATCGCCAAGTTGTCGGCACATACAACCGTGTGATCGACGAATACAACACAGTGATCGTCAGCTCGATGGTCGGCAGTCAGTATGCCGAGCCGGTGAAGCAACTATTCGTTCCGCAATTCAACGATCAGCTCGTTCCGTGTGGAGCAGTGTTCAAACCGATTTAGGAGAAGAAGATGCTCACGTTCAAAGTTTGCAACAACGATCTCGGGCTTCCCGATGAAATCTGTCCGAGCAATAAACCACACGGACATCTATGGGATGGAGTGGGACGAGAAATGCCAGTCTCTCTGTATCCAATCCTTACAAACAAAACCATCGCCCTCCAGATCCTATTCGAATTAAGCGACTTGGTTCTGGCCGGCGGAGCTCTGGGATCTAACCCCAACATTGATCGGGTCAAGAACCAGATAGCGGAGTGTAATCTGCCCGAGGAGGGATAAATGACCTTCTTGGTTGGATTGGAAACGCCGTCTCGCGGATCCTATACCCTCGGCTTTATCAAAGTTGAGGACGAGGAAACTCCGAAGAAGACAAGACAGTCAGCACAAAACAAAGTAGTTGAAGCATTAGTTGCTGCCGGTTTTCCACGAGAGAAGATCGGCATACAAGTTACAGACAATAGTTCCCTTGAGATTGGACTTCATCGAGTGGTGATTGTTCCGATCAAAGAGTTCGACGGCCAAGTGGCTTCGGCTCTGGCCGCCTTACTTCGGTAGGGCGGTCTTTCTTTTTACCTAAATTTTCATTACACTTTTAATATGAGAATTTTAATTACAGGAATATCGGGAACTGGGAAAACGACTACTTTAGCAGAGCTACAAAAGCACGGATATGCTGTTATTGATCTTGATGCTACTGGCATCTGCAAATGGAAGAATAAAGAGACACAAGAGGTAACAGAATATGGTCCTGATGGGAGAGATTTGGAGTGGCTTAATTTACACGGCTGGTATTGCGATATACCTACACTTCAAAAATTACTTTCCTGTATACGAGAGGACAAGGATGTTTTTGTGGCTGCTATTGCAGAGAATATAGAGGAAGTGGCAAAAGAATTTAATAGGGTATTTGTTCTTAATACTAGCGATGAGGTGATTAGAGAACGATTAAATACTCGGACCAATAATCACTTTGCTAAAAAAGAAGAGGAACAGAATTTTATTTTTGAGCAGAGCAGATATTTGATGTCGAAGCTCAAGGATTTTATAGAAGTAAATGTAGATAAAACTCCCGCCGAAATCACCGATTATATTTTAAACAATTTGAAAAAATAATCATGGTCATAGATATAGAACTTACATTAAATAGATTTGGGCTTGGTAAAATTGCAGAGAATAAATTTCAACTTTTCTTTCTGAGATTTAGTAAATGGAAAATTCCCGGCAAACACTCAATCTCTTTTGAAATAAATTGGAAGACAAAAGACAGAGTGGAAGAAAAACAAAAAATAAAGTAGATTGTAGAAATGGCAAATATATCTGTGGGAATCGTGGGGTTACCAAACGTCGGGAAATCGACGCTTTTTAACGCACTTACCAAAAAGAGTGTGCCTGCTGAGAATTATCCGTTTTGCACAATTGACCCGAGTGTTGGGATAGTTCCCGTACCGGATCCTCGGCTAGAGAAGTTAAATGAATTTTCTAAGTCGGAGAAAAAAGTTCCGGCCGTCGTTGAATTTACTGATATAGCTGGACTTGTAAAAGGAGCATCAGAAGGGGAAGGACTCGGTAACCAATTCCTTGCACACATAAGAGAAGTTGATGCGATTGCACAGGTAGTAAGAATTTTTGAAGACAAAGATATTTTGCATGTGGCTGGAAGTGTTGATCCGCTTTTTGATATAGAGACAATAAACCTAGAACTTATTTTGGCTGATTTGCAGACAGTTAATAAAAGGTTGGGAACTTTGGAAAAGGATTTGAAAAGAGGTGACAAAGAAGCAGTTATATTAAGTGAGGCTCTTAAAAAAATAAAAGATAATTTGGAAAATCAAAAATTTGCAAACGACTTGAGTTTTAACGAAAAAGAAATACCTCTTGTTAAACAAATGCAACTCCTCACAATGAAGCCGATTTTTTATGTACTTAATATTTCTTCTATAAGTGAAAATTTTAATATTGAAAATTTACTTGAAAATTCTAAATTGAAAATTGAAAATTTTGTATTGATTGATCCTGTTTTTGAAAAGGGATTTGAAGAGCTCATAAAAAAAGCATACGAAACGCTTGATTTAATAACTTTTTTCACTACCGGTAAAGATGAGACAAGGGGATGGACAACAAAAAGAGATTCTACTGCTCCAGAGGCGGGGACAGCAATCCACACTGATTTTAGAGATAAATTTATAAGAGCAGAAATTATAGAATGGGATAAGCTTTTGGAAGCTGGAAGTTACGCAAATGCTCGCGAAAAAGGCCTCCTCCGCACCGAGGGCAAAGAATACATCGTCAAAGACGGTGACGTGATTGAGTTTAAGGTGTAGGAAAATTATTATAGAATAAATTCATGACAATAATTTACGAAACTGAAAACTTTGTAATCGAATCACATGAAAAGCCAGAAGTAGATAGGCTCGAAGGTGGTCATATTAAGATAAGTCCCAAAGTTGATGTTGAGGATAGAACCAAACTATCTCCACGACAAGCGATCGAACTTATGAGACTTACCATGGTTGCCGGAGAAGCTCTAGTTAAAATGATGGCTTCAATTGGAGTAGAGATTGGAAGAATCAATTATCAGGATAATGGTAATTGGAAACCATCTCTACATGTCCATCTTTACGGAAGAGCCAAAAGTGCAGTAATGCAAAAATTTGGCGATCCAATTATCCCTGGCCACAAAGAAGAATACGAACCCTTAACTGATTCCGATATTCAGATCTTAAAGGCAGAAGTTGAGGCTAAATCTAGTGAAGAAAAGTATTCAGATGCGGCTTGGGGGTTGAAATAGAAGACGGAGGTCTCATAGAGTTTAAAATATAGTACCGCGAGGTATTATATTTTAAACTCGAAGATGCCGAAATTTGCCCACAAAGCAAATTTCGGCGTGGAGAATACGGTCAAAAGAAAGCCTGTGATCCTATCAAGATTACAGGCCTTTGGGCTGAATATTGCACAGTGCGTTCATCTCCGCCGTATGGGGAAAAGGCAAAAACCACGGGTTCATTGATTCAGCACCCAAGCAATACTCCCTGACGCCTTTATACTTCGGTTGCCCGAAACTATATTAACCGAAAGTATTAGAAGATGAAAGTACTATAGAATTTAAAATTTAGACAATAATAAAGACCCCTTTACCTTTGCGCTTTTGCATTGATATTGGGGTCTGCCGAAATCCGAAGTCGGAAGTCGGAAGTCGGAAGTCGGAAGTCGGAAGTCGGAAGTCGGAAGTCGGAAGTCGGAAGTCTTTCTTAATTATACACAATATCGTTTATTTGTCAAAGTTGCTCAGTTATTAAATTCCAACTCAATCAATTTGAGCGAACAGATGATGGCTGAGAGGTTTCTTTTTTTGAACATTTAGAATTTTTGATTTGTTTAGGATTTCTGATTTAGAATTTAGAATTTTATTCTAAAATATGGTATAATAGTCATATTAAAATTAATCGAAGTTGGGTCGCACTCCAATCGGCGTATCGTGCGACATGATCTCGCTAAATCATATGGAAAATAAAACATCGGCAAAAGATTTCTTCCTTCACTTGGGTGTGACAATATCTTTGTACGCTACAGTTATAGCTTTTCTTAATCTATTATTTAGAGTAATAGACAAAGCTTTTCCAAACATGGTCACAAATGGATATTATTGGAGTAGTGGTGCAGGCATCAGTATGCCGGTCGCAACCCTTATTGTCATCTTTCCTATTTTTGTTTTTCTATCATGGCTTGTATATAAAAGTTATGAAGAAAATCAGAGTAAGAAAGATTTAGGAATTAGAAAGTGGCTCATATACATAACTCTTTTTGTGGCTGGGATAATTTTGGCAGGTGACTTGGTTTCCATAATATACAAATTTCTCGACGGACAAGATTTGACTTATGCCTTTCTCCTTAAATCACTTTCTGTTTTTGTTGTGATGGGCGCTGTCTTTGGATATTTCTTGTGTGATTTGAGAGATAAAATGACCTCGCAAAAAAGAAAAATTTGGACTGTCTCGGTTTCCGTTTTAATCCTGCTTGCTATAATTTTGGGCTTTAGTGTAATTGGAAGTCCTAAGACACAAAGGTTACTCAAGTACGATAACGAGAAAATAAATTCACTTTCAAATATGCAGTGGATGGTTGTAAATTATTGGCAAGAAAATGGAATGCTTCCAGAAACATTGCCTAACCCTCCAATTGATAGACAAACAGGCAAACCTTTTGAATACAAAAAAACAGGTGATATGACTTATGAAATTTGCGCAGAATTCAATCTTCCAAATGAAATGCAAAATGATAATACAGGAATTTATAGAGATAAGTTTATGGGACAAAATGAAGATTGGGACCATTCTGCCGGAAGACATTGTTTTGAAAGAGAGATTGACCCCGTGATGTATCCAACGAGGGTGAGAGGGTAAGAAAGTAAATTACTCTAATTTCTAATTGACCTAATTATTCTAAAGGGGAAGCTTAGAGCTTAGAGATAAGAGGTTGGAGGCAAGAGTGGATAAATTTCTAATTACCCTAATTAATCTAATTATTCTAAATATCAAACGACTAAAACGAGCGGTTTGAGATTTTAGATAAAAAATAAGAAAAAACTATTATTTTTTAGAATAGTGTTGTATATTTTTGTATATGGAAGAAAAAGAAAAAAATAATAATTACGAACATAAAAACATTGAATCTAAGTGGCCCCACTCCGCTGAAGCTTTGCGGGGCAAGCAGAATTATAGTCATAAAGAGATTGAGCTAAAGTGGCAAAATATTTGGAAGGAAAATAAACTTTTCGAAACCCCTAACGAAGTTCCTGGAAAAAAGAATTTTTATACGTTAGTAGAATTTCCATATCCATCTGGTAATTTACATATTGGACATTGGTATGCGTTTGCGGTGCCGGATATTTTTGCACGAGCAAAAAGAATGCAAGATTATAATGTTTTGTTTCCAATCGGTTTTGACTCTTTTGGATTGCCAGCAGAAAACGCGGCGATAAAAAGAGGACTTGATCCAAAAAAATGGACCTACGAAAATATTGAATATATGGAGAAGCAACTTGCTTCAATGGGTAACAGCTTTGATTGGTCTCGTAAAGTGATAACTTCTGATCCAGAATACTACAAATGGACTCAATGGCTTTTTTTGGAGCTCTTTAAAAAAGGTTTGGCCTACAAGAAAAAGGCGCTTGTAAATTGGTGTCCGTCTTGTCAGACGGTGCTTGCAAATGAGCAAGTGGTAAATGGTAAATGTGAAAGATGTGATAGTGAGGTGGTGCAAAAAGATTTGGAGCAGTGGTTTTTCAAAATAACTGATTATGCCGAGAGACTTCTTGCTGATATGGATAATTTGGATTGGCCAGAACCTATAAAGGAAGCGCAGAGGAATTGGATAGGTAAGAGTGTTGGAACAGTAATAGATTTTAAGATCCAACACTCTTCGCAGAAAGACGCAGAAGAAACGCAGAATAACCCAGAAAATATTCAGCAAAGTTCTGCGTCTATTCAGCGTAGTTTTGCGACTTCGGTAGAAGTATTTACAACAAGGGCGGATACTTTGTTTGGAGCAACGTATATTGTTCTCGCGCCAGAATACAAAGAAATTGAAAATTTAAAATTGAAAATTGAAAATTGGGACGAAGTCCAAGATTACATAAACGGAGCAAAGAGGAAAACGGAAATAGAGAGGACGGATGTAAAAAAAGAGAAAACGGGTGTAGAAATAGAAGGAATAAAAGCAGTAAATCCAGCAACAGGAGAAGAAATACCAGTCTGGGTTGCTGATTATGTTTTGGGAAATTATGGAACCGGAGCAGTGATGGCTGTGCCAGCTCATGACGAACGCGACTTTGAGTTTGCCAAGAAATATAATTTGCCAATTAGACAAGTCATAGAACCAAAATTTGTAGGATTGACTGGGGATGGGGCCGTTAAACCAGATATGGATTTTGTAAAGAGAGAAGCTGTGTGTGCTGTTGTGAGAAATCCAAAAGATGATAGTTATCTTTGTGTCAGTTGGAAAAATTTTGTAATGAATGGGCTTGTTACTGGCGGGATAGAAGATGGGGAAGATCCTGTAGATTGCGCAAGAAGAGAAATTAGAGAAGAGACAGGTTACAAAAATTTGAAATTTGTAAGAAAATCAAATATTGCGATAAATACTTTTTTCTATCACCGTGTAAAAGAACAAAATCGCCACGCTCATTTTCAATTTGTCTTTTTTGATTTGGAAAACGAAGAGAAAGATGTGGTGGATGAAAAAGAAAGCGCTTTGCATGAGATCGTGTGGAAAAAGAAAGATGAGCTAAAAGATTTTTTCACTGTTTTTGAGGGTGATTTTATAGTAAATATTTTGGATGATGATAAATTTGTATATACAGACGAAGGAATCGTGTCTAACTCAAAAGAATTTAATGGAATGGAAAGTGAGTCTGCGAGGGAGAAGATAGCAGAAAAATTTGGTCAAAAGGAGATTAAATATAAATTAAGAGATTGGCTCTTGAGTAGGCAGAGATATTGGGGTTGTCCAATACCAGTTGTTTACGATCCGGAAGGCAACCCTCATCCAGTCAAAGAAGAACACTTACCTTGGCTTTTGCCAGAGGACAATATTGATTTTACTCCAAAGGGCACATCACCCCTTGCGTCATCAAAAGAATTAAAAGAGAGGGTAGAAAAATTATATGGTAAGGGGTGGACTCCAGAATTTGACACTATGGATACTTTTGTCGATTCCTCATGGTACTTCATCGCGTATTGTATACGCGAAAATCTCAAATCCCAAATTCCAATTTCCAAACAATTTCAAAATTCAGAAATTCAAAATAAGCTTAAATCATGGATGCCGATTTCGAGGTATTCCGGTGGGGCAGAACACACCACTATGCATCTTTTGTATTCCAGATTTTTTCATAAAGCACTATTTGATTTGGGTTTGGTAAATGAGTCAGAGCCATTTAAAGTGAGAATGAATAGAGGACTTATACTTGGACCAGATGGTCAAAAGATGAGTAAGTCAAAAGGTAATGTGATTGATCCGGGTGAGTGGATAGAAAAAGTAGGAGCCGATACGGTGAGGATGTATCTTGCTTTTATTGGTCCATACAATGGAGCGGGACAGTATCCATGGGATTTGGGAGGAATTGCAGGGATGAGGAGATTTTTGGAGAGAGTATGGAAGATTCAGTTACTAATCGCTAAGCGCGAGACACTAACAGAAGAGAAAGATACAAAAAAGCTAGCGACTAGCGACTCGCGTCTAGAAACTTTACTCCACAAAACTATAAAAAAGGTGACGGAGGATATAGAGAGTTATAAATTTAATACAGCTATTTCTAGTATGATGATTTTGTTAAATGAACTGGACACTAATTCACGAGTGAATGCAAATGACACGAATAAAATACCAAAAGGAATTTTTGAAATATTTTTGAAGTTGCTCGCTCCTTTTGCTCCACACATAACAGAAGAAATTTGGT
The DNA here is from genome assembly GCA_048499675.1 of Candidatus Zambryskiibacteriota bacterium. Lineage (GTDB taxonomy): Bacteria > Patescibacteriota > Minisyncoccia > Phycocordibacterales > WO2-35-19 > JASNZL01. The sequence continues at coordinate 70,161 of JASNZL010000005.1, forward strand.
CCAATTTTGGCCATACTACATCGATACATTTGGAAGATTGGCCAAAATATGATGAAAGTAAAATAAAGTCAGAAAGTGTTAATATTGCTATTTCTATAAACGGCAAAGTAAGACTTGTAAAGGAGTTTAAAGAGGGGATAGAAGAAGAAGAATTAAAAAAGCTGGTTTTGGAGATGGAAGAGGTCAAGAAATGGATTTCTCAAAAAGAAATTAAGAAGATTATTTACGTAAAAAACAAGCTAATAAACTTTGTTTTGGGTTAGATTGTTATTCACAGGTATTAAATTATTATAAAATACAGCCAAAAATAAGGATATTTCAATATACACTTTATATTTGACAAAAAAATGAGGTGTGATATTGTGTATAAGTAAATGTGGTATAATATTTAAAACTAAAATACTAATAATTAATTTATGAAAAAAGAAAATAGACCAAAGACATACTCACTCTCATTTAATGCAAAACAAGTTGTCAAAAAACTTTTAAGCTCGTTGCCTCCAAGAGCGCAAGATGTGCTTATTGGTAGATTTGGTTTGAATAAGGACGGAGATGAAATGACCCTTGATGCTATAGGCAAAAAATATGGAATAACAAGAGAAAGAGTAAGACAGATTGAAAATTATGCCCTAAACCATATCAGGAAATCAGATCAATACGAAAAAGAAAAAGACGTATTTGAGGAATTGACAACCATAATAAATAAAATGGGGGGAATTATTTCAGAAGAAGATCTTTTGGATACACTATCAAAAGATGATGCTTCAAAAAAATCTATACATTTTATTTTGGTTGTTGGAGATCAGTTTAATAAAGTAAAAGAGGATTTGGAATTTAAGCACAGGTGGCATGTTGATAAAAACCTTTCAGATAAAATACACGAAGCTTTAAAAAATCTATACGAAAAATTAGGCGATGATGAGATAATTCCGGAATCAGAAATGGTATCCTCATTTTTGGACCACCTAAAAGATGTTTCTGATGATTACAAAAAAGATGAAATTATAACTAGGTGGCTATCTATTTCAAAAAATATTTCTAAGAATCCTCTTGGTGAGTGGGGAAGAACAAAATCTTCAAATATAAAAACAAAGGGGGTGAGGGATTATGCGTATTTGATTTTGAGAAAGCATGGTTCGCCAATTCATTTTAGAGAAGTGGCAAAACTAATAGGAGAAGTTTTCAAAAAGAAGGCTCATGTGGCAACCACACACAACGAGTTAATAAAAGATCCAAGATTTGTATTGGTTGGAAGAGGTCTCTATGCTCTCAAAGAATGGGGTTATTCAACTGGTGTGGTGAGAGAAGTTATTAGGGATATTCTAAAAAAAGAGGGTCCACTTTCAAAAGATGACGTATTGGACAAAGTTATGAAAGAAAGATATGTCAAAGCAAATACTGTTATGGTCAACCTGCAAAATCCAAAATATTTCAAGAGAAACAAAGAAGGCTTGTATACTCTTATATAAAACATAAAGACAAAATCAAAAAAGTTTGCAAACACTTGGTTTGCAAACTTTTTTGTTAACTATTTTTCTAGATTTAATTTGTTAACTTATTAATTTGGTTTATAATAAGGTTATGTTTGATTTTATACCACCAGATATTTTGAATGGTTTGATTACTGCTTTCAAATATGTAATTAATTCTGCATTTGTTTGGTTACCCGCTTTATTTTTGACATTGCTTTTTAATGCTTGGCTTTATTACAGGCGTGCAAAATATTGGGAAAAACTAGGCTCTGTCCTCCTTGAGATAAAACTTCCAAAAGAAATAAATAAGTCACCGCTCGCTATGGAGGTTGTGCTTGGTGCGATGCATCAGACAGCTGATGAAGGTAATTGGTATTGGAAATATTGGATGGGTCAGACAAGGTCTTGGTTTTCGTTGGAAATTGCTTCTTTTGGCGGTGATATACATTTCTATATTTGGACAAGGAAAAAATACAAAAATTCTATTGAAGCAAATATTTATGCTCAATACCCCGGAGTAGAAATTTATGAAGTAGAAGATTATGCTAAGAATTTTTACCATGATACAAATAAATTTAAGATATTTGCAACCCAGTGGGCACTTACAAAGGCGGATGCTTACCCAATAAAAACTTATGTTGATTACGGGCTAGACAAAGATCCAAAAGAAGAATTAAAAGTAGATCCAATGGCAACATTTATGGAATTTTTGGGCTCTTTAACGTCAGGTCACAATATTATGTTTCAGATTATAATAAGAGCTCACAAAAAAGATAGAAGAAGGCCTCATCCTTGGGCAAAAAAAATAGAAAAATTTGAGTGGTCTGAAGAATATGATTCTTGGGATGATGGTGCAAAAGAAGAGATTAAAAAAATAATTGAAGGTCTCAAGAAAGACAAAGAAGGTTTTCCGAGAGTTCCAACAAAGGGTGAAGTAGAGAAGATATCAGCTCTCGAAAGAAGCACATCGAAGTTTGGTTTTGATGTTTCTATCAGAAGTTTATATATAGCGGGTAAGGATGAATTTAGTGGTTCTTATTTGGGTGGTATGCTTGGAGCCTTTAAACAATTTAATTCTGAGTATAATGGGTTTAAACCAACTGGTCTTAGTGGTTCGTTTGATTTCCCTTGGAGCAAGTGGTGGTTTAATAGAGACAAGCTTGAATACATTGGACTTGAAGAATACAAATTAAGAAGGTTTTTCTTCTCGCCACATGAAGGTAAATTTTATTACAGCAAACCATTCATATTGAACACCGAAGAGCTTGCAACTATTTATCATTTCCCAGGTAAAGTCGCCGGAGCACCTACGTTTGAAAGAGTGCCTTCTAAGAAATCAGAAGCACCATCTAATTTGCCGATATAGTATGAAGGAGCACTTTTTAAAAATAAAAGAAAAAATAAATATTTTACTAAAACGAGATTCTGAAAGAGTCAGATTTATAGCATGGAGAGGGAGAGTGACAAAGGTTTTATTGTTTCTCGATAATCATTTACACAAATTTTTAATTCCTGCATTTGTTTTTATATTTATATTTATTTTTTCATACACTTTTTTTTGGAGGGCACCAAGACCTTTTCCGAGTCATGCTTTGGTGACGGTTGAAAAAGGAGAGTCATTGACCTCGATTTCTAAAACATTTAAAGAGCAAAAAGTTGTGAGGTCTGCTTTTTGGCTTAGGATTTTTACCATAATCTATGGTGGTGAAAAAAATGTTGTAGCTGGAGATTACTACTTTCCAAAAGCAAAAAGTGTTTTTTCTGTTGCAAAAATGCTTAGTCGTGGTGAATTTGGTTTAATTCAAGTCAGGGTTACTATTTTGGAAGGTCTTTCTTCTTACGAAATAGCAGATATATTACAGGATGTTTTACCTTCTTTTGATAACTCTGATTTTTTGAGTCAGGTGGATAAGGGGGGCCACGAGGGTTATCTTTTCCCTGACACTTACTTTTTCTTGCCTAACATAAAAGCCGGAGACATTATTCTTATGATGAGAGAAAATTTTGCCAGAAGAGTAAACGAATATCAGGAAGATATTGATAAGTCTGGTAGAAGTTTGGAAGAGATTGTTACTATGGCGTCTATTTTGGAAGGAGAGGGTAATTCTTTGGAATCTAAAAGAATGATTTCTGGAATATTGTGGAATAGGTTGCGAATAGATATGCCACTTCAAGTTGATGCGCCATTTAAGTATTATAATGGCAAAAATTCCTATACTCTCACGCGCGAAGATTTGAGAGAGGATCACCCTTATAATACTTATGTGAATAAAGGTTTGACACCAACTCCTATAAACAACCCGGGAATAAATGCAATAAGAGCTGCGATTGCCCCAACGAATTCTGACTATTTATATTTCCTTTCTGATACTAGAGGGAACACTTATTATGCAAAAGATTTTGACGGTCATCAGTATAATAGAGAAATGTACCTGAGAAATTAAAAAACAAAAATTAATAAATTAAAAAAATCGCCCAATTACCTAAAGGTAATTGGGCGATTTGCTATTTACATATATATATTATAGCATATTTAAGTATGAAAAGTCAATATAAAAAACGAGTTACGAAATGCGAGTTACGAAATACGAAAAAACCAAAGGTTTTTGTGGGGCTTTCTGGTGGTGTCGATAGTGCGGTTTCAGCGGCTCTTTTGAAGAGAGACGGCTTTGATGTGACTGGAGTTTTTATCAAAGCATGGACTCCAGAAGGTTACCCTTGTTCTTGGAGAGAAGACAGGCGAAGTGCGATGAGAGTCTCTGCTGTTTTGGACATCCCATTTATTACTCTTGATTTAGAAAAGGAGTATAAGAAAGAGGTGGTTGATTATATGATTGCCGAATACAAAAAGGGTCGCACACCCAACCCTGACGTGATGTGCAACAAAGAAATCAAATTTGGTCACTTTCTTAAATTTGCACTTGAACAGGGTGCGGATTTTGTCGCCACGGGACACTACGTGCGCGCTACACGCGAATTTCCAATTTCCAATTTCCAATTTCCAAAAAATGAAAATTCTAAAATAGAAAATTTAATGAAAACTGAAAATTTTAAATTGAAAATTTCTACTGATCTTCAAAAGGATCAGTCATACTTTCTTTGGACTTTAACTCAAGAACAGCTCAAACACACCCTTTTTCCTGTTGGGCATTTAGAAAAGAGTGAAGTTAGAAAACTTGCAGGTAAGTTTGGTTTGCCACAAGAGACCAGAAAAGATAGTCAAGGACTTTGCTTTTTGGGTAAAATAGATATGAAAGAATTTTTGAAAGATTATATAAAACCAAAAAAAGGAGATGTGCTAAATAAAAAAGGTGAGGTAATTGGATACCACAATGGAGCGCTATTTTATACAATTGGAGAAAGAAGGGGATTTGTAGTTACAAAAAATACTAATAAAAATAATCCTCTCTATGTTGTTGCTAAAGACATTGTTAAAAATACCATTACTGTAGAATCTAAAATTGATTTAGATAAATACAAAGGAAGCAAAAAAATTTTACCAAAAGAAGTGGTTATATCTGATATAAACTGGACACTAGGAGAAGAGCCAGATTTTACGAATGCGTATGTTTGTAGAATAAGGTATAGACAAGAAAAGATAGGATGTAAGTTGACCCAAACAAAAAATGGAAAAAATAAAATAATAAAAGTTATTTTTGATAAACCGCAGATGGGGGTATCTATCGGACAGTCACTTGTTGTCTACGATGGGGATTTGTGTTTGGGGGGAGGTGTAATTCAAATTGAAAATTGAAAATTATAAATTAAAAATTACAGGGAATAAATAAAAATGAAAATATTATGGTTTTAGAATTTAGTTTAAATACTGGTATTTATATTATCTTTCAAGAATAAACAGTTCATTAGAATTAGCTTTTCTGGTATACTGTCGTTTATGAGTCCCAAAATAATAATAAAAGCAAACGGTGAAAGAGAGCCGTTTGATTCAAGAAAAATAAGAAGATCGCTCGTGAGATCAAAAGCATCTGTAGAAGTTGCGGATGCTATTGTTGAGCAAATAGAAAAAGAGATAGAGAATGAAATAACAACACGAGAAGTTTATGAAAGAGCATTTGAATATTTGAGAGAGCATCAAAAAGGTACAGCTATAAGGTATTCATTGAGAAAGGCAATTATGGATATGGGTCCTACTGGGTTTCCTTTCGAACAATTTGTGGGCGAGATTTTTAGAGCTAAAGGATATGAAGTGACAACTGATTTTAGTGCAAAAGGAAAATGTGTAGAGCACGAGATAGACGTTACTGCTTGGAAAGGAGACGAACTCATTATGGTTGAAGCAAAATTTCACAACGACCATGGAATGAAATCAGATTTGAAAGTAGCTCTTTATGTTAAGGCAAGGTGGGATGATATCAGGGAACAAGAATACAGCGAGTTTGGAGACACCAAGAAGAAACTAACAGAAGGTTGGCTTATTACAAATACGAAATTTACAGAGACGGCTGTGCAGTACGCAACATGTCAGGGAATGAAGATTGTGGGATGGAATTATCCAGAAGAGGGCAACTTGCAAGATTTGGTTGAAGAAACAGGCCTCCATCCGATTACTTGTCTAACGAGTATAAATCCAAGTGACGAAAGGAGACTTATGGAAGCGGGTATTGTTTTGTGTAAGCAAGCAAAAGAAAATCCTGATATTTTGAAGCAGGCCGGATTGAATGAAGAAAAAATTGCCGAAATTATGGAAGAAATTGATTTAATTCACAAGGTAAACAATTAAATGGCATATTACAGAAAAAAATTATACGAACCAAATTCCAAAGAATTTTTTAAAGTTAGCAGATCAAAAATTGATTTGTTTATTGAGTGCCCACGTTGTTTTTATTTGGATAGAAGAATTGGTGTGTCTAGACCTCAAGGTTTTCCTTTTAATCTAAATAGTGCCGTTGATGCATTGCTCAAAAAAGAATTTGATATTCATAGAGCCCAGAAGACCCCGCATCCTTTAATGGATAGCTATGGAATAGATGCTGTACCATTTGAGGACAAAAGAATGGATGAATGGAGAGAAAATTTTACAGGTGTGCAGGCACACCACAAAGGAACCAATTTTTTGGTTTTTGGTGCGGTTGATGATTTGTGGGTAAACAAAGATGGGGAAATAATTGTTGTTGATTATAAGGCAACGAGCAAAGACGCCGAAGTAACGCTCGATGCAGAATGGCAAGATGGATATAAGCGACAAATGGAAGTCTATCAGTGGTTAATGCGACAAAATGGTTTCAAAGTTTCTGATACAGGGTATTTTGTTTATGCAAATGGTAGAAGAGACAGAGAAGCATTTGATGGGCGACTTGAATTTGATGTGAAGCTTATTCCGTACACAGGCAAAGATGATTGGGTGGAAGACACACTTTTCAAAATGAAAGATTGTTTGAATGAAGATGAAGTTCCAAAACCAAGTTCCAATTGCGAGTATTGTAGGTATGTGGGAGAAGTGGCCAAAATTTAAAATTATTACGAATACACAAATAAGTGATTTACGATTTCTTTCATTAAAATGTGAGAAAGATTTCTAACGATTTACAAAAATACTATTTTATTTTATAATGCAGGAGGAAAGGAAGGGATATGCCCAGAAAGACTTTGGCGACCGAAATCGCAGAAATGAGTAATGAGAAATTACTCGAAGAGCTAACGTGTGCAACAAGAAAAGCGTGGTTCGATTTTTGTTCTGCTAAAACAAGAAAAGAGCAGAAAAAAGCAATTTACGGAAAAAAATATCACCGAGAGAAGAGGTTGGCAGCTGAAGTTCTTCGCAGAATGAACACCGCTTCCTAACTGCTCACAAAAACCGTCCACGTTACATGATTTTTAGTGGGCGGCTTTTTCTATCTAAAATCTGTATTTCAACTTTGACACACCATACACACAACAAACCCCATTCCTCATATCACCTTTTACACTATTCTTACGACCGTAAAATTAGTGTAAAATGAGATTGTGTATATGACGAGAAAAAATAGTAAAAGGTTTCCTATTGGGAAAATAATACTATCTGTAATAGGAGTTACTGCTTTGGTGAGCGTCGCTCTCATTGCGCCCAATGCTATTCAAATGCTAAAAATTTTTGGTTTTCATAAAAAAAGGTTTGATAGGCAGAAATACTATATTAATACAGCTACCAATAAACTTTATAAAGGGGGATTAATAAAAAAGATTACAAAAGCAAATGGTGAAGAATTCGTAATGCTTACTGAAAAGGGAAGAAGAGCACTATTTAAATATGAAGTAGAAGGACTTTTAAAACATAAACCGGCCGAATGGGATGGTAAATATAGGCTGGTAATCTTTGATATAAAAGAAAAGACAAGATTCTCCAGAGATAATTTAAGGTATATGTTACTTAAATTTGGATTTATAAGGCTTCAAAACAGCGTCTGGATTTATCCATATCCATGTGAAGGAGCTATTAATTTACTCAGATCTAATTTGGATTTGGATAAAGGAGATGAAGTTGTTTACATGACAGTTGATTCTGTGGAAAATGACGAATGGTTGAGAAAAAAATTCAAACTTCCAAAATCAAACATTCAAAAATATTCAAAAAACAAATAAATAACAAAACAATAAATTTACACTAAGTTTACGGTCGTAAAATTAGTGTAAATGGGGGTATATAGTTTTTGATTGAAATTTTTGATTGAAATAGAGTATTATTGAACAATGCAAAATAAAGAAGAAAGAAAAGAATTGATGAGACAGATAAAGGACGAGGTGGTGGGGTTAAAAAAATCACCGCTTTATGAGTTTAGGGTGGAAAATAAAAATTTACCGGTAATAGGGGATGGGAGTCACTTTGCCGATATTGTTTTTATTGGTGAAGCTCCGGGGAGAAACGAGGCAAAAACTGGCAGACCTTTTTGTGGTAGAGCGGGAGATATTTTGAATGAACTTCTGGAAAGTGTTGAAATAAAAAGAGAAGATGTTTATATTACAAACATTGTAAAAGATAGACCCCCAAAAAACAGGGATCCATTACCCGAAGAAATAAAAATTTATGGTCCTTTTTTGGATAGGCAAATTGAAATAATAAAACCAAAAATTATTGCAACTCTTGGAAGGTACGCCATGGGTTATGTGATGAAGAATTTTGGTCTCGAAGATTTGCTTGAACCGATAAGCAAAATGCACGGCAGAGTTTTTACTGTACCCAAAGAAGCTTTGGCCAAGTTTGGATATAAAAATATGGAAGTAAAAATTGTTCCACTCTATCATCCAGCTGTAGCGGTCTACAATTCTCATACCAAAGATATTTTGAAAGAAGATTTTAAAGTTTTGAAAGATTTTAAATAGTTATCATTCTATTTCCAATATCTGTATGATTTTGGTATACACCAAAAATCCACGACCATGAGAGATTAGTGTATGTGTTGGCATCTAAAAATTAGATAGGGCAATAAAAAACCCACCATAGGAGTGATACTATCAAAAGTATTTCCCAAGGTGGGTGGCTAACAGCCTGACAGTTCGCCACTCTGCCACGCTCTAGGGGTAAGTGACTCGGTACCCTAGATCAGATTTTTATTGACCCAAACCAGCTAGCTGGAAAATCTGCCATTCATATTAATATTATAATATTAAATATTTGTCAATAGTTTGAAAAAATTTTATATAAGGTATTCTTTATTAATATGAATTACAAAACAGAATGGGATTTGACCCATATTTACAAAGGCGACCACAAAAAACAAATAGATAAGGATTTAAAGGTGATTAAAAAAGCTTATTTGGATTTTGCAAAAAAATATAGCAAAGACAAAAAGCATCTCAAAGATCCAAAATCCTTAAAAAAAGCAATTGAGGAGTATGAAAAATTAGGAGTGAATCCTGCGGGAGAAAGACCTATTTTGTTTTACTCATACAGAAAGAGTTTAAACTCACAAGATAATGAAGCAATGTCAGAGCTCATGAAGCTTTCACAGTTTTTTGCCAAACTCTCTAACGAGCTTGAATTTTTTATGCTTGAAATATCTGGTGTGCCAAAAAATATTCAAGACAAGTTTTTGAAAAGCAAAGATTTGACACCATTTAAATATTTTTTGACAAAACTTTTTGAAAATGCAAAACACAATCTTTCTTTGTCGGAAGAAAAAATAATGAATTTGAAAAGTTTGCCAGCAAGAGGAATGTGGGTGTCTGGTTTTGGGAGATTACTCAACAAACAAATGGTTGTTTTTGATGGTAAGGAGATACCAATTGCAGAAGCGAGCGCCCTTATTCCGACCCTCCCAACTATCAAAAGGAGAGGGCTTCATGATGAAGTAATGAAAGTGTTTAAAGATATTTCTGATTTTGCAGAAAGTGAGATAAATGCGATTGTTACTGACAAGAAAATTAGCGATGAACTTAGGGGTTTTAAAACCCCATATGAAGCGACTGTTAAAGGTTATGAAAATGAAGCAAAGACAGTCAAAGATTTGGTTGAAGTTGTAACAAAAAATTTTGATATTGCTCATAGATTCTACAAAATAAAAGCAGAGATGATTGGTGAGAAAGTTTTGAATTATGCAGATAGAGGAGCAAGAGTTGGGGAAATAGAAGTAAAAATAAAATTAAGTGAAGCAATAGAAAAAACACTCGGCGCGTTTAATAGTGCATCAAGAGAATTTGGAGATTATGTGAGAGAAATGTTTGAGCGGGGGCAGGTAGATGTTTATCCTAAAAAAGGGAAATCAGGCGGAGCTTTTTGTAGCTCAAGCTCTACTTTGCCTACATTTGTGCTTTTGAATCATATTGATGATTTTCGCTCTCTTACAACTCTTGCTCACGAAATGGGACATGCAATCCATAGTAAATATTCAAAGAAACAAAGGCCAATGTATGAAGATTATACAATTGCAACTGCAGAAGTTGCGAGTACATTTTTTGAAAACTTGGTTTTTGAAGATGCAATAAAAGATTTGAGCGAAGAAGAAAAAATGATTTTGCTCCACGATAAAATAAATGATGACATATCTACAATATTTAGACAGATTGCATGTTTTAATTTTGAAAATGAACTTCATTTGAGAATAAGAAAAGAAGGATTTTTGCCAAAAGAAGAAATTGCAAAACTTATGAACAAGCATATGGGAAGTTATTTGGGTCCTACATTTAAACTAAATGAAGATGATGGATATTTCTTTGTAAATTGGTCACATATAAGGAACTTCTTTTATGTTTATTCCTATGCTTTTGGTCAATTAATCTCAGACGCGCTTTATGAAAGATACACCAAAGACAAAAGTAGCATTAAAGATGTTATAGAATTTCTTTCTGCTGGAGGGTCAGATAGTCCAGAGAATATTTTTAGAAAAATTGGAATAAATCCAAACAAAAAACTTTTTGAAACTGGACTTACAAGAATTTCAAAAAATATAGAATTATTAGAAAAGATATGGCAAAAAAACAAAACAAAGATTACAAACAGATAGCAAACTTTCTTTTTGAAGTAGGTATTTTGGCGAGAACTCCAAGAAGTGGTTTTCATTTTTTGGGGACAGGGGATCAAAGTGTTGCTGAACATATAAACAGAGTTAGTTATATTGGTTATATGTTGGCTCTTATGGAAGATGATGTTGATATGTCAAAAGTTCTTGAAATGTGTTTACTACATGATATTTCTGAGACGAGAATTTCCGACTTAAATTATGTTCACCAAAAATACGTAGACAGAAAGGAGCATGAAGCACACAAAGATATCACAGACTCTGTGCCGTACGGAGAGAGGATGTTTAAACTGATTGAGGAGTATGAAGAAAGAAAAACCAAAGAAGCAATTTTGGTTAAAGACGCAGATAATTTGGAATGGATTTTGGCTCTTAAAGAAGAAGTAGATACTGGAAATACAAGAGCGTGGACATGGATAAAAAGTGCTCTAAAAAGATTAAAAACGAAAAACGCCAAAGAGATAGCGAATGTTGCTCTCAAAACAGATTCAAATGACTGGTGGTATGACAAGAAAAGTCAAAAGAGCAAATGGTGGGTTAATAGGGGGAAGAAATAATATTTATGTATATATTTAAAATTTTTGTAACAATAATGGGCATAGTTATGTCATTGGGGTATTATCCTCAGGCTTATAAAATTTGGAAAACCAAGAGTTCAAAAGATATATCAATACCAGCTTTTATTATTTTTTCTTCTGGTACTACAACTTGGTTTGTTTATGGGCTCGTAATAAAGGATTTTCCTATTATTGTGGGGTTTGTGCTCGGGGTTATTGGTTCACTTTCTGTTTTGATTTTGTCAATTAAGTTTAGAAATCGTTAATAATATAAATTATTAAGATTTAGAAAAATATGGAGAATTTTGAGAATAAAGAAAAAGAAGGTGGTGTAGCAAGATCAATTGAAAATCTCAGTGAATCTATAGAGGTTTCTCCTATAATAGAAGGTGATTTAGCTATATGCGTTATAAAACCAGACGCTTTTGAGCATAGGGATGCTATTGTAAAAAGATTAGAAGAATCGGGTTTATATATAGTTGAACGAAGACCGGTTCAGTTAACCGAATCTTTTGTAGTAAAAGAAATGTATGGCAAAGATAAACTACCAAAAATTCTTGAAGATGCTCATGTTAGACACTTTTTAAGCGGAAAATCAGAAGTGGTTTTGGTTAAGGGTAGTAATGCTGTAGGTAACTTGCTTACAACCGTTGGTTTAAAAACCAATCCAGCGTTATGTAAACCGGATACTATAAGATATATTTATGGAAGTCACATACCAGAAGAACTTGGGGAGGGTTTAAAATATTTTAGAAACGCGGCACATAGGCCCAAAAATTCAGATGAGGCAGAAGAGGATATTCGTAAATTTAATAATATTTGAATCTCATAAAAATGAATTATTTAGAAATAGAATGTAGGTTTTTGGAAATAGACAAAGACTCTTTTGTTGAAAAATTGATAGAATTTGGAGCTCAAGATTTTGGCGAGGTTTTACTTGAAGAAACTATATTTTATGGACCAAATTTTAAATGGAAGGATGAGCAAAAATTTGTAAGGTTAAGAAGAGTTGGAGATAAGATAAAACTTTCATATAAAGAACATAATAAAATTGCAATCGATGGGGCTTCTGAAATTGAGATTGGAGTAGACGATTTTGATAAAACTGAGAAGTTGCTTGAGAGTGCTGGGTTGGGTGCATATCGTCATCAGCAGAAAAAAAGACACACCTTAAAACTTGATAATGTTACTTTTGATATTGATACATGGCCAAAGATTCCAACTTATGTGGAGCTCGAAGGCGAGTCAGAAGAAGATTTGAAAAGAGTATCAAAAAAAGTTGGATTAGATTGGAACGATGTCTTTTTTCATGACGCAAGATGGATTATTGAAAATATATATAATATTCCAGTTGGTGAATTGAGATTTTTTACTTTTGATAAGGTTGAGTAATTTTATATTTTTAATATATTTAGATATATGCAATCAGAAGAAATTAGAAAAAGATTTTTGGGGTTTTTTGAAAAAAGGGGACACTCGATAATTCCTTCTGCTTCACTTTTGCCAGAGAATGATCCGTCTGTGCTTTTTACAACCGCCGGTATGCAACCACTCGTTCCGTATTTACTTGGAGAAAAACATCCAAAAGGTAGACGACTTGCAAATATTCAAAAATGCGTAAGAACGGGAGATATTGAAGAAATTGGAGACAACACCCACTTAACTTTTTTTGAAATGATGGGTAATTGGGCTCTTGGTGATGGAGAGGCAGAAAATGGAATAGGAGCAGGGTATTTTAAAAAGGAGGCAATAGAGTGGAGTTTTGATTTGCTCACAAACAAAGAAGAAGGTTTTGGATTGGATCCAAGACGACTTTATGTTACTTGTTTTGAAGGCAATGAAGACGCGCCTCGCGATCTAGAATCGGCACAAATTTGGCGAGATATTTTTGATAAAAATGGAATCAAAGGCGAAAGGATATATTTTATGCCTGCAAAAAGTAATTGGTGGCAACCGGGACCAAATGGACCTTGTGGACCAGATACAGAGATGTTTTATGATCTCACCGGAGAACTCTCAGAGGGAATGACAAAAGAAGAATATCTTAAAGCTGATGAAGAACAAAAAGTCGTTGAGATTTGGAACGATGTGTTTATGGAATTTCTAAAAAAGGATGATAAGGTTATAGGCAAACTTACAGCAAAAAATGTTGATACGGGTTCGGGACTTGAAAGAATCACAACAGTTCTTCAGGGTAAAACAAATGTTTTTGAAACTGATTTATTTGAACCAATTATTTCAAAAATTAAAGAGTATTCAGAAAAAGAAGATACAAAAGCTCTGAGGATTGTTTCAGACCATCTAAGAAGTGCCGTTTTTATGATAGGGGATGGTGCCATACCATCAAATACCGATCAGGGTTATGTTTTGAGACGACTTTTGAGGCGAGCTGTTAGATACGCTGATGTTTTGGGGATTCCTAAAATGCAGTTGTCCCATATCGTAGAGCCAGTTATTTCTAAGTATGGAATTATTTATCCTGAACTTATAAATAAAAAATCCCAGATTATTGATGAAATAAAAAAAGAAGAAGAGAAGTTTAGAAAAACTTTGGAAAAGGGGATGAAGGAATTTGATAAAGGAGTTGACCCATTTATTTTGTTTACTACTTATGGTTTTCCTTTTGAGTTAACAAAAGAATTGGCACAAGAAAAAGGGGTTGTTATTGATGAGGGAAAATTTAAGAAGGATTTGGAGAAACACCAAGAATTGTCAAGGGTGGGGGCAGAACAAAAGTTTAAGGGAGGACTTGGAGACACAAGTGAGATGTCGATTAAGTATCATACGGCGACACATCTTTTACACCAAGCCCTGAGAGATGTTTTAGGGAGTCATGTTGAGCAAAAAGGAAGCAACATCACTCCAGAGAGATTGCGATTTGATTTTACTCATCCGCAAAAAATGACAGATGAGGAAAAGAAAAAAGTTGAAGATATTGTGAATCAGAAAATTTTGGAAAATTTGCCTGTCCAAAAGGTTGTAATGAAAAAGGAAGAAGCAGAAAAAATCGGTGCACTACATTTCTTTGGTGATAAATATGGAGACGAAGTATCGGTATATTTTACAGGGGATACTATAGAAAATGCATATTCAAAAGAATTTTGTGGTGGTCCACACGTTGAGCGAACTGGTGTTTTGGGACAATTTAAAATTTCTAAAGAAGAAGCTGTTGCATCTGGTATTCGTCGTATCAAAGCGGTACTCATCTAAAATTTTAAATCCATAGCGCGACACTAATACACCTGCCCGCAATGCTACCGCATAGGCGTTGCAGGCGGGCGAATGCATGCGAATGACACGAATATATTAGTTAGAAAGTTGGAAAGTATAAAGTTTATAAAGTAATAAAAGCATAAAACACAGTGAATATCTGTCTGTCGACGAGGCAGGAATTACGAATAAAACACAAAATACAAGCTAAAAGATTTAAGATTTTCGATTGTTATTTTAAATTTTTACTTTTTAATTTTAAATTTACATAATTCACACTTTCCTCTCGTCTAAAGTCAAAAGACTAGTATAATAATGTTATATGGCAAAAATACCATTTAATGATGTAACACCTCCAAACAGGAGAAGTATAAGGAATATTCCAATACCGGCTGGTGGCAAAAGAAAAGTTCCTGGAGGCTCTGAGGTAAAAATAAACATTACTGACAATCGTGATGCTATTTCTGGTAATGTTGGTTTTGATAATCAAACACCCAATTTAGATATAAACAGAAATGTTGCACCTAAAATAAATGATGTAAAAATTCCAAAACAGACAGGTGCTTATGAATATTACTACCCAAAAAATAATCTTGAAGAGCCACTCAAGATAAATGATTATTCTGGTGGTGGTACAAAAAATCCAAAAAATAAAAAGTTTTTGTTTGGGGGTATTGCTGTTGTTTTTATTTTGATATTTATATTCGGTATGATGACCGTTTTTGCGACTGCTACTGTGACTGTGGTACCAAGAAGTTTGGATTTGGATGTTTCGACAAACATAAAAGCGGTAAATAATCCAGTTGGTGACGGTATTAGATATGAGATTATCAAACTTTCAAAATCAAAAAATACGAGTGTTGAGGCAACCGGCGAAGAGGAAGCTGAAGTTAAGGCAAGTGGAAGGATAATGATATATAACAATTATTCGGCAGATCCTCAGAGGTTGATAATAAGAACAAGATTTGAAAGTCCGGAGGGTCTTATATATAGAATTCCAGAATCAGTTGTTGTACCAGGCAAGACAACCAAAGACGGCAAGGATGTTCCGGGGAGTATTGAGGTAGAAGTTTTTGCAGATGAGCCCGGTCAAAAATACAATATAAAAAATGTTGATTTTACAATTCCCGGATTCAAGAACGATCCCGCTATGTATAATGCATTTTATGCAAGATCAGTAACTGATATGTCCGGAGGTTTTGTTGGAAAAAGAAAGACAGTATTGCCCGAATCAAAAGAATCGGCTATAGCAAAAATTGAAGCTGAATTAAGAGACGAAATAAAAAGAGATTTACAGGCAAAAATACCCGATAATTTAGTTTTGCTTGATGGTGGAATATATTACGAATCTTTTGAGTTGCCTCAACAAGAAGAATCCTCGTCTGTGCTCGTGGGATTGGAAGTTGTTGCTTACGCTACACTATTCAATAAAGAGGATTTAAGCAAAAAGATATCAGGTGAGTATTTGGTTGGGTATGAGGACTGGAATGGAATTAATGTAAATATAGGAGATTTTGGAACACTTATGGTTAGTGGTGGGATAGAAAAAAATGATGATTTAAGAGATTTGGATCTTAAAATAGAAGGCAAAACAACACTATTTGCAAATATTGAGAATGATTTGTTGATTGAAAAGCTTGTTGGATTGTCTAGAAAAGAGGCTCAATATATAATGGACGAATTCCCCGGCATTTCAAGTATAAAGGCCTCAATTAGGCCAGTTTGGAAAAAATCTTTCCCAGATAATCCAGATAAAATTAAGGTAAATATTTCTTTAGTTAAATAGCTTGACATATATGGGTCTAATATGCTAACCTTTTCCATTGTTGTTTCATTTTAATGATAGATAAAGATAGGCAAGAGACTATAATCGGTGTGATAACGGAAGCCCTTCCGAATGCTCTTTTTCGTGTCAAATTTAAAAATGACGAAAAAGAATCGCTCGCTTATTTATCTGGCAAAATGAGACTCAATAGAATCAAGGTTATCATAGGCGATTCTGTTGAGGTGGTACCCGAACCGTATGGAGGTAAGGGTAGAATCGTAAGAAGAGTAGACAGCCGAAAATTGTCTTAAATATTGTCCAAAATTATTGATTAAATCGGTACAATAAAGTAACTAGACTAAAATTGTACCAAAAAAGATGAAAGTAAAAGCATCAGTTAAAAAAATATGTCCTAAATGCCAAGTTGTCCGAAGAGGGGGCATAGTATTTGTTTTGTGTAAGAGTAACCCAAAACATAAGCAGAGACAGGGTTAAAAATAATTAAAAATGCAAAAATCAAAAATCAAAATGACAAACAAGAAAGAAAAATTAGGAAAATATAACATTTTTGATTTTACAGTGTAATTTTACATTTTGATATTTAAATTTTAAATTTTTATGAGAATTCTAGGAATCACAATACCAGACGAAAAAAGACTTGAAATTGGTTTAACAACACTTTTTGGAATTGGACGCTCAAGTGCAAAAAAAATATTGGATCAAGCAAAAGTTGATTGGGGGGTCAAAGCAAAAGACCTTACAGAAAAGCAAGAAAATGAAATAAGGCAAATTGTAGAAGCCATGAAAATAGAAGGTGATTTGA
>JASNZL010000006.1:0-72304 GCA_048499675.1 Candidatus Zambryskiibacteriota bacterium
GTGTCTGGGTCTATCCTTATAATTGTGAGGATTTAATAACTCTGCTTAAGGCTGATACCGAGGTTAATGACGACGTCCTCTACATGATTGTTGAGGCTATTGAACATGATGAACCAATTAGAGAATATTTCGGACTTCCAAAAAATTAAACTCACACACTAAAATAAGACGACCGTCTGATAATAGTGTGAACAAAATTACAAGATTTAAGAAAAGTTGTTGATTTTATTCCTGAGAATTTTATTAATTTTACGAGCGATAACCACAAAATCTTTTTCTTTTTTACCACGAGTAGTTTCGGCTGAACTTCCAAGACGAATACCGGATGGATCCATAGGACTTCGGGTTTCGTTTGGTATTGTATTTTTGTTTACTATTATTCCATTTTTTTCAAGAAGCTCGCTTGCTTCTTTTCCTGATACTCCTTTCCCCTCCATCCAAGTATCAACTAAAACAAGATGAGTGTCTGTGCCACCGGAAATTATTTTCCAACCCAATTTTTTTAATTCATTTGCAAGTGTCTTTGCATTTTTTACTACCCGTAAAGCGTATTTTTTAAAATTTGGTGAATCTGCCTCCTTCAAAGCTACGGCGACCGAAGCAATCTGATTCAAATGTGGTCCGCCCTGAAGTCCAGGGAAGACTGCTTTGTCTATTTTTTTATCCAACTCTCGCTCATCCTTTTTAGCAAATATCATAGCGCTTCTCGGTCCCCTAAGTGTTTTGTGAACTGTTGTTGTAACAACATCAGCATATTTAAAAGGAGTTGGATAAACCTTACCTGCCACAAGTCCTCCAAAATGTGACATATCAACCATTAAAATCGTCTTTTCTTTATCCCCCTTCTTGAATCTTTCGGTATTTACAGCATCTACGATTTGTCTGAATTTTTTGAAATCTACAATTCGTGGGTAAGCAGTAAATCCAGCAACAATTATGTCTGGTATTTCTTTGAGAGCAATTTGTTCCACTTCTTTGTAATTTATTTTTTCATCAATTGGACTAACACCATAAGGAACTTGAATCCAAAATTTTCCCGTTGCTGAAACTTTGTGACCGTGCGTAAGGTGTCCCCCATGATCCAAAGACATTCCCATAATCTTAGGCGAGTTACGAGTTTCGAGTAACGAATTACGATCAAAACCAAGAAGTCCAAGATAAACTGCCAAATTTGCAGGTGAACCAGAAAGAGGTTGGGCATTTACATGCCATTTTTTAGGCGACAATCCAAAAAGTTTTAGAGCTCTTTCAATGCAAAGATTTTCAATTTGGTCTGTATAAGTTTGCCCACCATAATATCTCTTGCCCGGATAACCTTCAGCATATTTATTGGTAAGCTCGCTTCCAAGAGCCTCCAAAACATCCTTTGAGACATAATTTTCTGAAGCAATTAGGTTTATAACACTTTTTTGTCGCTTCTTTTCCGCCTCTAATAATTTCTTGATTTGAGTGTCTTTCATAGAAACATTATGGGGCAAATAACATAAAAAGCAAATGTTGAAATTAGTACAAAAAAGGGTAAAATTACCTTATGAAAAAATTTGAACAAAGGTCCCCTGATGACCAATATCAGAAATTATTAAAAAGTATTTTAGAAAAGGGAACCATAACTCCAAGTCAGCAAGGAGTGGATGCGATCACCTTAATCGCCCCAGAGCCAATGAGATTCAAGTTTGATAACGGTTTTCCAATGATTACAGAGAGGAACATGAATCCAAAAGTGTCCGAACATCTTCCTGTTACAGTCTGGCAACAAGCAATAGGTGAAATTTTTGCTTTTGTAAATGGAGTAAGGACAGTCGAAGAATTAGAAAAGTTCGGATGCTACTGGTGGAACTCTTGGGCTACTCCAGAAAAATGCGCCAAGAGAGGTTTAGAAACTGGAGACTTAGGTCCCGGCTCTTATGGAGCGGCTTTCCACGATTTCCCCACAGCCGAAGGTACACCTTTTAATCAATTCAAGCACATAGTAGAACAAATAATTGAAGAACCTCAACTAAGGACACATTTTGTTTCTCCTTGGGTACCTCAATATATCGGTAGAGGCAAAGGCAAACAACAAAAAGTTGTTGTGGCACCATGTCATGGTTGGATTAATATTAGAATTATAGAAGGCAAATTGACACTACATATGATGCAAAGATCAGGCGATGTCCCTGTTGGTGTGCCTTCAAACATGGTTCAATATGGAGCCCTCGCAATGGCTATTGCCCACGTAACAAACACCACGGCCCACGAATACGTGCACAGTATTTCTGACGCTCATATTTATGTCGACCAAGTTCCAGCAGTAGAAACAATGCTTGAGAGAGAGCCTAGAGCTTTCCCCACCCTAACAATCAATAAAGATAAAAATAACTTGTTTGATTTTAGAAAAGAAGATTTCGAATTAAGTGACTATAATCCGCATCCTGGAATCAAAGGAATTCCTGTAGCAATTTAATAAAATGAGTGATTCAAATAAATACATAAATTTAAGAGCCGTTAGAAGAGAGGACCAGAGAGTTGTAATGGAGGAGATAAAAAAACAAGAACACTGTCCTTTTTGTATAGAAAACTTGTCTAAGTATCACAAAAACCCAATCTTAAAAGAAGGCAAATTTTGGCTTTTAACAGAAAATCAGTGGCCTTATGAAAAGGTCAAACATCAACTTCTTGCGATTTACAAAACTCACATAGAGCACATAAAAGATATGGACCCCGAAGCGGGCAAAGAACTGATTGAATTTTTTAGTGAAGAAGCTGAAAAAAGAAATATAGAAGGTGGAGGTTTGGCAATAAGATTTGGAAAGAGTACTAACGGAAACTACGGCAGTAGTGTGCTTCATATTCATGCCCACCTTGTAGAACCAGATTTGGAAAAACTTGAGGAAAGCGAAGCTTGGAAATTCAAATTCGGAGAACCAAAAAACTATAAAAAGAAAGTTTGATATAAGACAAAGGTCTCGCTCGCGCGAGACCTTTTTTAAAAAAATCCCAATTACCTTCTTGAGTAACTACAATTTGTCTTGAACAAGTTGATACTCTTCTAGAGTTAGCACCCTAGAAAGGGGAACCCCCTCTTCATCCGCAACTCGGCACTTCTCAAAAATTTGAAGTATCCGGAGTTTTCTCAATAAGTCCTCCCCAGACTTAGCAATCGTCACTTCCACCCTATCATTACCTGTAGGCATATGAAAATTAAAGTGAAGATGGGGCACACTCTTGGCGTTCCTTGCAGGGTCTCCGGTGCGGACCAACCACACTCCGTCCCCGCCAACACCAAGAATTCTGTTTGCCCATTGCAACACCTCTCGAAAATCAATCCATTCTTCAGGAGTGAGGTCTAAAATGTTTTCAACGTGACGCTTAGACGGCGCCACAAGCTGACATTTCTGACCAGAACGCGGAGCCACATCATTCTTCCAAAGAAGCCATGACCCATTTTCAAAGAGGATCTTGTTCCGATCTGTGTCTATCTGACAGAACGGACATTTACCCGTCCTGAGATCTAGAACGGTTTGTTTGTAATATCGGTAGTTGCTTGTGTTGAACAACCGCCAAATATCCTCCGGCTTTACACCTGGGACAGAAAATTTTGGGTACATTCCCTTATCCTTTCTGGGGACAGAATACCACTACTTACCACCCAAGTCAACATATATAATCTCTACCCCTTTGCTTCGGAGAATTGTCTCCTGATCGAGCAATTGGTAACCCCCACCATAATATAATTTTTTAATACCGGAAAAAGCTATCTGCTTTGCACAAGTTGGACAAGGGAAAATACTTACATAAATTGACGAACCCTCGAGGGAAATTCCTCTCTTTGCCGATTCTGCTATCAGGCGAGCTTCTGAATGAATAGAGGTGGAGTATTCAATCCCTATACCTTTATGTAAAGTATTCCTAGGGTCTCCATCAGCATAGGGAGAATGTTGACTCGGCAAATGCTCGTTGTGTGCAAACATAATAATCTCGTTGTCCTTCACAATCGCTGATGATATTCTTCTCCACCAATCACTACTCTTTTCTGCCTCAGTTCTAAGTTTTTTTATAACTTCTCTGTCAAAATCCTCTTTAGAAATTTTTTGGTCTGCCTCTACTGGTCTCTCCTCCATCGCTTTGTGTTTATCCCATCGTAAAAAAATGCTATCAAAAGCAACTGTCTTGTCTTTGAAATATTCCTCCGCAAACAGCTTGCACACATCTTCGTCTGGCATCACTATTTGTGAAGCTTCTATTTTTTTTATATCCCCCTCTTCCAGTATTTCTACTTTTTTAAAAATACCCCAACCAAGAACAGACTTCTTCACCAATTCTGGCGCAAGCTGACGAATTTCTTTTGCTAGATAATCGTATTTTTTTATAATAGAATCACCAAAAATATATAGCGCGTCCGCATCCTTATTTTTATCAAATAATTTTAAATAGCCATTATGAAGTACTGGGACATAACAAATCAAAATCTTATTCATAATTCTTAATTTTTTAGTTCATCCAACACGTCCTGAATAGTTTTAATTAATTTAGGTGTTAATCTTTGACCAAGCTGTTTTGCTGTACTTATCTGCAATCTTCTAATTTTGGCACTAGTCGAAGTTGTCGCTTGAGGCTCAAGCACTACAACTTCGCCACAATATTTTTTTAGTTCTTTAAGTTGTTTTTTTGTGTAGGTTTCTTTTGTTGCTATAAGTGTATCTGGTTCGAGCGCTTTTATTAAACTCCATTTTGGATCTTTTAATTGTTTCAAAAATACAAGGTCTACATATTTTAAATGTGTGAGCATTTCTATTCTTTCGTTTTCTGGCACAACAGGTCTTTCTGGACCTTTCCTGTGTTTTATTTTTTCATCACTATCAAGGCCAACTACGAGCAAATCTCCTCTCTTCTTTGCTTCTCTTAAATATCTTCCATGCCCAACGTGAATCATATCAAACGAACCCTGTGTAAGAACTATTTTCATACCAAGCTCTTTGCAATGCCCAATCAAGCTTTTTATTTTCTTGTGATCTGTCATCGCTCTACCACCCAAACTTAGGTGGGCGAAGGCTCCTTTATCTACAATATGAGAGTCTGTGTTCATAGGGATATATTATTTACTTTTTTGCTCTTTTGCAAGTATGCATTATAATTCCTATATGAATAAACCCATAATAAGTCTTATTGCGGCCATAAGCGAAAAACAAAGAGCACTCGGTTTTAAAAACCAATTGCTTTGGAAGATAGAAGGTGATTTGCCAAGATTTAAGGCATTAACAAGTGGACACGCTATTATAATGGGAAGAAACACTTATCTCTCTATTGGTAAACCCCTGCCCGATAGAAAAAACATAGTCATATCCCACACAAGAAAAGAAGAACTTCCTCTAAAAGAAGAGGTTATCGTGGTATCCACCCTTGAAGAAGCATTTGAAGAAGCGAAAAAAATAGAGAGTGAAGAAATATTTGTCGTTGGGGGTGGAATGGTTTATACAAGCGCAATAAAATTTGCCGACAAGTTGTATCTCACAATTGTATATGATGAACCAGAGGCAGACACCTTTTTCCCAGATTATAGCGATTTCAAAAAACTAATTTTAAAAGAAGATCATCTTGATAAAAATCCACCTTTTTCATATTTAATTTTAGAGAGATAATGTATTTTTGGATAACTAATTTACGTAACTCATCATTTGATTAAATACTTTCTCTTTGTATAATCAGGCGAATGAAAAGAAAAAGAGTTTGGGAACTCGGGGAAATACTTCAAAAAATCGCTTCAAAAATAGAAGCGAAGGTTTTGCTTGAACCCAACTGGAAAACAGTTGGAAGAATTGTTTTCAAAAACGGCAAACATTCATATTTTAGATACAACACACTTGATATAAATCCGATGGGAGCATCTGAAATTGCAAAAGACAAAGATTATGCCAACTTTTTCATACGAAAATTAGGTTATAAAACAGTTCCTAAAAAAGCAAGACTTTCTTCTCAAAAGATTGGTGTGTAGAGCAGTAAAGTTCCTGATAGAGATAGACCAAGCTTTTTGTATGCAAAAAAAAATTGGCTTTCCTGTTGTAGTAAAACCAAATAGTGGAAGCCAAGGCAAGGATGTTGCTTTTGTTCAAAACAAAAAAGAGTTTTATAGAGCGCTGAATAAAATATTCCAGCGGGACAGAATTGCCATAGTTCAAAAACCTGTCTATGGCAAGGATTATAGGTTGGTTGTTTTGGACAACAGAGTCATTTCAGCTTACGAAAGAATTCCCCTATCGATTACAGGCGATGGGAAATCAAATATTTTAGAATTACTAGAGAAAAAAATAAAAAAGTTTAAGAAAGAAAAAAGAGACGTGAGAATCAAAATTAAAGATGAAAGAATCATAAACAAACTTAAACATCAAAATTTAAATCTACATTCTATTTTAAATAAAAATAAGAATATTTTCTTGCTCGATAACGCCAATCTCTCTTCTGGTGGTGATTCTATAGACGTAACAAACGTTGTAAGTAAAGAATTTAAAAACATTGCAGTCAGCCTCTCAAAAAAAATGGGTTTAAAACTTTGTGGCGTTGATTTAATTGTAGAAGGAAATATAAGCGACAAACCAAATAAATACTGGATTTTAGAAATAAATTCTGCTCCAGGTTTAGACAACTATGCGAAATCTGGAAGCAAACAAAAAGAAATTGTAGAAAATTTATATTTGGAGGTTTTGAAAAAGATTGGAAAGAATAAAGTTGACTTTTAATAACAAAAATGCTATAATATAGGTAGTGGTGATCTTTGACATGATTTAGAAAGGAGGTAGAAAATGAGGTGGTATATACCCCTCTTCGTCCTTATCATCACGGCGTTCGCGCCGTGGGTGATGGAAATCAACAGGGTTGCAGGCGAACGTGATCGCCTGCAAGAGCAAATCGCCCCGCTCTACACACCGGATATGATCCGCTCGGAGTTTGAGTGGATTAAGAAGGTGGAGCGACAGTGGAGCGGTCACTCCAATGAAATTAGTTTGCCTGACGATCCCTCTGCCTATTGGCAGTATCTGGATCGCAATTACAAGCTAGCGGATGCACTGGAACAGATTATTCGGGACAGGAAGGATTTGCGGTTTTGCGGTGAGGCTGAGTCTCGTCTCAAATCACTTCGGACCCTTTCCCCGATTAATCTCATCAACAACAACTTCACCATGAAGTTCGGCGCAGAAAAAATGATCTCTAGTAAGCCTACCGTTGCCTACTTCATTGAAAAGGAGAGGGTGGGTCGGCAGGAGATCAAAAATGACGCCATGGCCAAGTTCAGACGAGGATACCTTATAAGTATCCCGCTGATGTTCTTGGTATTCGCCTTGATACTCTCTAACCTCGGTTTGATGATTTGGGTAGAAATACCCCGCATCATCATCGCGGCTTTGTTTTGGCCCGTTGCCTTGTTCGTCTATCCGCGCGATGTGCGGAGAAGCGAACAAGTCAAAAGAGCGATGCAATTTGTCGCTCAATTGGCCTCGGTCGCTGTCGGATTCTTCGGTGGTGGCATGACCAATATGGTGAAGGCGCAGGTCTCACCGAACGGCAAGAGCCAGACCCAATCTGGCAAAAAGGGCAACTCGACTTTTGGCTACGGCCTTGAGTTGTATCCCCAATCTTCCGGCATCGACGCCGGACTCTTGGTGAGCCCTTGGTACGCGCATTCGCATGCTCTACCAAATGGTTTCACCCTCTCCGGTTTCGGATTTGTGGAAGCTGGTGAACGCAAAAGCCAGTTATTCACGAACCACTCAATGAACTTGTCCCACGCGAAAGCCTTTGGAGCAATGTTCACAGTCGAGACCGGCGGGACAAGCGCGGGGAGTTTTGTTCAGGTAGGTCCTCGGGTTAACTTGGTCAAGATTCCGGGCTTCCCACAACAGGCAACCAAGATTGTGAAGTCGGTGGTTGCTGGCTCGTTCTGGCGAATCCGAGGCCCGACGCATTATCAGGAATGGTACCTGTCATGGGTCTCGGAGGAGGCGAAGCTCCCCGGTGGCTGGAAACTTTCCAGCGAAGGGATGATGCGCTTCCGGCCTGGACCTAGGGCGACGATAGGCCAGCCTCAGCTCATCCTTCGACATCCGAGAATTCGGCATGTCATGCTCATGACGGAATTCTGGATCATCGGCACCCAGCCGACTATCCGTTTCGGCGTTCAGTTCGCAAATTAACACACAAGGGCTCTGCTTACAAAAGCAGAGCCCTTTCCTCATCTTGTATTTATTTGTCTTCTTAATATATAATAATCTGTCCATGGTAAAAAATCCAAAAGGAGTTCTAGATGGGTATGATTCATGTATTTTATACAACCCAATGAAAGATGAGGTGGATTTTAATGAGCCAAATTTTCCTATTGAGATTCCTCGTAAAAAAATAATACTATCTCAAAATCCCGAAGTAAATCCTTTTTTGGAAGCAGAAAGATGCGTCAAAGAGTTTACAGCAGAACAAGTTTTTGTTCTGGTCCCCGGTAGAAGATTTGATATTTTTGGCAACAGAAAAGGAAGAGGTCTTGGTTGGTATGATAGATTTCTATCAAAAATCCCAGAGAACTGGACAAAAATTGGTGTTCTATATGAAAAAGATTTAAGCAAAGAAAATCTAAAGATAAATTCTTGGGACCAAAAAATGGATATGCTTGTAATTAGAAAAGAAGACGAGTGGTTGGTAAAAAAACTTAAATAAAAAAACACTTTTATAAGTGTTTTTTTATTTAAGTTTTATTTAAGATATTATCCTTTTACTTCAACCCACGCATAATTTTCTGCTGAAAATTTGCGCAATTCTTACAGAATCTGTCCACTCATTGGATTTTTCTTCAAATAATCTCAATGAGTCTTGCGAAGCTCCAAGTATTCGCTTCTCACCCACCTCAGCTCGTCAGCTTCCGGTCGGTCGATGTTTCTTATTTCACATCGACCCCCATGCTTCTACATTGCCCTGCGATAATTTTGACGGCTGCCTCCAAATCATTTGCATTTAAGTCAACCATTTTGACTTGGGCTATTTCTTCAAGTTGTTTTCTTGTTATCGTACCCACCTTTTGAGATGGAGTCTTACCTGCCCCCTTTTCAATTCCTAGAGCTTTTTTTATCAAGCTCGATGCTGGAGGAGTTTTGAGGACAAAATCAAAAGTACGGTCTTCGTATACATTTATTTCAGCCGGAACAAGTCCTTCCATGCCTTTTGTAGCATCGTTAAATTTTGTAACGAATTCACCAATGTTAATACCCGCAGGACCAAGTGCGGTACCTACAGGAGGAGCGGGAGTTGCTTTGCCCGCCGCAATCACCAACTTTATTTTTTTTGTTATTTTTTTTGCCATTACATGACACTAATTACGAATTGGCACGAATGACACGAATGGGTTTTAGGTACTTATTCCTGAAATTTACAATCAACCCTAGCTTAAAACCACTCGCATTTAGATACCTATTCATCTGATAATAATCGTCTTTTGTAACCAAATCCTTGGCCTTAAGATCAATTAGAAGCTGTTTATTTATAACAAAGTCTACTCTATTTGTAAACTGGTTATCTACTTTGTCTACAGGCAACTCTTTCTCTCTCTCATAAGTGATCATTCTATCTTTTAAGTAATTTTCCAACATATCACCATATTGTTTCTCTCTACCGTACCTTCCCAATTTATTATGAACTTCAAATAGTATTCCTGTGATTAAATAAGATAATTCTTTGTACACAATTTTTCCTTTTTCATTTGTGTCATTCGCGTTCATTCGTGTATTGGTGTCGAGTTAGATTTTCTTCACCTGCAGGAAGTCTAGCTCTACTGGAGTTTCGCGTCCAAACATCGGCACCAACACTTTTACTTTACCCCTTGCTTCATCCACTTCACCAACCTTACCTTCCAAATCCTTGAACGGACCGTCTGCAATCTTCACCGCATCATCAATTGAAAGGTCTATATTGTGTTTAACGGTCTCTGAACTCATCCTTCTAAACAACTCATCAACCTCTTTTTGCTCTAACGGCACAGGGAAAACTCCAGAACCAACGAATCCCGTAACTCTTGGAGTATTTCTAACCACATACCAAGATTCATCGGTCACAATCATATCTACCAAAATGTATCCGGGGTATATCTTCTCCTCTTCTTCTACTCTCTTGTTTCCTTTTATTTTAATTTTCTTTTCGGTAGGAACTACAACGTCAAATATTTTGTCTTCCATACCCAAAGACTCTATTCTTTGTTTTAGATTTCTCATAACCGCATTTTCGTAACCGGAATATGTGTGAACTGCATACCAGTTCCTTCCCTCTTGTATTTGTTGTTTAGACATGTTTCAAATTAAAAATTAAAAATTAAAAAATCAAAAATAAAAATTACAATTCAAAATGTAAAAATTAGACGAAGAGGGCGAGAATTCTTGAGAAAATATAGTCAAAAAGACCCAAATAAAGTGCGACCAAAATAGAGATGACAATCACCACTGAAGAAAATATTGTTGTCTGTCTTTTGGTAGGCCAATTGACATGCACAAGCTCGCCTTTTGTTTCTTTTATGTAATTTATTATGGACATAGATGTAAATTAAAAATTAAAAAATCAAAATTTAAAATTATAAGTTTATAAAGTTACCCACCAATCCGCAAATGCATGCGAATTATAGCGAATAAGGACATTGTATAACAAAACCTATTAAAAAACCCCTTGCGGGGCCGTTTTATTAAGTTACACATTAATTATATACCCGTTCAAAAATAAAGTCAAGTTCCTGTATCCGTCCAGCACTTTTGAGACTCTGGGACTGTTAATTTGGAACAAATATACTGCAAAGGAGAGAGCATGTGAAGAGCATAGTGGGGACGACGAGTGTTGTACCAAATGAGCCAGTCAATTAGTTTCTTGTTAAATTCAGGTACATTATCTCGAAGAAGTGATCTGTGATAAACAAGGAACTCTTCATTTAGACTACGATTAAATCTCTCCACATGAGCGTTTTCTTTAGGTGATCTTGGATGAGTATTGAAGTGTAGACCTGTTTCTTCCACTGCTTGGTGGAAGTGGAGAGCAAACTCTGATCCATTGTCAGTCTGGACATCTTTGGGACACAAAGGTAGAACCTGACGAGTTTTGGAGAGAAAATCGGCAGCACTTCTTGATCCATGATTAGTATAGGCTGTAGCAAAAGCAGTACGTTTTTCGATATCTATGCCAGTCAAAATGTATCGCTTCACTCCATCCACAAATCGTACAACAGTATCAACTTCCAACACTCTATATCCTTTGGGTCTCCTGAGCTTCTTTCTAGGCTTGTATACTCGCTCAATTAGCTTTCCAGTCTTTCCTGAGACGGAGAGTTTTGTGTTTTTTGGTAACTTACCTTGAAACTTTAAGTCATTAATCATTCGACCAACAGTTGAGGGTGAAAGGTCTGCCACCTTCTCATTTTTCATCATGACAGAAAGTTTGTCCTTCGAGAGACGAGGAGTTTGTCCTCTTTCTTTCAAAATGAAAGCTTCCACCGCTTCCGGTACGGTTCTTTTTCTTCTGTGTATTGGAGCTGTACTTTTCTTGTTCAGATTCTCTAATTTTCCTAGGTTAGCTTTTAATTTTTTCTGCCATCGGAAAAGAGTTGGTCTAGAAACCTTGAAAGCTTCCTTTGTAGCTTCCATACTATACTTCTTCCAGAAAGAGAGTATTTTAGCTCTTTCTTTTGCTTGTTCGGTAATCATATACCGAAATCGTATCACTCTTTCCCAAGTACTTTTAAATCCTCTGGTTCCCCTAAATTTGTTGAAAAATGCCATACAAAACTCTTAAACCAGAGTCTCATATGTTTCTGAACTTATGCACTTATCAAAATCTATTTAACTTCGTAAGTAATACTTACTTGTGACATTATTCTTGTTTCTCCTTGTGGTAATTCTGCTCTCACTGGGGCAACTGATGATTTAAGCATATCTCCCCCCATTCCCATTTCTCCGTAATAAGGCATTGGCATATAATTTCCGCTTTCATTGAAGTAAAGCATCTTACCCATTCTTACCCCTAATTGTTTTGACAATTCTTTTGCTTGCTCCTTTGCTTTGCTTATAGCTTCTTCTCTTGCTTTGGCAATAAACTCTTCTCTATTATCCACAGTAAATTCTAGTCCACTAATATTGCTTACATCTGTTGAGCCGATTTTTGTCACCAAATCTGGAGCCTTGTCTGTATCTCTAACCTTTACTGTAATTGTTTGATTAACCTCATATCCCTTCAAAACATTTCTACCTGGAGGACAAACAACACCAACCATAGCTATGCAATATTGCTGTTCCCATTCATATTTTGGATATACATTATAATTTGTTGTTTTGATATCTCTTTCTTCAACTCCTGATTCTCTCACAGCAGAAAGTGCTCTGTTCATTTTTTCGTCCAATTTTTCTTGAGCCTCCGCCACAGTCCCTCCAACTTCTATAATAGAAAAGTTAAACGTAGCAATATCCGGTATTGCAAATGCTTCCCCTTCTCCGCTCACAGTAATCGTTGATTGTGGATAAACTTCTTTACCAACCGATGGTAATTTCTTAAATCCTATTAAAACTTGAACAAAAAGAAAAATTGAAAACAAAACCAACGATATAACAAGCCATTTTGTTATTTTTTGACCAGAACCAACACCTAAAAATTGATCTAACATATTTTTTAATTAACTAATAATGCAAAAACATTATAATCCCAATATTAACACAAATCAATCTATACAATCCTACAAATGATATAATAATAAAATTATTAAAGATATAAAACTCATGACAAATAAACAAAATATACTTAGTTTTTTAATAGTGGTACTTATTCTTGTTTTCACCCTCCCGCTTGCAGTCGATGCGCAGATTCCCACCGGCGTCCCGTCAAGAACCCCTGACCCATCAAGTGGTTGTACCGGCTTTGAAAACACCGCTCAATGTCGACCAGAATGGGCTTCTGCTGTATCAAAATGCATTACGGGATCGATAAACCAAAGTGCCAACACTTGTGATGTGCTAATTAATAATTCTCCTCAAACAATTGCGATATGTTCACCTACAAATACAACAGGACCTTGCAGACCAGAGAGGGTAAATCCTTACGCCGCTGGCACAATCGCTAGACAAGCTGAAATAATGGGTAGATCAGTCGGATATGACATAACATGTAGTGCAAGCAGAGCTTCTTTCTGGGGAACTGACACAAATACAGGACTTGATTATTTTATGAATAGTCTTTGTTCAATAGATGGCACACAAATGACTGGCATCTCTGCTGAATTATTAGTAAACAGCTATCCTAATAGTTGGCAAACACTAGAGACAGAAATTAAAAGTACTGAAGCTTCTATAACTTGCGGGGGGATCCAGTACGTATTCTTCAATACCGACGGCACATACAGATGTTTAGCTCGTCCAACCAATCCTACCGCTCCCACAACTCCTACCACCCCAACTACACCCACAACTCCCACAGCACCCACCACACCAACTTATGTAACAAGTACTGGATATAGCTACTCAACCGAGCTTCTTAATACACTTTACAACATGGTGAACTCGATGAGGACACAGCTTGCATCAATCGGCGCAACAGGTGTAACAACAGGTACAACAGCCATGCAAACAACTAGTACTTCTGGTTTTACAACACCAATGATTGACCTTATAAACCAGATGACAGCTACGCTACAATCACAACTTACTTCTATTGGTACAACAGGAGGAACAACAGGTACAGGTACAACAGGAACACAGACTGAAACACAAACAGTTACCAACACATCTACACATGTTACCGTCAATCCAAATGACCCAAACTCCAAATGCACCGGTTACGAAACGACTGAAAATTGCCACCCCGAATGGGCGATATCTGCCGGTAATTGTTTGGCTGGTACAATAAATACACAAATGAGTACTTGCCAAGTTAACCCCGCTATCGCTCCCAATCTTGCAAAAATATCTCCAATGGTTTCTATTTGTTCAGCAACAAACATGAGTGGTCCTTGTAAACCAGAAAGAGTAAACATATATGGAGCAACTACTTTGGCAAAAGAATATGAAGCAAATAGCGGTGGGACGAGGACGTGTGGAGTACAGCAGGTGCATATGTTTGGAAATCTAGACCCTAACACCAATCTTCCATATTATTACAACATAGAATGTTCTTCATCAGTAGACAGTAGTCCACAAATTAGTCTCTGGTTAGAAGGGGCTCAACAAAAATTTGCAAGTTTTTCAGTTGGAGAAACTATCAAATATCATTTTAGAATGGAAAACATTAATTCAGTTAGTTCTTATTACAGCGCCAGTCCCGGTGACAAATGTGTTGGTGGCTCAAATAATGGAGAACAAAAACCTTGGATAATAAATAACGTCTCACCATTTGGCGTCGAAACATCTGTAGCACAACAATGCCAATCTGGTTCAAATTATGTTATATCGCTAGTTGGGAAAAATAAAATTACTGGCAAAACAGCGGCATCAACAATTTCAGTCTATATAAGATAAAGTGGTTATTCTTCAATCAAATCCAAAAGATTTTCGAATAGACAAGCAACAGTTATAACCCCAATACCACCAGGTACTGGGGTTATTGCTTTTACATTTTTTGAAACTATATCAAAATCCACATCTCCCACTACCAGATTTCTCCCTTCGGCTGTTTCCCCTATCTTGTTTATACCAACATCAATTACTACTTGGTTTGGATTTGTAAACTCCCTCGTTATCAACTTAATACTCCCAGTCGCAGAAACCAAAATATCTGCTTTGCTTGAGTATTCAATAACATCTTCCCGCTTGGATTCTTTATCAAAAACCACAACTTCCGCACCTTCTTTTTTTAGAGATTCTGAAATAGGGGCGCCCGCCAAAATTGACTTACCCAAAACAACTACATTACACCCTCTTATATTTATTTCGTAAAAATTAAGTAGGGATAATACAGCCCTTGCAGTCGCTGGTGTGACAACATTTACAAAATCATCTCCGAGAGATCTGGAGAGAGCGTCTGCATCCATATTTTTTGGAATTAAATTCAACACCTTCTCTGTGTTTAAATGACTCGGTAACGGCAGTTGAACAATTATTCCATCGTATTTTTCTTCTTCTACAATTTTTTGTATATCTGATTCTAGTTCTTCTTGGCTAATTTTCTCTTCATTTTTTTTTAACAAAACATCTACACCAACATCTTTACCAAAATCCATTTTACTTTTGATATAAATATTGGAATCACTTCTGTTGCCCACTTGTATTATGAGCAAAGTTGGCTTTTTTGTGAGCTTTTTTATCCTTACGACTAAATTATCCTTTATTTTCTCCTTCACAGGAGCACCGTATAAAATTTTTGCCATTTTTAAAATATACCATTCTTTCTTTATTTTGTAATTTTGTCTAATCGTTTTATATAACAGAAATCCCCCAGACCCACCCACAATTGGGAAAGGGTCTGAGGGATTAAGAATCGGAGGGTCAACTACGCCACGAGTGTCTGCGGAACGACAATCCGAGGACGGCTAGCGCCATTCCAACCGTCGTCACGCGAGAACCGGAGGGCGACGGCGTCAGGCCTCTCGCCGGAATCCAGACTCACGCGAGCAACGAAGAATTTGCGATTTTCCTTGAACAGGAAAAAAGTGGCATATCCTTCCTTCCGAAGCCAGTCCTTGTGGTCTTCCACAAAAGCAATGATTTGCTCCTGTGTCAGACAAAGGTCTTCCCGTTCGCGACCCAACAAGCTGTCGAAGATGGTTTCAAAATCACCATCCTCGACCATCTCGTAGACCAGAACGGGCGTTTCTGGTTTCGCTTCTCCTGGAACATCCAAACCCCAGTTTTTGAAGTCGGAGTCGATGCCCCAAGTGAAGATGTCCGTGGCCTGGGCGATGGTTCTGTGCCCACTCGTGGCGCGGATAGTGATTTGCTTCCCGCCCGAGATGAGGCGGAGAATGTTCGCCTTTCCTGTTGGAATATCTCCAATCATTTTGCCCTCAATCACATTTTGCAATGTGGAGAGAAGAGCTTCCGGATTATAATTTCCGACTTTGGCACGGCGGATAAGCTCGGGGATTCTGCTTTCCAACAAAGTTTCCCACTCTTCCGCTGTGGGTTTCCTTTTCATACCGTCTGGGACAACGCGGGTCGTCATGACAGTTTCCTTTCTCAATGAGCACGGGTTTTGTATAGGTATTGAACCTCCTGAAAATTCTTGTTTGAAATGCAACTGGCGGTAATATAATTTGTATGGGAAAAACAAGAATTTTCGTCCAGTTGGACGAGCATAAAAGAGACAGGATTGAAGCTCTTTTGACTCAAGGAGTGGAGAAAAAATTAATAGCTAAAATCATCGGAGTACACAAAAGCACCGTCACAAGAGAGGTACAAAAAAGAAGCAGATTGAATGGAGAATATAGAGCCAGCTCTGCGGAACACAAAGCTCAAATTTTGCGGAGCAACTCTAAATATCAAGGCATGAAAATCGAGAGGCATCCGGAACTCCGGAGGTTCATAATTTCAGAATTAAAAAAATATCAATCTCCCGATGGTATCGCCGGAAGAATGAGAGAAGAAAAATGGTCAGTCAGAGTTTCGGGAGATGCCATATACCGATGGCTTCGATCTGTTCACGGAGTAAGATATTGCAAGTATCTTTGTACCAAAAGATATCGCAAGAAACCGCATACTGATACTCCAAAGAGGCAGATCATCCCAAATATGGTCAGTATTCACGATATGCCAGCTAATCCGGGATTTGTGACCGAAGGAGACACATTCCTTTCACCAAAGAAAATATCCAAAACGGCAGCGGTACTTGTCGGTTGGAGAGAAACCAAACTTCTCAAAGGAGACTTGGTTAAAAGTCTCCGACCGATACATACTGCGAGAGTTATGAGAAAAATTAACAATGAAAACATCATTCATGTTATGATTTTGGACCAAGGTGGAGAAAACCGAGAGCATGAAAAATTCAGCATGAAGACATATTTTTGCGATCCGGCATCTCCGAGGCAGAAACCCTTCATTGAGTCCAGCATCGGATTATGTAGAAGATGGTTTTGGCCCAAGGGAACTAATTTGAAAAAAGTATCAAAAGAAGAATTCCAAGAAAAATTGGAAATCTTAAACAACAAATACAGAAAAACGCTTCGTTACCGAAGCGCCAATGAAGCAGCGAGAGAGTGTGGTATCATTCATGGCAATTAGCAACTCCAGTTGCATTTCACCCCAGAATTTACACAAAACCTCCTCTACTTACTATACATAAATTTACTGATTTGTCAAATGAATGAAACCCGGCACCAATCAGGGATTGGCACCGGGGCTATTGCTTTACTTCGGGTGTCGCCTTTGAACAAGACGACTCCTGTCTTAAGCTTTAAGTATTTTAACTATTAAATATAAAAAATCAAAATAAAACCGCGAGGAAATATCCTTCAAATACTTTTTAAAATCTTTTTTTACTCCATTATGTTTTAGAGCAAAATCAACTGTTGCTTTTAGAAATCCAATCTTACTACCACAATCATATCTTTTGCCTTTAAAAAGTACACCATACACGGGAGCCTTTTTTAGATAACTCTTTAGTGCATCAGCTAGTCGTATCTCACCACTTCTTTTTTATGTCTTTCACCTTTTTATTATATGACTTGAGCCACCTCGCAGGATCGGTCACGGATAATTTCCTCATCGTCACTCGGAAATTTCCGCGACCCCGCCTCGCGACCAGCTTTGCTAAGCTGGTACCCGCTCCGACTTTCGATCCTGCAATAAAACTACTTTTTATTGAGCCACCTCGCAGGATCGAACTGCGGACCTGCGGTTTACGATACCGCCGCTCTACCAACTGAGCTAAGGTGGCAAATTTTACGATAAATGAGCCGTTGATCGGGATTGGTGTCAACTCACATCAATATTTTTATTCGTAATACTCTAAAAATATTGTGTGGTTCCTACCCGGCCTCGCCCGTCTCGCTTAGCTCGACATGGCTCCGGCTTTCAACCTCCGAACGCAAAGCAAGCAGTTTCTTTGCTTCAACACCTCACTCACTTTGTTCGTGAGCCGTTGATCGGGATTGAACCGATGACCTCCCCCTTACCATGGGGGTGCTCTACCAACTGAGCTACAACGGCATAGATTAAATCTATTATATAAAACAAATCTTTTCAAACCACAAATAAAATCAAAATTTAAAAATCAAAATTAAAAATTACAATTTAAAATTTAAAATTTTTGGACTTTTTAACTTATTTATTCGTATCGTTCGCACCCATTTGTGTATTAGTGTCGTTTTGCTTCTCATAATCCTTATACAAAAGTGAAAGTCCTCCGAGAGCCAATACAAAAGTTATAAGCGGAAGAATAAAAAAGTACTTCAAAGACAAGTCAACAAGTTTTGAACCCAGATAAACATAGAGAAGGTTTAGAGGAATAAAGAATAATGAGTTAAGCACGACAAATGTAAAAAAATTCATTTTACTGAGTCCTGCCGAATATGCCACCAGCTCCGGAATTGTCATAAAACCAATTCGAGCTTTTATAAATGACTTTGTGTCATTCAAAACAGAAAGTGCCTTTTCTATTTTTTCAAAATACTTTTCTCCAGCAAGTTTTCTCACAATTTTCGCTCCATATTTCCTCGCCAAAACAAAACAAGTAATTGAACCTAAAATATCTCCTATCATTACTATTATAAAAGCTTTTGTACTTCCATAGAGAGCGCCCGCTACCAAATAAAGTGGTGAACCGCCAAGAGGAGCAATAATAAGCGTGGACATCTTCAGAAGAATTATGACGAGCGGAGCAAGGATTCCAAAACTTTCTACTTTTTCTTGCAATTGTCCACCACGCACCAAAACCATAGCAAAAACAAAAATTGCAACTATAAAAACAAACCACCCTATTTCAACTATTTTCTCTCTTTTCATTTATTTAAATAATTTTTTATTAGAATAAGTGAATTATTATTTATAAAATTATCTATTTTTAGTAGTTCATCCAAAGGTTTCCAAGCCCATTCTGAAAATTTTTCTGGTTCCATTAATATAAAATCTTTATCGGTTTTACAGAGAAAAACCGGCACCACATCACCTTCTTTTGCGCCCAAAACTTCTCCCAAATAATCAACAAAATCTAAATCTTTTATACCAACTTCTTCATAAATTTCCCTTTTTATAGTTTCTCCTACTGTCTCCCCTTCATCACATCTTCCCCCGGGCATTGTCCAAACTGAAATATTTTTCCATTTATTTTTGTAATGTCTAAATCCAACCAGAATCTTTTGGTCTTTAATAATGCAAGCGACCGGGCAAACATTGTCCTTTCCTTTTTCTTTTAACTTATCTTCCATTTTTTATTTTTATCTTATCTCGTTTAAATTATTTGAATTTGGGATTTTAAATTTTTTTAGAATTTCGGATTTAGTATTTAGAATTTTATCGTAACTCGCAACTCGCCTCCTTAATCCGTGTCGTGTTTTACTTTCTAAACTTTCTGAACTTTTAAACTTTCTAACTAATGTATTAGTGTGATTAGTGGGTTACTTTCTAAACTTTTTAACTTTCAAACTAAAGTTTACACACCCTCCTCATCTCCTCCAAATCCGCTTCTGTAAGCTCCAAACCAACCTCGCTATTTCCTCCAGTCAGATAATACATTACTGCATTAGAATCATCTACATGGTCCAAACCTAAAGCGTGTCCAAATTCGTGAATCATAGCAATCATCAAATCCTTTTTTCCAGAAAATTGGTAAATATTTATTTCTTGCCCACTATACTCCGCTTGGTTGAATTCAAGCCCTTTGCCATATTTTTTGTTATACAAATCTGCAACCTTATTGTAGTCTCTCGCTGCTTCATTTCTTATCTTTAATAAATCATTTATCTCTGTAACCATAATATTCAATGCGGATGCTTCTTTATTTAATCTTGTAGCTTCATTGTTCAAAAATACACTTTCATTTTGGAGCCTATTGTAGTCACTCTCTGGTGCACCACCTCTACTATTCCAATGGTTAACTTCTCTTTCATATTCCTTTTGCCTGTTTTCAAAAACTTTTATTTCTTGTTCATATCTATCTAATCTAATTTTATAGCCCACATTAGCGGTACTTAGTTTTTCATCAAACTTCCTAAGATTTTCTTCTACCGATGAAAGCCCGGATTCAGTTTTTTGCTTTTGAATAGTATCTATTTGTCTCTGGTCAAAAATTAAATTAACTTTGAAATCAGAGCTCTCATTGTAAACAAAAGTTTCCTTGCCTATGGCCCGATTCCACACTTCATGAGACTCTTCCAAATATTTTTTAAATTCTTCCCTAGAAATACCAAATTCTGTATCAAATCTACCTACCGCATATTCAATTGTTCCACTGCAAGGATTTTTATTATATTCATATAAACCATAGCCGATATAGCCAAGGGAAGCAAATATTATGATTGAAACAAGCAAATATTTAAATATTTTCATATATAAAATTTAACATAAACACCTCTTTCTATAAACAAAAAAAATATGATTATATA
Source organism: Candidatus Zambryskiibacteriota bacterium (assembly GCA_048499675.1). Lineage (GTDB taxonomy): Bacteria > Patescibacteriota > Minisyncoccia > Phycocordibacterales > WO2-35-19 > JASNZL01. Next base: position 20,507 of record JASNZL010000006.1, read on the forward strand.
ATGTTATGTTTAAATTATTTAAAAGTAGAAATCTAAATATTGGTTATTTTGCAAAAAATATATCCATAGTTTTGGGGCTTGTTTTGATGTGGAGAGGTATTTGGTATGTTTTAGATGGAATAGATTATTGGCTTTTTGGAGGCAGTCATATTTATACAGGCATAGCCGGCGTAATAGTCGGGCTACTTGTTCTCTACATTCCAGACAAAGATTTAAAGGAGATATCGAAATTGTAAGTTCGAAAGTTTGAAAGTTAAAAGGTTGAAAGTTTATAAAGTAATCCACTAATCACGCTAATACATGCGGATCATAACGAATAAGTATTAGTAAGATTGGCCCGCCTACAACGCTTGAAGTGTAGCGACTGCGGGCAGGTGAATATTAGTAATTAGTGGGTAATTTGTTATATTTAATTACTACGAAAATTTTTTAGAAATAGACCAAAAAACACCTTAGGGTGTTTTTTGGTTGAGAGCTTCTACAAGCAACTGTTGGTTTTTCTCAAAATCTTTAGAGTTTCCTTTGACATTTGAATTTGGATAAACCCAAATATGCGCATGCAGAACCTCGTCCCCTACAATCTTCGAAAGTACCCAATCGGTATCAAAAACTTTTCTTTGGGCTTCTGCAATTTTTCTTACCACTTCAAAATATTCTCCCACATTGGACACATCCCAAACCCATCTATAATGTTTTTTGGGTATTACCTGACAATGTCCCGCCGACTGTGGATTTATATCCAAAAACACCAAAAAATTATCATCTTCATAAACTGTATAGGAAGGAATTTCTTTATTCACTATTTTGCAAAAAATACAATTAGCCATAATAAACTTTAAAAAGGTGGGTACCTATAATCGTATTCATTATTTATATTATTTATTCTAGCACAACCAGAAAAACCATCATCCTCTCGATCAAAGGTCTCCATCTCTGCATATAAATAATATGTATTTCCGACTCTCCTATAAAAATAATCTTTTTCTGTATTGGCATACAGCGGGTCCTTTGATAATCCAGATGGTAGATACTGTGATATTGAATTATAAAATGATGTAGTGTAGGAAGGGTGAGAAATTTGTGTACACCATCCAGAACTCATAGGATAAGAATTGTTTGCAGAATAATACAGCTCTAGAGCATTTACCAGTTGTCTAATATCGACAATTCTTTTTGCATCTCTTGCTTTTGCTCTACTGTTATTAATTGAGACCATTATAATAGAAGACAAGACCCCGATAATTGCAATCACAACCAATAATTCTATTAAAGTAAACGCAGACATTCTTTTTTTAGTAAAAGAGATCATAAAATAATTATAAAAAAGATTACATATTTAAATACCTCCTTCTTTCTTTATCTTCAAATTTCTCTATTGCATATCTTAGAGTGGTTCTAGGTATTTGCCTTATATTTTCTTTCAAAAAAACCTTTAATTCTTTTTGACTAACGTTTTTGCCCACCTCCCTTAACATCCAACCCATCGCCTTGTGAATCAAATCATGTTTATGATTAAAAAGTTTTTTGCAAATCACAAAAATATCTTTTGATTCACCTTTTTTTATAAAAGCATATGTAGAAACAATAGCAATCCTTTGCTCCCACATATTTTTTGATGATATTAGTTTGTAAATAATTTTTCTGTCTTTTTTGTCGACTAGGTAACTGCCAAGTATTTGATAAGCAGAGGAATCTACCAAATCCCAATTATTGATATATTTTGTATTTTTTAGATAAAAATTAATTATTCTTTCTTTTTCAGATTCCCTATTTGTTTCTTGGAATTTTGAAACTAACACAAATAAGGCAATTAACCTTATTTCATGAATTTTATTTTTTAGAAGTGTGGAGACTTTTTTGATATTAATACTTTTGTGTTTTTTTGCAAATTTACTTAAATCTGGAACTGATATTCCTAAAAATATATCTCCTTCGCCATATTCCCCTTCGCCCGTTTTAAAATAACGAGCAAGGATTTTGGCTTTACTTGCGTTTCTTTGCTTTATTATTTCTTTCTCAATTTTATTGACAGTGATTTCCATGATTAATTTCTCACCAACTCTCCACCGCTTGCTTCCCACTCAATCACTCCGCCCAGATTTGTAACCTGCTCGTAACCCAAATCTTCTAAAATATTTTTTGCATTTCCTGCCCTTGCGCCAGATCTACAATAAACATAAATGTCCTTATCCTTACTTATTTGTGTAAGTAGCGTCTCGTCTATACTTCCAAGAGGAATATTTATAGACCCTTCTATATGTCCTCCGTCCCACTCATAAGCCTCTCTTACATCTATAAGTACAATTTCTTTTTTTATAGCTTTGATTACAATTTCATCTTTATCCATTTGTTTTCCAAAATTATCACTGCTTATAACATTTGCTCCTGCACCACAAGATTCTCCAAAACATCTTGTGCTATATAAGGAGAACCCTATAATAATCAAAACAAAAACCAAACTAAATATTATACTTTTATTCATATTTTTATTAATTCCTTAACCCTATCTTCCAAAAAAGAAAGATATAAAATAAGTTCATCGTTAGAAAGGGACAACTTTTTTCTTGCATTCTCAATTATTTTACCTCCTTCTATTGTATTTATAGCCAGACCACCCCCCTCCTCCAAAACCAAACTTTCTCTCGATTTTTGTTGCATAAGTCTAACATATTCACTTGCATCAAAAAAAGCATTTCCTTTTATTAAATCTTCGCGCGAATCTTCATTTTTGTTTATTCTATTTTCCATATCCTTCTTTTTCTAAAAGCTCCTTTTTCCTATTTCCACCTCTATTATATCCCCCTATTTTACCATCTGACCTTATTACTCTGTGGCAAGGTATTTTTGGATTATAGTTTTTATTTAGAATATTTCCAACTGCCCGACTAGCCTTTTCATTTCCAGACATTTTTGCAACCTGCTTGTATGTTAAAACCTTTCCTCTTTTAATTTTTGAAACAACACGGAACACTTTTTCTCGAAATGAAACCATTATGAAAGAAATACAAATAGTTTATATACCAGAAAAATTGGCCACACTAGAGCTTTCAAAAAACCTAGTATACCAGCAGTAAATGTTGGGGCACCTAATACAAAATACACAAATGCCCCAATAAAACCAAGTCCATATAAAATACTACCGCTCCCTCCACCTTTTTGTTTATTTATCATATTTATAAGTTAAGATAAGTAATTGTTATTTGTAAAATTGATGCAAAAGTAACCCAGAGTAAGTAAGGGATTTGAGCATAAAAAACAAAACTGGAATACTTTTTTATTACAATCATTGCCCAAACAAGAGTAACCCAAACAAGAATTACATCGATCATGGCAAGAAAATTGTTTTGTAATCCAAACTGAAGAGGAGTAAATAAAAAGTTGAAAATCAAATTCAAAACAAAAGGTAGCGCGACTATTTTTGGAATTTTATTTTGAAATACAGAGATAAAAACTTTTCCAAAAGAAACTGTAATTATTATATAGAGTATTGTCCAAACAGGGCCAAAAAGAAAACTTGGTGGTGCCCATGTTGGTTTTATTAATTCTGTATACCATGTTTGCATACCTACATTTTATCATTTTTATATAAAGAAAGAACCCACTCAGGGTTCTTAGATTTATCGATTACCAAAGGATTTTTAATGCCTTGAGAATCTTCTTATCCTGAGGGTTAGGCTCGGGAATAACTTCATCAATGAGATTTGAAGGAATTTCCTTCTCGAACGTCATTACTACACTTATGTCTTTAAGTATACCAAGGTTCAATTCCTGGGCGCCTTTTAACAAAGCTTTGAAAGTTTCGGAATTTAACAATGCACAAACAACCTCTTCTTCCACTTTCATAATCAAAGACCTCTCGTCAGGTGACATTTTTTACTCCTAACAAAATCATATATTTATTGATTCTTATGTCAAACAACCTAATAAAGAGTATTTGCTCCAAAGTAAACTCTGGACTCAAAGGAGTTCACCTCGCTCACTCTTTGATCCCGCTCTAGAGCAGTGGGGTATTCTTTCTTTTCTGCACTCCGTTCAAAAATGAAAAATTTCATTTTTCATTTTGTTCACTACGTTTGAAAATAAAAAATAGTATCAAGAATTTTTAACTTCTTGAATTTGAGAGCAAAAAGCACACCTCCTTGCATCAAGAGGAATTTCACTCATACATTCTTTGCATTTTTTGGTTGTAGGATCAGCTGGTTTTTCTTTTCTAGACTTTGCCACCAAAACATTCATTGGTTTTATTATGAAGAAAAAAATAGCAGTTGCCACCAACAAAAAAGATATTGTCGCATTTAAGAATTTTCCGTAAGCAATAACACTCTCATTTATTGTAATAGAAAGCCCAGCAAAATCCGGCACTTTTGCTATAGCTCCAATAATGGGAGTCAGAAGATCTGCCACTATTGAATTAACAACAGAGGTAAAAGCAGCGCCAATCACAACACCAACAGCCAAATCGACAACATTGCCTCTAAGTAAAAACTTTTTAAATTCTTGTAACATATTTTTTGATTAATATTAACTATCTAATTTTTAATTCTTTGCTCAAAACATTACCCTCAAATTCTACTTCAGCTTTAGTTATTTTTTGTAATTCATCAAAAGTAAAAATAGAGTCGAAACCTTCGTGAATATCTGGTGGAAAATTCTTTAAATTATCATTCATTCTATTTAGTACAAAATCTGGCACAACCCTTTCCCTGCTTTCATTTCTTGATTTTGCAATTTCAATAGGCACGTCAACGAAAACACCCTGCACTTTTTCCGTCCCAAAAAATCTTGCTTTACTTAAAAAGTTTTTCCTATCTTTTAAATTTGCCATTGTGGCATCAAAAACTACCACATTACCATTTCTTATTTCTCCTTCGAGTTTTTTGTATACTTTTTGCCAAACTTCATTATTTTTTGATTGATCTGAAGCGTTGCCAGTCAATTCAAATCTAATATCATCTGGACAAATATATGAATAATTGTATTTAAGGGCAAAATCTTTTAACAAGGTTGTTTTGCCAGATCCGGGTATACCTATACCAACAATAACTTTTTTCATAACTCAATTTTACCACAAAAAATTAAAGGCCTCTCAAGACCTTTAATAAAGTACATGGGACACCACTACTGCATTTGTGTGGGCCACTTTTTGTCGTAGGGGCACGGCCTTAATTTAGGCCGAAGTTCTGGTTGGGGGACTGCAGAGAGTTCTATAAAAACATTAACCCTCGCACTTTTTAATTGTTCGATAATCGTCTCGGCCTCAGGTGACTCACTAATGGCCGTGTTGATTACTTTTTTGAGTTCCAAAAGTAAACGTATTTTTTCTTCGTTCATTGTGAATACTCCTCTGAATATAGAGTAAAGATTTAGACATAAGTTGTCAAAAATACAGTGTTACTAACAAAGTGACTTATTTGTCCAATTTTGCTATAATTAATAAAGGAGAGTGTAGAGCTTGACCAAACGGGTGCAGGTCAAAAACCACCGGAGTGTTTCCGCGACCTACCAACACTCAAGGGTGGTTTGCTCCACTCTCCCAGTTCTTTGTTCGTCTGTTCTCCCCCTCCTTCTTCGGCTCGAGCCCTTTGTGACTCGAGCCATCTTTTTTTTACAAAATCACCCGCATATTATGCGGGTGATTTCAAAAATACCATTTTTATTTACCTTTTACCGAACCTTTTTTTGGTTTCTTTTTTTCTTTTTTATGTCCATCTCCTTTGGCCATATATTTTGATTAGTTATTAATTTTTTTACCAAAACCTTCAAGAGCTCGGAGTGCCTCTATTGGCACTACATAAACAACGGTGTTGCTCTGATCAGATGACATATCATTTATAGACTGAAGAGTTCGGAGGTGCAGTGCTCCAGGAGCAGATGATAGCATTTCTGCGGCTCTTGCTATATTTTGTGAAGCGGCGAGCTCTCCTTCAGAATTAATTATTACCGCCCTCTTTTCTCTTTCTGCTTCTGCCTGCTTACCAATAGTTCTTTCTAATTCTGGCGGCAAACTTACATCTTTTAGTTCAACATTATTTACCACAAGCCCCCAAGCATCTGTTTCTTTATCCACAATCTCTCTTATCCTATCTGCTATTTTATCCCTACTTGAAAGTAGTTCGTCGAGCGTAACTTCTCCAACGATATTTCTCATTGTCGTCTGAGCATATTGAGAAATAGCGTAACGAAAATCTTCAACTTCAATAATTGCTTTGGCCGGCTCATTTACTTTGTAATAAATAACAGCATTTACCCTAACTGAAACATTGTCTCGCGTGATTGCATTTTGATCTGGCACATCAACAGCTTTTGTTCTCACATCAACCTTTTGGTATGACTGAAAAATTGGAAAAACAAGTCTCCATCCCGGATTCATAACGCGACTATATCTTCCAAGGGTAAATTTTATTCCCCTTTCGTATTGGTTAATTTGTTTGATACTTATGAGTATAAGCAAAATTGCAATTCCAGCTCCGATTTCGTACATATTTTTTGATTAAATAAATAATATTTTTGTATAAAACTACTTAATTATAACTCTTTATTTTTATCAACAAAAGTCGTTGTAAACAGTTGTTTAAAATATGTTGTTGACGATTAATATCGATTTTGTTATAAAAATGTTTGGAGGGGGCAACAGAATTCATTTCTGCAACCTTGAGTCTCTTCCCTGCAAGTCAAGCGTGGGTGGCCTCTCGCGAGCCTAACCACACTTCGCTCAAGGGTCCCTCTCCGCCAGTTCTTTTTGTCCTTTTTTGAACAAGGGCACAAACAATATGTTTGAGCCCTTTTTCTATAACATTTATTCCAAAAGACTTCTTAAAACTGGGTAGATTCTGTCGGCTATTATTTTATACCCTTCATCATTTGGGTGAATTGCGTCAGACATATAATTTTGATTACCAATGAGTCCACTTAAAACATTTGAAACATAGGCCGTCTCGTATCTGTCTCTCAATTTTTCAAAATCAGATTTGAAATCGTCCCCTATTATCCCACCCTTTATACCAAGCAAAAGTACAATCGCTCCTCTCGCTTGGATATTTTCTATAATTTTTTCTAGATTAGCAAAGGTTTCTTCCTGTGGAACTTTTCTTAAATAATCGTTTCCACCAAGCAAAAGTATTACAACTTTTGGATTATACTTATCGAGCTCATCTATCCTTTTTAGACCATCCTCTGTTGTATATCCAGAAATTCCAAGATTGATTATTGGTTTACCTATTTGACGCGATAAAATAGAAACAAAATTTTTGTCTCGGGAGGTTGCCCCCATTCCATAAACCAAACTGTCTCCAATAGCAACAATCTGAGTACCCGAGGAAGGATAATTTCTAACGTCTATTTTGTTTCTGGATTTAAAAAACCAAAAGGAAAACAGAGCAATTAAGACAAATAAAACTGTTAGATATATTTTTTTGTTTTCAACCAAATTCATTTGGTTTTTTATAATTTACAAATCACTATCCTGTGTTTCTAACTTTTCTTCTTGTTTTGGGTCTTTTTCTACCAAACAATTATCTATATAAGTTGCCCCATCCAACTCTATGAACGCACCATCTCCTTTGCTCCAAAAAACGAGCGACTCATCACTGTTTGCAAAACGCACCCCCGAAGCAGACATTGTTCTTTGTAAGTAAGCTTTAAACCCTTCAAATTTTATATATACAAAATTTTCATAATAATCTACTCTAACTTTTTGACCTTCTTCACAAACATATTTTGCCATTATCACTGGATCTCCAGTAACCGTTCTCGCCCCAAAAGGTCGCCCTACAAAAAATCCAACAAAAAATACAACCAAAAACAAAATGATTGCAAAGATTTGAGAAACGCTTGTAACTTTATTCCATTCTATTTTCATATATTTATATTAACTATTACTTCATTAAGATTAACAATTATTAAAACAAAACAAAACTTTTTATGTAGACTGACTCTCTGGTTGCACAAAATCCAATTTCTTTTACAAAAACCTTTAACCTCCAACTTCTTAGCTCTTAGCTTTCCCAAAAGCTCCAAGCTTCTACCTCTAACCTTTCCCCCCTCAAACCACTTCTCCCAAATATGGAAACGGTAAATTTCTTATATATAATTCCCCTTTGTGTTTTTCTCTGTAATCAAGATTTCGTCTTTGATTAGATTTCATACTTGAAGCAAGCATCAGAGAAGCTTCTCCAAATCTTTGTTTTATAAGATCAATGGTATTTACAAAACTACTCTGTTTTTTAAATTCACAGACAGCTCCAAACAAATCAACTTGTAGACTTTCATTTGGCAACAGATTATAGAGGGTAATACCTGTCGCTCTGTATTTTTTGTTTTTATCAAATACTCCAAATAAATACTTTTCTATTTTGTTTAATATTTCACTTGGATTATTTGTAGGATAGTCGAGTTCAAAATCAAAAGTTTTCTTGGAAAAATTATCTTCTTTTATAAAAACCGAGGCTTTTTTTGCAAGCTGGTCTTCCTCTCTCAATCTAAGAGAAACAACTTCTACGTTTTTTGATATTTCAGAAAAGATAAGACTAAAATTGTTGGAGACTGGCAAAAATGAACGAGTGGCTTGCAAGGACTTTGAATATTTTTTTGAAACACCAGAAACATCAAAAAGTCTCTCGCCTTTGAGCTCACACCAAATCTCTTGAATTGGGAGGTTAAAATATTTTGTTATTTTAGTCCTTTCGGTTTTTGTAAAATCAAGTGCATTTTGTATTCCTATATTCTGGAGTTTTAATGTTGTCTTTGCTCCTATTCCCCAAACAGAACTGATTTGGGTTTTGGAGAGACATTCATCCATATTATCTCCTGAAATTATAGTTAATCCATCAGGTTTTTGGTATTTGGAAGCCAATTTTGCCAAAACTTTTGTGTCAGCAAGCCCAAAAGAATATGTGATGCCAAGAGACCTTTGTACATCTTTTTTTATGAGAGAAATATATTCTTCAAAACCACCGTGCCTTTTTGCTTCTTTTTGATCTATCAAAACAAAACATTCGTCGATACTATACTCTTCTACACAATCTGAATACTTTTTTAGAATTTTGATTAACTTTTCTGCATATTTAGCATAGAGCTCAAAATGAGTTGGCAGAACGATAACACTCGGAAAATCTCTTCTAATTTGAAATATTGGCATTCCTCGTTTGACCCCAAGAGCTTTGGCTTCATAAGTAACAGCCGTTGCAATCCCTCTCTCTGTACCAACTACAACTGGCATATTTCTAAATTTGGGATAATTGACTCTCTCAACCGAAGCAAAAAAAGCATCCCCATCAATATGCAAAATTTTGTTTTGATATTTATTCATTTACTGTATTTTCTTATTATTGCTGTAACCACCGCTTTAATTTGCAATTCTTCTTTTGGGTATATTGGTTTAAATGTTTTGTTGGCTGGTTCAAGATACAGACCATTTTTATCTTTTTTCAGATATTTCATTGTCCACTCACCATCGATTTCAGCTATGACAATTTGACCAATTTTTGGAGAATCAGTTCTTTCTACCAAAACCATATCACCGTCTCTTATCCCAGCATCATACATAGAGTCTCCCCTGACTTTGAGCATAAAAGTAGCTTCTCTGTCGTCTACCAAGTAATCCTCCAAAGTGACAGAATCTAAAAGATTTTCTTCTGTCATTGTCGGAAAACCTGCTTCTACAAAGCCCAAGAGTTTTATCTCACCAAATTTTCTACCATACACCAATGCACCAGAATCACTCTTTTGTAAGAAATCCAAATCAATTAGTTTTTGTAAAAAAGCAAAAGTACCAGATTTGGATTTAAAACCTAAGAGCTTCGACGCTTCAGCATAAGAAGGCATACGCTTATTCTTTTTGTAAAAATCCTTAATTTTTTGAGCGCTGATTTTATATTTTGAATTTAGATTTTCCATATAAAAAGCATATCGAACGCTCGTTCGTATTGCAAGGTGCAAACTGTGTATTTCTTTATCTGACTTATCTAAAGTGTCTCAAAAGGCTTCTGCTCCGTGTTTGGGTGCTATGCTAATGCTTTATATTGAATATCTTGTTTTTTGATGTAGCGCCCGAAACAAGATTTATAGAGGATTTGGCTACCCCAAAATGTTCTGCAAGAATTTTTATTATAGCTTCGTTTGCCCTACCTAAAACCGGCTTCTCTTTTACCTTGATTACAAAACTAAAATCAAATTTTTCTTTTTTAGCTTCAAACAAATTACTCTGAGCGTTCAATTCCTCAATTTTGTTTTCTTTTGAATTTGGTTTTGCTTTAACAAAAACTTTCATTTTGACTGTGTTTAATAAAAGTGTATTCTATAAAAAGAGAGGTGACAAATGAAAAGGATGACAGCAGATGAAATATTTGATTTTTGTACCGGAGGACACGGTGCAAGTAAAGCAATAATATACAATTTGGATGCGAATGCATTCAAAAAACTCCTAGATGATCCAGACGCACATATTGTAAAACTAAACCATCCCACAAACGGATTCTACCTACACAAGGTGAAATTCAAGGGACAAATTTTCTGTCACAAAAGTACAGAGCGTCTCATTTACGAAGCGTGCTCCTAGTGAGCCGCTTTTTTATTTTCGTCCAAAACAGAACAAAACGAAAGTGAAATTTTTCATCTTGTTTATTCAATTTTTTCTTTTTTTCTTTCCCACATCAAGTAAATCTATATTTTTTTGGTAAACACTTCCAATAAAAGAAATAAAATCCGATAGCGATCTCTCTAAATTCACTTTTGTTTCGTATCTATCTATAAATTGGTTTATTCTGTCTCTAAGATTTGGGTCAAATTCTCCATCCTTACCATTTATTATATCCGTAAACTCATTGAGAGACATTCTTTCATCTATTTCTGAGTTTTTTCTTAGATAGGATTCCAAATCAGCCAAAAGATACTTGGTCAGACGAACTTTCTCTCTGGCTTCCCTCTCTACCTGATTTGCAACATTATTAAATTCCAAGTCCATGTCTTCGGAAATTTTTCTTCCAATTAAATTTATTTCTTCGTTTATTTTTTCATCCTCTGGTGTCATTTTTGGATTCTGTGGAAAAGATTCACTCATATATTTTAAATACCTACTAAAGACATATAATAACACAAAAGCCGACTTCAATAGAAATCGGCTTATCAAGTCTTTGTTGGCCATTTGGGTATCTTTTTAAAACCAATTATTACAAAAACGACCCAAATAACTAAAACCGCAACCAAAAAAACGATTGAGTAAATGAACATAATACTACCTCAAATTTGATTATATGCTTGTTTTTTTATAAGTAAAGCCCGCGTTTGGACTTCGTCCAAACGCGGGCTTGTTGTCAAAACTCGTTCTCCTCCACTCTCCTCTTTTTTTCTTGCCTGATAGCATACATTTTTAAAAAACACGCAACATTATTTATTCCGCTTGTGTTGATAAATATTATTGTTTTATTTTTTTCTGCGCGGACTAGTGGACGACCTAATTTTTAATGACTGAAAGGAATATAAAAATGGAAGTACTCTTGTAGTGCGATGTTAGAACTGGAATAATAAATAATTTAGTAAAATTTCCTGAGTTTGTGTAATAGAAAACCGCCGACCGTGCCGACGATTTTCATCGTCGCGGTCGGCGGATTACTTCTGAGAAGCCGGACAAGCAGAGCTTCGGTATTCTTGAATGGTAACAGTTCCCTGCATAAGACCCCAAGAGCTGTCTTCCTTGAACTGGTAGGTCTCCGTTTTTTCTCCCTCATGCATGTCCCGAGTAAGAACCCAAAGATTGGACTCCTTCCACGTGACCACAACAAGTTTCTTGCACGCTTGCAAGTCAATCTTGGAGGATCCACCGTATTGACGAGCCACCTGCTGTTGGGTGCACCCACTCAAAAGAGCACACAACATAATAATTGAAAAACAAACAAGCTTTTTCACAACTCACCTCCTATCTTAAATATTAGCATATAATAAATTTTATGTCAAGCATTTGTATCCGTCCAGCACTTTTGAGACTCTGGGACTGTTAATTTGGAACAAATATACTGCAAAGGAGAGAGCATGTGAAGAGCATAGTGGGGACGACGAGTGTTGTACCAAATGAGCCAGTCAATTAGTTTCTTGTTAAATTCAGGTACATTATCTCGAAGAAGTGATCTGTGATAAACAAGGAACTCTTCATTTAGACTACGATTAAATCTCTCCAAATGAGCGTTTCTTTAGGTGATCTTTGGATGAGTATTGTAGGGGACCTGTTTCTTCCACTGCTTGTGGAAGTGGAGAGCAAAACTCTGATCCATTGTCAGTCTGGACATCTTTTGGGACACAAAGGTAGAACCTGACGAGTTTTGAGAGAAAATCGGCGCATCTCTGATCCATGATTAGTATAGGCTGTAGCAAAAGCAGTACGTTTTTTCGATATCTATGCCAGTCAAAAATGTATCGCTTCACTCCATCCACAAATCGTACAACAGTATCAACTTCCAACACTCTATATCCTTGGGTCTCCTGAGCTTCTTTTCTAGGCTTGTATACTGCTCAATTAGCTTTCCAGTCTTTCCTGAGACGGGAGGTTTCCCTCGTTTTTTGGAACTTCATTTGAAACTTTAAGTCATTAATCATTCGACCAACAGTTGAGGGTGAAAGGTCTGCCACTTTCATTTTTCAACATGACAGAAAGTTTTTCCTTCGAGAGACGAGGAGTTTGTCCTCTTCTTTTCAAAATGAAAGCTTCCAACGCTTCCGGTACGGTTCTTTTTTTTTCTTCTGTGTATTGGAGCTGTACTTTTCTTTTTGTTCAGATTCTTAATTTTCTCCTAGGTTAGCTTTTTAATTTTTCTGCCATCGGAAAAAGAGTTGGTCTAGAAACCTTGAAAGCTTCCTTTGTAGCTTCCATACTATATGCCTCTTCCAGAAAGAGAGTATTTTAGCTCTTTCTTTTGCTTGTTCGGTAATCATATACCGAAATCGTATCACTCTTTCCCAAGTATTTTAAACTCTGGTTCCCCTAAATTTGTTGAAAAATGCCATACAAAAACTTTAAACCAGAGTCTCATATGTTTCTGAACTTATGCAGCATTTCTTGTCGCAAACCTGTTTATACATTGAAAAATAAGGCTTAATACTAAAACAATACCTTGTCACACACAATCTTCGCACTTTACAGAATAAACAAAACATCGTCCTTCCATATATTTTTTTATAATGCTCATTAACATATATTATAACAAAATCCGCCCCAATAAAACGGGTCGAATTTTATCTATGCGCGGTCTAGTGGACGGTGTTGGAACTAAAATACAAAACATTTATTCTAAGGCAAAGACTCTACATTTTTAAGCCTAGGATATAATATAACATCACGGATATTTTCATATCCAAGCACCCAGGCAATAAATCTTTCAATTCCTAATCCAAAACCTGATGTAATTTTGTAATTATCTTGTCTACGTAAATCTATATACCATTCATAATTTTTAGAGTCTACAGATTGTCTTTTTAATGATTCATAAATTTCACTCGGATTATCTTGCCTTTGACCAGCTCCAACAATTTCTCCTGAAAAACCTTCAGTTGATAGAGGGGGAAACATTAAATCCGAAGCAATTACTGAATCATTATTAAATGGTTTTTGATAAAAAGGAGTCATATCTCTATCAAAATTTGTAATCCAAAATGGCTTAAAATTACCCCTATTAGCTGCATATGCCCTTTCTCCTTTTGCTGATATCTTTCTACCAAAATTATTCTGTATAACATATTCATTACCGCCTTTTCCTTCCAAATCCTTAAAAACCTCATCAAAAGTAACAGAATCCAATCTTTCACTTTTTTGAATAGAAATTAAAGCAGCTTTAGTGTTCAAAGGATCAATGGCCATTTTTTCAACAATTGGCATAAGTGACATACAAATTTCAGATAGTGCTTTTATATAATCTTCAACCAGTGGTATTAGATTTTCCATTTTGTCTAAAATTTCTGCTTCGCAATGATAAAATTGATTTAAATGTCTTTCATCAGGATCTTCTCCTCTCATTGAGGGTAAATAACAGTATAATTTATCAATATTATTACCAAGTAACGGTTCAAAACCAAATTGTGATGAATCAGTAAGATTAGTTAAATTCTCCCCCAATTTGAAAGCAATGGCTTCAGAATCAGACCCAGGACCCATTGGTGAGGATACACTTGAAGTCATCATAAACAGATCAATATTCTTTGCTCCAACATGATTACTAAAAAAATCATCTGAAGCCAGTTTAATATAATGTCTTAATATGATAAGTGCTTCATAGTAAGGATTTTTAATAATGTCTAAATAATAACTACTTGGAATATATTTGGAAGGTCTTAATTCTGAATTTATATTTTCAATAAACTTTCCAGACTCACTTTTAGCCTTTTTTAAAATTTTTTTAGATACAAAAGTCATAAAATTTATTGATTGAATATTAAAATGTTTTTAGAAGTATTTATGTGAGCAATGCCTCCAATAGGTATTGTGAACATTGGGTCTGTGTGACCAAAATCTAAATTATATAATATTGGTATATTTAAATCTCCACATATTTCATTAATTAAATCAATAAGTTGTTCGTCGTCTATATTAGCAGATTCAGCAAAACGACCAAAAACTAAACCTTTTATTTTTGAAAAATTTTTCTGTAGAGATAATTGTGTTAAAAATCTTCTAAACATGGTATTTGTTATAGTTTCATCTTCTTCTATAAAAATAATACTACCTTCTAATTCAGGAAAATACTCTGTACCTGCTAAAATTAATATAGTTTGTAGATTACCCGCAATAATTTTACCTGTCGCTATACCAGTTCCAACAACAAGACGTCCTTTATTTTTTTTTATTTCTCTTACCAAGTTTTCAGGTGGTTTTTTTAAATAATAAGCATCATCGGCATATACCTCTGAATCAGAAATCAATATCTCAGATTCACCTGATACAGCTTTTTTCATATATTCTAAAGTATATTCGAGTGGCTCTGGCTTAAGATAAGTTATGCCTGCTGGTCCCAGATAAGTAATTTGACCAGTTTTTTGTGTTATCGCTATAAGTAATGCAGTAGTATCTGAAAAACCTATTGTGGGTTTAAAATTATTTTTTATTAGTTCATAATCTAAATGTTTCAAAACTTCATTTGTATTAAATCCACCCCAAAAAGACATCACGATATCAATAGTATCATCTTGATACAGCTCATGTAGAGCATCTGCTCTCTCTTTTGCAGTTCCGGCCAAGTATCCATTATGAACCTTTTTACATATAGAATGTTCAAATACATTAAACCCATTGTTTTTTAAAAATTCATATTTTCTTTGTTCACCTTTTGGTGTCATATCTCCGGTTGCAAAAATTCCAATATTCATAAATCTATTTATTATTTGATAAAACCTCTAAATATATATCTCGAGTTTTGATTAACATCTTTTCTAGAGAATAGTGTTCTTCATAATATTTTAAAGTATCTTTACGCATCTTTAATATTTTATCTTCTGATAATTTCAACATTATACTTGCTGAATTTCCAATAACATCTTCATCGACTCGAAAACCTGATACTTCGTTTTCAAACATTTTTGATACAGAATCCAAATTAGGTAATATTGGTATGCATCCGCAAGACATACTATCTATTATTGAAATAGGAAAAACATCTGATGTTGAAAATAACACAGAGAAAGAACAGTTCACCATTATAGATTTCATCTCACTAGGATCATCTAAATATCCGTATAGTTTTACGAATGGTAAGTTTTCCTTTTTTATTTGTTCATATAGTTCTCCTTCCCCTATTACATGTAGATTTACATTATTAGTTAATCTAATTTTTTTTACTAAATCAATTGCTTTCAGTATTCCTTTGTCATAACTTAATTTTCCTAAATACAGAATATCTGTTGTTACTTTTAAATTATTTTGATCAACAGGTTCAATTTTTGATGTATGATGTATAATTGATATATTATTTCTTTTTATTTCATATTCTTTCTCTACTACTTTTTTAGATTCATCAGAAAAACATATAATATGATTTGAATTAAGCAACATATCTTTTTCAATATTAATAATATCAAGATGCTTTTCTTCTATTGGGTTTTCTATCATTTTTTCATATTGTTTTTGCAAAAAATGAATTGAAGATATAATTGGAATTTTTAAAGCCTTACTAACTTTTTTTGCTGTTATCCAAGACATCCAATTGTTTGAATGTATTACAATATTTTTTAGATTATTATTCTTAATAAAATTAATAATATGCTTAGCAAGAAAATCCTGCCAAATTAAAAAATTATTATAATTATCAAAAATAGAGTACTTATCATGACTTAAATATTTTTCATCTTCCTCCATTTCGGTTGTAATTATTGTTTTATCAAAAACTCTAACTTTCTTTGCGGTAGCCACATAAGATTGTATATCTGAATATTCCCTTAAACCATTATGAAGCCTTTCTACATAAATACCCATACCCCATAATGAATTAGGTGGATAATCTGAAGTTATATGAATCACTACTATATTTCTTGACATAATTTATATATTTTAGAATTACTATCATAATTTTTACCTACTTGTAATAATAATTCCCCCACTCTTATCCCGTTTTGAGAGATGTAATCTGCAATATTTTTCTTAGCTTTATCATCATCAATATCTCTTTTTATAATATCAACAAAAATACTTTCTAATTTTTTTAATACTTCCAAACGAGAGTCAAATTTTTCTAAGAATATATCGACATCTATGTCACCATTAAAAAGTTCTTTGTATTTTATTGCAATATTTTTAATTTCTTCTCTAGTAAAACCAACTGTCTGTGAAAGAAAAAAAACAGCATTAATATATTTGTTAATCATTTTTTTTGTTCTTCCTCTGGCTTGTTGAATTATGGAAATAGCGTTTAAAACAACTTCTAGATATGTTAATGCTTTTTTCTCCAAAGGTGAGCTGTGCTCTCTTACTTTGAACATGTTGGAATTTTTAAAAGGATCTCCTGATCCGGTTAATGACATTTCTAAAAATTCACGGCCAACACCAAACTCTATAGCTAATTCTTTGTCATCTTTATAAATCAAAACTATATTCCCAACATCCCACCATTCTCCATTTTTATCTTTTATAAAAATTGTAATTCCTTCACCTTTTAAATTATCAATACCATATTTCCATTGGTAAAAACGCGAATAATCTACTTCTGTTTGTATACCCCTTTTGACAAATGGACCCAGGAGTTCAGAATGTTTTTCTGGAACAGTTGGTTTAATTAGTAAATTTTTATTATCAACCCCATATTTTTCTTTTAATAATTTAATAACATCATTTACTATTTTGTCATATTCACCAGGTGGACAAAATATTCCATCTATATGAAAAAATGGCATACCAAAAGGTATATGCGATGTATCATAAGCATTAATAATATCATGTGTCCTAATACAAGATTGATTAATAACAAAGCTATTTTCTGGAGATTTTCCACTTATTAAATAATCTTTAAAGGCATTTATAGAAGATCCAACAAAAGGAACTGTGTCATCTTCCTCAGAAGGATTTAAAGATAAGCTTTCTCTTTTTATGTATCCTAAATCTACAAAATGATTAAGAAAAGTTTTATGTGTTTCTTGAGATTCAATGCTAGAGCTATTTTCTATATTACTACTAAAGTTAAAATTCTTCATCTTATTTAAACAAAAAACTCAGGTTCCTCTTTTATTTTTCTTTTTCGATATATTTGAATAGAGAAACCTAAATACTTGTGATTTTCATTAAAAACTTGTATATGTTTTTTCCAACGTTCTCTGATTACCTCTTGCAAATCATTGTTTAAATTTTGAATGTGTTCTTTTTGAATGAAATATGAAACATAGTCATTTATTTCCATTTCTGTTTTTGATGATAAAGTTTTAGTTTCTTCATGATATAACTCCCACAATTCATTTTCCGCCAAAATCTTATTTTTCCAATCACCGGCATTCATTGGAGTAATTTCAATACCTAATATTTTGTTTATAGAATTAATAATTTCTTTGGGTGGATCTGTATGATATACAAGTGGAGTAATTATCAAAAACCCCCAATTTTTTAAGATACGAAAGTATTCTTCTAAAGCTTTTTCTTTTCTACTCATGAAACCCGTCGCTCCTCCTGCCATAATAATATCAAAATATTCATCCTTATAAGGTATGTCGTAACTACTTGCAACCTTAAAATTAACCCTGTGACTAATTTCTTTGCAGTCTGATTTTTTTATTTCATTCGCAATTTCCACACATTTTTCGGATATATCAATACCATATATTTTAGCTTTAGATATTCTTACAAATTCTAAAGAGGTAAACCCTGTATTAGAACCAATCTCTAATATTTTTGTTTTTTCGTTTATATCAATAATCTCTCTTATCCTTTTTATAGTTTGTTTACCTCCAGGACATCTATTAGTCTCTTTAATAAACGCGATAAAATCGGTATAAGACATATCCTTTATAGTTTTCAGATCCATTAATAGAGATTATCACATTTGTGTGAAATAGAAAATATTTTATTTAAGCTAGATATTCAAAGAATATTCCTTGGCGCGAGTGATCCTCTTTCGCTTAAGCTACAGTGGGACGCAGTAGGATTTGGTCACACATATTTTTCTCGCCGTCGCTCGAAAAATTGTTCGACCCCGCCTCTCTTCTGAACTTTGCTAAGTCCAGCCTCCGCTTCGCTTCGGGCGCTGCGGCTTTCAAGTCCCATCGTGCTTAGCATAAGCACCAAAAGAAAATCCCAGTTTTTACTGGGATTTTCTTTTGTCGCTGCGCGAGTGATGGGAATCTTTTCCTCAACTCAAAATTTTTTCAGTCAAAAAATTTTGGTCTGGGCACCGGCTCATGGAAATTTTTTGCTAAAAATTTCACATTCCGCCGTTCAAGTCCCATACGCAAAGCAAGCAGTTGCTTTGCTCACTCGCTTAAACAAAAAGCCCCCAGAGGGGGTTTTGTTTGCGCGAGTGATGGGACTTGAACCCACGGCCTTCCGCGTGCACTGATCCACTATTTTCATAATGGCGTGGACTATATCTTCGCCATGAGCATTGAGCTTTTAGGTGCTTTGGTATCTAGTCTCTACGGCGCTCTCGCCTCAATTAGGCAAGTTCCCTCGGTGTTCGCATATCTTTCGACTTAGCCTTCACCGATATCCCAAAGAGTTTCAATTCGTCTTTCAACGAAAAGCTGCAATTCTACAGGCGGACGCTCTAACCAGCTGAGCTACACCCGCACTTTTATATATCTCTCAAAAATCACCCTTTTCCTACCAAGAAATAATTTTGAGGTATATAGTCCATTATACATAAAACTATATAATTTTAAAGAGCCATAAATGCTATATGTTAAACGATAAAAATTACCTTTCCCTTTCTTTAATACTCCTTTTTTTATACCATGTTTCTCTAATTTATCATTTATACTTTCCAGAAAGTTTTTTGAACAAGAAGTGAAAACTGTTTGTATAGATAAAGTACTTGTTCTCCTGTTCTTGTGGATTAAACCACTCCACACATTACCATCCCCATCAAAATACCCCCTTACAAAATGGCAAAAAATTTATCTGGAATATTTGGAACTGCTAGACTTTTGGTTTTGTTTTGTCTCATTCCCAAATCGTAGAGATCGTTATACATTTCCTTACTACCAATTTGCAATCTATAGCTAATTTTATCTTCTTTGCGTTTTTTTACTCTTAAACTTATTTTATGTTCCGATCCAATTGTTTTTTTAATCTCCATTAGTAATTTTTTATCGTTAATATGGATATTCCAAAAATGGGCACCCCTTTTGTTTAAGGTCATATATCCGTCAGCAGCAAAAAAACCTAAAATATAAGCCATCTCCGGTGTCCATTTTTTAAAGAAATTTTTGTTTACATTTTTATATATCGGCATGATTTAATAATATCTCGTGACAGTATAGTTTACTATCCGTAATGTTTATAGCTTTTAAACTTTCTGATAAAAAATTACCGCTTCACTACCAATCCAACAGGCGGGAAGGTTGCAGAGCTACTGCGGTGTAAGTACAATTAATATATATTAATTAATCTAAATTATGGAACCTAATGATCAAAAACTGATTGAGTTGGAGAAAAAAGTTGATGCGATTTATGAATCCGTAGAAAAAACCAGAAAATATTTTCTCTGGACCTTGATTATTACTCTCGCAATAGTTGTTTTACCACTAATTGCTATGATGTTTGTAATCCCCTCTTTTATAAGCAGTTATACAAGCACTTTGGATACTTTGGGATTGTGATTATTTTGTACTTGCACAGCAAAACGAAGTGAAGTGGTGCTGGGGGTGGGGATCGGTCACAAATAAATTGCTTCGCAATTTTTCGTCTTCTTACAGAAGCTGTTCACTCATTGGGCTTTTTATTTCGCATAGCTCATAAAAATTCTCAATGAGTCTTGCGCTTGGGCCCCATCCCAAGCTCACCCCAGCTCACCTGTTTCTCTTTGCTCAACATGGCTCCACTTTTCGATCCACAACGCAAATCAAGCAGTTGATTTGCTCTGAAAAAAATACTTCGTATTTGGTGCCGGGGGTGGGGATCGAACCCACGACCTGAGGTTTATGATTCCTCTGCTCTACCAACTAAGCTACCCCGACAATTCTCATAATTTATCATATTTTAGAACGACTTGCCATATAATCTATGGCCCCAAGTATTTTATTTTTTAAGAATAATCCCCTCCTAACCTTAATCCTTAAAACACCTCTATAAGTAGCAATATTTTTAAAAGAAGCTTTTTTAAGCTTTGATTTTATTAGAGTCGTCTTTGAAAACTGATTTTCTTTTATATTTAGATATTTTATCCAAAAATTTTTTATTTTTTCCTTTTCAATCTTAAATATATCATTTAAAGACAAGCGAAATATTAAATCATTTTTTGATACATTATTTTTTTGAAGCCATTTTATATAGAACCTTATCATTTGCGGATTGCTGTTTGTAAAGCCCATTTCATCATTACTTTCTTTGTACCCCTCGCCCCAATATAAACCGAGCCCAACCATCAATATGTCTCTATCAGTAATTTTACCGACCATTTTTACACCTTTATTTTTCTGATCAATAGTATTATGTATTCTTTGTGCCCTTCTCTTTTCTGAATATCTTAACAAACCCTTGATAGACCTTTCCTTTTTATTAAATTTCATCATTTTTATAATAGATGTTGATAGTTTTATGTCTCTACACCAAAAACTGACAGTAGAAAAACTCACATTTAATTTTTTTGCTATCGCCCTAACTGTCTCTCCTTTTAATCGTAATCTCTTTGCCTCACTTTTTATACCTATATTATGCATGAGGTAAATTATACACTAAGGTGTGTGCATTTAAATGTGTTATTAACACTTGCAAACATAAATATTTTAAAGTAATATATAAATATTGCGGGGTAGAGTAATAGTAACTCGTCAGGCTCAAATATGGTGGGCCCCCTATTGAGAGATTAATAGGAGCAAATTCGCCAAATTCGGAGAAATCCTCTCCACTAAAAGTGGAAAGACAATTCCGAGCTAAATTCCTTTGAACTTGTCCTGCTTGCCCGACATAGTTTTAACAACGTTGGGAGCGAAAATCAAAGGATAAATGTGTAGAGACTAGATGGTGAAATTCCAAGTTTAAATTTGGAATATGGTATAGTCCAGACCCCAAATCCCAATCATGGGAGCATTGAAAAATGTAGTGGTAAGCATAACCTGAAAATTTTGGTGCGAATCCAAACTCCGCAACACGCAAATTGCACATAAAAATCCAGTTTAAAACAACTGGATTTTATGTTTGCAATTAAGTAGCCACGTGGTGAGCTTGTCCCGTGAAGCTTTGCTTTTTACGGGACATAGCGAATTTTACGTGGCCGCGATTTCTTTTCAAACCTCACCTCATTTATTGTAAGAGAAAAATTAAATATCGTTTTTCAAAACTCGATTTTCTCCGTGCAAAAAATCATTCTCTATTTTTTAAGAAAGAGATTAAATTTTTTTATAGATACAGAACAAGAAATAAGAAGTGTGTAAAGTTAGATTTTTTCAAACAGTATTTTGAAAACAGCTTTCTGAAAATTAGCAAAGCGTTCGTTTTCAATAAGAATAGCTGTCTCAGTATCAAAATCTATAAAAATAACCTTGTCGTTTCCAATAAGTTGAGTGATATTATACTCAAACGGAATATTCAAGGCTTTTGAGAGACGATTCAAATTGTTATGTCTTTTTTCGTGCGTCTTTCGGTTAGTAATTACATATTTATCAATATCTCCTTTAGATCCAGCTCTCTTCCAATATAAATCTGGATAATACTTTTTGTTATAGGAATAGTCTTTGGGTGATTCATATCGGTATATTGCACCTTCTTATTTGGTTGAAGAAACTAAGCGCTCATAAACTGTAGCAATACCTTCCTTACCCTCAAAAAATGAAATTTTAGGTTTTTTATCTTTATTTTCAAAAATGTTTAAAAGGTCCGGTAAGACATTCTCAATATCTTCAGATTGCTTTTTGAGCAGAGAAGAAAGTATAGCTGGAGATTCGGCTTTATAAACTATTCTCTTACCTTTAAGTGACTTGGAAACAAGATTGGAAGAGGTTAGCTCTGGCAAAGCCCTGTAAATAGCTGGCCGGTGCTTGCCTGTAAACTGGGATAGTTCTGCAACGGAACAAGCCCCTCTCTTTAGGAGAGAGAAATAGATACTTTCAGCTGTACTACTAAATCCGACTTGTTTTAATATACCTTTTTGTTTTTCCATAATGTGTAACAATATTAGTACACATTTTATTTAAATTCAAGCTTTTAAATAAACACCATAAGGAAAAGGGGTTAAATTTGTAAGTATCTCGGTTTATTTTCAGCAAGAATTTACAGAATATTTTATTTTTACTTCAGATGTTATTTGAAAGGACAAATCAATGAGTTGGCCATCACAAATCGTAATCGTCCGTCATGCAGAATCAGAAGGTAATGCTAAAACACCAACTGATTCATCGTTCAGAAACAAAGCAAACCACAGCTTCTCACTTACAGATGAAGGGAGAAAACAGGCAAAAATCACCGGAAATTATTTGAAAGAAAAGTACGGTAGATTTGATGTCTACATATGCTCAACCTTCAAACGGACACAAGAAACCCTGTCTGTAATGTATCCCGAGGTGACTCCAGTCATAGATTCAAGACTGGATGAAATGTGGCGTGGTATTTGGCACACCATGACCGAGGAAGAAGTTGCAAAATACTATCCCGAAGAAAGAAGAATTTGGGATAGAGAGGGTTGGTATCATTACAGAGCTCCTGGCGGACAGAATGGGCAAGACGTGGAACTCATCATCTGCTCCTTCCTCTACCACCTTCGCGAGTTTTTCGGAGGAAAAAGAATTCTCGTTGTAGGACACGGAACGTGGATGATTTTCCTCTGGCGTATCTTGTTTAACCACTCTGTGGCTGAGGCTGAAGCAAAGTATAAAAGCAACAAGTATAAAAATGCCTCAGTTACCGTACTAGAATCAAAAGATGGTCTTGCTATGGAGCTCTCATTGGAAAACTATGTGCCCCAAGTTGAACCACCAAAAGCCAATCGTATAAGAAAGTGGTATGAACATGATAGTTGGGTAACACCTGAAGAAGTCCAAAAGGCTACCGATGCCCTACGCAACTTCATGAATACCAGTGCTTGGTCTCAACTATTAGAGAGTTTGAAAAGAACTCAACAAAAAATCAGAGTCCATGTCTGGGATGACCGATGCGATGACTACGAAGCAATGTACCTAACCGGAGACGGCTTTGTTAATCATCACGGCTATTTGTACGGGAATCTAACAGAGGTCGTAGAAAACTTCATGACACACGACTTCTATGGAGCCAGAAATGAAGGTGGAAATTGGGCTATGAAGCGCCACCCCAACAAACTCATTCCTTGGTTAGAGTTGCAATATAAATATGCAACACTCCAAGGTTAAATTTCTCCCTAAACCTAAGCTCACCTACTCTTCCCTTACACAACAAGGCTTCGCTAAAAAACAGCCAGCATATCCCGCAACTAAAAACGTTGCGGGGTTCTTTTTTACATTTGCATTTTTTATAGATGACTCTTGTCTCCCACTTCTTACTTACTTTCTTTATTATTTAAATTCTATATTCTAAATCCTACATTCTATATCCTCTCAACTCAATATCGTACTTCGTAATTCGTACTTCGTATCTCGTATTTTGGCACTATATCAAATGGAATTCTTTGAATACTTTTTCGTAGAGTGAAATTATTCGGCGGGTTTCTCTTTGGTTGAGTAGAAAGTCGCTTCCTTCGTGCGCAATCATATTGCGAGCTTTGTGCGCTTCCCATGCTTCGTCTAGAGTAACAAAATCACTTTTCTCAACTGCTTTTAGTTTATCCCCCATTGTATCTCCCGGCAATTGTAATTTTTCTAGAAGGTCGTCCAATATGATATCAGATTCAATAATTGCAAGACGCCAATCAGATTGATTGATGGATTCAGAAAGTTTAACTATTTTTTCCCATTTTGTTTGAATCTGGGTTTTTGTTTCTACTTTGGCACCAGAAACAAAATGCAAAGGAACATTATCTGGCGAAACTTTTGCTTTTTGGGCGAGCCATACCGCATCACCCATCCTAGTCAGAATAAAAGTTCCGACAGCAGAAGCTCCAGCAATACTAAAACCTAACCCTTTGAAAAATAAAGAATTGGATTTAACAAAATCTACTAAATTGGATAATTTAAAACCAAAAAAAGATATTTCACCAGAAGTAACTAGACTTAATAGAGCAGGAAGAACACCACCCAATAGAGCAACCAAAATAAGTAGAATAAAGATTATCTCTACAATGTCAAAATCCCATCCTTTTGGTTTTTCTTTTGGTTTATCTTTTTTAGGATCAGGCATATTTATAAATATGATACCAATATACGAATTATACAAATGATACTAATGGCTACGAATTTTCACCCAGAAAGGATTTGCCGATATCAAATAAAATATTTTCATTACTGTGTGGTGCCATTAATTGTATACCAAGAGGTAAATCGATTCCATCTATTTTGGAAAATCCAGAAGGTAATGATACCGCAGGGCAACCAACAATATTTGCACTCACTGTAAAAATATCTGCCAAATACATTTCGAGCGGATCAGAAATTTCCCCTATTTTGAAAGCGGGTGAAGTGGTAGTTGGAGTCAAAATTGCATCCACCTCTTTGTATGCGTTTTCAAATTCTTGTCTTAGTATTTTCCTTGCGAGCATAGCTTTGCCATAATACGAATCATAATAACCAGATGACAAAACATAAGTTCCGAGAATAATCCTTCTTCTTATTTCTTTTCCAAAACCAGTACCTCTTGTTTTTTTATATACTTCAAGAAGATTTTCTCCATCAAGATAGTCCGTATTTGATTCCATCAAACGTGCTATCTGATGAAACTTCCTGCCGGCATAACAATATAATAAACCGCAAGCGACTTATCTACATTTGGAAGTTCTATATCTTTTACTTCGTAACCCAAATCTTTTAGTTTTATTACGGATTCTTCAAAATTTTTTAAAACATCCTCTCTTATTCCTTCCATTTCTAAAAGATGTCTTGGAATTCCTATCTTTCGTAACTCGTTGCTCGTGACTCGTGATTCGATATCAATACTTGTAGAATCCATTTTGTCTTTACCTTTTATTGAATCAAAAATTATTTCTGCATCAGTTACTGTTTTGGCAAGAGGACCTATTACATCAAGAGAAGAACCCATTGCCATAAGACCATAACGAGAAACGCTACCATAAGTTGGTTTTAGTCCTACAAGCCCACAAAAACTTGCTGGTTCCCTAATAGAACCCCCTGTGTCAGAACCGAGTGCACCAAGTGCCATATCCCCCGCTACAGACGCTGAGGAGCCACCCGACGAGCCACCCGGTACTCTTGTTGGATCAATGGGGTTTTTGGTGGGGCCATATGCCGAATTTTCGGTTGAACCACCGCAAGCAAATTCATCCATATTGGTCCTACCAAGGAAAACGACTCCCTCGTCTATAAGTTTTTGGCTCACAGTAGAATTATATGTTGCGGTATAGTTTTCTAATATTTTCGAAGCGCTACTTGCTTTTCTTCCTTTTATTAAAATATTGTCTTTGATAGCTAGAGGGATTCCTGTTAGATTTTTTGACTTTCCACTGTCAATAATTTTTTGAGCCTCTTCTGCTTGCTTTAAAACATCATCATATACTTCCAAATACACATTCAAATCTTCATTCTTTTCTTCAATATTTTTTAAATAATGTTCTGCAAGCTCAATAGCGCTCAATTTTTTTGAGTCCAGTAAACCTCTTGCTTCTTTAATTGTAATTTTTGAGAAATCCACTTTTTTAATTAATCTAATTATACTAATTGACCTAATTATTCTAAACAAATTCCAATTTCTAATTTCTAATTTTTAAATTATAATTTTATTCTTTTAGATTAATTAGAATAATTAGGGTGCTTAGAGCAATTTATAATATTTTCTTTACTTTAAGTAAATCATCTTCTTTGTTTGGAAACTCGGCAATAATTTCTTTACTATTTGTACCTCCTTCCGTTGGATTTGTATCTTCTCGCATCACATTAAAAACGGGACCAACTTCAACTTCAGTTGCCGTCTCTCCTGCAACTTTTTGCACTTGGCCCACATACTCCAATATGGAATCCATCTCTTTGGATAACTCTTGCATTTCAGCTTCAGTCATTTCGATTCTTGCCAAATCTGCAAGTTTTTTTACATCTTCTTGTGATATAGACATAATTTGATTTTAGCATTTATTATTTAATTTTTCATTATTTGCAATAACATCTATTTAATTGTATATTTATAATGGAGATCCTAATGAGACTTGCCGACACTTTGAGACAACACAGATTGAAACTTGGTCTAACCCAAAAAAGGATGGCCATATTAGTAGGAATCTGTACCGAATCCATAAAAAAATGGGAGTGTGGGGAATTAAATATAACTTCCCCAAGAAGAGAGAGGGTCGCGAAATGTTACGGGATTCCAGTATCAAAGCTACAAGAGCTTTGTCTTGAAATGGAGAAAATCACAAGAATTCATCTGGAAGCTCGCAGAAATCCCAAAAAAAAGAGAAGTGCGACCGTAGACGAAGAACTCCCTGTTTCAGAAATAAGTGATGCTCTTCGTCGAGATTCAAAAATATTGGGAAGTATTGAAAAACTTACCTTCTCACCTGAACCCATAGTATTCTATGGACTAGACGGAAAACCCAGAAAAGTGTGCGTTAAGTAAACCGGAAATTGATCATTTCCTCAAATTCACGTTCATTTAGCACTTGAACTCCCAGTTTGAGTGCTTTTTCGTACTTACTCCCAGCATTTTCGCCTGCCACTACATAGTCAGTCTCTTTTGATACAGAACTTGAAACACTCCCACCTAGTGCTCTTATTTTTTCTTTGGCTTCATCTCTGGTCATATTTGCCAAAGTTCCAGTCAGAACAAAAGTTTTATTAAGAAGCTTAGAGCTAAGAGCTTGAAGCTTAGGGGATTCTGGATTCTGGATTCTAATATGTTTTAGGAGCTTATTCAAAATTTTTATATTTTCTTTGTCTTGAAACCAATTTACAATAGATTCCGCTACAATGGGCCCAATCCCTTCTATTCTTTCTAAATCCTCTCTTTTTGCTTTTTGAAAATTGAAAATTGAAAATTGAAAATTCTTTGCGATTAGCAAAGCCGTTTCTTCCCCCACATTTGGAATAGAAAGAGATACAATTAGACGAGGTAAGGTCACATTTCTTGCTTTATTTATTGATTGGAGCAAATTATCAACTGACTTTTCCGCAAACCTTGGCAACGCAAGCAAGTCGCCTTTTTTTAAAGTAAAAATATCATCAAATGTGCTTATAAGCTCCGCTTCCAAAAGAGCATCTATTATCTTTGGACCAAGACCATCTATATTAAATGCTTGTTTACTCGTAAAGTGATAAAGACGCCTCTTTTTTTGAATATAAGATTTTTTGTTTTTACATTTCCATGCTGATTGTCCAGCTATCCTCTCAATTTCTCCGGCTCCGCCACAATCTGGGACAAACTTTGGCCAGACGAATTTTCTCTCCTTGCCATTTCGCATCTCTACAACAACCGAAACAATATCAGGGATAACATCCCCCGCTTTTTGGAGAATCACCGTGTCACCTATCCTTACATCAAGACGATTAATCTCGTCTTCGTTGTGGAGTGTAGCGCGCGAAACAGTAGAGCCGGCAACTGAAACAGGACGAAGGTGCGCAACTGGAGTTATCACCCCCGTTCTGCCCACCTGAAGGACAATATCCTCCACAACAGTAGTGACCTGTTCTGCGGGGAATTTCAAAGCTATTCCAAACCTTGGGGCTTTGCCTGTATAACCTAAAATATCCTGCAATTTTTTTTCATTTACTTTGACAACTACACCATCTATTAAATAATTTTCTTTATCTTTTTTTCTTTCCCATTCTTTCCAAAACGAAATTACTTCATCTATATTTTTGCATAATTTGAAATGCGAATTTACTTTAAAGCCCATTTCCTTCAAAAAGTTTAACTCTTCGTACTGAGTTTTTATTTCTTTATCATATTTTGCTAAGTCATAAATAAAAGAGTCCAAACCTCTTTCTGCGACTATTTTAGAATCAAGTTGACGCAAGGTACCCGCGGCAATATTTCTTGGATTGGCATAAACTTCCCCTTCCTCTTTTTTTATTTTTTGGTTTATTTTTTCAAACTTGTCTTTCGGCATATACACCTCACCTTCGGCAATCATATTAATTTCCTGTTTTAGTCTAAGTGGTATTGACTCTATTGTTTTTACATTTTGCGTTACATCTTCACCAATCTTGCCGTCACCTCTCGTTGCCCCAGTTTTTAATAGTCCGTTTTCATATTCCAAAACAACCTTAAGACCATCAATTTTTAATTCTGTTGTGTATTCAATGTTTGAAATGCTAACACCCTCCTTTTTTAAGTAATTTTTGACCCTCTCATCAAATTTTTTTATATCTTCTTCGCTAAATGCATCATTAAAAGACCACTGCGCCACTTTGTGGGCAATTTTTTTGAACTCGGGCAAAGGCTTGCCCGCCACCCTCTGAGTTGGAGAATCAGGAGTTATAAGCAGAGGATACTTCTCCTCCAAGTCATATAGTTCTTTTTTTAGAGAATCAAGAGCTTCTTCAGAAATAGAGCTTTTGTTTAATACGTGATATTCATACCTATATTTTTCAATAGTTTCGCGGAGCTTTGTTATTCTTTCTTTTACTTCTTTTGGAGCGGAAGACATTTAAATTTCTAATTATACTAATTGACCTAATTATTCCCCGCCTGCCTAAGATTTGCAAGGCGTGATGCGCAGGTAAAAACCCCAATTGTGTTAATTAGAAATTAAAATAATTAGGTTAATTATAATTAGTAATTTACCTCCACACCTCTTTCTACCCTTCTTGGATTATTTATGTCGCAACTATTGTAACCTCTAGATTTTATGTAAGTTCCCAAATATGAGCCAGTATACCTTTTTTCTACAGTTACAACTGCGCATGGACCAGATTCATCACCAGGGGTCATGAGAAAGCTAAAAACACTTGTGGGATTTGCATTTCCGCCCAAACCAATTCTACCTAATGTTGTTGTACCATATAGCGCTTGACCTGTACCAGCAATACCGCTACCTGCACAATATATGGTCCTTGGCAAAGTCTCCCCTGAGTATGACGAAGTAGCAAAAGCACTATCAGAAATTCTAGGCTCAGATGGATTATATCTATATTTTGAATCCCAATAGAGTGCACATTCTAACCCAGAATCAGCAAGATAAAAGGCAATCTGAGACTCTCTACCTGACGAAGCAAATAACGTACCCTTGATTGCAATATTAACCATTGCAAAACCAATAAACAGGAGTACTCCCGAGACAACCACAGCTATAAAAAGAGTAATCCCTTTTTTGTTATTTGGTTTTTTATAGTTAGACGTCATGACTATATTCTATTAAATAAAATTGCTTTGGCAGTAAACACTCTGTTTGTCAAACCTTTGCTCCACGTAATTCTTACAGTGACTAAAACTTCGGACAAAACAGGATTTCCTGTATTTGGATCTATTTCCCAATTAACTTCCTCTAACATAATTTCTCTTCTAAAATTAGTTGCTGTCCACCCAGAGCCAGTTGTATGACCATATAAAAAAGTAGATTGATTTTGGTTCAAAAGAGGACAACTTCCCCAATTAGAAGAATTGCAATATACAAAATTGGAAGAACTTACTGTAGCATCTAGTCTACAAACTCTTCCAAAATAACATGGGTCTGTAGAAAATTGGGATATACCGGCCAACCAATAACCGCTTCCTGAATTATATTTTATTAGCTGATTTTCATCTCTTTTATTTCTAATATACTCAAAAACTTCTTGGGTTAGATAAAAAGCCCTGACTTCGTCTTTAGCTATTACAGACTGGGACAAACTCTGTTGAACAGCAGAAAAAACACCGGCAATCGTTAATGACAAGACAAATATAGCAAAAAGTGACTCAAGAATTGTAAATCCACGAGTTGAATTGAAAATTGAAAATTGAAAATTGAAAATTTTTCTTATCATATATCTAATTTACGTTGTGACATTAAGGTTTGGATACTAAATATTGACTGCGAAGTTGGCTTGTTACCCACGTATCCTTTTATAATTGCAAGAACCCTTGGTTGTACTGAATCACCAGAGGTTGAGCCCATTACATAAAACCTAACATACTCAATGCGGGTTTCTGGAGAAGTTATCTCTGTATAAATTGTACTACTATCTGTATATTTTCTTATTGGCGAATTATTTCCTGGCCAACTATAAATAATTCTTCTACCTTCAAATGTGACCGAAATACTGCTAGCCCCACCACTAGAACCAATTGGGCAATCATTCTTTGCACCCTGATTAGATGAAAACCCACAATAATATTCTCCACCAAACTTAATTGTTCTTGCCATATCTTCTATAGAAAAATTGAGGTTATCAACTACCGTCTTCATTGATTTAGCTCTCCTGTTTGCATCAAAAATAGAGAGGACTGCACCAAGAGCAAAAGTTGCAATCAAAGTAAAGAGTGCAACTGCAACTAAAAGCTCTACAAGAGTGAATCCCTTCTGAGTAATTCTAAATTGAAAATTGAAAATTGAAAATTTTTTTATCATTCTATTGTGTAGAAATTATTCCGTTTGAATCAACTCTAACGAAGACTTCTCTTCCGTTTGGAGAAACCAAATAAACTTTTCCTGGGGGCGCATACTGATTAACAAGTTGGTTTCCATCGTTTAAAAAAACTATAGTAGATGTTGAGGTTGGTCTCCTATAAGTTACAGAGAGTTGGGAGATCGCGGGGAATTCACAATGCTCAGCCCCCTGTCTAATTCCACATATTTTACTTATAGAAACACCTCGCGTTAAAGATTTTTGCTCTAATATCTGATCCTCCCCTACCACATATTTGCTATCATTATTTAAATCGGCATAGAATATGTAATGATATGGCCCATTAAGATCAATATGTACACCATACCCCAAATTGAACCCATCTCCAGAGATAGATGAATTACCTTTGACTCCCATAGCATAGACTTGTGCTTGTCGGACCATAAGCAAGAGTTCGTAGGCTTGTGTATCTACAGCTAACTGGTCATTCCACTTGCCTTGCTGAACAATAAGGACCGTAGATAAAACTGTAGTTATAGCCATAACAACTATCAGTTCAACCAAAGTAAAAGCTTTGGAATGATTTGGTTTTAATTGTTTTTTAGATTTTATAAACATTTTAGTTTAGGAACACTTCTAGTATGAAATTTATATGAAATATGTCTAGGTTAAACAAAAAAGCCAAAAGTATTCCGAGCGATAGGAATGGTCCAAAAGGAATCTCTGACTTAATTGTAAGTCCACTCCTAAACATTGGCAAATTAATTTTTACTTTTTTGAGAGCCAATAGACCTAAAGAGAAAACCGCTCCTATCCAAAAAGCTAATATGACCGCAGAGACACCGTTTGCAAGTCCCAAAAATAAACCTATTACAAAAATATATTTTACATCTCCAAATCCGAGCCAGCGTCCCTTCGAAATAAAAAAGAGGAAAAGGAATGGTAGAGCAACGATTACACCAGAAATAAAATGGATTAAAAGAAGCCAGAAGCTAGAAGCTAGAATCCAGTTATATAAAAGAGAAAAAGCAAAAAAGGCAATTAGGAAGGAGTCGGGAATGATGAAATGGCGCAAGTCGTAGACCGAAATTAGTAAAATAATTCCAAAAATAGCAGTTAAAATTAAAAATTGGAAAATTGATTGAAAATTAAAAATTATAAAACTTGTCCTGAGAGTATCGAAGGATTGAAAATTATCAAAAATCCCTAGTTTTAATGCGACTAAAACCGTCAATATACCCATAACCACCTCTGTAATAAATACATCCACTGGTATTTTTGATTGGCAATATCGACACCTTCCCTTGAGAAACAAGAAAGAAAAGATTGGGACCAAATCAGCTCTTTTGAGTTGTGTATTACAAGAAAAACAAAATGAACGACCTTTAAAGAATTTTAGACCTGTGTTGAACCTATCCGCAATAACAAGAATGAAGCTACCCAAAGCGGAGCCGAATAAAAATACAATTACTATCAAAAAATACAGCATTATTTAATTATAACCTAAATATTATTTATCCAAAACAAAAACGCCATATGGCGTTTTTGTTTCGCAATAATCAAATAAGATTATGATGCTGGGCAAGCGGTTGTTGAAAGAGCTGTTGTTACCTGCCTGGACGCACCAGTTGAATCAATACAGAAGAAAGAACCAGATGTACCTGGGAGACTTGCTTGTATTGCAAAAGCTGATGCACTCGAAACGCACCTAGGAGTTGAACCTGCCGGCCAAGCACCAGTTGCGAAATAAGTATTCATACTAGATGGGCCGTCGGTAAACAACACGGTGTTAGTTGTAGCAGCTTGTCCTATTGGGCAGTTTGCCAATGTGAAAGCTGTTCCGTAGCCATTATTTGTATCATAAAATAATTCAGCTGCTGCGCGAAGACTTGATAACTGTGCCTTTACTTTTGCATCATTTCCTCTACCTCTTGCAGTGTTTAACGAAGCCAAAACAACTGATGAAAGAATACCAATAATAGCTATGACAACTAGAAGTTCTATAAGTGTAAAACCTTTATTTTTTAAATTAAACATATTTTTTAATGAATTAACTAATGCTCTCTCGAGAGAGAAGCTTGGACAATCGACCTATCTTTTGTGTCCATCAAGCTTGATTACATTATATATAATAGTAAAATTTTTGTTTTTATAGTTGTGTGGATAACCCCTAAAGGGGAACGAGATACGAAATACGAGTTACGAGTTATTAAAAGGATTAATTAGAAATTTCATTTTTCATTTTGTTCACTACGTTTGAAAATAAATTACAAAGCACAAATTCCAAATTTTACTAGCTATTTTAGTAAGTTTTATAATTTTGTGTT
This sequence comes from Candidatus Zambryskiibacteriota bacterium, assembly GCA_048499675.1. Classification (GTDB taxonomy): domain Bacteria; phylum Patescibacteriota; class Minisyncoccia; order Phycocordibacterales; family WO2-35-19; genus JASNZL01. Next base: position 54,058 of record JASNZL010000006.1, read on the forward strand.
TTGTTTGTAATTTGTTTCGGATTTAGGATTTAGGATTTATCATATCTCGTACCTCGTACTTCTTAACTCGTTTTACTAATTCGTGTCATTCGTGCCCATTGGCCCGCCTGCAACGCTTATGCGATAGCATTTGCGGGTAGATGTATTGGTGTCATGTTAAATTTTGAATTGTAATTTTAAATTTTGAATTTTTAATTAATCCAAAATGCCTTTTTGGATATTAGAATAATCAAGTCAATTAGAATAATTCTTCTTTTGTGCCTACTTTACCCCTTGTATCATAACTGAAACTTGTCTTTCTCTATTATGGTCAAGTTCCACAAGCATTATTTGTTGCCATTTACCCAAAAGCAGTTTTCCATCTTTTACAATGCAACATAGTGAAGGATGTATCATAAGGGCTTGGGCGTGCGCATGCCCGTTTATACATTCATGTATCACTCCATTTTCGTCTGGCTCACAGAGATGCGTGTTTCTCTTGCCTTTTTCATTTCTTGAGTCTCTCACATCGTTGTGATTATAGTCATGCATTGGACTTGCAAAATTATCTAGAACTTTTCGTAAATCAGAAGCATAGCCGATTTCCTCCGATGGCCCGATTAGGTTTTTTTCGTCTTCGTTTATCCAAACACCGCAAGTTGTATGGTGAGTTTGAATAACTATATTTCCATCAATTATTCCTGACTTACTTATCAGTTTTTGAATATCTTCAGTAATAGTTATAAAATGAGCCCTGTATTTTGTCTGGTATTTGAGAGTCTCAAAATATGAATGAAAAATTAAGCCCATGTGTGAATACAAAAAATTAAGTACTTAAAAATAGTTTATTAGGGGCAGACTGATACAGCGCTTCCTATTGGTCCTGATATTGTTTTGCCAGCACCCTTACTATCTACACAAAAGTACTCGTTCCCATAGTACAATGACGCTTTTACAGCATATTCTTGACCGTTAGCCAAACACAAAACTTGAGTAGAAGGAGGCAAATTATTTGACGCTATGTATGTCCCAGGTCTTCCATTCTCGGCTGTCATATCGCCAAAAATACCAGAGGTGCAGTTGTTTGCTGTTCCATAAGAATTAGGGATTTGATTATAATAATATAGATTTGCTGAGGTTCTAAAACTTATAAGCTGTTGTTTTATTTTTGAATCATATGACCTTACCCGACTCTGATTTAGGTTAGTCAAAACTACAGCACTAAGAATCCCAACTATTGTAATTACAATCAGAAGTTCGACTAAAGAGAATCCTTTTTTTGTATTAATTAAATTCTTCATTTTATAATTATTATCTTAACAAATATTAAGAAACAGTTGAAGCAATGTTATAAATCGGCATAAGTACTGAAGCAAGGAGAATTCCGACTCCCACACCCAACCCAACAATCATAACAGGTTCAATCATACCAACAAGCGTATCAACCGCATTCATAACCTCTCTTTGATAAAACTTGGACATAGTTTTAAGAATTGCTCCAAGCTCCCCCGTCTCTTCCCCAACCTTTATCATCTGGACCAATATACTAGGAATTTCTTCCTTGTCACCGAGAGCCACAGATAGCGCTTGACCAGCTTTGACTTTTGAAATTGACTCTTCTAAAAGATTTTTGTAAGTTTCGTTATCAATTATAGAAGCAGTAACCTCTATTGCTTTTAACATTGGGATACCTGACAACACCATTGTGCTCATATTGTCTGAAAATCTAGATAGATATAACTTTCTATACAAATCGCCAACATAAGGAATATAGAGTCTTGCGTTTGATATTGACCTTTTACCCTCGTCTGTTCTTCCGTACCAAATAACTCCTATGATTGCCATTATCACACCTAAAATCATCAATATCCAATTGTTTAAAAAGAAATCGCTAACCGCAAAAACTATCTTAGTATAAAAAGGAACTTCTTGAGCTGATTCTTTTATAATTACACCAATTTTTGGAACAATAACAGTAAACATCAAAATCATAACGGCAAAGAAAGTAAATATAACGAAAGCTGGGTAAATCAAGGCATTTTTTGCTTTTGATGAAACTTCGTAGTTTCTGTCCATATAGTCCGCAAGATAAGAAAAGGTTTCGTCAATTTTACCCGATTCTTCACCAGCTCTAACCATATTTACATAAAAATCTGAGAAAATCTCCGAATGTTTGGCCAATGCACCAGAAATAGAAGCGCCCCCTTGCAAATCATCAACCACTTCAAGTAAATGTTTTTTTAACGTCGGATTTTCTGCCTCTTCTGAAATCAGTTTAAAAACTTTTAGTGCAGAAACTTGGGATTCAAACAAAGTGGACATCTGTCGTGACAGAATGACTATGTCTTTGTTTGAAACCTTATTGAAGAAAGGTATTTTTTTTAAAATATCTCCATCATCTTCATCTTTTGGTTTTACAGAAGAAACAACTAGCCCTCTACTTTGCAAATTAGATATAGCTGAATCCATATTAAAGGCATCTATTGTACCCTCTTCTTTGTTCCCATTTGTGTTTATGGCTTTATATTCGAAAATCATTTTATAGCATTTTTTCTAGAGCTTTTGGATTGGTTGAATACAAATATGCATTATCCAAACTTATTTCTCCTTTTCTTACTTTATCTACTAAACATCTATTAAAGTCCATCATACCTTCTTGTGTTCCTGTTTCAATAATCATATTTAGCTCGTGCGTTCTTTTGTCTCTAATAAGATTTGAAACCGCGGTATTATTAACCATAAGTTCATAAACAGGTACAAGACCACCAGATATTCTTGGTACAAGCCTTTGTGAGAAAATCCCAGACAATGAAGCGGCGAGCTGAATTCTGATCTGGTTTTGTTGTGAAGCTTCAAACGAGTCTATAATACGATCAACAGTCTGAGAAGCATTGTTTGTGTGAAGAGTTGAAAAAACCAAATGGCCTGTTTCAGCAGCAGATACAGCAGTTGATATAGTATCCGAATCTCTCATCTCACCTACCATTATTACATTTACATCGGCCCTAAAAGAGTCGTGGAGGGCACTTGCAAAACTTGGAGCATCAAGCCCAACCTCCCTTTGGTGAATTATAGATTTTTTGGGAGTAAAGAGATATTCTATTGGCTCTTCGATAGTAATAATATTTTCAAGTCTCTCGTTGTTTATAATTTCTACAAGCGATGCCAAGGTTGTGGATTTGCCGTGTCCCGTTGGACCAACAACCAAGAAAAAGCCAGATTTTAATCTTGCAAAATTCTCTAACTCTGGCGGGAGATTTAATTCTGAAATTGTCGGTATATTTTTGGGTATATGACGGAAAGCCATACAAATTCTTTGTTGATCAATGTATGTATGAGCCCTAAATCTCTCACTTTTGTGTTCGTAAGCAAAATCAGCACTCTGTCTTTTATCAAAAATTTCTTTTTTGTTCTTTGACAGAACATTATCCAAAATACTTACCATTTGTGTTTTAGTAAATTTTGGATACTTTGTTAGTGGCACTAATTGACCAGAAACTCTAACATAAGGATGTCTACCTTCTGATATATGAAGGTCTGAGGCCCCTTCTCGCATTACTAATTCAACTAAATTATCTAAATCTTGCATAACAATAAATTACTCTTTTATATACTGCATTACTTGTTCAACCACCTCTGAAGGTGTAGCAGAAGATTTTACAATGTAACCCTTAACACCAAGTTCCCGTGCTTTTTTGACATCACTTTCATCATTCTGATTTGTAAGCATTATTACTGGAATATTTTCTGCCAACTTGTCTTTTCTCATCTGTTCCAAAATTTCAAGCCCATTCATTCCAGGCATTACAATATCAAGTAATATCGCTTTAGCACTTGATTCTGTTTTTAATACTTCAAACAAAGCCTCCCCAGATTTGCACGAAATAGTCACAATGCCTGAATTTCCGAATTTGGTCGCATACATATCCAACAAAAAATCGTCATCATCAACTAATATTATTTTGTTTTTTAAATCTTCAGTCATACAAATATTATATCATTATTAATGACTTAATCGTGTTTATAACATATTATACTCTTCAAAAGGAATAACTCTTTCAAAAACTTTTATGAGAGCGTCGTCTTTCATTGTAAGCATTCCTTTACTTCGTGCATATTTCCAAATCTCCTGTTCAGTTGGGGTTTTTAATATAATTTGCTCTAACTGTTTGTCAATTTCAAGAACTTCCATAACAGCCACCCTACCCTTTACTCCATTTGGACAATTTGGCCCAGGTGCTATCTCGTATATTTCTTTACCTATTGGTATTTTGTTTTTATATTGATCTGGCAAATCTTCAAACTGCTTATCAATCATCATTTGAATACTAGCATCCACGGGCACTGCCTTACCCGCCCCTGGACACAAAGACCGAGAAAGTCTTTGTGCAATTGCTAGAACTAAAGTTGGTGCAATAAGATAAGGATCGACTCCCATATCCACCAACCTAGGAATTACTCCAATTGCATTGTTTGTGTGAATAGTTGAAAACACCAAGTGACCAGTCAAAGCTGCTTGAATTGCAAGTTGAGCAGTCTCTTTATCTCTAATCTCTCCAACCATTATAATGTCTGGATCCTGACGAAGGGTTGTTCTTAAACCTGAAGCAAATGTATAACCAATATCGGCTCTAACCTGCGACTGGCTCATTCCTTCCATATTGTATTCAACAGGATCTTCAAGAGAAAGTACGTTTTTATGTTCCTTGTCAACTTCATTCAGCATTGAATAAAGAGTTGTTGATTTACCACTTCCAGTAGGACCAGAAATCAATATTAATCCATATGGTCTATTTATAGCACTCATTATTCTTTGTAGATTATCTTTGCTTATACCCAACTCACTTAGTGGTTTGATACCTTTTTCTTGGTCAAGAATACGAATAACAACTTTTTCACCAAAAAAAGTTGGGAATGTAGAAACACGGAAATCAACTTTTCTTTTATCCATTTTTGCAGAAAATCTACCGTCTTGAGGTTTTCTTTTTTCATCAAGTCGCATATTACACAAAATTTTTATACGTGCGACTACAGCAGAATGAACTTTTATTGGCAACACAAGACTTGTATTCATTACCCCATCAACTCTAAAACGAACTCTTACATTGGATACAGTTGGCTCTATGTGAATATCTGAGGCCCTACCATCAATAGCATATCTAAGCATTGTGGCAACAATTTTTGTAACAGGTGCATTTCTCACTATTTCGCCACCTTTATTACCAAGGAAATTTAAATCATTTTCTTCAACTACATCCTGCGCTTTTTTGTTGTCTTCTTCGTCTGAATCTTTATCAGTTTTGGTTGATTCTGTCACAAATTCTGTCTCGAGCTCTGTCAAAGCTTTTGTTACTTCACCAGATAACCCTTTGTACAAATTTATTACCCGATCAAAATCAGACTCAGAAATTATAAACACTTTGAACGGCAAACCTATTTTTGATGATATAAAATTCAATGCATCTCTAGCAGAAATATTATCCGGATCTACCATTCCAACATTTAAAATACCATTTTCTACTCCTAGTGGTACAAATCTATAATAGACGGCTGACTCTTCGGGTAAATAATCCAATAATTTTGATGTGACTTTGTCTATGTCTATTTTTTTGTATGGTACCGAATAATATTCACTCTTGGCCTTCATTATATTTTCTTCTTTTATACCCATAGAAATTAAAATATCATCGATATTTTCAGATGAGTCTTTTTGTTTTTCTCTTATAGTGGCCAAATCTTGCTTAGAAATCGCCCCCTGTTTGACAAGAATATCTAATATGCTCATAAATTAAAATATTTAATTTTGGGAAAATGGATTAGTCTTACCAAGAGGAAGATTAATCAAAGGTATCTCTATACTTTCCAAAGAATTAAATTTTGGATCATTTATAACAGACGTATCAAAATTTATATTCTCTATAGATTGTATGAGAACAGTAACTCTATCCATTGTGGCTTGGTTTTCTTGAAATGCAAACTCGTCTATCGGCTCCACAAACAAAAACTTATAACCAAATATTACTATGGCTATGAGTAGTACAACTAACATATTTGTTCTTGTATTTTTTTTAGTTCTCATTATAGCGTCATATTTAATCAACAGAAGGTAACCAATAAGTTTCGTAACTCACTCTAAATTCATAAGAATTTAGAGCAGTTGGTCTTATTTGCAAATTCTTTATATCTAAAATTCTTAAACTTCTTTCTAGTTCATCAGTAAAATTAATAAAATTATTATAGTCTGAAACAAATGTAAAACTAATTACTGCTGAATTATAATTCAAAACCTCAAAACCTCCGGGCGAATTTGTCCCTGCCCCCAAATCTGGATTTGCATTTTTTTCTACAACAGAAATATCATTTATTCTAACTCCGTAATTTGAAGCCACATTATCGATCTGTGAAATTAACCTCACAAAATCTAGAGAATTTGGAAGGATAGTTTCTATTTTGTTTTTTACTTCTGGCTCAATGTTTTTAACTTGAGTCAAAAGCTCTGTTGTTTTATTTTCTATTTGTTTTACAGCTTCTATAGATTCTTCGTATTTTTTGTTTTCTTCCATTAATATAGATATGCCACCATAACTTGGTAGAACAAAAGAGTATATAATCGCTATTGAAAGTATTAGATAAGATAATATATTCATACTCTTTGTTTTTAATTGGTTGTATTAAGGGACTCCTCTGTTTGTGATGTGTTTTCTGTTTCTTCGTTTGACGGAGAACTTTCTGCTTGCTCACCATCTTCTCCAATTTGTTCTACACCTGTTTCCGAAAGATTTTCTAACGATACGGGTTCCTCTACAGTGTAAGTAATTATTTTTGGATCTACCTGTAAATAAACATCAAAAGAAACTCTACCATTTTCTCCCAATCTTAAATTAGAAAAAATAACTTTTTTGTAATTTGGATTTTTAAGAAAAACACTTTCTTGAAAAGCAACTCCAGAGTAATTTGTTGCAGAACCTTTTAATGATACAGACAGCCCAGTATTGTCTAAATTGCCATATGTAAAGTCATCAAAAAATACACTGCTCGCAGTACCACTTGCTAAATCTTTTAGGAAATTGCTTATAACTTCATGTTTTGCTACTAGATTTTTTGAGTAACTTAATTTTCTATCAAACCTCAATACCTCATTTATATCTTCACGATTTATGCTGTTTTCTGATTCTATTAATAACGCTTTTAGTTCTGTGTTTTTGTTGTTCAATATTCTTTTATATACAAAAAGACCACCAGCTGAAACTATTGATAATATAAAAACCAACAAACCAATAGTTGTTAATAGATTGGGTTTTTCTTTACCAAAGGATTCTTCATTGGTAGGGTCTTTAGGTATGAATGATGATTGAATATTTGTAGACATAATTACTTATTAATTATATCTAATGCAAACAAATATTGTAAAGATATATGTTGATTACTTCTTAGGTTTATAAATTAGCAAAAAACTATAACTCCCTCAAACATCTCAGGGCCACTCCAGCTGCCACAGTAAATTCTGGGCCAGTAGCTCTCAGAATCTCTTCTAGAAAAGCTGGAACTTCTATTTTTTCAAAAGAATTTCCTGAAACAACTTCTACTTTAAAATTTTCTGAAGCCAAATCCTTGAAACCCTTTAGAGCAGAACCTCCCCCTGTTAGAAAAACTGATTTTACATTTTGATTTGTTTTCTTTTGGTAATCAAACAAAAATCTATTTGCTTCTGAAAAAATGGTATCAGCTATAATTGAAACCGCTTCACTAAGATCATTGCCATTTGACGTCTTGCCCATACCAACAGATCTTTTTATAACTTCCGCTTCTTCTATATCCACGTTTAAAATTCTGGCTATATTTGAGGTAATTTCTTGAGAACCTTTGTTTACTGTATGGGAAGACAAAACCAAACCTCTTTCTATTATGTACAATTTTGTTGTAGAAGCACCCATGTCAAAAATCATAACTGGATGATTCACCCCCTCCAGAACAGCTCGCATTGTACTGAAAACCTCTATCTCAAAAAATTTTGCATCCAAGGTAGTAGACGAAACTATTTCTTTGTATTGATTTATTATATTGTTGTGAATTGCAACCAACAAAACATCTACCATCTTTACTTGACCTTTGTCACTAATACTAGCCACACCTTCATCGTTTTCTCTTTTTGGTATAATTGACCAATCTATTGTTACATCACCTATCGGAACTGGAATATATTTACGAGCCTCTATTGATACCATAGAATTCATTTCCTTCTCCCCTATTTTTGGCATTGAAACAACCGATAGTAAACTTGCTCTAAATGGAATAGCAAGACCACATACTTTTGTCGTGATACCTACCTCTTTTTCGTTCAAAAGATCATTTAATGCCTGAGTTATTTTATCGGTATCTAAATTTGTAGATTGTCCAATAGAAACCCCTCCATAAGGACCGAGGGATAGTTCACCATATGTATCCAAAACCGCTTTTTCACCTTTTTTTTGCAGTTGCACTATCTTAATAGAAGAAGAACCTATATCGATTCCTAAAGCACTCTTATTTTCTCTTTTTAATAAATCACTAAAAAAACTCATCCCATTATTGGAAAATGGCATCGTCTTTTGAAAGCACCATTTTTACAGTTAAAACACATAATAATTTCTAAATTAATGAAGATATTCTTAATCTAAAGAACAAAAACTTTCCAATGCCATTTTCTACTACAAAACACATGGAATGAAATTTGATACAAAATGAAGTAAAATTCAATACAAAAGCACTTTTTGCCTTTTGTTAATTATAACATAATGAATATTTTAAAGTCAGTGTATAATTTTGTATCAAACCTAATACTCTACATATTCAATATTTTGGTGCCAGAAGACGTAAAGATTGATAAAATCCTAAAAATTGATCCTAGTGATTTATTTTATTTATTACCAAAATCAAAAGCAAATATTAGAGATATTTTCGTCCTGTTTGACTATCAAAACAATATAACAAAGAGTCTAGTCAAATCAATAAAATATAAGAATAATTTAAAAGCAAAAAAAATAATTTCACAATATTTGTTTGATGAAATTGTTTCTATTAGCTCCGACAAAGAATTATTTGGTGGAAGTTTGCCTATTTTATTACCGATGCCAATGAGTAAGAAGGAAAAGAAAGAGAGAGGTTTTAATCAATGTGAGGAAATAGTAAGGGAGCTAGAAAAACTTAATAACAAAAACTTTGAGGTCAGATACGACATACTTTTTAAAACAAAAGAAACCGAAAGACAGACCAAACTAAGCAAACAAAAAAGACTAGAAAACGTTTTAAACTGTATGCAAGTTTTGGATGAGTCCAAAATAAAAGACAGGACCGTAATTGTATTTGACGATGTGTTTACGACTCTATCTACTCTAAAGGAAGCAAAGAGAGCTCTCCTAGAAGCTGGTTCAAGAAAAGTTATTGGTTTATTCATTGCCCATTAAAAAACAAGACGCGGACTAACCCACGTCTTCAATTTTTTTCACAATACTTAGGAGTTTTTTTATAGAATCTGCGGATCCTTTTTGGATAAAGAAATCCCCAAAACAAAGGTTTGAGTCAGCGGAAAACCCAATAACCTTTATCTCCGGAAATTTATCCTTGATTTCTTGGGCAAGAGGCGGACCATTAGTCCCCACTTCACCTTTATCAAAAACTGGAAAGTTGCCGTCCAAAACGACAACATCAAAACCTGTGTTCAGAGTTGTTTTGGCCTGTTTGAGATTGGAAGCAATTCTAACCTCGTGCCCCATACTCACAAAAATATCCTGAAAGAATCTTGCGAGCATCTTTTCATCCTCAACAATGAGTATTTTCAAAAAAGAACCCTCCTTAGGCTCTTTTTTGAGAATAACACAACAAACAGTAAACTACTAGCTTTTCTTAAACGGAAAGTTTAGTGCCTTGAAAAATTCGGTTGCGCTATTTTTATCTTTTAGATTTGTGACGATTGTAACAGCAAAGCCAAATACGTCTTTCAAGTCTTCATCACTTGTTTCAGGGAATACAGTGTGCTCTTTTACAGAAAGAGTGTAGTTACCCATTTCATCAACAGCATTTATTGATATGCCTCTAAAGTCTTTTGTTCTTGGAAGAGCCACGTTTAGCAATCTATCCAAAAAGCTCCACATCTTCTCACCTCGGAGAGTAACAGCAACCCCAACTATATCTCCTTCTCTTGATTTAAATGAAGCGATTGATTTCTTTGCACCTTTTTTTGAAACTTTTTGACCAGTAATTTTTGAAAGTCTGTCCTCAACTATCTCTATTTTTTTCTTATCACCAAAAGAGCCGACTCCAGAATTAACAACCACCTTCATTATTTTTGGCGCTTGCATAACATTATTTAAATTGAGTTTTTCTTTCAAATCCTTATAAGAATCTTTAACTTTTTGTTTTGTGAGTTTCATGATATTTAAATTAACCTAATTATTCTAATTGATCTAATTGGAAATTGTGCATTATAAATTTTTTAGAATAATTAGTGTAATTAGCATAATTAGAAATTAACTGACTTTCTTTATATTCGATACATGTACCGGTGTCGCTTGTTCGACTATTCTACCTTTTTCGCCTTGTTTTCTGGGTCTTTTGTGCAATTTTTTGATATTTACCCCCTCAACCAATACCCTTTCTTCTTTTGGAAAAGCACGCACAACAGCACCGGATTTTCCTTTATCCTTTCCTGTGATTACTTTTACTTTGTCCCCTTTCTTAATATGCATAATTTTTAATTTAGAATTTACAATTTTCACTAAATTTTCAATGTTTTAATGTTTAAAATTTGAAAATTGATAATTTTATTATTTCTTATTCGTGTCATTCGTGTGCATTCGTATATTTGTATCTTATTAAATGACTTCTGGTGCCAATGACACTATTGCCTGATGTCCAGCCTCTGCGATCTCTCTTGGAATCGGACCGAATATACGACCTGCTTTTGGTACCAATTCACCTTTCTTTTGATCTACCACAATAACTGCATTTTCATCAAATCTAATATATGAACCATCCTTTCTTCTTAGGGGAGCTTTTTGTCTAACAACAAGTCCTAGCAATACTGCTTTTTTCTTTATATCTTTTCTTGGTTCAGCTTTTTGCACAGAAAATTTAACAAGTTCACCCACTTTTGCATATCTCTTTTTTGAACTTCCAAGCACTTTAAATACTCTGCCGATCTTTGCACCAGAATTGTCCGCTATTTTTACTATTGTTTGTGGTTGAATCATAAATTAGTATTAAAGTTTAAATATTTGAAAGTTTATAAAGTTATTCTGTTCTTTACTTTTTACTTGCGCCTTTTTAACTTGCAACTATCTTAAAATGCTTATCTTTTGAAATCGGACTGCAAGACACTATTTCCACTTTATCTCCAATCTTTTTTGTATTACCCTTATCGTCCGCTTTGTATTTTTTATTTATTTTGTAATACTTTTTGTATTTCGGATGTTTGACAAATCGTGTCACCTCAACAACAACCGTATCCGTCATTTTATCTGAAACAACAACTCCCCTCAAAGTCTTCAAAATTTTTGTACTATTATTTTTTACTATATCTTTTGTCATTTTATTCTTTATTTTTCTGACTTAATGCAGTTTTTATTCTTGCAATTTCTTTTTTTAAATTTGAATATTGTTTTACATTTTTATTCTTGCTACCAGCTACACCAAATCTAAGATCACGCAAAGAAATATTTTTTTCTCCCAATTCCTTTTCCAAATCCTTTTTATCTTTTTTTAATAAATCTTTCATTTTTTTATTTAAATCAAATTATTCTCTTGCAACAATTTTTGTTTTTACTGGCATCTTTGTTCCGCCTTTTCTAAGAGCTTCAAAGGCCACTGGTTGTGTGATTCCATCTACCTCAAACATAACCTGACCAACCTTAACCGGAGCACAATATCCTTCCAAATCACCCTTTCCTTTACCCATCTTTACCTCTGCAGGTTTTTTTGTAAAAGGCATATCAGGAAAAATTCTAATCCAAACTCTGCCAGTTTTACCTACCGCTTTGTTAATTGCTTTTCTGGCTGCTTCAATTTGATTTGAGGTAATTCTCCCAGGTGTCATAGCTTTTAAACCATATGAACCAAAGGCAACAGTAATCCCACGAGTAGCAGGCCCAACTTTTGTTGGGTTCTTTCTCATTGTTTGCCATTTTCTGTGTTTTACCTTTTTTGGGAATAACATATTTTTTAAATTAATCTAATTAACCTAATTTCTAATTGCTCTAATTTGGGAATTTTTCATTGGGGTTTATTTAGGTTAATAAGGTTAATTAGAATAATTAGAAATTTATTTTTATTTTTGCTTTGCAAAAATTTCACCCTTGTAAATCCAGACCTTTATCCCTATTTTGCCTAAAGGCAAAATAGCTTCATAAAAAGCATAGTCAATATCAGCTCTCAAGGTTTGGAGTGGTATTCTTCCAGTCTTTTTTGTTTCAACTCTTGCCATATTTGAGCCTCCCATAATTCCCGATAGTGTGACCTTTACACCTTTTACATCTCTATTTGCATACGCTTTTTCTATCATTTGTTTTACCACTCTTCTAAAAGGCATTCTCTTTTCTAGCCCTTCCGCAATCATTTGAGCGGCAATCATCGCACTTGATTCTGGAGATTTAACCTCTTTTATATCTATTTTTAGTTCTCCACTCAAAACAAGTTTATTTTTTCTCATAAACTTCATTATGTCATCTCGAAGTTTATTCATTCCGTCACCACTCCTTCCTATAATCATACCCGGTCTTGATGACTCAATAATTATTCGAAATATCTTTGAGCTTCTTTCTATTTCTATTGAATTAACATAGGCACCCTTTAATCTTTTTCTTAGATATCCATATATCAAAACATCTCCTTTTAGGCTTTCTCTATAGCCTGCTTTTACACCAAACCAGCGAGATCTCCAATCTCTAATTATTCCTAATCTATGTGAATATGGGTGTACTGTGTGTGTCATATTAAATTCAATATTTAAAATTATTTTTTGTTATTGTTTGCAACTTTCTTTTTTTCTTCTTTTTCTACTTTTGCCACCTTTGTTGCTTTTGCTACTTTTTCAGTCAAAACTAAAGTAACGTGTGAAGTTCTCTTTCTTATTGGATGAGCAGAACCACGGGAAACAGGCATTCTTCTGTATAAAATCTGACCCCCATCAACTGTAATTGATTTTATAAAAAGATTATCTACTTCCAAACCAAGATTTTTTGCATTAGCTATTGCAGAATTAAGAAGCTTGTGTAGAGGATTTACAGCTCTTTTTGTTGTAAAACCTAGTTTATTTTTAGCATCAGCTACTTTTTTGCCTCTAATCAAACCAGCCACCAAACGAACTTTTCTTGGTGATTGTCTGTAGCTATTTAGTTGTGCTGTTACCTCTGTCATAAAATTTTTAATTTAGAATTTTCAATTTTCATTAAATGTTTTAATTTTCAATTTTAAATTGGGACATTGTAAATTTATTGTAAATTTTAAATTAATAATTGAAAATTACTTTTTCTTAGTATCCACTGTTGCTTTAGCTGCTTTTGCTGCTGAAATTTCAGCTTCCTTCTTCTTTGCCTCTAATTCTTTTTGCATTTTACCTCCGTGTTTATTGAATTTACGAGTAAGAGAGAATTCACCGAGTCTGTGTCCAACCATATCCTCTGTGCAGAAGACTTCTATGTGATCTTTGCCATTGTGTACACCAAAAGTAAATCCAACCATTTCTGGTGAGATAACACATGCTCTTGACCAAGTCTTAATAACACCAGTTTCAGTTGGTTTCTTATTTAATACTTTTTTAAGCACTCTTTCGTCCACATATGGACCCTTTTTTAGTGATCTTGACATAAAATAATCAAATTAAAAGCCCGCACCGAGCTTGGGTTACATACTATCAAATAACGATATATTGTCAACCCAGTAGTAGATTTTGGCATAGCACGAAGTGCATGAGCGGAGCTCAATGCCAAAATTCACTACTGGGTCAACCCGCTCACTAATTTTGGTATTATTGCAAGACGAATATTTCTCTACCCCTCTAATTTTCAAGATTAACGACCTATTTTATTACAAGCAAGTCTACTATGTTGCAATATGTAATATACCAAAATTGATGGCATGGGTGTGCCCGCTCACTAATTTTGGTATTGTAGAACGATATGTCAAGGCGCGACATTGACATACAAGAACGCTAAAAGATTCTATTTACCTATTCGTACGAATTAGACCTATAGATTATATATATTTTTAAAATTTATGCGATGTACTCCATTGGAAATATTTATATAAACAAAATGGCGGTCGGGGCACATACCCCAACCGCCAATCAAACCGCCTTCTAACCAACCACGAAAGGTCAAGGCTATCACAAGCGACGAGCGAATTGCTTCCACCACTCACTCATATAGCCTTCGATTTCATAAACGAAGCAGATGAGTCCCTTCTGCTCGGAATCATGAACCCATACAGGGGTAGGCAGAAAGGCCAATTTTTTTGTGATTCCGGTCTCAAAGCTCAGCCCTTGATTGTTCTGTTCTGTTGCTTGAGCATCGATCTTACCATCGAGACCTAGAGTAATATTGTAATTACCTTCCCATCCTGACACTCGGTTATTAGTCATTCGACCAACCACATCGTTTAGTTCCCTGTGGACAGAGGGACTTATTCCAACGTTTGCACCAAGCTGATACTGATACATGAAAAAAGCCTCCGATAAAAATACTACTTACTTCAAACCATCTGTCAAACCACCCTTCGTCGGAAAATAACTCTAGTTATTTTCTGATTCAGGATGATTTTTCAGTAACAAAATCACATTCTCTCAGGGACTTTGATGCCCAGTAAATTAAGACCAGATTTAAGAATATGAGCGACGGCTTGAGTAAGGGCAATTTTGTAAGGCGAAGTCGGGTCACTTTCATCCACTATTTTCTCTTTTGCATAAAAAGCATTAAAAGCGCCCGCAAGCTCTGTAAGATAAGTGACAATGTGGTGCGGAGCGTATTCTTTCCCCGCTCTCTCTACTACCTCTTCAAAACGATAGAGCAATCTCTCCAACTCTGTTGTTTCCCAGTTTTGAATTTTGAATTTTGAATTTATTTCGGATTTCGAATTTCGGATTTCGAATTTTGCCTTTTCGAGCACAGATTTTGCCCTTACAGCTGTGTATTGGAGATACGGCCCCGAATCTCCTTCAAAAGAAATTGATTTATCAAAATCAAAAATAATATCTCCCCCTATCGCCTGTCGGAGTATTGAATATTTGATAGCTCCAATTGCGACAACTTCAGCTATATTTTCTTTTTCTTCGTTAGAAAATTCTCGGTCTTTTATTTTTTCAAAAATTTTATTTATGACTTGTTCCAGTAAATCTTCGGCAGTAATCACATTACCCTTTCTGGACGACATTTTACCAGAAGCAAATCTTAACATTCCGTGTCCTCGATGAACAGTTTTCGAAGCAACTTCAGGTTTTATAAGTTCTGTAGCTTTGAGTACAACTTTGAAATATTCGTTTTGCTCATTCCCTGTGATTACTATAGATTTATCGAAAGTATAATCTTCATATTTTTTTATACCCAAACCCAATTCTTTTGCTTCATAAAGTGGCACACCCTTTGAATTTACAAAAACTCTGGTATGCAAACTGTGATTTTCTCCTCTAAAAATTATAGCCCCTTCACTTTCTTCCAAGACACCCATTTTCAAACCTTGTTTTACTGCTTCCATCGCATCTTTTGTAACCTCACTTTCCCAAATATTTTTATCAAAATGAGTATCTAATCTTTCAAACATAAAAATAAAATATTTTATGCTGACTTCTCTGCCCCAATCATATAGGTCGTTTATATTTTTGTCTGATTTTTCAAAAATTACTTTATTCAAATCATCTATTTTTTGTTTTGATACCAATTCTTCTTCATATTTTTTATTACCCAACACATAACAATCAGCCCAGAATTTGATTTGCTCCCTATCACCAAGTTTTTTTATTTTCTCTACCTCGTCTTCATTTTCTAAGACAGCGAAAATAGCTTTGGCAACATGTAACCCTACATCTCCACCATAAGAAAGCCTTTTTATTTTTGATCCACCAACTTCTATAATTCTTGAAATTGATTCCCCTATGGAATTACTCATTAGGTGCCCTATATGAAACTCTTTAAATGGATTAGGATCTGTATATTCAATAATTATTTTTTGATCCTTGTATAAATCATTCTCTCCAACCTTCTCACCCATATCTAAAATCTCTTCAACTGCTTTGACAAAAAATTCTTTTGATAAGTAAAAGTTTATAAATCCTCCCACTTGCTCTATTCTATCTATCTCTGGAATTTTATTCTCATCTAATTTTTGAGCAAAATCCTTAGCAATTTCTACCGGATTTTTGCCCAAACTTTTGGATAACGCCATTGCCACACTTGTAGAATAATCACCATTTTTTAAATCAGCTGGGTGTTCAACAACAAAATCATTCTCTATATTAAGAGTATCTTTTATCCAATTTTTTATTTTACTTTGTATATCCATATTTTTATTTCCCACCCTTCTCTCCAAATATCCATTTGTTTGTAAGTACCTGATGCCAATCGTTTGGATCAATTTTTTGAATCTCATCCCACATTTTCTTTGCAGTTTTAGTATATAACTTTTTACTTCTAACCACAGGCCTGTGTTCCTTTGCCATTCTTATTGCTGTCTCATCTTTTACCAAAGCAAGCTCTTTAAGTTCCAAATCAACGTCTATATTGTCTGCATCTTTAACAATTTTGGCTTCTAATGATTCTCTTTTTGAATATTCCAAGAGTAGCTCTTTTGCATCTTTTTGAAGTGAAGTTTCTTTAAATATATGTTCTTCTGCTAAATCTTCATCTCTTTTTACATAATCTCTATGCATAAAAGCAATATCACCCGTTCTTGATTCTGCCATATCGTGGATTAGAGCTATTTTGAGCACTTTATCTACATCTGCTTTTTCCTCTTTGGCTATAATCCAAGCAATCATTACGACCCTAAAAATATGTTCTGCAACATTAGAAACTTTTGTTGTAATAACTTGTTGCCAAGCCCTTTCAACTCTTTTGAGCGTTCCTATTTCATACAAAAAATTTATATTTCTTTTCATGATTTTACCCACTAATTACTAATGTTCGCTAATTTTACTAATTATATATTCGTTATGATTCGTATGAATTCGTGCGATTGGTGGGTGTAATTTTTCATTTTGACTTTTACATTTTTAATTTTCTGAATAGTACATACGCCGTCATTGCCCCATTCAAAGCGCCATGTACGTCTGGTTCCGGTGGAACCCCAAACAAAACACAAGCCGTTTTTAAACTCCAACTTTTCTCATTTTTCAAACCTCTCTCCCATGCCAAAGTAAGCAAATCTAATCGGTGATAATCCATTTCATTTTTTACCCCAGTTCTTCTGAATGCGTCGTTTACAAAACCCCAATCAAAAGTAGCATTGTATGCACAAAAAATGCAATCTTTTGTCTTTTCTGCGTATATTTTTAAACCTTCTTCTAATTCTACTGCATTTTGCCAATCCTTTTCATTATAACCATTTCTTTCCAGAGCTGCCGGAACAGCATTCACTATGTTATGAGGTTTTATTTTGACTTCATATTTATCAACTATTTCAAAAGTTTTTTGGTCAAAAACAACAAGTCCAATTTCCAAAATTTCGTGCACACCAAACACATCGCCACTTGTCTCCAAATCAGTCATTGCAATTTTTCTTTCATTAGATTTCATATTTTTATTTTACCACTTATATTCTAATAATTACACAACATTCCTTATACACTATTTACTGACGACCGTCTGATAATAGTGTATTATTATTAATATTATGAAGTTAGAAAAAAGAGCAAAGAAAGCAAATATACAAAAAATTATTTTAGAAACTGTAAAATTAGCGGGTTTTATTGGAATTGCCGCACTAGCCCCAAATATTCTATCAGCAATGAAAAAAATGGGAGTGGTTACTCACCCACGACAAACAGAGTCAATAAAAAGATCCAAGGACTCTTTGATTAAAAAAGGGATGTTGGAATACAAGAAAGGAGAAATAAGAATAACCCAAAAAGGGAAAATTTATATGCTCAAAAATTTTTCTTTAGGAGAAAATAATAAATTGAACAAAAACAAAAAATGGGATAAAAAATGGCGAGTTCTTATTTTTGATATACCTGAAAATAGAAGGTTTGATAGAAATAATATACGACACGCTCTCGTTTCGATTGGTTTTATGCGATTACAGGACA
>JASNZL010000007.1:0-69192 GCA_048499675.1 Candidatus Zambryskiibacteriota bacterium
ACCAATAAATTTAATTTTCCCTTTTGTTTCTAACTCTTTTGCCTGCCCTTTGAGTGATAGCAAATACTCTTTTTTGCCCATATCCGCACCACCCACAATGCTAGCAGTAAAAGAAAAATTATCTCTATCTAAAACCTTTAATGCTTCGACAAAAACGTCTATATTTTTTATTTTAGAGATTCTACCAACAAAAATAATTGAATTTTTTGGTTTATTAGTCCTTACACCTTCAACCATTTTGAATTTGTCCGTATCAATTCCATGACCTACGGCAAATACTTTTTTTGATGGCAACGGAAATGTTGATTTACTTGCTGTAAGTATTCTGTGCACAAAAATTCTTGAGAACCACAAATACATACTTGATTTTGGGTGAATATACCAAAGTAATATTTTCTTTCCTAACAACCTCCAAAAAAGTCCACCAAAAAATATATACTCTGGATTCATATGAACAAAGACAGAATCGTAATTTTTTCTTTCTCGCCAAATATATTTATAGAAATTTGAGATATATTTGAGGCGTCGAAAAATTTTTAATTTAGAATTTTTAATTTTTAATGAATTTTCAATGTTGGAATTTTCAAACCTTTCTTTACCTAATGAGTAAACCCTTACATTTTCAGGTAAGCTATGCTTTCCCTCTTCGAGGCAAATTACAGTTACCTGCTCAAATTTTTTAGCAAACTCAATTACCCAGCCGTGGAAAAAGCCTAAAATTGGGTCATTTATATCTACCTTTTGAGTTACTATTAGTAATTTCATTTATTATGAAAATTTATTATTTTAATATCCACAATAAACCTTGACATATTATACATAGTAGCTATAATTATAGTATCACCACAAAAAAGACCCTTGCATTGTTTCGTCTTTGCTGGGGGCTTTTTTATTTTCTAAGAATATTTTTTTGATCATTTAAATAAGCTATTTTAGCTCCAGTTTTCTTTAACAAAATAGAGCATTTATAAGGCAAGCTTGGGGACAACACAGCGAGTAATTTATCCTTTTTCATAAGAAATTTAACCAAACTTGAATAATCGCCATCACTAGAAACCAAAATTATTTTACCTACATCACTTTCAAAAATATCACTAACGACTTTTAATACTAAATCCGCATCACAATTACCTTTTGGCTTTCCGGCTTCACCGTAAACAACTTCCTTAAAAATAAGTTTGTATCCACTTTCTTTTAAAATTTTATAAAGTGGCTCATATTTACTCATATATCCAATAAAAATATATGCTTTCTCTGCACCATACTTATCGCTCAACCACACTCTAAATTTTTTATAGTCCATTTTCCAACCTAATTCCACAATTGCATTGTGTAAATTTGCGCCATCTATATAAGCAATATTTTTATTATTTACTTTCATTAATATCGGTATATTAACATATCTATATTCTTAATTCTAAACCAATCTAACGGTAGCGGGATATTAGCATCATTACAATTTCTTGTTAGCATCATTCGCATCGGTTTGCATATTAGCATCGGTCTTGTAATTGAAGATAAAATATTTGTAGAGTAGAAAGTTTTGAATCATTACAAAAAAACCAGCAAATAGTTGAGATAAAATATACCAAAAACCCAGAATATCAGTGAATACAAAAACTAAAACAGTATTTGTAACAATGCTCAAAGTGGCGACCGCAGTAAACATTGAAAATTGTTTGTGCATACCATTAGTGTTTCCATCATTGAATACAACAAATTTTTGCAAAACAAAACTTAGTATCAGAGCCAAAATAAAAGCTATTATTGACGAGTATAGATACCAAATACCGAAAATATCTGTAAATAAATATAGCACAACTATATTGAAACCAGCTGCGGTTATTCCGCACAAGAAATATCTGACAAAAATAATCGAGTTAAATGCAATTTTTTTAAATTCAATAACTCTACTTATAAAATTCTTCTTTTGGTAATTATATGCCGTTTTGATTACAGAATCTGCATATTTTTTATAATAATCACTTAATAGAGCTATATGCTTTTGAGCTGATTCTCTGGCAACCTCTCCCATTTTTTGAGCCAAATTTTTATCCTCATAAATTTTTAAAATATTTCGACTGAAACAATCTGAGTCCATAGCATCACAAACCAAAGCAGAATCGTTTTTAAATACGTCCCCTGCTATACCTGTGTCGGACAAAATCAAAGGCAAGCAATGGTAACCTGCTTCAACAGTTGAAACACCATAACCCTCATAATATGAAGCAGAAACAAAAGCATCTGCCATTTTGTAATACTGCTCCAAATCATCCTGCCAACCCACGAACAAGATTCTAGATTCAAGATTCAAGATTCTGGACAAGTTCTTCAAACTTGTCCTTTGGCTTCCATCCCCCACCAAACACAGTCCAATATCTTTATTATTTAATTTTTTAATTGCATTCAAAACAGTTTCAATATTCTTCTCCTTTTCTAAGCGACAAACCATAATCAATGTAAAAGGAAACGGCTTTTTAAAAGGTTTCTCCTTGAGGTCCCTATTTTCTAAGGAGAGACCTTGGGAAACTTCCATCTTTATAGGCAAAACATCAATATTATTTGAAAAAGCTTGTATCGACTTTTTGATTCTTTCTGAAACAACTCTCACCCTGTCAGAATATTTCAAAGTAAATTCCGACATCATAAACCTAATTTTGTTTAAGTGTGATGATTCCTTAAAATATTTGTGTCCTAAGTCAGTGTGAATTTGAATGTGTAGCGGTAGACCATATATCAACTTTATAAATGCGCCAACAATGCCGGTTTCGAAAGGATCCTGGCACGAAATGACATAGTCATTTCGTGAATTTTTAATTTTTAATTTAGAATTTTTAATTATTTTTTTAATGATTAAAAGCGCATCAATGATGTAAAAAAGTTTGTTCCTTGAATTAGTCGGATAAACAGTAATGTTTTCCCCTATTTTGAAACTTTGGATTTTTGATTTTGGATTTGTTTGTAATTTGGAATTTGTAATTTGGAAATTTTTTTTTGAAAAGACTACAATATGTAGCTTTTCAAAAAGACGCCCATACTCAATCGCCCTCTTCCTCACCGCAGAATCCTCTTCAAACAATTTCCTGTCTGTTCCTATTGAGATTACTTTCATATTTTTTTATATATATCAACAAATTCCTCTGCTATCTGATCCCAAGTATGCACAAAATTAAAATTTCTTACTTTTTCTTTTGCTTTCTTATAACCATCTTCAGTAAGTAAATTTTGCACAGCTTCCTTTATTTCACCTTTATCTAATGGATCAACAAAAGTCCCAGCATCTTTTATCCTATCGTAAATTCCCACTTCTTTGGTACAAATAAACGGCCTGTTTAATCTTATAGCATCCATTATCATATTTGGACTTATATCACCCAGAGAAACCAGAATAACAGCATATGCTCTAGACATTTTCTGCATAAATTCATTATATTTAAGATCTTGTTTAAAAAGAAATACATCTTGATAATCTTTTTTTATTTCATTAAAAACTTCCTCTAGAATATCGAAGTTTTTCCAGCTCAAATTTCGAGCTGAAGCAACAAACTCTTTTGAGTCAAAATCATAATCTGATTCTTTGGGACCATAACAGTTCTCTATTATCCCTGTTTTATTTTTATCTATTTTGTATGCTTCCAAAAATATATTCCTTTGCCAATCAGTTGAAAATATCAATGTTGAAACATTTTTCAAAGTCCAATTTGTAAGTTTGAAAACTACTTTTTCCTTTTGGGTAAAATAATTTTTTTCTGTTTTATAAAAGTTTCGGAGCAAGACTTTCTTTTTTGTTCTCTCAGAATATTGCTCCCAGAGGAAATCTCCACCGGTCCTTATCAAACTTTTTTTATTAAAAATTTTTGAGGCAAACACCGTGGGTAGTCCGACACTAAACGTATCTAACGAAACCACATAATCACACCAAATTATTTTTCTTATAATTTTAAGAAAGAAAAAAAAGTGCCTTATACCAGTTGGCAACTTATCTTCTATTGTATAGGTTTCTACCCGAACCTGATGTCCTAAATTTTCTAAAGCTAACTTTAGGTTTTTGGCATATTGTGCAGGTCCTCCAATTTTTGGTGGGTAAATACCTGTTGTTAATAATATTTTTTTTCTTTCCATTATTTTTTTCTATTTTCAAACCATTCTATGGTTTTAATTAAACCTTCTTCAAATTTAATTTTTGGTTTATATTTTAGTATTTTTTCTGCTTTTGATATATCTGCATACGTATGCAAAACATCTCCTTTTCTTGGTGGTCTTTTTTCTAAAAGTATCTTTTTGTTAGTATATTTTTCAATTAACTTCTTGACCATATTTACAGACACCCTTTCTCCGTGAGCAACATTAAATACTTCACCATTTAATTTACTTTTAGATTCCATTGCTAACATATTTGCAGAAACAACATTATCTACATAACAAAAATCTCTAGATTGCTTACCGTTGCCTTCAATAAAGGCTTTTTTATTATTTGGAAAATATATAGATTCTAACCAAGCAGAGATAACGGTAGAATAGGCCGAGTCGCCGTACTGCCCAGGACCATAAACATTAAAATATCTAAGGCAAACCGTGTCTAAATCAAATAGACTAGCAAATATCTTACAGAATATTTCATCTGAATATTTTTGACCTGCATATGGAGATTTCGGATCAGGAAAATTTTCTGATTCTTTTGTAGGCATTTTTTTTGCGCCTCCATATACAGACGAAGAAGAAGAGAGTATAAACCTCTTACAACCATACTTTACCGCCTTTTCTAGAATCATAACTGTTCCATACACATTAGCGAAAGTAGTCTTTGATGGATTCTCTACCGAAAAAGAAACTCTTGGTATGGCGGCAAAATGAAAAATGAAATCCGGCTTATGATTTGCAAATATTTTATCTATTTTCTTATCATCAGTAATTGATATTTTATAAAATATTATTTTTTTATTCACTTCACTCTTTCTCCCACTGGATAGATCATCAACTCCAACAATATCTATTTCAGGATATTTTTTTATAAATTGGTTACAAAAATTACTTCCTATAAAACCAGCACAACCAGTTACTAATACAGTTTTTTTCATTATATATTTTTTAAAAATTAATAAAGACTTCTTTCATTTGTTCAGCTATCAAATCCCAATTGTATTTTTGTTTTACCATATTAAAAGCATTTTCTACAACTTGGTTTCTGTTTGAATCATTCAAAACTCTATTGACAGTTTTCGCAATACTCTCTGGATTTTCTGGTTCACAAAAGTATCCAGTTTGCACTTCTATACCACTTTGCAGTGGCTTCGCGAGATCTACGAGAAAATCTGGTATACCACCAACTGGTGTTGCAATCACAGGAATTTTACAAGCCATCGCTTCAACAAACGAAATGCCGAAACCTTCAGAAAGTGATGGTCTTATAAAGATATCACAAGATTTCAAATATTTTGGAAGTTCATTGTGAGAAACAAATCCCAAAAAACAGATTCGAGCTTGGAGATTGGAGCTTAGAACTTTTTGTTTTAATGCCTCCTCTAGAGACCCAGATCCCAAAATCACAAATTTAACATTGTCCGGTAAAAATTTTAAAGCATCTATCACATCTCCCACCCCATTTTTCTTCACCAACCTCGACGATGTCACAAGCGCAACATCATTTTCTTCCATTCCCATTTCCTTTCTGATTTTTTCTCGTTCTTCGTAACTCGTATTTCGTACCTCAAATTTATCCACATCTACTCCATTCGGAATTATGCTCACTTTCCCCTCATACCCAAACCTTTCCGCCCTATCTTTTAGAAACTGGCTAAGCACTGTAAGATGATAAGTTCTTTTGAGAGCCATCTTCCAAGAAAAATTGATGAGACCAAACCAACGTTTGGCAAAATGTTCTTCTGAATCACCTTCTTGGAGGTTTAAAATTATTGGTACTTTATGTTTAGAAAAAATATTTGCAATATAAGCCCCCCCAGAAGCAAAGGTCGCCATAATGCACCAATAAAAATCATAATGATTTATATTATTTAATTTTAGTGTTTTTAATGCGCCCCAAAAAGGGAGCAATATTTTATCCAAAGTTTTGAAACCAGATCCAACTCTATAAACAGAAACATTCCCTATTTTTTCAAATTTTGGGAGTTTCCTATCAAATCGCGCTGTAATCATATCAAACTGTAGATCTGAAATCCTGTCTGTTATTTCTTTGACCGCCACCTCTGCCCCACCCACAAATGGGTAATATGCCGTTGAAAATATGAGTATTTTTTTTGATTGTTCCACAGCATTAAGCATATCAAAAACACTCCCCCTTATCCAATTATCCAAGGGCTACCCTTGGAAGAGTTTTACCCTTATTTTTCAACACCAAAAACATCCAAGGGTAGCCCTTGGATGTTTTTAGTTTATTTGTAATGATTCGTAATTTGAAAAACTTCCATCTCTCCATTTTTATCAACAAAACATAGGGCTCTGTATTTTCTATCTAAACGAAAAGAAAATATACCTCTCCACTTTGGCTCAAGTAGCTCAAAATTCAATGAGGGATGTTTATGATTTTCTACAAACAAAGTGGACCTTTTTATCCACTTTGTAAACAAATTTCTTTTCTTTAGATAGGTAATTAATTCTTTTCTAAGAGGTTTTATCTGCATAACTATCTACTATAACTTGATTTTTCTAAACCTTTTTGCAGATCTATAATAAATTCTTTGGAATAAAGACCTGTTTTTTTAAAATCAGCAACAACGTCTTCAGTAGAGCTTTTGACAACAGCAGAAAAAAGTTTAGTTGCTATTTTCTTGTAAGCTTTTGATTGCTCTTTTAGTTCTTTGTATTCTTTTTTGGATATAGTCACATTACTCATTACTTTATTATATCATATTTTTATATATTCAGCCACAGCAAACTCCATTCACCCCGTTTATCTCACAATTTTCAATTTTCAATTTTGAACCCACCCATTCATAATTTTCAATTTCCAATTTTCAATTTTCAATTAACCCAACACAAAACACACAGGGTAGACCTGTGTAGATTTTTGTCGTTATTTTTCAACACTTTCAATCACACAGGGCTACCCTGTGTGTTTTGGGGTATTTTTTAGAAATTAGATTAATTAGTAATTAGAGTACTTTTTCTTTATTCTCCCTTCAAAATTTTCCTCAATTCTTCTTCTGGGATTTCTTTGGTGTGCTTAGAGGCCGAAGGTTTAGGCTTGGAGGTTGGAGGTTCAAGATTGGGATTTTCTTGCTTTTTTTCTTTACTATCACCTTTTACCTCTAAGCTCTCAGCTTCCTTTTCGTTCTCCATCTTGTTTTTTATTTCCGAATTTAGAATTTCTGATTTGTTTCGGGTTTCGGATTTAGAATTTTGAATTTTACTCAACGCTTCTCTCAGCGCATTTATATTCTCAGGTTTTGCTTCTTTGTTTTTATTTTTATCTCCATTTTTTAACAAAGCTAGCGAGATTTTCTCCTCCTTTTTACCCGCTTCATTGTTATTGTTTTGGAATGCGGAAGCAGAAACTTGCGCATTCGAATTGCCGTTTTTTTCTTGAAGCGCTTTTGCTATTGCTTCTTTAAGTAAAGTATTTCCTTTCTGATTCTCTTTTTTTTCTTCTGCCTTTACTTTTTGTGCAACTTCGTTTTCTTTTATTCTTTCTTTACTTTCTTTACTAACATCTGTCCCATTTCTATCTTTTCTTTCATCTTCATTTTTTGATTTTCCCGATTTGCCACCTCGGTCAGAACTATTCTTATACTCATTTGAATCACTCTGTTTGTTTCCTTTTGTTTTATCATTTCCGTTTTCGTTTCCGCTTCCGCTTTTTTGCTCACCATTATCAGCGCTGTGCCATTCTTGAATTTTCTTCTCCACCTCCGCTTTTGGATTTGCATAATAAGCACGAGAAATTTCTACTACTTTGTCTTTGATAGAAATTTCTGGTTTTGGAATTGGAGCAAGAGTTGTAGCAGAAAACGGTGACGAGGCGACTCCGTCTATCATCAATTTTAAGTAGATCTGTACAAATCCCAGATTGACCATATCTTCAGCTGTAAAAACTGGAGCAAACTCTTTTTCTAATATTTCCGCATCATACGAACCAACCCTAAAAGAAATCATAGTGCCCACGTTACCAAAAACGGCAGCCCTCACCTCTTCTGCCATTTGTTCTATGTATTGGTGGGTAATATTTAAACTGAGTTTGTATTTTCTGGCTTCAGATAATATGTCTGCAAAACTCTTGTTGGCAAAAGATTGAAATTCATCAACATAAAGGTAGAAACTTGGTAATTTTTTTAGTTCAGTTTCTGGCATATCGGCGCGAGACATAGCAGAGAGATAAATTTTGGTTACAAGCATAGAACCCAAGAGATTGGCATTGCTCTCCCCCACCAAACCCTTTGAAAGGTTTACTACCAAAATCTTTTTCTCATCCATTATCTTTCTGATATCAAAAGAAGACTTAGATTGACCAATTATATTTCGAATCAAAGGATTTGATGTAAATTGTCCAACTTTGTTTTGGATTGCGGGGACTGCTTCGGCGGCAAACCTATCGGTATAACCGGCGAATTCTTTTGTCCAATAATCTTTGACTGATGGGTCAGTCACGTTTGCCACAACTTTGTTTCGATATGCTTTGTCCGAGAGCATTTTGTTTATACCAAGAAGAGTAGCCCCCGGATATTCAAGTAGGGCTAGGATTGTATTTTGCAATATATACTGCATTCTGTCTGAAAAACTTTCTTCTCCGAAAACTTTTTCAAAAGCACTCATAAGACCAGAGAGAACAAGGTGTCTTCGCATAGGTCCAACATCCTCCATCACATTAAAAGAAATCGGATACTCCGTATCAAAAGGTGCAAAATATATTACATCTTTCATTCTCTCTTCCGGGATATAATCCAAAAGCAAATCTGCCGTCTTGCCGTGCGGATCAAGGAAAGCCATACCATTGCCATTCTGAATATCTTGAATCGCCATATTCTCAAGCATTGTAGACTTACCCATTCCAGTTTTTCCTATAGAGTAGATGTGGCGAAGTCGATCTGTGTCTTTTATGCCAAACTTGACTCGCTTGTTGCGAGCATCTGTTTCGGCGAAATAAGTAATGTTGTTTCCTTCCATCAATTCAATTATACAACTTGATAATAAATTAATCTAATTGTTCTAAACAAACCCCAATATATAAATTAATAAGTATTACTAAGAAAAATATTCCAAATTTCTTGAGATAGTTTGCCAAATTTGGGCGGGTTATTTTTTGTAAACCAAGATGCTTCGGCTATTTCAAATTCATCTACCACCAAATTATCTGTGTCGCTTTTTGCGTAATAAATATAAATATTGTCTTTTTTGCCCTCTTCAGTTGATAGAATTTTTGTTATAAATTTCAAATCACAAATATCAAGACCGACCTCCTCTTTTATTTCTCTAATTCCTGTTTGTTCTGGTGTCTCACCCTTTTCCATCCTTCCGCCAGGAAAAGTTATACTCCTTTTACCATAATCGTTTATTACATACAAAAATTTACCTTCGTTTTCTATTATCACTTTTACTCCAAAAGTTTCCGGTTTGAAAACGCGCCAATACAATTTAACAACTGGAAGTAGTATAGGAGTCACTAATTTAATTATTTTCTGTTTAAAAGACATATTTTTTGAAAACACAGAGCCAAATTTTCAAAATTTTAAATTCTAAACTTTTTGTTTTTACTCAGTCCAATTCCTTATGATTGGTGTTTTTGATCTTATTCATTTCTTAGGTCAATTAGTTTAATTAGAGCAATTAGGTTAATTCCCCAAAAGTGCTTCCCGAGTATACTTGTTACTTGGATCCCAGAGCATCCACGACGTGAGTCCAACATCATATGTCGCTTGGATTTGAGCGCGAACCATCTCTGTCGTATAAGGCACCGGATAATCAAAATCTTGAAGCCAAGGGCGGAGCTGTTTTTTGTCCAACCTTTGTAAAACTTTGGCATTTGGAGTACTTGAAGCAATTTCTTCTTTTAGGAAATTGAGTTTTGATATTGCACCATTCATACTAAATTCTATGATTTCGTATGGAACTTTGTTTGGGTCAGGCCAACCATTAAATTTGGATGGATAGTGAGATGGATAAACCATCGGCGCTACAAAATCAAAGTGCATAAGAGCATATTCCAAAACTTGCCCTATCCCCAAATCATCTGTGTTGGTAGTCGTCATACCAAACAAATCAGCTGATGTGACAATACCGCTATCATGAAGCGAGTTGTCTAAATACTCAAAAAATTGTCGGAGCATTTCCCTCTTGGTGGTACTTCCGGTATGTGAGAAATATATATCTTCCATATTTCCATCTGATGGAAAACGAATGTAATCAAAATTTATTTCATCAAACCCAATCGCGTACGATGACTTAGCAATATCTATCGTGTAATCCCAAAATGGTTTCGCTCCGACATCCACAAACGAAAGTCCTTTACGATCTTTCCAAACCGCCCCATCTGATTTTCTTTTGACAGCATACTCAGGATAAGTTCTGCTGTAAAGAGGATCTTGAAATACGGTCAAACGAGCAATTCTATAAATATTTTTGTCATAGAGATACTCCAGAAATTCCTCCAGATCTTTAGTTTTGCAACCTGTACCATCCAACTTGTCTATTGATTCTATGCCCGTATCAAATGCCACTGTGCCCGTATAATCTTTGACATCAATTACTATAGCGTTTAATTCGGTCTCTTCTATCAATTTTACCAACCTCTCTCTAATGCTAGGAGTTGCAACGACACACTGGGTCATATAAATCGCCTTGAGTGGTTCAGGAGTTTTTATGTGTTTAACCTCTTTTTTTTGTAGCGATTCTGTCGAATCAAGGACTTCCTGATTTGGATTATCTCCCTCATTATTTTCGAAAGAAACAGATGATGGCATTAAAAAAGAAAAAACAAAAGCAACAAGAGCTCCGCCCCCAATGAAAAAACCAAAGATTCTGCCTCTATTGTTGATTGTCATTTTTTGAAGTATCTTCTGCTATTTTGGTAAATTTCAAATCATCTTTTTTGATAGATGGAATAGCAGATTCTTCTGGCACAGTCTCTATGCTAGACGAACTAGTTGATACTTCTTTTGGTGTAACTATTTTTGCTCGAGGCTTTCTTGTTGGTGGTTTTACACTAACTTTTTTTAGAATTATGGGATAGATATAAATACAAAATAATATAAAACCAGACAAAGAAATAATGTAATTTCTCCAAACGTTTGGAATACCAAAGAAAGGTACGAGTATTATCCAAATTGAAAAATAAATTATAAAGTTATTCATAAACAAAGTTTATCACAATAGACCAAAAATCAAACTGTGAATTAGATATAGAGAATTTAAAAGTTAAAAAGGCGCAAGTTAGAAAGTTCATACACGACACCAATACACCTGCCCGCAATGCTATCGCATACGCGTTGCAGGCGGGCGAATGTATTCGAATGACACGAATATAGAGTTAGAAAGTTAAAAAGTTTAGAAAGTAACCCACTAATCACACTAATACATGCGAATCATAGCGAATGGGAGATGGGAAAGGAATAAGCTTATTTAAAAATTTTAAATTGAAAATTGAATCATTGAAAATTTATTGCGTAAAGCAACGTTGTTGCCACGCAACTTTACGTTGGAAATTGAAAATTTTAAATTAAAAATTATATAAGTACTAGTAATTAGTGGGTTAAAATTGAAAATTAAAAAGAAAAAGAAAACGCCCCGTTCCGCTTTGGGCTCTTGCGAGCCCTTGCGGAACGGGGAGTTTGTTAGTTGATTGTGCCGAGCTTCTCGGCAAAGGCGTGGTTGCCCGACCACTTCGGATCAACCATCTTGCGCCCGCATTCCTCTTCTTCGGAAGAGGGCGGGAAGATTTCGCACCCCTTCTCGATCACCCAATCGGGGGCGTTTTTCGCCTCAAGGGCCTCGAGGAGGTT
Source organism: Candidatus Zambryskiibacteriota bacterium (assembly GCA_048499675.1). GTDB lineage: Bacteria > Patescibacteriota > Minisyncoccia > Phycocordibacterales > WO2-35-19 > JASNZL01. The sequence goes on from JASNZL010000007.1 coordinate 11,949, forward strand.
TTCGACGAGCTTTTCGGTGTGCTCGTCAAGACCGTCGCCACGAGCGGTATCGTCGAGCGCGATTACCGCGTCGAGAACCTGACCCGCCTTGACGCAGAGCCAAGCGGGCAAACGCTCGTCTTTGTTCTCAGCAACCTGAGCGGTCGTCGCAACGACCACCCCATCCTGCCCGAAGAGAAACTTCTCGAGCTCCTCGGTCGGAGCCTTCAAGAATACCTCTTTCGGGTTTGCCTCGTTGTGGAGGATGTAAAATCCATTCCCCCACGCCTTAGCGACCGCCGGAAGGAAAACCTCCCAGAAGTCATTCCCGAGGAGATACTTCCCCTGGAAGACCCTCGTGACCAACTGGGTCGTTTTGGCGGGGTGAATATTTTTCCCCCCCAAGAAACCCCCAAGGAAGTTTTTCAACTTCCTGACGGGATCGTCGAGCTCGCGAGCGGAGCTCGTTTCGCTTGCGACCGGCTTTTTGGGAGCCGGAGTCGGAAGCGGAACCTGCGGGATGGCCGTAACCGGTTTCCGCGTCTCCTGCTCCATTTCGACCACTTCGAGCGGAGAGATCTCCGCCCTGATTGTCGCGGGCTTCGGGCGGAGGGCTTTCTCCAGCCCGAGCCAGAATTCGGGGTCCCCCCCGACAATCTGACGAATGGCGTCCGCCCTCGCCTCGGCGGGGGCGCCGAGGTTGTCCAAAGTTTGAATCGCCCCACGCATTTCCGCGAGACGCTTTTGAATGATTTGCTTCAGGCTTTTCATCGCCTTTTTTCTCCTTTTTTTCAAACAACTAACACCAGCATCTGCTTATTACAAACAGAAGCCAAAATATCAATCTACCCTATATTATAGCAAATTGTGTATAAAAAGTCAACCCCGCCGTTAACAACTGGCGGGGTCATATTTTGATGCCTCTTATTCTCTTTTGAAAACATTCCGCAATCATTCTGCAGAACCGCTTCCTTTTTTCCCTATAAATAATGTATTCGGGAATGAGAACGAAGTGATTTATTTTTCTTGCTTTAATTCTTTCTTCTGTACCATTTTCTTTTGGCGCGTATTGCCAAAAGTCACTCCTTGGGTTAAGAATCCGAGTCCAGCCGGAAACGGTATCCTCACCACTTTTTTTCAAAAAAGATGACAGCCCTCCTTTATGAACAAAAAGGTCTGATTGGAAATTTTCCTCCGAATATGTCGGTGAATCCTTCTCCCAAAGATCTCGAAGCTTGGCAGAAAATTCAGTATCAAAGTTGAATAAATCAACCATAATAAAGAACTTCGGAACTAACGGGAGATAGAACAGCGCATCGGTCTTATGGGACCAGTCTGCACTAGTTCCGGTTGTGGGGATAAAAGCGAGACCGCTTGAGTCAAGCCCCATTTTTTTAAGTTGGTTTCTCACACCGTGATACAAAAGTTTCGCAACATCTGTATCTGGGTGTTTATAACCCTCCCTTACAGCTTTGTTAATAATGAACCTAAAAGATCCATCAAAACTATTCAGATTATACCCGAATGCACCAAAATCATGGCGCCCAAGTACTAAATCCTCAAACGCTCTGCTATTTTTATAGTGCACTTCAACACTCCCTTCTATTTACAACATATCAAAAATATTGCAAAAATGCAAGGTGGTCATTAAGGGCTAAGCGCGAGCCACTAAGCGCTAAAAAAAAATTAGTTTTTTCCAATTGACTTAATGAATCCTCCCAACATACAAGATATTTCTTCACAAATTCCAATCATATTATCAAAATCCTTTTTGTTTATATAACTAAACTCTATAGCCAAAAATAGCATTGATTTTACTTCCCCGCATGAACCTTTTGATATGAAGGGAAATCTTTCTAACTCTTTGCTACCTTTTCTCTCTATTCCTTCTGCAATATTGTTCATTATAGAAACTGAAGCTCTTTGTATTTGATCTTTAAAACCGTAGTCTTTGCAATTTTTAAAAACCGAATAGACAGAAAATGTTAACTCTTTAGATTTTAACCACACTTTGTTTCTTCGAACCTCATTCTGATTGATTTAGTTCTTAGCGGTTAGCGGTTGGCTTTTAGCGCTTTATTCTTATTCATCGTCACAAGAAGTGGCGACCCGAAGAAAATAGAAGAATAGGTTCCAGCTGTTATACCTATTATTAATGCGAGTGAAAAATTTTTGATTGTTTCCGGACCAAAAAAGTATAATACCACTATAGCAAGAAGAGTTGTGACTGATGTATTTATAGAGCGTATTAATGTTTGACTTATACTGTCCCCTACTATTTGTTCAAAATCTTTGCCTTCTTTGAATTGCTCATTTTTTTGTAAATTCTCCCTAACTCTATCGAACACGACGATTGTATCGTGAACTGAAAATCCGAGTATAACCAAAAGTGCTGTGACAAACAGGGTGTCCACTTCTGTACCCAACGTTCTACCAAGTATTGCAAAAACTCCCATTGGTATCAAAACATCATGAAAGAGTGCAAGTACCGTAACAAAACCATAATCAAAAGAAGATAATTTTACTTCTGAATTTTTTACAAGAGCATCACCAGAAACTTTTCTAAATGCAAAAGCTACGAATAAAAGTATTGCTAGCAAAACAAGGACGATAGAGAGCCAAGATTTTTGAAGTGCTTCTTTACCCAAAATTGGCCCCACACTACTTGTATTTTCTCCAGAAACATTATACGTCCCACCAAAAGAAAGTCCGCTTACAATAGAATCTTTGCTATCTTGCTCCAACTCTTTTGTTCTTATTATAAAACCGTTGGGAGAAGGTCTGACAGATGCATCACCAATATTTTGCTGTGCGATAAATTCTCTAACTTTACCGATTTCTGGTTTTTCGCCTTCATAAGAAAGATTTATCAAAGTACCTCCAGTAAAATCTATACTTGGTTTAAGTCCAAAAAATAATATAGCAAAAATTGAACTCCCAAGAAGTATTGCTGAGATTATATAAAATATTTTTCTGTGTTTTACGATTGTCATATGTTATTATTTTTCAATTTTCAATTTAGAATTTTCATTAAATTTTCAATGATCCAATTTTTAATTTTGTATTTTATTTATAATTTTCTTTACGTTTTTTGTTTTGATTTTTGTTCTATAATTTTTTATTTGGGATTTGTTTAGTATTTCGGGTTTAGTATTTAGAATTTTGATTAGTATTCGTGTTACTACTTAATGCAAACAAAATTGTTCTTGAGGCAGTTATTGCACTAAACATTGAAACTAAAACTCCAATAAAGAAAACAAGTGCAAAACCCTTAATCATTGGAGTTGACGCAAAGTAATAAAGTATAATCGCAGTAATAATACTGGAAATATTTGAATCTCTGATAGAACTCCATGCCCTGTGGAAACCTTCTTTGATTGCTTCGTATTTTGTTTTACCTAAAACTTCGCCTTGCGAAGTTCGGTCGACCGCTCCATTGGAGCGGTTTAGACCTTTTTTCAATTCTTCTTTTGTTCTTTCGAAAATCAAAATGTTTGCGTCTACAGCCATACCAATTGAAAGAATAAAGCCAGCAATACCAGCGGACGTTAGAGTGACTGGAATAATTTTGAACAGAACAAGATTTATTATTGTGTATATTGCAAGAGCAAGAACAGCAACTACTCCCGGAAGTCTATACCAAGCAATTAGGAAAATTGAAACGATTATAAAAGCAATGATCCCAGCTTTGACGCTTGCGCTAACTGCTACCTCACCAAGAGAAGCGCCGATTGTCTCCGAACTAAGAAGTGACACCGGCATAGGAAGAGCTCCATAATTTAAATCTCTTACTACCTGTTTAGCTTGATCAGGAGTAAAGTCTCCCGTGATAACAGCTTCTCCACCTGCAATTTCTTCCCTTATAAATGGTGCTTCGATTAAATTACCATCCAAAAATATTCCTAGCACACTTCCAACATTTTCTCTTGTAATCTTTGCAAAAAGCTCTGACCCCTCGTCATTAAATCTCAGACCTATAATCGGCATGCTGGCAATATTTTGATCAAATTGAATGCTTGCTCTCTCTAACATTCGTCCAGTGAGTCCTGTATCAAAAAAATATTCCCCTTCGTTATCCGCTTCAAAAACCTCTCCAGACCTTATTAGATTTTCACCATCCTTTGAAAGAAGTTTGAATTCCAAAATTGGTGTTTCGCCAATTCTTTTTATTGCTTCTTCGATATCAGTCACTCCAGGAAGCTCAACAATGAGTCTTTGTTCTTTTTCTCCTCCAAACATACCACCCTCCTCAACCTGAACAATTGGTTCAGATACACCAAAAAGATTTACCCTCCTTTCTATGGTATCTCTCAAAGATTGCATCGAAGAAGAAACGTCGCTTGGTGATATTTGGGAAATATCTGCTTTATATACGAGCTGAGTTCCGCCAGATAGATCCAATCCCAGCTTAAATTTTTTGGTTGATTCTTCGGATTTTTCTGAATTCCACACAAAAAAACCGAGCGCTATTGCGCCGACTATCAAAATAATTGCAGAAAATCTGTATTTGTTCATATTAAGAATTCTAATAATCAATTAAACGATATTACTAAATAACCTATCACACTATCACTCTTATTTCCATAGGTTATTTTTTGCTCATATTATGTACCACTTCTTGAAAGAAGCGCCTTTATGGTTTTGAGGGCAATCTTCAAATCAAGCATAAATGAGCGGTTCTTTATGTAATACAAATCATAAGATAGTTTTCTTCTTGTTTTTTCGCTATCTGCATCAATTTTTGGTGGATCTGTGTGGTAAAGTTGTGCCCAACCAGAAAGCCCTGGTTTAATCAAATGGCGTACATTGTAATAAGAAATCTCTGATTCATAGTGTTTAACCAAAGTGGGAATTTCTGGACGTGGTCCAATGAGTGACATATCACCGTTAAATATATTCCATAGTTGTGGTAATTCATCTATTCTTGTTTTGCGAAGCCACTTACCAACTCTTGTCACTTCATTACTCCCGTCTTCTTTCATGCTTCTAAATTTTCTTACTTTTATAATCTTATTATTTTTGCCTATCCTTTCTTGAATAAATAAAATACTACCTCTATCATCAATCTTTATTAAAAAAACAACAATCGGATAAAAAACTAAAGACACTAAACCTAAAACAGTAGAGATAAAAATATCCATTAGACTTTTTAAAAAGTCATAGGTGGTTCTTGACTCAGTAGAAATATTTTCTAAAAACCAATTATACTTCACAAGAGAAAGTGGCTCTCTATCAAAAATATCTTCGTATATTTTGTACATATCTATAAACTTAACCTTAGAAAAAATTAGATTGTATAGATGGGGTAAAATTGGCTCTACTTTGTCGTTTTTTAGATCAATCGCAATAATCTGAACCTCTTCTGAATAAACTCTAGAGAGTATTTCTTCTTTGAAATCTACCCCCTCAACTTTGTTTAAATCTATTGATGAAATAAATTCCAAACCATATCTTGGATTATTATTCACCTCTTCGAGAAGCTCTTTCATCTCTTCTCCACTTCCTATTATTATCCCCTTTTGCTTTACACTTGGATGCAAAAACCTGTCTCCGTAGATTCTCCAAAGCAACACAAAAGCAAAGGAAACGAGAAGATATATAAACAAATTTGTTTTTGGTGCAATGCCAAAATAAGGAACAAAATAGAAAAATAAAACAGCTATAAAACTGTTTGCAATTTGTGCATTAAAAACAGTACTTGGTAATCTACTTTTTAGTATCAAGGTGTGTTTTTCGTATAGTCCCGATATAAAAAAGACCAAAACCCAGACTCCTATGATAAATGTAAAAGGTTCAAAGTGTATGTCCCAAACTTTTTGACTTGGAAATTCCCAATATCTAAGAAGCAGTGTTAGCCAAAGTGAAAAATACAAGAGGAATATATCCCCAAGAAAAAGCGCAAAAGTTTCCTTTTTTCCTGCAATAGTCATTTTATAAAAGTATGCATTATATTGAAAAGTGCGTCAATATGTGTAAAAATAATAATTCGTATTAATTTTGTTGTATTTTGTATAAAATTTATAAAAATTAATCCCATGACTTCGAGTGAAAACCTAAATAATAAAAAGAAAATCCTTTTTGCAATAACCAAAGGAAACTTCGGAGGAGCACAAAGATATGTTTTTGACCTAGCAACATCCCTACCTCAAGACAAATTTGAAGTACTGGTAACCTGTGGTGAAGGAGAATTACTCAAAAATAAACTTAGAGAAAAAAACATTAAAGTTATTGATTTAAAATCTTCTCAAAGAGACATAAACACAAAAAAAGACATTGGTACATTTCTAGAAATAAGGAGAATTATATTGGAAGAAAAACCAGACGTATTACATTTAAATAGTTCAAAAATTGGAGGGGTCGGCGCCCTTGCTGGCAGACTGTGTGGAGTCAAGAAAATTATTTTTACTTCTCACGGGTGGGCCTTTAATGAAAACAGGGGGTTGTTATCTAAATATTTAATCTTGTTTCTTCATTGGCTCACAATAATGCTTTCTCATACAACAATAACCGTATCTCACAAAGCCAAGAGAGATATCGTATGGTTGCCCTTTATAAAAAACAAAATTAAAGTTGTTCACAACGGCATTTCTGATTTTGAAACAATAGAAAGAAATGAAGCCCGAAAAATTTTGGCTGGCGAAAATAATCAAAACAAAAAAATTATTTTTTCACTAGCAGAACTTCACAATAACAAAGGAATTGATATCGCACTCAAAGCAATTTCAATGTTACCTCAAGAGATAAAAAATGATTTGTTGTTTTGTGTCGCAGGTGAAGGAGAAGAAGAAGAAAATTTGATTAACTTAATAAAAAAATTAGAGCTCGAAAATAGCGTTATTTTGCTTGGTTATATAGAAAATGGTAAAAAACTTTTGGTTGGTGCTGACATATTTTTGCTCTCATCCAGAACAGAAGCTTTCCCTTATGTAATTTTAGAAGCTGGCATAAAGAGTCTGCCGATAATTTCTTCCTGTGTTGGTGGAATTCCAGAAGTCATACAAAATATGGAAAATGGAATTCTGGTCCATCCAAAAAATCCTAAAGAAATTGCTGAGGCCATTTCTTACCTAAGAGAACATCCTGGTTATGAAGAAAAGTTTAAAAAAGAAATTAAAAAAACCATTACAAATTTTTTCAATTTAGACAAAATGCTTTCTGAGACATTAGAAATTTACTCATTGTAAATTATTATAAAATTTTAAATTTAAAAATTAAAAATTATTATACGGCGCCTATTATTTCATTTTTGGAAACTTCTCTATGAGCGGCTCTTGCGTACTGTTTTTGTCCCATCAGTATTCCAACCCCCAAAAACTCAGCAATCAAGTGAGAACCTCCATAACTCATAAACGGCATAGTAATACCAGTCACAGGGAGTAATCCTATATTCATTCCCACATGTATAAATCCGTGCACCATAAAAAGAGAAGCGAGTCCTAAACCATATAGTATTTCAAAATTTGAAGAACCTTTTTTGGCAATATCAAAAATCCTCCAAAAAACAACTCCATATAAACCAAAAATAATCACTACGCCTACATAGCCCCACTCTTCACTAAAAGCGGCGAATATAAAATCTGTTTCGTATTCCGGTAGGAATTTTAGTTTAGATTGACTGCCCATACCAACACCTTTGCCGAATATTTCTCCAGAACCCACAGCAATCATTGATTGGTGTGCGTTGTAACCTGCTCCAGTCAAATCAGCGAGTGGGTGTAAAAAAGATACAATTCTATCTCTTTGATAATCCTGAAAAACAAAAAACCATAGGAAAGTAAACGCGAGGACACCTGATACCAAAACAAAAATTAAATGTTTTTTTGATACACCAGAAAAGAGAATCATAAAAAACCACAAGAAAAAAATGATGACAGCAGAACCAAAATCTGGCTGGAGGAAAACAAGCAAAAACAAAACAAAAATGTAAAAACCAGAAACGATAATGTGGCGAATATTGGCGATTTCTATATGTCTTCTCGAAAAATATTTGGCAAGTATTATGAGTACAACAATCTTTGTGAATTCAACAGGTTGAATAGCAAATAAACCTAGGTTAAACCAACTCTGAGCACCTTTAAAAATAGAACCGAGAATAAAAAGAAGGAGGAGGGAGAAAACTGACAGAAAATAAATAAAAGTAACTGAGCCGGTTTTTCTAAGAAATCTCCAGTCTACCAAGCTAGAAATAATTAACACAAAACTTGCAATCGTAATCCAAATTGCCTGTCTTCCAAAAAAATTGCTTTCATCAACAAAAGAATTCATAGTCAAAAGACCAGCAATAGAAATAAAAAATATCGCCCCAAACAAAAGCCAGTCAACAGAATATGCTATTTTCTTAAAAAAACTTATTTGCATTTAAATTGAACTCCCGAATATCCTGTAAGTGATTTCTACTCTTGCAGGCACTTCTTGGCAAATATTTGATGATATGTTTTTGTATATCACATCAAGATTTTCGGTAGTAGGAGAATGATAATAGTTACCTGCCACAGAAGCAAGCCTAGTCAAAAATGACTCGTTGATTTGATTACCAAGTCCAATTGTAAAAATATTTACCCCTTCCCTTTTTGTAATGCTCGCTTCTTCTCCGGCTAAATTTTCTGCATATTTTATATCGTCTTCTTCTGTGCCCCCATCAGGATTTCTTGGATTATTTGCAACACCATCAGTTAAGAGTATTAAAACTTTTGAAACTTCCCCACCCCGCGCCCTATCGGATAATAATTCTATTCTGGACAACCTTAAAGCATCATATATATTTGTAAACTGGGTTGTACCATTTTCTATATTTATCTTTTGGATTGAGTCTTTAACTTCTTCAAAATTATTTGAAAGCAGTGAATCTATTGGATTTTTTGCATCTGTTGCAAATGAAACAACTCCAACTTTGTCTTTATCTCCCAGTCCATCAACAAACGATATGGCGGCATTTTTTGCATCAGTCATTGGTTGAGGAGGATTCATACCAATCGAAGCCATTGAACCCGATCTGTCTAGAACCAACATAATGTCAGAAGGTTTATCACATTGCAATTCTTTTAAATCAAAAGGTTTGGGCCATGTGAAAAATATATTTGCACTATCGTTTCTTTTTAGCTCTTCTAGCAAAGTTCTAGAAGCTGCTATTGCGTTCCCAGACCCATCAAATATTGCAATAACGAACTCTATATTTTTTATATCAAAAATATCATTATTTCTTATGGTTGCTTCTACCCTCGGGGCTGTATCCAATCTTAAAATTGGAGTATGAGTAATTCTAATGTCAGGATTTGGTAAGTCATTTTTCTTCCAAGAAATATTAGTGCCTATTTCAAAAACAGTTCGTCTTGGCCTCGTGTTTTCCGGTATAGTTATGTTGCCCTCAAAGACGCCGACTGTTCTATTTTTAGGAAGAATTGTTGCTCCTTTTCTTTCTGCGATAACCTGATTATTCTCACCATAAATAGTAAAACTGTATGGAAGATAATTTGCTTCTAAATTACTGTTTGGATTATCAACATACACAAGAGCGCTCCACACACCGGGTATAATTTCAAATAATCTTGGGTCCCAACGTATGATTGGTGGTATAGCATCTCCGCTACAAACCCGCGCACAAGAACCACCACAATCAATGCCTGTCTCATCCCCATTTTGTATTCCATCAACACAACTTGGTGCCATGTACCAAAATTTCCAGAATATTACAAACGCAAAAAGTGAGAGTGCAAAAATAATCGCACCCATAATTAGATTTTTTCTTCTGGAGGCCCAAGGATTTATTCGGTTAGTGACTTGTTCTTCCATTATTTAATTATAATTCAAAAGTTGTGAAGTATAAAGGAGTCAAAAAAATATGAGGTATTATTTTGAAACGGGATTTAGGATTTAGGATACAGAATATGGGATTAAGAGTATGAGGTATGGAAATATGGAATTCTAAGAAATAAATTCCACATCCCCCAACTGCCAAGGACGTGCCTTGACACTTATGATAACAATCAAAAAAACGTGACACCGAATATGTCACGTAGAATCTACTTTAGATTAAAAACTTAGTTCTGCTTGCCCATCCGCAGCTTACTTTGACCTTCCATAGCCTTGTGCGGAGTGGGTAGCGAAGGTGGGGCGGCTACCTACTTCCCTTACAGGGACTGTCCACTCATTGGACTTTTTGTTCGCTCTACTCACAAAAATCCTCAATGAGTCTTGCGCTTGGGGCCCCTTACCCCAAACTCACCCCTTTACGAGTGAGAAGCGAATACTTGGAGTATTTCAGAGCCGGAGCACGACGGTGCGAGGCAGGGTCGCGCAAATTTTTAGCAAAAAATTATGCGTGACCGGGTATGACTTCAACAAAATAAAACTTTAGATTAAAAACTTAGTTCTGGCGGCTACCTACTTTCCCCTTTACGAGTATCATCGGCACTATAGAGCTTAACTTCCGTGTTCGGAATGAGAACGGGTGTGGCCTCTATGTTAAACCACCAAAACCAAGTTTTCAAATTAAATTAATTCCTTGAATACGGAGGCAATCGGTATGATTGCCACAAATTAACGGGCCAAAAGAACTGGTAGGGCGTGTGGGATATGAACCCACATCCTCTCCCTTATAGGGAGATGTCTTGCTCTTAGACCACCGCCCCACAAAAGCGGAAAATTTCCGCATTCAAAGAATTAATTGTATTGTAGTCTTATAAGACAGGATAAAAAGTGGCTAATCCCGCAAAGCGGGATGCCTAAAATACTTTAGGCTTCTGAATTTCCTAACAGGATCGGAAAATTAGTACGCCTCGGCTCAACACATTACTATGCTTACACCTAGCGCCTATCAACGTGATCATCTCTCACGATCCTTAACGATTCCTAATCTTGGGGAGGGCTTCCCTCTTAGATGCTTTCAGAGGTTATCCTTTCCCGACTTAGCTACCCTGCGCTGCATTTGGCAACACAGCAGGTACACCAGAGGTCAGTTCACTCCGGTCCTCTCGTACTAGGAGCAAATCCCCTCAAGAATCAACGCCTGCAGTAGATAGGAGACCAACCTGTCTCACGCTTGTTACCACACATTACTGTGTGCAATGGACTATAGCTTTTGCAAGTTTAAAGCTTGAAAGGCGCAAGTTTGAAAGTTTGGAAATTCCTAACTTTTTAACTTGTTAACTTTTTACTTTATAACTCACTTGTTGACATTTAGTCTCTACGGGTGTTTGTAAATTGTGTGGAAGGTCTCATTAAAAATGAGACGCGAAGAACATGGGGAGGGCCCTCCTTATAACCCTCCACACAATTCACAAACTTCCCTCGGTATTCTCCTTTTTGCTTTTTACTCTAAGCTCTTAGCTTCAAGCTCTAAGCTCTTCAGGAATCTACCGATATAAGTCAACTTATCCGTAATTTTTAATTTTGAATTTTCAATTTTAAATTTATTACGGCCGCCGTGATTTGATTGCTCTGCCCCGTGATTTGCGTAGCAAATTTTACGGGGATTCTACTATACTTTAATTACAAACTCTTGAGAATTTATAATTTTCCAAACGAAAAAATTTATAACAGTTCCGACAATTTTGTCGGGATTCCGACTTGTAAGTCGGAATTTAAATTACCTCTGAGGATTCAGATTGTACAAAGGATAAGCACGAAATTCTAAATCCGAAACTCGAAACAAATTCAAAATTTTAAAATTCAAAAATTTTAAACGTTTCGGATTTCGATATTCGGATTTCGGATTTTCATCTGTACGGTCTGACGTGTCTACTCCACTATTACTAGTGGTACTGACTATACCTTTTCTCAAATTTTCCACTTTGAGAACTGACGTGTTAGCAAGCCAATTGGCTCGCTCTGCCGACATTTGTCGACAAGTCGATACGGGGATTACAATTTTTCAAAATTAGTATTGGAAATCACAAATTGCAATCTTCCCACGATATTATCCATTACTTAAATTATAACATCTAAGCATTCGGACTACACCGTTATGAGTCAGTTTACTATTCTTTTTATTTTATTCTCGATGTGAATTGGCTGGGCTCAAGAATCCTTACCCAGCTCGCGTATCTTTTTAAATGGCGAACAGCCATACCCTTGGGACCTTCTCCAGCCCCGGGATAAGATGAGCCGACATCGCTGTCGTATTGCCCCAATTACTTGAGGGGTCGGACTATATCTTCACCCTTATTTTATATAAAATAAGGGGTTCGGCGTATTAGCATGAAGTCTAGCTTCACACTCCAACCACTTAAGGTTAAGTCTCTACGGGGTCATAACCCAATTTATATTTCATGGACGGAATAATATTATTTTCTATAATTCCAAATAATTTCGAAATACTAGATGTCTTAAATCTAATTCTGTAATACTCTTTATCTTTATTTAGAGTCCCCTCTAAACCAAATTCTTTTAGAGACCGCAATAATTTCTCTTGGTCACTTTTTGAAAATTGTTGAGTATTCAGATACACATTATTTTTTCCACATCTACTTCCGTCATCCATAAACCATACTGCCAATATTATTGGATCTAATTTTAGATCAGGAATACATTTTTTCTTATTCCTATAAAACAAATCCATCATTTTGGTAAATTCAGGATGTTGTTTGGTAAAGAATCTATATGCAATCCGCGCACCATTTCCTTTTCGAGATTTTGGTCCACTTCTTGATAAATTTTTTAAGATTGAGAATTTCCATTCAACATACTCTTTTTGAGTTATTGAATGATTAACTTCCAAAAATGCATTTTTTCTTCCTTTTACTCGACGAATATATCCGTCTCCTAAAAGAGTTCCGATAATAAATGACTTCTGTAATTGAGTTAGACTTCCCTCGGTATTGTCCATATTACTAATTATATCATTTGATATAACGCCTGTTTATGGAGTCCACCGATATAAGCCAAATTTTTTTATATGAGATTACTCTCATAGGCACCCCGATGTGTTGTAACAACAAGTTAAGGTGCCGAACTCCGCCGTCGCTCTGGACGCTTAGGCGGAACCAGCCTGTTATCCCCGGAGTAGCTTTTGTCCGATAATCTTTTGCCGCGTCTAACGCGAACAATCGGTTCACTTAGCTCTGCTTTCGCATCTGCTCCTCATGTACGAGTTGCAGTTAAGCCAGCTTGTGCCTATACACTATCGCCATGGTTTCCATTCACGGCTAGCTGACCTTAATAGGCTCCTCCGTTACTCTTTGGGAGGATAGCGCCCCACTAAAACTGCCCACCAGACACTGTTTCTTTACGTTTTTGCCGTAGAGATTAGAAAATATATCAATACAGAGTGGTATTTCACTGACGACTCCATGCTCCCCAAAAGGAACACTTCAAAGTCTCCCACCTATGCTACGCAGTAAAAACATATCCTCAATGCCAAGTTGCAGTAAAGCTTCCGGGGTCTTTTCGTCTAACTGCAGGTAACCGGCATCTTCACCGGTATTGTATTTTCACCGAGCGAGTCCCCGAGACAGTTCCCCAGTCGTTACACCATTCGTGCGCGTCTGAACTTCATGTCTCGTTTTTTGTTTGCGTTATCAATCGCAAACTTACGATTTCTCTTATTTCTAAGAGCATAGACTATATCTTCATCTTAAGAGAACCTATAAATTTTATCTTAAGAGTCGGCGTGTTATAACAATGTTTTCTCAAATTTAATTGAGGCATTTGCTATCCGTTCATTTCTGAACAAGTCGTTACGGGTTCACGATTTGTCCAAATTAATATTTGGTCACAAATCGCAATTCCCACGGTATTATCTTTCCTTCAACATTCTTATCCTTGAATAAGAACTCCAGTTAAGACTTCACCGTTATTAGCCGAATTTTTTCATCGAGATTACTCTCGAAGCTGGCAATTCAATTACCAGACAAGGAATTTCGCTACCTTAGGACGATTCATTTCTTTTTATTACTCAGTTAGTAGCTACTGAGAGCCTCATTGTCGCCAATGAGATCGGACTATATCTTCCCAAAATGATTTCTCGCTTTAGGTCTAGCGTATAGTCTCTGAGGATTTTCTGATAAGGAATTTTTATAATCTTTTAAATTATACTTCCTTGTTCTTCCTTTTCCTTCGTTCAATTTCTCTCGAAGTTCTACAACCTTTAACATTCCGTCATTACTTAAATGTTCTTTTTTGAAAACCATTTTTGCAATTTGGGAGAAGATTGAGAAATTTTTCTTCTTATTTGAAGAAAGAAAAGAATATTTTTCAAAGAAAGGTATTATCCTTTCTTCAATAGCGACAGGATTCTCTACTACGTAGTAGCAAACCCCGTCTTTTCGTTCTTGCAATCTTCCACATCCTAAATGATGTTTCATTAACGCAAGAACAGTTTTGTCGCGTTGAGCAACATTTAAAGTCAGTACCACTTGCCATCCAAGAGAATGATCTTCTCTTTTTCTTAGTGAGACATTGAAGCTTCCTTCTCCGTCCACAAAGCCAGCAATATAGTTTCCTATATTTTGAGGAATTGACTTAAGCCACGAAATATCTTTCATTTTTAATTCGTTGCTTATCAGAATCTTTCCTGCGGATTGTCTGCACCGCTACATTTTTACTGCCATTTCGATTTATGACGAGTAGTAGACGGATACTCAGAGTTTCCCGCATTTAGCTAGATTTTATAACTACAATTATCCTTATAGTTATCGCCGACATTCACCAGGGCTTACAACAGTCAGCATACATCATGCTGAGTACGAGAATTTTCAATTTGAAAATTCATACGCAGTATGATGTACACCGCCATTGTTTAACCTTCTGGCATTGGTCAGGTGTCACCCCCTATACATCCTCTTACGAGTTCGCAGGGAGCTGTGTTTTTGATAAACAGTCGCCAGGGATTCTTTAGCTGCGGCCCAACCGCACCTCGCTACGCTCGGGCGGAATTCTCAATTTTTAATTTTTAATTTTCATTCAATTTTCAATGTATTAATTTCAAGTTTTTAACATTGTAAATTAGAAATTATTTGAAAATTTTAAATTGTAAATTTTAAATTCCGTGCCGAATGCAATGAGGCACGGTCGGGCAGGCCTTATACCGAAGGTACGGCCGCTTTTTTGCCGAGTTCCTTGGGGACCTCTCACTCGTTCGCCTTGGTCTTCTCGACCTGACTACCTGTGTCGGTTTACGGTACGGTCTATTTATGCTTAACCTTAGAAGATTTTCTTGGAAGCGTGCTTTACAAACTCTTATCTGCCGAGGCTTCAAATTGTCATACTGCTTGAGGTGCAATTAAATGCAGTCTTGCGGATTTACCTACAAGACACCCTTACAGCACAAACGCAAATCCAATAATGCGCTTTGTATACTACACTCCGTCTCTCCATCGAACATAAACAGGTGCAGGAATATTAACCTGCTGTCCATCGGGTCCGACTTTCGTCATACCCTTAGGCCCGACTAACCCTTCCCTGATTGTCATCGGAAAGGAAACCTTAGTCTTTCGGCGCGCGCAGTTTTCATGCGCGTTGTGGTTACTTGTGCCAACATTCTTACTTCGTAACGCTCCAGCATGGGTCACCCCTTTGCCTTCACAGCGGATACGAATACTCTCCTACCGCGCCAGCCACACTACGCTACGCTCCGTGCGCTGGAATTTTCAATTTAAAATTTTCAATTTTCAATCAATTTTCAATGTCTTAATTTTGAAATTTAGAAATTAAGAATTTAATCATTGTTTAGAAATTAGAAATTAAAAATTAGAAATTCCGCACGAAATGCAATGTAGTGCGGCCGACACCCTCAGTTTCGGTACATAGCTTAGCCCCGATTATCTTCGGCGCAGAATCTCTGAATGAGTGAGCTGTTACGCTTTCTTTAAAGGGTGGCTGCTTCTAAGCCAACCTCCTCATTGTCGGAGAAATTTCACCACCTTAAGTGCACTTAGCTATGATTTAGGGACCTTAAATTGAGATCATGGGCTGTTTCCCTTTTGACGAACGGAGCTTAGCCCCCGCCGTCTAACTGCCACGCTTTCACCCACACACTAAGTTTTCGATAGTTTTCAACGCGCTTTGCGCAATCAAAAACTTAGTGTGCGGGTTAACTATTGGTATTCGGAGTTTGATAGGTCTAGCGAGATTTCTCCCTGTCCAGACCTTCCAGTGCTCTACCCCCAATAGGAACGCGTGACGCGAACCCAAAAGCTCTTTCGGAGAGAACCAGCTATTACCAGGTTCGATTAGCTTTTCACTCCTTACCACAGGTCATCCGAAGGAATCGCACGACCAACCGGTTCGGGCCTCCATCTCGCTTTCGCGAGACTTCACCCTGCCCATGGCAAGCTCACCTGGCTTCGGGTCTAATGTATACGACATAAAATTTCGCGCTATTCACGCTCGCTTTCACTATGCCTAACGCGGGTCGACCGCTTCGGCTGCCACATACATTAACTCGTTGGCTCATTCTTCAATAGGCACGCCATGACCGTCACACCTCGCTACACTCGGTGACGGAATTTTCAATTTAAAATTTAAAATTTAAAAATAATTTTCAATATCCCAATTCTCAATTAAGAAAATGGAAATTTAATCATTATTTAGAAATTAGAAATTAAAAATTAGAAATTCCGTTGCAACGAATGCACTGAGGTGCAACGGCTCTGACTCCTTGTAAGCATATGGTTTCAGGTCTATTTCACCGCCCTCACCGGGCTACTTTTCACCTTTCCCTCACGGTACTAGTTCACTATCGGTCTAGAAATATATTTAGCCTTACCGGTTAGTTCCGGCAGATTCCCCCGAGCTATTCGTGTCTCGAGGTACTCAAGAACAACAGCAAAAAAGATTATTTGTTTTCGACTACGGGGCTATTACCCTCTGGGGCGCTTCTTTCCAGAAGCTTCTTCTAACAAATAATTTTGTAACTTTTCTCGTATAAATACGACGCTATCGTCTTACAACCCCCGCACACTCACTTTGTCATCGTTGCATTGTGTTTTTATAAAATTTCATTGCACATCCGATTAGCTACCGAATCTTAAATTTCGTTTACTATCAAAGATGCAACAAAACACAATGACAAAGTGAGTGTGCGGGTTTGGGCTTCTCCGCTTTCGCTCGCCGCTACTCACGGAATACTTTTTAGTTTCTTTTCCTCCTGGTACTGAAATGTTTTACTTCCCAGGGTAAGCTCCGTGCCTCACTACCGCTCGTCACAAAATTTTCAATTTTTAATTTTGTAATTTTCATTGAATGTTCCAATTTTAGAATTTTCAAATTGAGACATTGAAAATTTATTGGAAACTGAAAATTGATACTTGAAAATTAGTGCTGAACGAAAGTGAAGCACGGTCCTCGCAAAGCGAGGGGGTTTCCCCATTCGGAAATTTCCGGATCAAAGGTTGCTAGGCACCTCCCCGAAACTTATCGCAGCCACGCCACGTCCTTCATCGCTATTTCTAGCCAAGGCATCCACCATATGCTCTTAAATTTCCTATTAGGAAATTCAAAAACCACTTGTCCGATCATTTTAATTTAAAATGATTTAGGACTTAATTATCCTGTCTTACAAGACTACAATCATCCTGCAAGACCTTTGTCTCCATATGCCGAGCTTTTTTCTCCAGCATACAGAAACTACAATATCCTGATACAAAAAATATATCAGGAAGTCCACTTCCAACAAACAAAGACCCCTTCGACTCGCTACGCTCGCTCAGGGTAAACCCTCAGCAAAAAGAAGCTCATCAAAAAGCGATGTTGTAGTGGAATGTACCCAGTAGTAGATTTTGGCATTGAGCAAGCTCACACATACGCAAGCGTATGTTATGCCAAAATTCACTACTGGGTTTATTTGTCAAAATACAATCGTTCCGAATTTTGTCTTCTCTACCCTGTTCTTAATTTTAGCAAGCTAAAATTAAGAACAGGATTTTGAATCATTATCTTACTCAAAAAAGAACAAAAAAATCCACTTCTCTCGAAGCGGGCTCAAACCAAGCCAAAGGGTTTTTTCTACCCTCTTTTTCGCTTCGTAGTTAAAAATCTCAATAACATAATTTGTGCTATCTAGTATACACATATAAAAAAAGCTGTCAACACAAATAGGATAGTTCAAAAGTTAGAAAGTATAAAGTTCTTAAAGTACAAAAACAAGTAAAATAAGGGGGGGTCGGAACACAACTAGAAAGATAAGAACTTAAACAAAAATAGCGCATTGGGCGCTATTTTTGTTTAAGTTTTTTAGGATTTAGTTTCTATCTGACATATCTTTACTTACCCTATCAATAACTCTAGAAGCCGCTTCCTGCCCACCGAGACCGAAGGCAAGTCCGAGACCCAAAGAGAGTGCTACTACCAAACCAGTAAATATAGTCTGAATAAAACCAACTGCTATACCAAGTTGTGACAAAGCCACAAGCACAGCAAAAACCCAGATTACCCAACCTGTAACTGTAGCCAAAAAAGGAGCTGATGATATCCCTGCTGATTTAGCAGATGATAAAACAATTTTTTTCATAGCATCACCAACCAATCCAGCTGCAATCAAAATCAAAACTGCAACAATTACTTGAGGCAAATAAGCCAATATGTCCCTCAAGAACATAGTAACCTGAGAAAGATTCAAGACTTCAAATGCTCCAATTAAGAAGACTAAAATAATGAACCATCTAACAAGACCACCAAGGAAAGATCCAGAATTTAGAGTAATTCCTCCCTTACCAAGGAAGTCTTCTACCCCTGCTTTCTTGAGACCTTCATCCACCCTAAGTGATTTTATTATTTGAGCAACAACTCTACCAAATAGAGAGCCGATACCCCAACCCAAAAACACTATCAAAAGAGCTATTACCAAATTAGGCAGGAAACTAACTACACCCAACCACAAATTTGTGAAAGAGAGAGCTAGCACTTCACCCCAATTTTCTATAGTCATATTTATTTAAATTGGTTAATAATCTTATAATTACACAATAAATAATATACTATTTAAACCCTTTTTTCAACTATATTTGGGGATACCTAAAAAAGCTACTGAGGGTAGCTTTTGAATTTAAAATTTAAAATTATTAATTAAAAAATAAGACAAAATAAACTATTTATTTAAATTTATCCTCAATATCTAAATTGTCTGCACAAACAACCGAGCATAATTCCATCCTAATTTTCAATTTATAACCCGAGTTTGTTTATTATTTTTTCGTGCGGGTAATCAAGAATATCCCTGATTAATTTATCAAAAACAGAGTTCCTGTAACTAAATTCAGATGTCTCAAACACAACATACCTTATCTCCTTCCCTATTTCAGATTCAATAGTTTTTATTATATTGTTTAAAGAATTCATTTTGAGATTATCGCCCACTACAAGCAAATCCGCTCTGGCCTCTTCATACTTTATAAATATTCCAGATATAACAAGTAATTGTATCTTGCCCGCTCTAGAAATTTTCTCGATTATATCCTTGTGTTTGAAAGGATTAATATTTGAAAGGAATGATTCTATTGCTTCTAGATGCGGAAACTTGTGATCAAGCGTCCAGCCATTAACTCTTTTTTTGACTAGAACCATAGTTCTGTTCCTTTGTTGTCTGACTTCTTTGTTATAAGATTTTTGTCTTATAAAATTTATTTTTTCTAAATCCGAAATTTCCTTCCTTGCTGAAGAGACCGATACCTTTGCTCTTTCTGCAGTTTGATACGCATCAAAAACCATTTCTGGATTCATTAGAAATAGTTTTATTATTTTTACTTTTGCGCTACTGCCGAATAGTTTTTCAAGTATGTCCATGATACTCGCATTCTACCTTAATATTCACTTATTTCAAAAGGTTGATATTTATTTTGTTTTGTTTTGAAATATTCACTTCTACCCAATCAAAAAACTCCTTAGAGGAGTTTTTTGATTTTAACTCTAAGCTCCCCGCCTCGCCGGCAGGCAGGTTAGCTTCCAGCTCTAAGCTTATTTTAGTGTCACTTTGTCACAGATATTTTACTCGTCAGTCACTCAGAAATTTGTGCCTTCTTACAGAAGCTGTACACCTTTTCTGTTTTTATTTCGCAAGGCTCATAAAAACTATCAAAGGCCTTGCGAAGCTCCAAGTATTCGCTTCTCACCCCACCTCGCGCCGTCGCGCTCCGGTTCAAAGTCGCTTACTTAAGAGCAACTTTGCCTCCAGCTTCTTCAATTGCTTTCTTTAAGTTTTCAGCGTCTTCTTTTTTCATTCCTTCCGCGAGAACAACAGGAGCTCCGTCAACTTTATCTTTTGCGTCCTTCAAACCAAGAGCTAGGACTTCTTTTACAACCTTAATAACGGCAATCTTTTGTGCTCCCCCATCTGTTAGTTCAACTGTAAATGTTGATTTCTCTTCAGCGCCAGCTCCAACATCGGCAGATGCAGGTCCAGCCACAGCAACAGCGCTTGCACTTACTCCAAATCTATCTTCAAAAACCTTTACAAGTTCATGTAGGTCAAGTACTGACATTTTTTCTATTTCCTCAACAATTTTTGCAAATTTAGCAGGAACTTCTTTTTTAACTTCTTCTTTTTTTTCTTCTACCACAGGAGTTTCTGCAACTACTGCGTCATCTTTTTTTGTTTCGTCCATATTTTTATAAATTTTTAATTTTGTAATTTTTAATTTTAATCAATTTCCAATTTTTAAAATTTTCAAATTAAGACATTAAAAATTTAATGTAAAATTGAAAATTCTAAATTGAAAATTATTTCTTCTCTGCTATTTGATTTAGAGCAATTGCATATCTCTGGATTGGAGAATTTATTATGTTTACAAACATTCCTCTTAGAACTTGCAATGAAGGAATAGAAGCGATGCTTACCATCTCTTCTTTTGTTTTGTATTCACCATCATAAATACCACCAACTATATTAATTTTATCTGCAAGTTTTTTTTGGAATGAGAATATTTCTCTCGCTGGAGCAAGCAAATCTTCTCCGTATGCAAGCGCTATCTCGCCTGACAGACTTGGCATTTCACCTTTTACCTTACTTTCATTTAAAACTTTTTTTATTAAAGTTTTTTTGGCAACTGTATAACCAACATTTTCTTTTTTTAGAGATCTTCTTACTTCTGAAGCATCGGCAACTGTGAGTTTATCAAAATTGACAAAAACTACAGAATTAGAGTTCCCTAAAAGATTTTCTATCTTTGAAACAATCTCTTGTTTCTTTTGTTTTGTTATGGCCATGCTATCAATTTACAATTTTTAATTTACAATTTTCAGTTAATTTTCAATTTTTAAAATTTTCAAACTTAATTGAATTAATAAAAATTTGGTAACTGAAAATTACATCGACCAAGCCAGGGTAGCAATTTGAGAATTGCTTTTAGGTAGGGTATTTTATTACTCATTGATTATACTCAGAGTAAACCTACTGTCTCCAAAGCTGTTACGAATATAATACTTTTTTTGTAGAATTTGTCAATCCTGTAGTGAAAAATGGCATTGCTCTTTAAAAGAGCTCACCACCCTGTAAAAATATTTAACAAAATCAACACTTTGTTTATATAAATATATTTGTATCAAAATCTTTTAATGCCATTTTTCACTACAAGACTAACCCAGCTCTATCTAAATAAGTCCGCAAAGAAACCAAAAAAGTTGTTTACCAAACCTTTCTTTTTTGGGGCCTCATATATGATTTCATCCTGATTGTCTTCAGTATAAGCATCTCCGAGGACTTCTGCTTTGGGATTTATATTTGTTTCCGAGTTTGAAATGCCAATTTGAGTATTGGGTTTATTGCTCACAGCTAATATAGGCGGATTTTTTTCTGTCACTAATTTTGCACTTATTGCCCTATCAACAACCAAAGATACTTCGTTCCAAATATCATCAGCCTGTTTTTGTATGTCTGACATTGGAACACTTGGTAAAGGGTCTACAATTTTAACAACCACTTTTCCGCGCGAATCTCTGAGTATTGTTTCTCCATTTGTCTGCTCCCCTTTTATAGAAAGCATGCTTTTATCAAGAGTTAATTTAGAATTTGGAAGCACAATAGTATCTGATTGGAAAATAAAAGCTTTATGGTTATGTGAGATTTTCCAATTAAATAAATTTAGCTCTGATTTTGAATTATTAAATATTTCTATATATTCGTCTCCAAGAGTTAGAGAAATATTTACATCACCAACCCTAACCTTAAACCTACTCACCGAATACACATCACCAGCTCTAGCATTTAAAACAACGGCATACTCTCCGGGGTATTTATAAGTATGGTTTACCGACTGACCAACTCCCACATTTCCATCACCAAAAGACCAGTTAAAATCTATTCTAGAATTCGGTACAGTATTTTTCTTGACCACGGCTTGAAAATTGATTGGACTCCCAAGATTAATAAATCTATCACTACCTGACACAACCTCTAATTGAGAGCTAGCTGTAGAAACCGTAGAAAGACTTGAAGAACCTCCAGTTGTGCCCGAAGTTGTATTTGATGTTTGCGTACCAGCTGTTGTTAACGAAAGAACTTCGCCAGAGCTTGATTCATTTTTCTTGCCCGGTGTTGGAGTACCCGCAAACCAACTTCCTGATTCTGATTTTTGTAAAGAAAGACCATCGCCATTCGCACCCTGATCAGAAGAGTAAGAAACTTGATCTAATGTATTTCCGTCTCCATCTCTAATAGATAAAGTTGCTGTTGTGTTTGGTAAAGATATTGCACTAGAAAAAATTGTCCCAGCATATTGCCATTCAGACAAAAATTGTTCACCTTTTTTTGATATTATTGCGTATTCACCTGAACCAATCGTTTCGTCACCTTGAAACAAATTTAAGGTGTGAGCAGAGTTTATTACAAATCTCCATGAACCTTTTGATGTGCCTGTCAAAATATTTATCGGCTCACTTCCTGAATTATATATCTCTACCCATTCCCTATCAGTATCCGACCCAGAAAGGTCGTACATTATTTCTGTAATTATTATCTGTGCATGCAAAAGAGATGGTAAGAAAAGTATTGTAATCGTCAAAAGAATTTTTTTTGCGATATTTTTCATTTCTTTACTCAGCACGAGTTTGTTCAACATTGGCCGTCCCAGCACTACTTTCTATATACCTCGAAGTCAAAACAATAATCAATAAGCTGGTACAAACTATACACAAAAAACCAAAAGTGAATTTAAAAAAAGTTTTGTCTAAGTATTTCATAATTAAAATTAATTAAAATCCGAAGTTAGATATTGAATTTCCGAAATAGAGAATAGATATTAATAGTACGATAATAACCAAAGGAATAATGGTCCACCTTCTTGAACCTTCAGGGTCTTTTAGGTTAACTAGTAATATAATTACATTGATAATTATACCTACCAATAATGCTGTGTTTGTAACCAGATTTATATTGTCATAACCCCACTTAAAATTATCTAATCTTGAATATGTGGCGTTAGTATAAGAAACAATAATAGGTATAAAAAAGAATACCATTTCATATACTAAATATTTTAAATTTTTTTTCATTTTATTGTAATCTGTTCTCTAAAACTATTTAATACTTGTTGATGTGTTTGATTTTTTAGCTCTATACTTACTTCTAATTTTTGACACAAGATATACAACCATACCCCAATATAGCAAAAATAAAGGATTTAAAAATATAAATTGCGGTAAAGTAATTTCTGAAACACTCGGAATTACATTTAAAATGGCTAGGCCTGCGACAATTACGGGAAGAGATAACAAAGATACAGCTCTAATGTAAAGATTTCCTGACTCACACAACATACCACCATATCCACAATAATCTATCCCAAGAAAACCACAGGAAAAACAGTTCGTATATGTGTGTATGATAACAACAGATCCTCCGAGTGATAGACCAAGTAATATTCCTAAAAAGAATTTTTTCATAATAAATTTTTTAACTATAATAATGATTCAATTTGCTCTAAAATTTTAATGATTTCATTCGCATCAGTGTCACTCATTTTGCCACTATTTTGGTTTTTATTTATCATATTGTTTAATCGAGCAAGAGTGTTTGTAAGCATTTGTTTTTTCTCCAATCTTTCTACTCTGATTATGAGAGATGTTTCTAGTGCTGGTTTTATACTCAAACTTTCAATTTTGGTTTTTAAACTAAGTAATAAGTCAGGATCTAGTTGAATACTGTTTGATACAGCATCAAGTTCGTTAATAATATTCAATATCTCTTCTGCACTATTAACCTCAATTCTACCATTTTTTGTTTTGTTATTTATGTCCTTCTCTATTCTTTCCAAAATTTTTACATTTTGTTCTTTTTTTCTTTCGATCTTCTTTTCTAAATTATTGATTCTTTTGAGTAAATTCTTTTTAATTTTATCCTTAATATTTAGGGAACTTATTTTATCTTTCAAAATTTGAAGCAAATCTGATAAAGAAGGGTTGGTATTATCAGGTAGTATTAACGAATCAATTTCACCATCGCCGTCTTCATCAATTTGAATTTTTGTTTTTAAAGGCTCTGAAGCTTCGACTACGAAGCTCGCCTGGGATGTTTCTGTAACTGGTATGTCAGTGAAGCTTGTTATGAGTTCAGGAGCATCGTCTACGAAATTCTTAATTTCAACCGTCACCTCTCCATTACCCGTACCCGAGAAAACAAAATCATAGGTACCTTCTTTAGGAAGAAAAACATACTGACTATCCCCAAGCGCTATGAACGAACTACCAGGTATTTCCTCTTTTATTTGTAGGAATCCTAGCGATAAGTCTTGATTTGGTTCAACTCCAGTAAAATTACCATCACCATCATATGCACCTAATATTACCGGTGAATGTGTGCTGACCAACAACTGCTCACCCAGATCAGAAATTTGAGGTTTATAATTTGATACATAATCAATGTTTTCAATTTGATTATTTTTAACCAAACATCTAATAATTTTCTGTGTAGGCCCAGCACTCAAAATATTACCATGTTGTGTATTTAGAGAAGATTTCTTATTATAATCTACTAGATTTAAATAATAAACTTCTCCTAGGTCAGGTAGCACTGCACTTGGATATACAACTGTGCTGTCACCTTCTTTTGTAAATAAAGCTTCATAACTCGGACTTCTGTGGTGATTTTTATATTCTATTCCTTTTAGAGTTGGTATCCCCCACCCAGCAACTTGAACCACTCTTATGCTTGAAGGCATTTTGTACTCATCATAAAATGCGTGAAGATTTTTGGAATGTTCTAGCAGATCACTTCGCAAAATTTCAGGTTTTAAAACTTCTGTACTACTTGGCTCTTCTCGAACAACACCTTCTCCGCTCAAAAATTCTGTAAAATCAAAATAGTTTGAAATACTATCTCCCCAATAATTGCGCCAATCTTCGGTAAAACCCGCTTTGTTGTTGAATCTCATTACCGGATCAGAAACTCTTTCAAAATACAATTCTGAAGGGAGTAAATTAAAAGCACTTTGCATATTTTGACCAACTTCTCTCATGTCATATTTGCTAGCAATCATTCCCCCAACTATAGATTCCCCATCACCATGAAGTAGTGATCCGATCGCCTGCGGTGTGCCGAGTTGTGGTGTCCCCACCATTACAAATGATTCGATTAGATGACTCTTGCCCAACTCTTCCATTTTTTTGATTATTTCCTTGCCCAATAATCCCCCCATTGAGTGCGCAACAATTGATACTTTTCCTGTGTTAGAATTTTGCGCTAATTCTTCTAATCTCTCTATCACATCGATGCGACCATCACTTTTTGTTTGAATACCATCATTAATTATTTTTTCTGGAGAAAATCTCCAATCATATGCAAGAGGTAACCATTCTTTGATTGTGCTCGTGCCAGTATTTTCATCAATCGTAGACAAATTATCCATAAATTCACTGAACTCAGAATAAACTTTTGTTTTATAAAAAGTGTCTATTATACCGTCTACCACTATCGGATACTTACTTGTACCATTTTCATTTATCTCAAGTTGAATTACGTCGTTACTAAACATAGCTGGTGGCCACAATCTATCATTCTCCTTTGTCACATTTACTTTTTCTAAAACACTACCCTTTATCCCAGGCAGAAAAATAACACTCGAACAACAACCCTTCTCACCGCTTAACGGATCGCTTGTGAGCCACGGATTAAAATCTACAAAATCAGAAACTCTATCACCTTCGCCCAAAGGATTTGAAGTGGCATTATATGGACCAGATTGTTTGCCCCAATAATTGTTTTTTGCTGAAACTAATTTTGTAGCAAAAAAAGTTTCGATTCCAATATTATTATTTGCAATTTTACTTTGTTCAACAGAAATATTTGCATCATCAATAACAAATAATCCATGTTGATTGTTTTCTATTAAAGAACCTTCAACTGAAACATTTACACTTGGGTATCTTGCCCAAATTCCCGAGCCTTCAAAATTTTTTATTTTTATATTTTTTATATTTCCGCTTACCCCATCAAACACAAAAACACCCTCACCTAATCCTCCATCAAAAACTGAATTTTTTATATTCAATTCTGTATTCTGGTAAGCAATGAGAGCTGAAGATGTGCCACCATTCAAAACATTTACATTATCCAAATCAACTTTTGAATTTGTAAAAAAATATAGCCCATACTGTCCAGTATTATTTTTAATAGTGCTATTTTTTAGATTAAACTGAGAATCATTAAAAACCATCAAGGAACTAGTGTTCTCAGTATGTAGATTATCAAAAAAACCAATTGATTCGTTATATAACATCAAAGCATCTCCTTTAGAATTTTTTATCTTAATATTTTTGCCATCTACTATACTTTTATCGTATACAACAATACCTGCCCCAATCACATCTTCAATATTTAAATTTTGGACGAATATTTCTGAGTTACCATAAATTTCTACTGAATTATTGGATAAAGAATCCAATGTAGACCTTATGTCAATTTTATTCAGATTTGATTTTGAATTTAATAAACTGATTGAATGATTTGTGTATTCAAATGAAATGTCTTCCATCTTTACCGGACTATTCATAACAAATATACCCTCGTTGTTTTTATGAAATAGAACTTTTCCAAAATCAATCAGGTTTGAGTTTAAAATTGAAATCCCTTTATCTGAGTGTTTTATTATTGTATTTATGAAATAGGAATTTTCTAGGCTATTATAGAAATTAATTCCAGACCAATCCCCAGGAATCCCGTAGTCAAAATCTGGATTGTCGGGATTATTTGGAACAGATTCATCAAATACAGAAGTGAAGTATACCGGTTCCCCATCAACAGAACCTACTTCTATAGAGCCAAAAATATTGATACTGGTCCCATACTCAAACTTAACAACAACACCATTTTCTATTTTAAGTTTTGCACCAGACTCCACAATTAATGGTTCCATTATCAAATATGGACTACCGAGAGTAGTCCATATTTGATCTTCTGTTATATATGATTCTGAAGAATCAATTATTGTTTCTGCAGACGAAAAACTTGGAACAAATAGAGGGAGCGAAAAGACAACTAATAATATTGCTCGGAACATTTTATTTTTATTAAGTATAAATTTTATCACCACAACAATATAGGTTTATCAAAATAGCTGTGGATAACTTTTTTAAATAAAACCTCACAGAACACACCAAGGGTAGCCCTTGGATAATTTTAATGTTGAAAAATAAGGGTAAAAACACACCAAGGGCTACCCTTGGTGTGTTTTTGGTGTGTTTTAAGATATTTTTGGTATATTATCTTTAAAAAGAAGCCAGAAGTTTATAAAATCATCAAAATCAGAATCTTTAAAATAATCTGGAAAAACTTCTTTATTCAAAATTGTATGTTGTGGTCTTTTTTCACCAGTTGGATTTATATAGTCCCCATAACTTGAATATTTATAAGAATCTAAATATTTTTTAACCATTTCTAAATTACTAATCCCGCCCTCCCTCCAATTAGGTTCAATGATTTTTACTGGATTTAAGTGAATATATGAAAATAAATATTTTAAATATTCATCTCTTGTGACATGTTCAGCTTTGAATGGACCTTGAAAAAGTGATCCGTTTCTTTTGTATTTTTTATTAAAATACATTGAATATGAAGTTTGAATTTTTTCCATAAAAGAACTTACTCCGCCATCAAATTTTGCCCTAACTAATATATGAAAATGGTTAGGCATCAAACAATATGCTCCAATATCAACCAACGTCTCTTCTCTATCAAAAACAAATCTCATTTTTTTTGAAATATTTTTTAAAACAATTCTATTGACAGAATTAAAAAGATAGAGTGTTTCCAAAAATCTTTGGTGATCTTTGTCTGAATAAAAAATAATTCTTTTATCTGTTCCCCTATTGTATATGTGATAATATTCTTCTTGCGAAAATTTTATTTTTCTTTCCATACTAATATACATAAATTATATTACTATCCACAAATTATCCAAGGGCTACCCTTGGATAATTTTAATATTGAAAAATAAAGACAAAAACACACCAAGGGCTACCCTTGGTGTGTTTGGGGGGAATTTGGCAATACAAAAACCCGCCGTGAGGCGGGTTTTTGTGAGCATTATCACTAACCGAAATCGGTGATAATCACAAGTGCTCTTAGATTAAGGGAAGCTTACGTCGTTAGTTCTCCAGTCAACTTCGCCAGCCATAAATGATGATGACTGTCCGTTGTTCCAGTGAACTGCTTCTAGACCAACTGAGTATAGACCGCTGTCTACGCCCGAACCATCCGCTGTTCTTCCAGGAACCTGGAATGTAACTGGGATAGTAATTTCGCTACCCTCTGCCAATGTACAGCTGTTTGTTCCGAATGTTGTACATGTTGAAGGAATAGTGAATGAAGTTGAAGTAGCAAGGTTCTCTGAACTTACTTGACCATTGTAGTAAAGCTTGAAGCTTGTTGAAGGACCGAATACTGGAGTTGCTGAAGCAACTGAACCTAGTAGTAGGTCACCGCCAACTGCTTTAACTTTTACATTGAATGTAGCAGTAAGAGTTGATGTACTTACAGGTGAACCGTTTGTTTGTGCAACACCTGAAGTTGAAATACTCTTTGATACCAAAGATACTTCAGCTCCAACATTTCTTACACCGATTGTGTAACCTTGTGCAGAACCTGTAGGAGTTACAGTGTCACCTTGTGAGTTTTCAGCAACTATGTCAGCTGCGTCGACATCTAGAGTAATATTTCTGATTGTACCATTTGCATCTCTAACGTCAGCCTTAACTGTAAATGTTTTTGTTGAATCTTTTGCAACAGTAACATCTATGTCAGAGAATGTAGCACCTACACCATTTGATGCTGAGTTGTCGATTTCTGTAGAACCATCAAATAGGTAAAGTGTTGTAACAGTAGCCAATCCTGAATCAGAGTAAACAATGTCTACAGTAAGATCTGTGATCATAACTGCATCTTTCTCAGCTTTAACATCGAAAGTTAGCATTGATACTTTGTCCAATTCATCATCTGTTGAACCATCAGCAGCAACTACATCCATTTTCTTTGGAGATGCATTGTTTAGAGATAGTTTCAAAGCAGCTGAATCAGAAAGACTCTTTTGAACTGAAACTGATCTTGTGATTGAGTTTGAACCAGCGTATTGGTCAATACCAGCACCATCAACACCTCTCACACCATTAGTGTCAAGCATTAATGTGTAGCTACCGATATCGCTTGTATCAACTGTGTTTCTTACATCAGCTTTGACAACGATAGTCCTTGAAGAATCCTTTGGAACAACTAGGTTGAAACCTGTGATTGTTACATAGTATCTTCCACCATCTTTAACAACTGTTGAAGAATTTAGGTCAACTGAAGCAAGAGTGTTTCCCCCTTCAGTAACATACAATCTTGAATAAATTTTATTAAAGATTGTTGTAGCTGTACCTAGATCCAATTTGATTCTTTGAATAGCAATGTCTGACTGTTTAGCATCCACTTTCATTCCTAAAACAGAAGCCATTGAATCTCCTTCGTATACAGTTGAAGCAATGCCTGCGCTTGATGAAGTAACAGCAAGTGTTCCTTCAACACCAGGAGTAGTGATACCAGCTCCAGGAGTTGTTGGGGTTGTTCCAGGTACTGTTGGAGTTGTTCCAGCCATTGCATTTACTTTAGCTCTAGTGATAGGGCCAAAGTATCCAACTGCAGGACTAATTCCTGCTTCTGCTTGGTATTTAGCCAAAGCAGATTGTGTCAAGGGACCAAAGTATCCATAAGCAACGCCTGCTGGCATTACCAAGTATCCTTTAGATACCAACCACTGTTGTAGAGCAGTAACCTCTGCACCTGTTGAACCTATTGTAAGGTCGCTAGTAAACATCATTCCTGCACCTGTTGTTGGAGTTGTTCCAGCAATCTGTGCTTGAAGTTGAGCGATCATAGCAAGCAAGCTATTGATCTGAGCTGTAAGTTCAGCTGTTGTTTGAGCAGAAGCTGGAATAGCTACTGTACTCAAAACCATAGCAGCACCTAAAACTCCCGCGAAAAGTTTTGATTTTAATTTCATATAATTTTTTCATTCACCCACCCTATTCTTTTATTAATAAAATTTTGAATTGGATAGATGATAATCGAGCAAGTATGCGGTTATTAAACACACACCCACCCGAACTAATAAATAATAATTGATTACTAATATAACCTTCACTCTTTTGTTTTGTTATGAAGAGTTTGCATAAAGCAATCTCTAGACAAAAAACTAGAAGCAAAGTTTCTACCAAAAATTATTACTTCTGTAATCGACAAGAAATAATAATTTTAGAGAACAATTTTGAATGGGTACTTCTGTCTTTACTATAGTTAAGGGACAAAACTGAATTTCAGAAAATTATTTTTGCATATTTAATTGTCAAAGACCTCTTGCACTGATTTTAACGCCTTATTTCCACGCTTGCAAAATACAATGTGTGGATAAGGCATTGTTTTTAAGTATTGCATATTTTTTAAATAGATTCAACTAGACCCCCACCAATCCACAAATGTTCACGAATCTTAACTAATAAAAGACAGAAGAGCAGACGGGGTACCAATCACACAAATATTCCAGATACTCCCGAATGCATTTAATAACGAAAAATTTTTATAAGCATTTAGGATTTTTATCTATTTTTTAATCTATAAATATTGGTTGATTAGGAAGATTCGTGAATATTAGTAATTAGTGGGTAATTACTGAATAGCGGGTCCATCTACGCTCACCTGTTTTCTTTATTTTCCCCTCGTTTATTAAACTAATAAGTTCTCTTTGAACTGTCTTTTCGCTACAACCTATTATGTGTGGGACAATGTCTTTTATGGTTATGTTATCGTGACTTTTAATGAAATTGAGGATGTTCATCTTTCTTGTCTCTTTTCTTTTGTGTCCGTTACCATTTACACCATTAGTGTTTGTTTTGTTTTCTACTTTATCAAAATTATTTTGACTTGAAGTTGTTTGCGTAATTTTAAGTGTCTCGCTTGATTCAGAAATACTAGGATTTATATTTTCTGTGTTGGTTGAATTCTTTAATATATCTTCTACTTTTATGTGATTATTTGAATTTAGACCAAGAGAAAAATTATTCAACTCTTTTATAAAAGATTCGAATTCTTCTTTTATTATCTTTGCGTTCATTTTTGAAATCATTCCAGCAATAGAAGATATATCGAGCATCGACATAAGCTCTAGTGAATTTTTTTCTATCTCCCCTATTTGTCTTTTTGTATCATAAAAATTTGCGTCTTTTAATCTAACAGACATAGAAACTATTTCTAAAGACAATTTTTTTATCCTGTTTCTGATTTCTTCGTTTTCGTCCATTACATTTGATACAGCAAAAACAGCCGCGGATAATCTGTACGACTTATTGTATAGACTCATAAAACCATTATTTTTTTGAATTGTTGTATCCATAAGAGACATTATATAGGACGCTTATTTTAAGCCATTTTGACTTATATTTTAATACTGTCCTTTATATTATATACCTTTTGTCCGTTATTGTCAAGTACTTATTTCTAGTCTTTTTGATGTCTCTTATATTATATTATTTTGTCCTTTTTGACAACAATCTGCAAAGCTTATGGGATCGAACTGAGAACTTAAAGACTGGGTTATTAGAGTAAAATTACACAAAAGACAAACACCAGAGCACAAATAAAACACACGCAACAAATCACAAATTAGAAAGTGACCCAAATCGTTTTAATGCTAGTATTTGTGTTTTGTAATTTATTTGGGTTCTGGGTTTTGTTTATTGAATTTTTTAGAATAATTAGGTTAATTAGAAATTAGAATAATTACTTGTCCCCAGGAACTTTAGTGAAGTGGGAGAATAATTAACTTAAGAGTAGGTAGATAATGATTCCAATTCTCTTTACTTTCAGCTCTTAGATATCACCTTTTAACACTCTCAATCCCCTATATTAAAAAGCATAAAATATGTTATATGGTATTATGTTTTTGTATGGGAAGAAGAAAAAAAAGCGAAAACAAAGACAATAATATTATTAAATCTAGAGCCCTAAAAGAAGAGACTATATCTTGGATTCTTGCAATACTATTTTTTGTTCTATCTATCTTTTTTGTATTGGCGTCATTTGGCAAAGGAGGAAACGTTGGTGAAGTATTGTTTATGATACTCTACAAATTGTTTGGTTATGGATATTTCCTTATACCGGGAGTATTCATGATACTTGGAGTTTCTTTTGCAAAATCAATAAAACAATCTGTGAGCACCTCAAAATTTTTGGGAGCAACTCTCTTTTTCATTTCCTCTCTGGCACTCCTAGATTTTCTTTTTGCACAATTCGACATGGTCAAAAAAGGTGGAATCGTTGGTAACGTTTTGCACAAACCACTTGTATCACTATTTGATGTTTATGCTACTCCAATCATTCTTCTTAGTTTGATAGTTATCAGTATAATTGTAATATTTGATGCTCCATTAAATTTGAATTCGATTTTTGGATTGTTTAGAAAAAAACAAATTGAAGACGAAGAGGACGAAGAGGAAGATATAATAATTTCCGCACCTGAAGCCTCAAAAGAGGTTGCCAAAGAAAAAGCTCCGGCTCCAGTAGAAATAAAAATGAATAAACCTCAAAATTCTAACGAAGAATTGGGAGAACTTTCTATATTCAAAAATAATTTTCTTTCAAAACCTTTTACTCCCCCACCACTTAGTCTACTCGAAAGAGACAAGGGTAAACCCGAAGTTGGTGACATAAAAGCAAACGCAAATATTATAAAGAGGACTTTGCTTAACTTTGGGATAGTCGTCGATATGGATGAAATATCCATTGGACCGTCCGTGACAAGATACGCACTAAAACCAGCAGAAGGAGTCAAACTCTCAAAAATACTCGGGTTACAAAACAACTTGGAGCTCGCTCTTGCGGCACACCCTGTAAGAATAGAAGCCCCTATCCCTGGGAAGTCTCTTGTTGGTATTGAGATTCCAAATTCTGTAAAAACCACTGTGGGTCTCGCTTCCCTTTTGTCACAGAGCGAATATTCTGGTTCAGAAAAACCACTAATGGTTGGGCTTGGTAAGAGCATCACTGGAGCGTCTGTCTTTGCAAACCTTGCAAAGATGCCTCACTTGCTGATTGCTGGTGCAACTGGTTCGGGAAAATCTGTTACGATTCACGTCATCATTAATTCCCTACTATTTAGAAACTCTCCTGAAAACCTCAAGTTTATAATGATAGACCCAAAAAGAGTTGAGCTTACTTTGTACAATAAAATATCTCATCTTTTGACACCGGTTATTACAGATGCCAAAAAAGCTATCATGTCCCTCAAGTGGGCAGCAAAAGAAATGGAGAGACGATATGATTTGCTCGAAAAAAGCAAAGTGAGGGATATTGAGTCGTATCACAAAACAATTCTTTCTCCACATTTGGAGAGAGTAAAAAAAGGAAGCGCTGAGGAACCGCTTGATATTATGCCTTATATTGTAATAGTCATAGATGAACTTGCAGATATCATGCAAGCTTATCCTAGGGAACTCGAGGCGGCGATTGTAAGACTTGCTCAAATGAGTCGTGCGGTTGGAATCCACCTTATACTCTCAACCCAGAGACCGTCTGTTAATGTCATCACAGGTTTGATTAAAGCAAACGTACCTACCAGAATCGCCCTTCAGGTCGCATCGCAATTTGACTCAAGAACAATCCTTGATAGCGCCGGCGCTGAAAAGTTGCTCGGAGCCGGTGATATGCTGTACCAATCTGGCGAAATGTCCAAACCAATTAGACTTCAATGTCCTTATATATCAGAATCTGAGGTAAAAAAGGTTGCTGAATATTTAGTAAAAAATTACGAGGACGAAGTGCCAACTGATATAAATATGGAGTCAGCACAAGACAAAAATGTTATTTTTGATTCTGTGATTGGCGGTGATGACGATGTTGACGACGATTTGTATGAAGATGCTCGAGAAGAAGTCATAAAAGCAGGCAGAGCTTCTACTTCTTATCTACAAAGAAAACTCCGAGTGGGCTATGCGCGAGCGGCGAGATTAATTGATATTCTAGAAGAAAAGGGTGTGATTGGTCCTGGTGATGGAGCAAAGCCAAGAGATGTTTTAATCAAACCAGAAGGAGGTTTTGAAACAGATAGTAACGAAGAAGATAATTTTGAAAACAATGAGAGAATATAGATTAGAAGAAGGATTTAATGTCAGATTGTTTGTTATCATACTTTCGGCGTGTCTACTTGTTGTGTATGGACTTTTTAACGCTAGAAATCTTATCCTCGGCCCATCAATAGAAATTTGGAGTCCGATAACAAAAGAATTGAACACGAGCGAAAACACAATAACTATCAAAGGTAATGTTAAGAATGCAACTTTTTTGCGAGTAAATGGTAGAGCAATGACAGTTGATGTGGAGGGAAATTTTAAAGAAAAACTTCTTTTGACACCCGGTTTTAATACAATTACCATCCAAGCCATTGATAGATTTAAAAAAGAAGAAAATGAAATAATAAAAGTATTTTATGAACCCAAAATAGTGGCGGAAGAAAATTTAGAAACAGAAGAAAATTTCCTTAATGAAATTAGCAAAAAAGAAAATAGTGTAGATCGAGTAAATTAATAATTATTCCAAAAATATGGCAAAAAAAGAAAAAACAGTAAAAAATTCAAAAGAAACACCCTCAAAAGAGGACAGAGTTTTGGATGCGATAAGAGAAATAAAGACAAAATTTGGAGATGATTCAATAATGATGCTTGGCGAAAAACCTCATCTGGATATAAATACAATCCCAACAGGTTCTATTGGACTTGATTCAGCGCTTGGTGTAGGAGGTGTGCCGAGAGGAAGAATAATTGAAATTTTTGGACCAGAATCAAGCGGTAAAACAACTCTTTCTTTACACATTATTGCGGAAGCTCAAAAGAAAAATGGAGTTTGTGCTTTTATAGACGCAGAACATGCTCTTGACCCAGAATATGCTGAGAGACTTGGAGTAAAAATAAATGAGCTTTTAATTTCTCAACCAGATAATGGCGAGCAGGCTCTCGAAATAGTTGATTCTCTTGTTAGGTCAGGAAAAATTGATGTTATCGTTGTTGACTCTGTGGCAGCACTTACACCCAAAGATGAGATAGAGGGAGATATGGGTGCTCACCACGTAGGAAAACAAGCGAGACTTATGTCTCAGGCCTTAAGAAAACTTACAGCGATTGTTGCAAAATCAAAAACCGTTGTTATTTTTATAAATCAAATAAGAATGCAGATTGGTGTTATGTTTGGTAATCCAGAAACAACTCCTGGAGGAAAAGCGTTGAAGTTCTATACTAGCGTACGTTTGGATATCAGACGAATTGCTCAAATAAAGAAGGGTGAAGAAATTATGGGTGGTCGTGTCAGAGTGAAAGTGGTCAAAAACAAAGTGGCGGCTCCATTTAAACAGACGGAGTTTGATTTGATGTATAACGAAGGAATTTCTAGAGAGGGTGAAATAATTGCTCTTGGAGAAAAAATGAAAATAATACAGAAATCTGGAAGCTCTTATGCATACGGAGAGACAAAGCTAGGTAGAGGCTATGACTCAACGAGACAATTCTTGAAAGAAAACAAAGATTTATCTGATGAAATTTTGGAACAGATAAGAGAAGGATTGCATAAAAATGGTGGTTCGAGCGTGCCTGTATCCCCTTCTGAAAAAGAGGAGGCGGATGAAGCACCAGAAGAATAGTAAGGAAGGTTTTAGTTTACAGAAACAGAAAATCAAGCTATAAAAAAGTCAAGTGGATTTTGGCCTTATTTTAGGGTATTATCAGTAATATCCCCGCATATTTTGCGGGTTTAAATTGAGCAAAATGTGCGGGACGAAGATTTTTATTATCGCTTCGCTCATTAAAAAATGTCATGCTTGAATACAACGAAATAACAGTTGGAAAATTTATAATATTTAACGAGGAACCCTGGGAAGTTATCGCTTCGCATGTTTTTCGCAAACAACAAAGGAAGCCAGTTAACGCTACAAAACTAAGAAATCTAATAACCGGAAGAATAACCGAAAACTCTTTTCATCAATCAGAAAAAGTAAAAGAAGCAGAGCTTGAATCAATGGATATAAAATTTATATATGAAGCCAAGGGAGAATACTGGTTCCACGAGGAAGGAAAGCCAGCAAACAGATTTGCTCTAAAAGAAGAGCAGATTGGTTTGGGTGCAAAATTCATAAAAAAAGACACTGTGGTTAGAGCTATGATTTTTGATGATAAAATAATAGGTGTGAAGATGCCTATCAAGATTGAACTAAAAGTTGTGGAAGCGCCTCCGGCAATAAAAGGAAATACTGCTCAGGGCGGAAACAAAGTGGTCAAAGTAGAGACAGGCGCAACCGTAAACGCTCCCCTATTTATAAACGAAGGAGACACAATTAGAGTAAACACTGGCACTGGTGAATATGTAGAAAGAGTCTAGTTTACTAAAAATTAAACTTACCTTTTAGATTTTTTCTTTCAGCAATATAAATAGATGTTGCTGAAATAATTAGACCCAGAAGTAACCCTATGTCATTATGGGCGTTGTCTAATATTCTTTGGACGGAAACTATAAACAGGGTGAGTATTGAAAAAATAAAATATGGGACGCGCCATGATTTGTTTTGATCAACAAAAAACCACAAAACATAAAGAACAAAAAAGGTGGCGGTGAGGTGAAATGATGCATCAAACAAAATATTGCTCCCCCAGATTTTCATAGGTAAATATTTTAAAAGGAACAAACCACAACCCATCAAAACACCTGTTATTATTATTTTGTTTAATTGTTTTATCTTCTTCATTGATTTAATTATATAATATTTTTAAGTACATAAATAATATTAATCAGATTCTAAACAAAAAAAATACAAGGCATTGCCTTGTATTTTTTTACTGAAAGAATTATTGGAAACTTACGGCTCAAGATATACTATCGAGAAACATAAGGTAGTAGGGCCATAAATCTTGCTCTTTTTACAGCAACACTTAGCTTCTTTTGATATTCTGCTGATACTCCTGTTCTTTTTTTGGATAATATTCTTGCGTGCGGATTAAGAAACTTTTTTAAAAGTTCAGTGTCTTTGTAATCCACATATTTTATTCCATTTTGTTTGAAATAACAATCTTGTTTTTTTGACATAATTTTAAAATAATTAGTTTAATTAAAAATTAGAATAATTAAAATGGTATATCTTCTGCATTTATTTCTTCTTCTGGATACTCTATTGATGGCACTTCTTCTTTTTTGGTTTCCTTGTTTGAATCAAGAGAAGAATCATCGGCTTTGTTATATCCAGACGATGTACCACTTTTAGGGCCGAATTGTATTCTGTCAGCCACTATTTCTGTTCTGTATCTCTTTGTTCCATCTTGTGCATCCCAACTTCTTGTTTGAATTCTTCCTTCAACAAAAAGTCCATTTCCTTTGTGTATGTACTGTTTAACCAAATCAGCTTGTCTGCCAAATACCACAACATTGTGATAATCGGTAGACTCTTGTTTTGCTCCATTTTTGTCTTTCCATACCCTGTTTGTAGCAATAGAGAATTCACAAACTTGCATACCTGAAGGCAGAGATTTCAACTCTGGGTCTCGTGTTAGATTACCGTAGATGATTGCTTTGTTTATATACATTTTGTTAGAGATTAAATTTAATAATCAAACTCCCAAATAATTTATAGCTCTTCATCTACTACAAGTTCATCTATACTCTTATCTATCTCTTTTTCATCCAATTCCACTTTCTCTGCCAGATCCTTTTCATCAACAACTTCTGTTTCTTTTTCTTTTTTATAAGTTGGTGTTTTAAGAATAGAAATTGTGTTTTCTTTGACTGTCTTTATGATTAAAAATCTAAGTATATTCTCTAATGTTTCTACTTTATTTTTCAAACCAAGAACTTTTGATCTATCCATTTCAAACTTTATCCAACCAAAATAAGCCTTGTTGAATTTTAGACTCTTTGCATCAACTTTCTTGTCTATATCAAAAGCAAGTTGCTTTAGTGTTGGGTTACTTTCTGAAATAACGACTCCCTCATTATCTGAAATCAAAGTGTGAATTTTTGATACTTCAACTTGTAAATCTTCTTCGGGTACTGTAGGTAATATGTGGTACCCCAATTCATACACCTCTATATCTCCTAAATCTTTTGTTTTATCTTCCATAATAAACACCAAACGGCTCTAATGGTTAATTAGACAGAGGCGTTATATTAAAAGTGCCTCGGGCTTGGTTTAAAGGATAATAACATAAAAAAAGACCTTGTACAATACAGCACACAGACCCATGACTCCCCTTAGCGAACAAACGACAGAATTGTAAATAATAGATTGAAAGCCGAAATACGAGTTACGAGTTACGATAAAATTTTAAATTGAAAATTCAAAATTAATACATTTATTAAAAATTTAATGGGTAAGATTAGTAGGTATTAGTAATTAGTGGACTACTTTTAAACATGCGCCTTTATGAACTTTCTAACTAACTCTATTATTTTAAGTTAAAGAACCTTATTGCATTCTGAAGGAGTATATTTCTAACAGTTTCAAAATCTTCGCCTCTTATTTCTGCAATCTTTTTTACAATCAAAGGGACAAAAAATGGTGAATTCCTCTCTCCTCTGTGAGGAGTTGGTGCAACGAAAGGTGCATCTGTCTCTGACATAATTTTTTCGATTGGAGTGTATTTTATATATTCATCATAATCTTCTGTAAAAGTAATAACACCAGTAAAAGAAACAGAAAAGCCAATATCTAAAAATCTTTTTAGAATTTCCATATTGCCAGCAAAAAAATGCGCGTTGCCTTTTAGTTTTTCTCCTTCAATCTTATAGTGACTTTCTAAAATTTCTAAAGTATCAAGATATGCGTCCATATCATTCTTACTGGGCCTAATATGGAGCATTAGAGGCTTGCTTACTGATAAAGATAATTTGATATGTTCTTCAAATATATTCTTTTGTGCTTTTTTTATTTTTTCTTCGTCACCTTCCAATCTAAAATAATCTAGACCACACTCACCTATTGCTACAACCTTAGGGTGTTTTGCGAGCTCATTAATTTGTTCATCAAAAATAGAATCTGGTTTTGTATATCCCGGATGATCTCCTACGGAGGCAAAAAAATATTCATTTTGTTCTGCCAAGTCTATTGCTGATTTTGATGACAAAAAATCAGTCCCGATGGTAATCGTTCCTATTCCTGCTTCTTTTATTTTCTTTATTTCTTCTTCTCTATCAATATCAAACTCTGGGAAATAAAGATGCGAATGTATATCAAAATATTTTAAATTCATAATTGTTGGTATACCTGATTATAAAGAATAGTTGTACTAAAGGAAAGGTTCCGCATTTCTGCGGAACCGAATCTCTAAATATCCAGAACCTGCTTCAATTCGCTCGGAAAGATGCCGTACATTTCTTCTGGGCACCTTTCAATTACTGCTGTTGCCCCGCCACGTCTTGCTTTTGACAATTCTTCCTTGTTGGTAGAGAGAGCAAGGACCGGCAATTTACCGTATTTCTTTCTGATATTTAAAGTGAGTGATACACCATCCATTGATGGCATATTTATTTCCGTGATGACTATTGAAACATTTTGGGTCTCAATAATATCGAGAGCTTGTAAGCCATTATTTGCCTCAAAGAATTCAAATTGGATTCCTTCAAATTTTTTGACTATAAAAGACATGAGTAGTCTTCTGGCTTGCTCATTGTCACCAACAATCAATATCCTTTTCATCTTTCAAAACCTCCAACTAGAGAATAGCAAGAAGCAAATTGAATTTCAAATTTTAATCTTTTCTAGCAAATAGGGGTTTTTCAGGAGTTTTGTTTGCTTTTATTAATTCTTTTATTTTTGAAGAAGTTTCAGGAAGAAAAGGAGAAAGATTTTGGCAACTTCATAGAGCTCATTTACCAATTCTTCAATGACTTTTACTCCCTTGATTTTTTCCTCTGGAGTCCCCTTTACTAAAGAGAAAGGTTTTGTATCTTGGATTTTTTTATCCATCTCCCCTATTTTTTGCCAAATTACATCCATAGCTTTCTGCAAATCAAAATTTAGAATTGCTTCAGTATATTCTTTTGAAGTTTGTTCGTAATTCGTATCTCGTACTTCGTATTTCTTATCTTCAGCCATCTTCATCACTCTTGAAACCAAATTACCCAGACCATTAGCAAGACCGGAATTATAAGAATCTTTGAACCTCTCCATCGTAAAAGGACTGTCTTCAAAACTTGAGATTTCTTTTAGGAGAAAATATCTCAAAGCATCTACTCCATATTCTTCTGATACTTTTTTTGGATCAACTACATTTCCTAGTGATTTTGACATCTTTACACCACCCTCCGCAGTAATATGTCCGTTTACTACAATTTTATCTGTATTTGAAATACCGCAAGCCATAAGCATTGCTTGCCACATCACCGCTTGGAATCGAGTATTGTCCTTACCACAGTATTGAAGTGGTGTACCACTTATCCAATACTTTTCAAAATTTGAATCGTCGCCACTTCCCCAACCCAAAGCGGTTATATAATTTGTAAGCGCATCAAACCAAACGTACATCACATGATCTTTGTCGTCAGGAACCTCTATACCCCAAGGCATTTTTGATTTTAATCTTGAAATACTGAAGTCTTGTAATCCTCTTTTTACAAAAGAGATTATTTCATTGTATCTAAATTGAGGTACAACAAATTTAGGATTTTTATCATAAAAATCTAGGAGCTTGTCTTGAAATTTTGAGAAAGCAAAAAAATAATTCTCTTCTTCTATTATTTCCAAATCTCTGTTTGGATGAACTCTACATCTACCATTTTCTAAATCTGAATCAGTCTTTTCTTCTTCACATCCTACGCAATACTTTGTTTTATAATTTTTTTTGTAGATGTATCCATTTGCTTTTACTTTTTTCCAGAATTCTTGAGCTCCTACTATGTGATTTTTATCTGTAGTCCTTATGTAATTAATATCTCTAGATACTCCAAAAGATTTTAGTTGTTCTTTAAAGTTTATAAAGGCTTCGTTTACAAATTTTTGAGGGTCTTTATTGTTTAGAATCGCTTTTTCGTATATTTTCATACCATGCTCATCTGTACCGGTATTAAAAAAAACATCAAAACCATTTATTTTTTTATACCTATACAAAGCATCCGCCCTAATTATCTCAAGAGCGTGCCCCATATGGAGGTTTGCATTTACATAAGGAAGAGTTGTTGTTATATAGAATGTTTTAGACATTTCTCAATACTACCTCAAGATTTCTTTTGAGCAAGCTCTCTTGCTTCAATTTTATTTTTTTCAAAATCATCAAGTAATTCCATAAGCATAGTAGCTATAGGGACGGCAATAATTATTCCCACAAAGCCCGCAAGCTTGCCTCCAATAATAAGAGCTAAAATTGAAATAATCGGGGGGACACCAACTATTTTTCTAACAACCAAAGGATAGATTAGCTGACTTTCAAATTGTTGGATTATCACATAAAGACCAACAACAAGGAGGGCGCTCGTCATTCCGTTGGTAATCAGGGCAATTGATACAGCTGGTATTGCCGCAAGAATAGGACCAAACAATGGAATAATTTCAAACATTCCAGCCAGAACTGCAAGAAGAAGAGCGTTTTCTACTTGGAGCAGAGTTAATCCTAGATAAGTAAGCATCGCCACAATTATTGCCAAAACTACCTGCCCCTGCATCCATAAACCAATCTTCGCCTGAGATCGTCTCCATAAATCTAATATATAGTTTTCTTTTTTGTCTGGCACCACAATTCTTAAGAATTTTTCTACTCCATTTGCTTCTACAGACAGATAAAAAGAAAGAACAACAACTAGTAGAAAAGATAAGATACCACCAAAAACCCTGCTTGCCGTTGAGAAGAAACCTTGAGAAAGATTAGAAACTGACTGATCTACTTGTTTTACAATTTCGGAAAGTGAAAAATTCTTTGAAAGACCCTCTAGTGCTCCGTTTGATGAAATAATTGGGTTATTTTGGAGAGGGTTCCAAACCTGTAGTTCACCTAGATAGCTTGGGAGACTCGACAAAAGACTAGCCGACTCACTGAGTAATGGCAAGAAAAGAAAATAAAATGCCCCAACCATAAGTACCGCCACAACTGAATATATCAAAAGTACTGCAAACACTCTCGGCACCTTTCTTCTAATAAACCACAATGTTGCTGGCTCAATAGCTGAAGCAATTATAATCGCTAGAATAACAACCAAAAAAATATCTCTCAGATAGAATATCGCAAAAAATGATAACCCTATCAAAATAGCTTTCAAAATTGTCCCCGAACTTATTTGTATTATTTTTTCTTCAGGAGATTTTATTACCATAATTAAACATTATAACTTATTTTTTCTGAAAAGTAAGTTATAAGTTCATTTTGATTTATCCTAACCTGTTCTCCACTGTCTCTATCTCTTACAGTCACTCCCAAATCTTTTTCTATTGTGTCAAAATCAATAGTAACGCAAAATGGAGTTCCGATTTCGTCTTGTCTTCTGTATCTTTTGCCTATGTTTCCGTTGTCATCGAATTCGACAGAAACAAATTCTTTTTTTAGTAGTTTATAAATCTCTCTCGCCTTTTCTACTAATTCCGGTTTATTTTTTAGAAGCGGGAAAACCGCAATCTTAACAGGTGCTATTTTTGGTGGGAATTTTAAATAAATTCTTTTTTCTCCACCCATCTCGTCTTCCCTATATGAAGAAACGAGTACTGCAAGCAAAGTTCTACCATGACCCATTGATGGCTCAATCACATGGGGAATAAATTTTTCTTTCGTAAGATCATCTGTATAAGAAAGATCCACTCCTGAACCTTCAGAATGTTTTTTTAGATCATGGTCGGTTCTATAAGCCAAACCGTAGAGCTCCTTCCTACCAAAAGGCCAGTCAAACTCAAAATCAATTGTTCTTTTTGAATAGTGAGCTCTGTCCTCAGGGGAAACTTCTAGTTCGTGAGTCATATCTTTGTCTATACCAACCCTTTCTATCCACCTCCACATCTCTTTTCTCCAAAATTCATAATATTTTTCCCATTCAGATTCTCTCACAAAAAATTCAAATTCCATTAAATCAAATTCTCTAACTCTAAAAAGAAAATCTCTAGGAGCAATCTCGTTTCTGTATGCTTTGCCTATTTGAGCTAATCCAAAAGGAATTTTCGGTCTTATGGTATCCAAAACATTTTTAAAATTTACAAACATCCCTGGAGCAATCTCTCCCCTTAGATACGCTATACTGTCAGAAGAGCTCCCCATATTCAAAGGGAACATAAGGTTAAAAGCTTTTTCGTCACCAAGTCCCCCTCCACAGAGAGGACACTTTTTTGAGTCTAAATATTTTTTATCCAAATGATCTGCTCTAAATCTGTGATGG
Organism: Candidatus Zambryskiibacteriota bacterium; assembly: GCA_048499675.1. Taxonomy (GTDB): domain Bacteria; phylum Patescibacteriota; class Minisyncoccia; order Phycocordibacterales; family WO2-35-19; genus JASNZL01. The sequence continues at coordinate 55,693 of JASNZL010000007.1, forward strand.
CATTTATGACACTCAATCATTGGATCTGTAAAACCAGAAAGGTGGCCACTTGCTCTCCAAACCGCTTCTGGCATTATTGTTGGGGTAGATATACCAAAAATGTTTTCTTGCTCTTTGACAAAATGACGCCACCACAAATCTTTTATGTTATGAGAAAGTTCTGCGCCATATGGTCCATAATCCCAAGTTCCAGCCATCCCACCATATATGTCAGAACCTTGAAATACAAATCCTCTCCTCTTACACAGAGATACAATTTTTTCCATTTTGTTTTCTTCTTTCATAGTTCTTTATTTGTAGCATTTAAAAGAGGTTGTTTCAAATATAGAAACTCTACCTGACCACAATATCATTTCCTTGTTTATAGGTTGGATCTGAAGAAAAATTAGTTGTAACACTAGGCACTTTATAATCTATTCTTCCGTTAGTTACCCTATCAACACCAGAAATTCTAGCTTCTCCCAAAATTGTTGGCGATTGTCCGACTTGGCTCAAACTAGGTAATAGTTCTACTTGGAAATAAACTTCCTTTTTTGATGAAGTAAAACCGGTATTAGGAAGAACCGAGCCCGCCCTCCAAACAATTTCGTTTGTTGGTTGATTATAAGAAACAGACTCAGAATTTGGACTATACAAATTTGTCCAAGTAACATATGGAGGAAGCGTAGCTCTAACTTCTACGTTGCCTGCCTGATTAAAAGAATTTTCTAAGCTCCAAACGATAGTATATGTTGTTTTTGCCTCAGCTTTGGGCGGTATTGGACCCGTATTTTCTATATTTCCAATCGATCTAACAACCCTTGAAGTTAAGTTCAAATCGGTTGATAAAACTACTTTGCGTATATCTGTTGATACTATTCTTTCAACTGATCCTGTATCAGAAACCCTTTCCCCTCTCACTGTAACCAACATTTCTATTTCTGGATTTTGTCCCCGCGGAATATCTGAGTAAGCTAAAGACCCTAATCTAAAATTGAGAATTTCTGATGACCCCGGACCAAAATCTGAAAAACTAGAAATGGCACGCTTGTCCCAAGTGATGGTGTTGTTTGAAGATTGATAAAATCCTCCACCGCTTGGTTGTACAACATTTCTATTTAATGCTGGACCTTTTAACTCCACCTCCACCGAAACATCAAAAATTCTTTCGGGTAGATTGTTTACAACTCTAACATCGACAGGAAACTGAGCACCTCCCCTAACAGAAGAATCTTCAGCTCTGCCAGAAACGAGCACACTAAGTCCAATGAAAGGTCTTTTTATTAAAATAGATTCGATTGATTCTCCAAGAGAAACATTTATCATTCTTTCATCGTCTGGGTTTGCTGTTCCGGTATTTATCCTAAAAACTCTCTCTTCGTTATCTTGACCAACAATCGTCCCCCTGATTGATATGTTTTTCTTGTCTCCTGAATTAAAGTTAGAAAACTTCCAAATACCATCCCCAAAAGTTGGCGCTGGGGTAGCCCCAATAAAGTTAAAACCAAAAGGATATTCTACACTAACCAAAAAATCATTGATTCTATCTGAAGAATTAGATGCGACCTCAATATTAAAAACTACTTCTTGATTTGAATTAACCTCCTTGGGGTATGTTGGTGTAATAATTACAGGAGCAGAACTTATTGTTACAGTATAATTTTTTTCTTTATAGAATAGAGCGCTTGAATTTTCCACCCTATACTCAAGAGATATTTTTATTTCTTTTTCGGTATCTTTTTCTCCAAAAAATACAGGCTTAATAACTTGAGTATAATTTTGACCGGGGCTTATTGACTCAAGAGAGAATCTTTCTCGATTTAAGTCTTGCGACAAATCGTTTAAAGATTTTGTTCCAGAAGGATATTCAACCAAAAGAGATGCCGAGTCTAGTCTTATATTGTTATTGTTTATTATTTGAATATCAAAGCTTGTTTCTTGACCCCCAGCTACAGAAATTGGACCGACAATTTTTATATCAACATTTTTTGATGACACAAAATTCATTCCCCCCATAAATACAAAAACGGCTATTCCAGCAGCAATGATAAAAAATACCACTGATAATATAAATATTTTATTTAGTATGTTGTGTTTTTTTTGAGCCACTTTTGACATTCTAGAAGCTAATTCATCGAAGCTGTTGTTTGGGGTTTCCTCTTTCCAGTTACTTTCAACTTCAATAGGACTATCATCGTCTTTAAAATTAGACCTGCCATCATCTATTATATCTGGAGAATTCCTTGAATAAAGACGTTTTTCTACTCGATTGAGTTTTTCTCTTTTTTCGCCATCATATTGCATAATCTAATGATATCATATTAAATTGCTCTCCTTCAATGATTCATTAATAAGTCTAATTATCTTTTGTCTGTTTGGGGCAATCAGCAAAAGGTCCTCGTCTTCTATAATAGAAGAATTTATAGGTATTAAAATGTCTGGATCGCTTCTCATATAACCAAAAATTTTTAATATTTTTAAGAGAACAAGACATTCCAAAAGTTGAATTGACTCTTTTTTTGCATTCTCAAGGTATAGCAAAAAATTATAAACAACATCAAAGAGCAAAATGTTTAATTCCTCTTCTCCTGATAACTTTTTGATAAGGTTTAAAATATTTATAGAAACATTTAATTTATCCCTGTCGTTTTTAAAAATTTCAAATATATTTTTTTCTGAGGAAACACTAACAAGCTTCCATTCATTTCTACCTTTTACAATAGAAAAATTTCCAAAAGAGAAGTCTTGGACTCCATATCTCATTTTTGAGTTTATTTTTCTTGCACTTTGAACTTTTGCTCTGATCAGACCAAATCTTTCGGTCAGGATATAAATTTTTAGACTTGAATCCCCTTCCGGATAACTCTTGAGAACTATTCCTTTTGTGTGATGCTTGTGGTACATGAAATTAGTTGGAAAGTTGAAAAGGTGCAAGTTTAAAAGTTAGAAAGGCATAGTTGTAATTATTCTAATTTCTAATTAACCTAATTTCTAATAAAATACCAAGGAACAAATCCCAGAATCCAAATAAATTACAAAGCACAAATTTCAAATTTTACTAAGTTTTGGGCATTTGTATTTTGAATTTATTAATTGTTTCGGATTTTGGATTTAGTATTTATTTTAAATTCGTGTGATTAGCGGGTTATTTTATTTTAATTTTGAATTTATAATTTCCAATTTTTATTTCTTCTCCATCCACGGCACCCAAACTAAATTCGATAATATTTGTGGGTTTTGAAATAGTAGAAAAATTTGATTCAAAAAACTTTTTTCCTTCTTCACTTGTTTCAATAATAAGTTCTATTTTGTCATTTGGTACTAAACCTTTTTCTTTTCTTAATTCCTGAATACTTCTTATAAACTCTCTCGCATTCCCCTCTTCTTCCAATTCCTTTGTTATTTCCGTATCCAACCAAACTTCTTCCTCCATGTTTCCATCAAAAGCCACTTCCTTAACATTTACCTCCTCTTTAATTAGGTTTGTGTGTTCTTCCTTATTTTTTAATTTTGAATTTTTAATTTTTAATTTATTTAACGGTTGTCTCACTTTTATTCCTGCGCTATTTCTTTTTTCCATCGCTAGCGAGACTATTTTTCTCACTTCTTCCATTTTTTGATTTAATTCTTCATCCGCTACAACATTCTCAAGCGTAGACCACTCTTCCAAATGAACACTTTCTTTTTTGTCTCCAAAATTCAAATCTTTATAAATTGTTTCTGCAAGAAAAGGCATAAACGGCGCAAGAATTTTTGAAAGTTCTATCAAAACAAAAAGTGTGGTTTCTCTTGCTTTCTTTTGATCTTCAAAATCTTCTGATTTAAACCTATCTCTTGATCTTCTCAAATACCAAGTTGAAAGGTCTTCCACAAACCCTCTTATTGGCCGACCCGCTTTGACGGTATCGTATTTTTCTAAATTGAGAGTCACTTCAGTGTGCAATTCTTTTAGTCTTGAAAGGATCCATCTGTCCAAAACATTATCCGAGTTTGTATTTGGTTTTATGTTGCTCTCGTATGTTTTATAAAAAGCTACAACGTTTAGTAAAATATTTATAAGTCTTTGGTAGACTTCCTTTACATCGTCATCCCTAAAATTTAAATCTTCTGCCTGCATAACAACGGATGTCATAAGGTAGTATCGCAAGGCGTCAGCTCCATATCTATCAATTATCACAAGAGGGTCTGTATAATTGCCTTTGGACTTGCTCATTTTCTCACCATCGCTTGCAAGAATTGTTCCTGTCGTCACGACATTTTTGAATGGTTCATGGCCAAAAATTCCAACCGCAAGCGCATGCATATAATAAAACCACGTCCTTGTCTGGGCAATATACTCAGCAACAAAATCTCCGGGGCTTCTTTTTTCAAACTCCTCTTTATTTTGAAATGGATAATTGTATTCAGCAAAAGGCATTGAGCCAGACTCTACCCAACAGTCAATAACTTCGGGAATTCTTGTGAGTTTGCTTCCATCCTCATCTACAAGCTCTATTTCATCAATGTACGGTCTATGTAAATCAATCTCGTAGTTTTTGTTATGTGGAAGCGGGACAAAGTTTAGTTCTCCAAATTCTGCTGTTTTAAATCTGTATTGTTTTTTTTCTTTTATTTCTTTTCTTTGTTCTTTGTCTAAAACGTAAGCAGAACCAAAGAGAGCATTTATTGTGCCCTGATGACTAACTATTAAAATATTTTTACCTTTATATTTATTCTCTAAATCGTATATAAAATCTCCGACTCGTATATGGAGACTATCGAGAGACTCTACACCTTCTATATTTTTTTCATACTTTTCTCTTTCTGTTTTGAAGTTGCTATCAAACTCTTTCCAAGTTTTGCCTTCATAATTTTTACCAATTTGGTATTCAGTTATTCTCTCATCTACCAAAATATTTTCTTGATTCAGACCAAAATGCTTAGCTATAATTTCTCCAGTTTCTACACATCTTGTTAAAGGCGAAGTAATGATTAAATCTATTTTTTTGTTTTTTATATCAGATGCAACTACCGAAACTTCTCTTTGGCCCTCCTCCGTTAAATGAAAAACATTATTGGGATCTGCGTTTACGAAGTCTTTTAGATTAGCTTCTGACTCTCCATGTCGCATTACAAAATATTTGTTTCCAGATTTCTTGACATATTTTTTTAATTCTTCTACTCCGCTTATAACTTTTACTTCTCCTTTATCATTCTTCCATATAGGTAAAGGTGAGGCCCAAAATCTATTTCGGCTAATTGTCCAATCTGGCGCTTTTTCTACTATATCTCTAAATCTTCCATTTTTTAAGTGAGCCGGAACCCAGTTTATATTTTCGTTTTTGGAAAGCATTTCGCTTTTTATTTTTTGAATATCTATAAACCAACTCGAGAGCGCGTTGTAAATAAGTGGAGTGGAACATCTGTAACAATGTGGGTAAGAGTGAGTGTTTGGTTTTTTATCAAACAAAAGACTTCTTTTCTCCAAATCTTCTATGACCATTTTTTCTGCTTTTTTGATGTAGACACCTTTTACGAATTCCGGAGCATTGTCGTTGTAGTGACCATTTGAAAGAAGGAGCGGGACCATTGGCAAATCTGCTTTGAGACCTAACTGGTAGTCGTCTTCTCCATAAATTACAGCGGTGTGCACAATGCCTGTCCCCTCTTCCGTATTTACAAAATCAGCTGACAAAACATACCACGCTTTTTTGCCTGTATTTTTTACTGCATCCAAATGATAAAGTGGCTCGTATTCTAAACCAGCCAAATCTTTGCCTTTTATTTCTTTTTTTATTTCATATTCTTGCCCACCGAAAATACTTTCTACTCTATCTTTTGCCAATATGTAATTTTCTTTAGTGCTTAGTGCTTCGCTTTTTTTAACTTCGACTATTACATAATCAATATCGTCCCCCACCGCCAAAGCAACATTCGCTGGAAGTGTCCATGGGGTTGTCGTCCAAGCCAACAGATAGCTATTTTTAAATTTTTCATTTTTAATTTTAAATTTTATAGTGACCGCTTCTTCTGTGACATCCTTGTATGAATTATCCATAGCAATCTCTGCTTTTGAGAGAGGAGTCTCACATCTTGGACAATAGAGCAAAACTTTCCTGCCCTCGTAGAGCATTCCTTTTTTTTGGATATGGGAAATCGCCCACCAAACACTCTCGGTATAGCTTGTATCCATCGTCTTGTAGGAATTATCAAAATCTACAAAACGAGCAAGTCTATCTATATATTTTTTCCAATCGTTAACATAGGTCAAAACTTGAGACCTACATTCTTCGTTGAACTTTGCAATCCCCATCTCCTCTATATCTTTTTTGTGTTTGAGTCCGAGTTTTTTCTCTACTATGTTTTCTACTGGAAGTCCGTGACAATCCCAACCCCACCTTCTGCGAACATTGTAGCCCTGCATAGTTTTGAAACGCGGGAAAAGATCTTTGGCGGTTGAACCGAGTAAATGTCCGTAGTGAGGTAATCCTGTTGCAAAAGGGGGTCCATCATAAAAAACAAACTCCCCTTTAGGTGAAGGTTTCTCTAATGTTTTTTCAAAAATTTTATTTTCCTGCCAAAATTTTAAAATTTCTTCTTCTTGCTGTGCAATTTTACTTTTTTCTGTCATTCCTCAATAGTAGCCGATTTCTCTCACTTTTTCAAAAGATTTTGTATTTTGTTTTCTATCTCTTGTGCTTAATCAAAAAATATTTCACCACAAATGGTTGACTTTCAACTTAGTTTGTGTATACTAATCATACAAAGTGCCGAAAGGCTCCGAGAAGCCCCGCGAGAGCGGGGTTTCGACTATCTGATAAAATTTCTCAATTTTTCTCTCATTTTTACAAAAATATCTGGAGCGATTTCATATAATTTTCTTTTCAATCTTTTTACACTCACAAGCTTCATTTGAGCCAAAATAACAGAAACTTTTTGATTATTTGGGTCTGTAAAATTGAAGTAAAAATCAAATTTCTTTTGTTTAGTAGAAAGTGGAACACACCAAAACATATGATTGTTAAATTTCTTAATAACAAGGACTGGTCTTGAAAAATTATCACCGCTTCCATTTTGCTCATACCCAATATTTTTACCAATTGAAGACATCCAAACTTCCGCTTCTTTCGGAAAATAATTAGGAGAACCATTTTCAAACTGTATTTTCTTTTTAAGTTCGTTCCATGAGTCGTATTCGTTCATTCCTCAATATTAGCCGATTTCTCTCACTTTTTCAAAAGATTTTGTATTTTGTTTTCTATCTCTTGTTTAATCGCAAACTGATTTCCATGTTTCAATAATCCACAATATGAAGTGAGCACATTTACATTTTCACTCTCTTTTAATGCCTTAGTTACTCTTCTTTTAGTACTTGTCCTTAAAACTCTATGATTAGGAAAATGAACCCAACCCAAAAAATCAAGTCCAGAATAAATTGTCTTTATAAACACTTTATCCGGATGAAATTCTAGCTTTAATTTTTTTTGAAGAAAATTGGAAATTTTTGGCATAAGGTTTAACAGAATATTTTTATCACTATCAAAAATAACAAAATCATCAGCGTATCTAATATAATATTTAATTTTTAGTTTATGTTTTACAAACTGATCAAATTTATTCATATAAACATTGACCAAAAGTTGGGAAGTTAGATTACCCAAAGGGAGACCTGTATTTGGTTTACCAATTGTATTAAAACTTTCAATTACTCTCTCCAATAACCAAACTATGTCTTTGTCTTGTATATATTCATTTAAAATATTAATCAAAATCTCGTGATTTATTGAAGCAAAAAACTTTTTTATATCGCACTTCAATATATAACATTGTTTTGTATTATTTTTTGATACTTTTGTACCAAAAAATCTAAATCTATTTATAGCCCTATGTGTTCCTTTGTTTAATCTGCACGAATAAGAATCATATATAAAAAGTTGGTCAAAATATGGGTATAAAACTCTATGTATGGCGTGGTGCAAAAGACGATCCCTTACACTTGCCTTGTGTATGTTTCTTGGTTTTGGGTCACTTATATTAAACGCTTTGTATCCATCATGTTTGTATGTTTTGTTTTTGAGAGCATGGTGTAAATCAATAATGTTTCCTGATAAATTTAGAGCAAACTCCGCGACATCTTTTTTATCTTTTTTACCTTTTATGAATTCCTGCCATGATTCAAAAAGATTTTTAATTGATATAATATTTTCATAATCAATTTTAATTAAATTTTTCATATGAATACCAATTCTACCCCCCCCCCGAGGATTACCACAAGTAATCCTCAAAGAAAAAGAAACGTATATTCTTTGGCAAAGATTACATAAAAATTTTCCAAAAGTTGAACGATTTGGTTTAGGACAAAAGATCGAAAATTTGTTTCTTTCTATTTTGGAATTAACTTTTTCTTCCGCCTATTTATCCCTCGAACCTAAAATATTGATGCTTGGCAAGACTATATCTCGACTTGATGTCCTTAAATTTTTTATTCAGATTGCTTGGGAGAATAAACTAATTTCAACAGAACAACACATTGCACTTTCAAACAACTTAGAGGAAATTGGCCGACAACTCGGTGGTTGGAAAAAAGGTTTAAAAACAAAACTCCCACCTAAAAAATGATGGGAGAAATGACTAGTTTCGGGACGACAATCCGATGACGGTTGTCGCCATTCCACACATTGTCGTTCGAGAAGTGGTTGACGTTAGCGTTCGGCTTACCATCACTGTTCAGATTCACGTTAGCAACGAAGAATTTGTGCAATAAATCTTCCATTACACCACTTATCAAATCATGATGAGTTGAATATTATCCGGGACATAAAAGTCCGCCAATTTAGCGCACCAACTAATTATTTTTTATTTATAAGAATATACCCACTCTTTTGTAAGACTTATCCGACAAAATTCTCAAACATATTTTTATACAACTATGGCACCAAAGCCATGACCATGGCACTTTGCATATATTGCAAATTTAGTATAACAAAAATCCCTCAGACCCGCCCACAATTAGGAAAGGGTCTGAGGGATTAAGAATTAGAGGGTTAAGAGCTAAGCTACGAGGGTCTGCGGGACGACAAACCGATGACGGTAGTCGCCAAGCCACACAACGTCGCCCGAGAAGTGGTTGACGCAAGCGTCCGGCCCACCAGCACCGTACAGATGCACGAAAGCAACGAAGAATTCATCGCCCACCTTGAACAAAAAGAAGGTGGCGTATCCGTCAGTGCGGAGCCACTTCTTGTGGTTTTCCACAAAAGCAACGATTTGCTCCTGGGTCAGACAAAGATCGTCCCGTTCGCGACCAAGACTGCCGAAGATAGTTTTAAAATCGCCATCCTTGACCATCTCGTAGACCTCAACGGGAGTTTCCGGCTTTGCCTCCCCTGGGACATCCAAACCCCAGTTTTTGAACTCGGAGTCAATGCCCAAAGTGAACACATCACCGGCGGAAGAGACCATCCTTTGGCCGGTCGTGGCACGGATCGCGATTCGCTTTCCGCCGGAGATGAGGCGGAGAATTGGTTCTACCTCGACCTTCACCCAGCAGGGTTCCTTGCGGAGGAACTTTTTGAACTCTGCAATCCACTTGGTCCCGTCGGGACCAGACAGCTTCTCAAAAAAATCTGTGATTGCTCCGGCCACTTCAGCCAGAGTGTTTGTGCCGAGTACGCTTGACATAGTCAGCTCCTTCTCCTATTTAAAGCATAGGTGCTATTTTGGCTCTATCTATAATATACACCTAAACACCCCTGTTTGTCAAGGGGTAAAACATCTTTGTTTTAGAGCGTATTTAGAAATTTTTTTATCTCCTCAAACTCCTCTGGCAAAGCCGATTCTACTTTTATATGAGTTCCGCTTGGTAATTCCAATTTTATAGAAACGGCATGAAGCATTAATCTTTGCTTTTTCTTATCGTAACTCGTATCTCGTAACTCGTGCTTCATGCCCCCATATACTTTATCTCCTACGACAGGGTGCCCTATTGATTTCAAATGGACTCTAATCTGATGAGTTCTGCCAGTTTTTGGTTTTACTTCTACATAAGCCCCCACTTCGCCAAGGCTACGCGGGGTAAATAACCCTTGAGCTAAAACCTTGTATCCTGTGACCGCTTCCCTCAACTCCCCTTTTGCTCCATACTCTGCTGACCACTTTCTAAAATCAGAAGCGCTCCGCCCAATTGGTTTGTCTATCACCCCTTCCAATTTATCTTCATTAAATTTACCCCAAACTACAGCGTGATAAATTTTCTCTACTTTTCTAGCTTGGAATTGCTCTTTGAGATATTGATGAGCTTCTTTGGTTTTTGCAACCAAAATAACTCCACTTGTATCTTTGTCCAGTCGGTGCACTATCCCCGGTCTTTTTATGACTTCACCATTTTGTAAAATTTGTTCTTCCCCAACATCCTTAAGTTCTGGGTAATTTTGAAGAATCCAATCAGTCAAAGTTTTTTCTTTGCTCCTACTATCGGAACCTGCCCCGCGATCTGCGTCAGCTGATTTTGCGGAACCTGCCCCGCGATCTGCGTCAGCTGATTTTGCGGGGCTTGCCCCGCGATCTGCGTTAGTAGATTTTGCGGGGTGAACCAAAAGCCCACAAGGTTTATCAAGAGCCAATATATATTCGTCTTCATACAATATTTTTATTTCCATTACAATACTATGCCATATTTTAAAATTTATGGTATATTGTCTGTTATGCGCGCTTAGCTCAGTTGGTTAGAGCGACTGTTTTACACACAGTAGGCCGGGGGTTCAAATCCCTCAGCGCGCACAAAAATTGTAAAGCAATTTTTGTCGGGCTGTCTAACCGCGTATTTACGGGGTGCAGGACGGATTTGAAGCCCGATTGAGATATATTTGGAGCAAAGTGAAAAAAATATTCAATTGGGGACTGAGACTGTAAGTTTCAAATCCCAGAGCACCCACCACGCCTTCGTAGTTCAATGGATAGAACAAGAGACTTCTAATCTCTCGATCTAGGTTCGATTCCTAGCGAAGGCACAAAATATACTTGGGTCTTGCTTTTATCAGCAAACTCGCACAATCATTTCTTTTAAAAACATAAGAGAAATCTAAATCGAAGGGTCTCTTAAGACAACGAATTCTTGATTTATAAAATCTTGCCTCTGTTCAATGGTTGTTTTTAGTCTGACTTCTTTTATAAGGTTAGAAAAATCGGGTGAATAATTTTTGCTTATGTAACTACCTGAGTAGATTGAGTAGGCATACTTGCCCCCTATTCCACCTAGAACAAGAGTCAGAATAAAAAATATAATTATAAGATATGACCAGTATTTATCTACATCAAAATTATGTTTCTTGAAAGAACTTAAGTTTGGTATTTTTTCTTTATTTTTTTGGAAAATATTTATATTCATATTATTTTTCTCTATAAAGTTTAAAAGTAACTCTACCAAACCAGTTCCCAGGCGAACTAGAATTTATATCAACTTCTGATATTAAAACTCCAAAATAACTTTTTTCTAATTTATCAATAAACATAGTCAAACTTTTCCAACTTCCCCTTAAATCAACTTTGACCAACACATCTTCTGTTATCGAGCTCAGATCATCTTGTTTGAAATCTATTGTTCCTATTTCAAAATCTACAGCAGATTCTTTGGCAATACTTTCAATATGCTCAATAAATCTAACCTCATCACCTTTTTGAATAAAGAATTCTCTCAGGGTGTTTATTTGGTCTTGATTGTTGGCAACCAAAACTTCCAGAGCCTTTACTCTTTCATTTTTATACAAAACAGATTCAACATCTTCGTGCGCGTTTTTTAATTTGTTCATTTCTTTTTGAACAATAAAATGGCTCGATAAATATATTAAAATAGCAACAAAAGTAATTGATACTGAAAATAGTAGTAAATTCTTTTTTGGTACTAGATGATGCATTTTAATTTGAATAAACAAGATTCATTGTAAAATTTAAATTTGTTTCTCTTGTCAAATCTGAGACGGGCACTTCAACTACAGAAAAATCACCTGATTTTTTTAGCTCATTTACAAAACTCAAAAGAGAATCTCTGTTTTGTGAAAAACCAGATATCATAAACCATGGACCTTGATGATCTTTATATTTCCCATCTCTCACAAATTTTATTGAATTAAGATAAATATTGTCTGGTAAAAAAGATATTATTGTATCAGTATAATTCTTAAAGCTCGTATTCTGAACATAATCCTGCACCACGCTAAGTTTTGAGTCTATTTCAGCCGGGATAAGAAGAATTTCATTATTATTTTCTTCTATTGTATTTACCTGATTCTCATTATTATCAAAAGAAAAATATCCTTTGACTAACATATAAGCAGGGACCAAACTAACAATTCCTATCAAAAAGGATGCGGATATCAAAATAGATGCAACAATAATAAATCTATTTCTTAGACCAACTTTGATTATATTTTTATTTTTTGAGGGTAATATATTCATCTTTTTTCTATTTTATATCCGAAAGGACCGCACCTATTGGGCCAGCAAAATTCAGAGAATCTTCGTATTTTATGCTAGGAATTTCTTTTTCAATTTCTAAAACATTTGCCCAAACATTTGCAAATTTCAAATTTTGTATTAGGTCAGGCGATTTTTCGGTTGATTCTATAATTTTTTTCGCATAACCAAACTCACCACAAACCAACACAGATTTTATTGGGTCTTCCAAATCCAAACTATATTTTGCAGAGTATTCAATAACTTTTTCATATTCATTAAGAAACTGTTCCTGATAATCACCTTTAGAAACATTTGTGACTGTAGAAAAATGTACTACTCCATCTTTTACTAAATAGGTACCGATCCTCTCTTCCCTTGCATGAACAACAAAAAATGTTCCTTTTGAATTATTTTTTATAAGAGCTTGTGCTATAGCTTGCGATTCGTTTATTGCACCAACCACTTCTAACCCACTTTGACTTAGGATTTCTATATACTTATTAATCTCAGACGAGAGACAAGCAGAAACAACGACTTCGACATCAAAACCATTTTCATTTTTTTCTATTTTTACTGGTATAAAATCAAAAACAGAGTCTTCTAGCGAAATTGGTATATTTTCTTCAATTGTAAACGCAACACTTTCTTCCAAACTACCTTTGGAGACAACTCTGATCTTTGTTGTATATATATATGTAAGCTCATCTGGCAAAGCAAAATATACAAAATCAGTATCAAACTCTTGTTTTATTAGAGATAATTTTTCTTTTACATCTTCAGGGTTTAATATCTTTCCTTCAACTATTGAACCTTTTTCTAGTGACAAAATATGGCTTTTGATTTTTGGGTGTGCTGTGTTTTTTTCGAATATAATTGCTTTTATATTTGTATCAGAAAAAGACACCCCAATGTAGTTTGGTTTTAAAAATTGCGGTGGCGGAAAATGTCTGGATAAAAAGCCAGATTTCATAAAAATATTATATCATATGCAAAACAACGAACGAGTTTTCAAATTGTTAACATACAAAAATTAAAAACTGCATTTTTTTATTTTTGACTTTTTTATCACAACTCGTACATAGTAACTCT
>JASNZL010000008.1:0-69120 GCA_048499675.1 Candidatus Zambryskiibacteriota bacterium
TTTCTCCTTCTGTGCTTATTTAAGCATATTTGTATGTTTTTGTCAAAGCACCTGTGGCGCTGGTGTTTTTACAAGTGGAGACCCTGTCGGAGAATTGGAACCAGCTAGAGAGCTATTTTCGGGAACTACGAGTTGATCAGGAACGCTAATTTGGGCGATTTCAGCAATGAATTAGCAACAACACAGATCACGTGATGGATATTAACTAGAGAAAAGAAAAGAGCGCCTGACGGTCGAAACCGTGGGCGCCCACGTAGTCGCTGAATCGTTACTTGGTGACAAGCCAAGCTCGCGACCAGATACGATAGATCTGAAAGTAGTTGTTCTCGACCATGAATCCGAAGCACAATTCTTCCTGTGCGAAGTTGCCATCACCGCCGAACAAACCGTTCAGTTTGCTGCCGCCGAAGCCAGTGCCGTACTTCTTACGCTCGTTCTCCATAAAGCCCCACAGTGCGTCGGACATAGAAAGCGTCTGGTTTTTGAACGCAAGGTGTTCGATCTCGGTTATACCATCGAACATGTGTCGAAGGGCGAACTTCGACACAATACGCATCTGTGCTAGATAGCCGTCGCGACCTGGACTCTCCGACTCCTGATAGAACACAGCGTAATCGTACCTTTCGCGCTGATGCCACCGCGGGCGAACACCGGTGATGCTCATGAGAGCATCGAAGTCTGCACGTGGCACACTGTTGCCGAAGTGTAGAAATCCACCAATTTCATCCTGCGGCGGTGCCGACTTGAACGGATCAATCATTCCTCCCTGATATCCATACACGCCGTTTCCATGCGGCGCGAACTTAGTCAGATCGGCAGGGTTGACACCCGTCTTATTGTTTGCAAATAGGGCGGGCGACACACTGAGTGCGCCGTTGACTCCCTCAAAAACTAATTGTACTGGTTTGCTCACATCAGCCTCCTACTTGGTTGATAAACGACAAAGAACTTGTTTAGTACATTACCTTAAAAAAGTATCTTGTCAAATTATAGAGACGGGGGGAATTAACCCAGAATCGTGGATATTTTATAACACTTTGTGTTATAAAATATACTCACGTTCTTGGTTGAAGGAATTGGTCACGAGTATTTTGTTTGTCGTCACAAACAAAATCTCTCCTTCTTACAGAAGCTGTCCACTCATTGGAATTTTTATTTCACATAGTTCATAAAAATTCTCAATGAGTCTTGCGCTTGGGTCCCACCCCAAGCTCACCCCGCCTCGCGGTGCTCCCGTCTCCACTTAAAAAACAAAAGCGTTTTGGGTGCTGATGTTTTGATAGGGAATTGGTCACGAGTATTTTGTTTGTCGTCACAAACAAAATCTCTCGACCCCAGCTCGCCTGTTTTTGTTGCTACAAAAACATGGCTCCGCTTTTCAATTCCCACGCACACCAAACTGTTGGTGTGCTCCCGTCTCCACTTAAAAAACAAAAGCGCCTGTGGCGCTAATGTTTTTACAAGTGGAGACGGGGGGAATTGAACCCCCGTGCATAAAAGGTTTGGAAATATATCTACATAGTATAGTTTGTTTTTCCGCATACGCGGATTCGATTCAAATTCTTTAAAACAAACAAAACAAATATGAATCTAACTCTTTATTTTCAAACAAAGGGCAGAGTATTCCTTTGCTTATAGTCCGAATTTATAACAATTTCTTTCTATAACAGACTTCAAGAGGAAACCGTCCACTTAGGCGAGCTTAAGCTCTAGCGTAAGCGAAGTCAAAGTCGCTCACCGCAAAATACGGAGAAACAACTTTTGCAAGAGTGTTTTTTGCACTTATGCTTTCTAACCTTTTTAAGAGTTATTAGAGCTCTACTATGCATATTTTCAAAGGACTTAAATGTCGATGCCTATCATCCCCGCCAAATTTGCCTGCGAGCAGAGCGAGTAGTTGCAAATTTGAGCGCTCCGACCGTAAGCGTCGGAGCCACCAGCCAAACTTAGCGCGGATTTTAGTTTTTTAT
This sequence comes from Candidatus Zambryskiibacteriota bacterium, assembly GCA_048499675.1. Taxonomy (GTDB): domain Bacteria; phylum Patescibacteriota; class Minisyncoccia; order Phycocordibacterales; family WO2-35-19; genus JASNZL01. Next base: position 1,971 of record JASNZL010000008.1, read on the forward strand.
TTCTTTATTTTAACCCACTAATTACTAATATTCACCTGCCCGCAATCGCTACGCTTAAGGCGTTGCAGGCGGGCTAATCTTACTAATCCAAAACTACAAAATTCAAATTTCATCTCATTTTTCTTTCTCCGTATCGTTGCCCGCTTTTATTATTAGTTATGATTAGCGTACATTAGCGGATTGGTGGGTAACTTTATAAACTTTTTAACTCCTTCCTTATCTCCCTCTCCGAATCTCTCTTTTTAATCGTCTCTCTTTTATCATATTTTTTCTTCCCTCTAACTACAGATATATCGAGTTTAAGCTTTCTACCCTTATTATACACCGAAAGTGGTATTATTGTCAACCCTTTTTGCTTCTCAAATTCAGCCAATTCTTTTATTTCCTTCTTATTTAGCAACAATTTTCTGTTTCTTTTGGAGTCGTATTCTTTTGGGGTGTTTGCTATCTGATATGGGGGTATGTCCATATTTATTACAAATGCTTCATTGCCCCTTATAGTAATATGAGCCCCCAAAAGGGAACCTTGTCCTTTTTTTAGCGACTTTACCTCAAAACCCAATAACTCAATACCTGCCTCTATTTTTTCTAGAATTTCGTAGTCAAAATATGCTTTTTTATTCTGGATTAATGGCATTTTACTCCAAATAAATCATAGTAATGATAACATTTTTGTGTTAAAATTGATAAACTTTATGAACTTTATGAACTTTATGAACTTTATAAACTTTATGAACTTTTTAACTTAACTTATTTATGTCCAAAAATAAAAAAGAAGAAAAGAAGAAAATAACTTTAAAAAAAAGTCCGAATGGTGGATTTAAAAACTCTTTTTTTGGTAACTTTTTGATAAGTGTTCTTATATTATTTTTCGTAATATCTATTTACTCTTTACTATCAGAAAATAAAACAAAAGAAAAGGTAAGCATCTCAGAAGTGGCTCAATCTGTAAGAGCGGGTGAAATCAAAGAGATAGCTGTAAGAACAAATAATATTGAAGTGACTTATCTGGACGACACAATCAAAACATCTGTCAAAGAAACCAGTTCGAGCATTGCAGAAACTCTATCTTTTTATGGAGTAACAGAGGAAGTATTGAATAAAGTAAAAATTGAAGTATCGGAAGGTGGGGGATTTTGGTACTGGGTTCTAAACCTTTCACCGTTTCTTTTCCCAATCCTCTTTATTGGAGTCTTTTTTTGGTTGATGACACGACAAGTCAAAGGTGCTGGTATGCAAGCATTTTCATTTGGGCAATCTAGAGCTCGTATGACAGATCCTCTCGATCAAAAACAGAGAGTAACATTTAAAGATGTAGCGGGTTGCAAAGAAGCAAAAGAAGAGTTGTCAGAAATAGTAGACTTCCTAAAAAATCCTAAGAAATTTTTTGAAATCGGTGCAAGAATTCCAAAAGGCATTCTTCTTATGGGAGCACCGGGAACAGGAAAAACTCTACTTGCAAGAGCTGTCGCGGGCGAGGCTGGTGTAGCATTTTTCTCAATATCAGGCTCTGAGTTTGTTGAAATGTTCGTTGGGGTTGGTGCAAGCAGAGTGCGCGACCTTTTCCAAATCGCAAAAAAAGCAGCACCTGCAATTATATTTATGGATGAAATAGATGCCGTGGGAAGAATAAGAGGTGGAGGTACTGGAGGAGGAAACGACGAAAGAGAACAGACTCTAAATCAGATTTTGGTTGAGATGGATGGTTTTGAACCAACAGAAAAAGTTATCGTGATGGCAGCCACAAATAGGCCCGACGTTTTAGACCCAGCACTTCTACGACCTGGGCGATTTGATAGGAGAGTAACGATTGATCTTCCTGATCGAAATGACAGAGAAGAGATACTAAAAATCCACTCTCGAAGCAAACCTTTTGCAGAGGATGTTGATTTAAAACTTATTGCTGAAAGAACACCGGGATTTTCCGGAGCTGATTTATACTCCTTAATGAACGAGGGTGCCATACTTGCTGCGAGAGAAAACAGAAATAAAATTTCTCAATTTGACTTAATCCGCTCAATAGAAAAAGTGATGCTGGGGCCCGAAAGAAGAAGTCATATACTTTCCAAAAAAGAAAAGGAGATAACGGCTTACCACGAAGCAGGGCACGCGCTGGTTGCCTCTCTATTACCTAATGCAGACCCTGTACACAAAATTTCTATAATATCTCGAGGTAGAGCTGCTGGCTATACTTTGAAGCTCCCAATAGAAGACCGAAAACTACAATCAAGAAATGAATTTCTTGATGATATAGCAATGTCTTTGGGTGGTTATGTAACGGAAAAGATAGTTTTTGGCGATCTTACCACTGGACCATCAAACGACCTTCAAGTCTCGACAGCAATGGCCCGAGATATGGTCACAAAATATGGAATGTCAGAAAATTTGGGACCAATTGCTCTTGAAGGTAGTGGTGGTAAAGCGCTTTTTGGCAGAGGAATAAACGACAAAGAATATTCAGAAGAGGTTGGAGCCCTTATAGATAAAGAAGTTTCAAAAATAATGAATGATGCCCACAACAAAGCAGTAAAAATTATTACCGAGCACAAGAACCTACTTGATATAATCGCCAAACGACTTATTGAAGTCGAGAACATAGAGCGCGATGAATTTGAACAAATACTAATATCAAACGGAGTGCAACCAAAAAAAGCTGAACAAGTATCTTAGTCTAATATATATTGTGTCTCTATGTAATTTGGGGTAATATTGTGATTACCCAAGAGCACGCGTAGCTCAGTTGGTAGAGCGCCGAGCTTATACCTCGGTGGCCGTAGGTTCGAGTCCTACCGCGTGCACCACTTTGCCGAGTTCACGATGCAACAAGCACCACAATTTTTATAAATAGCCGCTGTAGTTAAATGGATTATAACAGTCCCGTCCTAAGGGATAGTTGAAGGTTCGATTCCTTCCGGTGGCACCAATTTAAAATTATATTTATAACACCGGCGCGCATCCTTTTATGAAATAAAGGGGAGCAAGGAATCGAAGCCCGATTGAGATTTTTTAGGAACATGGTGAACTAAAAAATCCAATTGGGATACTGATTCTGCTTGCCCACTCGAAGCTTTAGCGAAGTTGGGTAAGAATCGATTCCTTCCGGTGGCACCCCGTAAAATTCGCTACGTCCCGTAAAAAGCAAAGCTTCACAGGATAAGCTCATCACGGGGCGAGCCACCTATACAAATCAAAAGCCCCGCACCGTATGGCGCAAGGCTTTTGATTAAGTGGGTCTTTTGACTAAAAGCTAGAAGCTCTTAGCTAAAAGCTAATTATTTAACAGCGTCTTTCAAAGCTTTTGCTGCTCTGAATTTTGGAACATTCATAGCAGGAACATTTACCGACTCTCCAGTTCTTGGATTTCTAGCTGTTCTTGCAGCTCTTTTCTTTGTTGAGAAAATTCCAAGTCCTGCAATTGATACTTCTCCGCCTGATTTTAGAGTCTTAACGATAGATTCTATCATTATTTCTACTACTTCTTCTGCTTGAACTTTTGTTCCTCCCAATTTTTCATGTACTGCATTTGCTAAATCTGCTTTATTCATTTTATTTTTTTTGTTAAAAAAATTTATAATTTCTCGACCCTCCACATTTTTAAACTGATGGTCTCGAGAGCCACCCGTTTTACCTCCGTAATAAGTATATATTTAATAATATTTTTCGGCAATATCTTGACTATCTGACTGTGGATATGTAATGTAAAACAAAAAATTGCAATCTATTTGCAATTTTTTGTTTTACATTATCTAATTGTAGGTTTAATTATACAGTTTTGGACAGAATTCTTTTGAAAGATTCCTGATTGTCATTTGCTATTTCTGAAAGCATTTTTCTGTTAAGAATAATGTTCTTTTTCTTTAGTTCACCCATAAACTTGCTGTAGGATAGATTATTTTCCTCTAGCAACGCATTTATTCTTACATTCCAAAGTTTTCTCATGTCTCCCTTTTTGTCTCTTCTGTGTGCAAAAGCATAGTTACCGGCATGTGAGATTGCCTCATATGCCTGCTTTTCTTTCTTTGATCTTCCAAAACGATATCCTTTGACTTGTTTTAGGACGTTTTTTCTTGTTTTTAGAGCATTTACTCCTTTCTTTACTCTTGGCATATTAAAAATTAAAAATTAAAAAATCAAAATTAAAAATTGATTATAGATTGTTTAGAAAACGTCCTCGATCTTTATTTTTCATAGTTATAGATCCAGCGCGACGCTTCTTCAATGTTGTATTTGTTCTATTTTTTGCATTAAAGTGGTTTTGACCAATTTTTCTAGTCACCAATTTACCGTTTTTAGTTACTTTAATACGCTTTGCGAATGATTTGTTCGTTTTCATTTTAATGGTTATTACCTATGATTCTAGTTCTAAGAGAATAAAGGAAACAAAGGCTATTCTACACGAATTTGTTTTTATGTCAAATATAAATTGAGATTATTTAGCTTTTTCTATAACAGCTGTCATTCCCTTTGGGCTCTTTTTTGGCTCTTCTGCAACCTTATATTCTATGGTTACCAACTTCAAAATTCTATCCATTCTTTCTTTTAAGAAGGTTTCGTTCATATATTTGGTTCTTCCGGGGAGAAAGAGGTCTATCTTTACTCTATGACCCTCCTTGAGCCATTCTGAAGCTTTTTTGGCTTTAAGATTGAGGTCGTGCTCTCCTGTGCCCAATTTTACCTGAACTGACTTTACTTCAGTTGTATGAGCTTTTGCTTTAATAGCTTTTTGTTTTTTGCTTTCGGTATAAAGAAACTTTCCATAATCTACTATTTTTGCAATAGGGGGATTAGTGTTTGGAGATATAAGTACCAAATCAAGACCAGCTCCTTCTGCTTTTGTCATCGCCTCGTTAAAACTCATAACTCCAAAATTTTCTCCTTCTGGACCTATAATCCTCAAGGTCTCCTCTCTAATATTATTGTTTACTCTGTATTTATACAAAAATTGTAAATTATTTCTAATAATATGATTATAGCATATTTTAGACAAAAAGTAAGGAGAGATGAAACAAGCGCAAAACACGAAGCGCTAAGCACTAAGCACTAAATTAGAAAGGATTTTTAGCTCTAAACCAAGCGTGGTCGGGCGAAATCCTTTTGTTAGAAAGGATTTTTAGCCCCTCTAATCTCAAAGTGGAGGTGGGCCCCTGTAACTTTTCCTGTTTTACCAACAGTACCTATTACTTCACCTTGTTTAACGGTATCACCAGCAGAGACATAGTTTGCATTATTGTGCGAATACAAAGTCTGAGTACCATTTGAGTGTTTTATAACAATATAATTACCATAACCACCGTTCCAACCACCAGTTCTACTGATTATAACTTCACCATCAGCTGATGCCATTATAGGAGTGCCTACCGGAGCAGCAATATCAACCGCATTATATCCATGTATTCCTTGAGATTTTCTGCCCCCAACAATCGGTCTCAAATAATATCCTACATACTCTTTCAAACCACTTCCAGAAGAAACCGCCTTGGAACCAGAAGATACAGAAGAAGTAACTATAGGCACAACTTCACCATCAGGAATAATGACAACAGACCCTATTTCTAGTTTTTGATCACTACTTAGGTTATTGTAAGCAATTATTTCTTCTTTATCGCCTTTGTATTTCTTTGCTAAAGAATCAATCGTGTCTCCTTTTTCTACAGTATGTCTAACTCCAGAAATTGGGAGAATGACCAACGTTTCTCCAACCTTTAGAGTATTTGATTTTAAATCATTACCCCATTTAATGGTGTTTACTGTCACATTAAACATCTCTGCGATTTGTGACAAAGTATCTCCTTCGTGTACAACATAAACGCTAATCTGGTCACTTGTTGGTTTTGCATTTTGGGAACTTTTTGTTCCAGAAGGACCAACTTCTGCCACCAAAGCATCTCCTTCAACATTTATAGGCTCCGGCAGACCTTCAGAAAGGGGAGTTGCAACCGCAACCAAGAGTGCCATATTTTGAATATTCTTCGCAGGGAGAACATTTTCAGCACTAACGTTTCGAGAAAACATATTGGCAATTGCACCTACCAGACCAGCAGAAACAGATATTGGCAATACCAAAGCCAGCATAACTAGGACTGCTTTTTTAAGCGATATTCTATTTTTAGAAACCACGAACCCAACAATTTTCCTTATAAAATAAGAGGTTTTGGGCAGTGGATCATTCGAGTTTGGTAAAATAGCTTTATGGTTAATTGTAATTCTGGAATTCTGTAATTAATGGCTCAACAAAGCCATTTTTTAGGATATCGGTAATAATTTCTAACAGGCTTAAGTATACCTGAAACACCCCTTTTTTCAACTTAGCGTGTGAATAAAATAATTTTGTATTTATAAAAAGTTATTGTGTTATTTTTATATTATTTTAGTAAATTAATGTTTTGAAGAATATTTTGTTAGAATGTTTTAATGACAAAATTATTTGATGAATTAAATGAGGCGCAGAGAAAAGCGGTAGAGACTACCGAGGGACCACTTCTCGTACTTGCCGGAGCAGGAGCCGGCAAAACCAAAACAGTAACGTTTAGAATTTTAAATTTGATTATCTCGGGGGTAGCTCCAGAAAACATTTTAGCTGTAACTTTTACAAACAAAGCAGCAAAAGAGATGCGAGAGAGGGTGGAGAAGCTTTTGTCTGAGAATATCGAGACCAATAGACCTATTTCTACCTCGGGCACACCATTTGTATCAACTTTCCATGGACTTGGAGCCTTCATAATAAAAGAAAATGCAAAAGAGGCAGGAGTAAAGAAGCATTTTAGTATCTATGATAGGGGAGATTCAAAAAGAGCAATAAAAGAGTCCTTGGAGAAAACTGGCTACAGCGCCAAAGAATTTGAACCAAATAAGATTCTCTCTGTTATATCGAGAGAAAAAGGAAACTTTGTGAGTGTATCAGATTATTTAGAGAGCGATAGAGGTGGCTACTTCGGCGATATTGTAGCCAAAGTTTGGCAAGAATATGAACAAATTTTAAAAAAAGAAAACGCTCTTGATTTTGACGACCTTCTTCTCGTCTCAACAAAACTTCTACAAAATGAGGAGATAAGGAAAAAATACGAGAACAAATGGAAGTATATACACATAGATGAATACCAAGATACAAACAAAGTGCAATACAAAATGATTGAAGCCATTGTAAGAAATCACAAAAATATTTGTGCCGTGGGGGATATAGACCAAAATATATATACATGGAGGCATGCAAGTATAAAAAACATAATGAATTTTGAAAAAGATTTTCCAAACGCAAATACAGTTGTGCTAGAAGAAAACTACAGATCAACTCAAACCATACTTGCAGTAGCCAACAAAATAATAGAAAAGAATAAATTTAGAAAAGATAAAGTACTGGTAACCAGAAACGGAGTAGGGGAAAAGGTTGGTATATTTGAAGCGATGACCGAGAATCACGAAGCCGATTTTATTGTAGAAAAAATAAAAGAACTCCAAAAAAATGGTGTCGCTCTATCTGAAATAGCCGTGCTATATAGGGCAAACTTCCAATCAAGAGTTCTGGAGGAATCATTTCTATCAAAAAATATGCCATACCACGTACTCGGTACAAGATTTTTTGAGAGAAAAGAAATAAAAGATATTATGGCCTTTTTGCGTTATTCATTAAACCCAGAAAGTATTTCTGATTTAAAAAGAATAATTAATGTCCCACCGAGAGGAATAGGCAAAACTACTTTACTAAAAATAGTTGAGGGTAAAGAAGAAGGTTTGCCAGCAAATATGAGAGCCAAAATTCACAATTTTAGAGAACTTTTAAACAGAATAAAAAACTTTGTCTTACATAATAAACCCTCAAGGAGCATTATTTACATCGCAGAAGAAAGCGGTCTTTTAAAAGAGCTTGACAAGTCAGAAGAAGAAACTGAAAGAATAGAAAACATAAAAGAACTTTCAGTGCTGGCGGGTAGATACGATAATATGTTTTTAGATAATGAATCCGGTTTAAATATTCACGAGGAAGCCATAGAAAAATTGATTGAAGATGTATCTCTTGCATCCGATCAAGATGGAGACAAAGAAAACGTAGACGCAGTAAGGCTTATGACGGTACACGCCTCAAAAGGTCTTGAGTTTTCTTATGTTTTTGTGACCGGTCTAGAAGAAGGATTATTCCCGCACGAAAAAGACGAGAATCTGAGTGAAGAAGAATCAGAAGAAGAGCGAAGGCTTTTTTATGTCGCCATAACCCGAGCAAAGAAAAAACTTTTTCTCACATATTCACAAACAAGAACAATTTTCGGAAATAGGGGAGTAAACATTCCTTCAGAATTTGTTCTAGAAATTCCAGAAGAATATAGCGAGCACGAATTTTTGGACTACACCCCCAAACGCAAACCCCTTTTGCACATTGAGTTTTAAATCAAAATTAAAATAATAGAAATTAAAACAAACGAAAAGTAATTTTTGAAAATAGGTTTTTCGACGTATGGTTTTGCAATTACATATGTGTAATTTAGATAACCAAATATTAAACTAGGAAAAATTAGAACGTAATTATTCACAAAAAACGGAACAAGCAAAAAAGCCAAACTGGAAAGTATCGCAACAACTCTTGGTCCCCACATATCACCAAAAAGCACGGGTACAGTTTGTATCCCTGCTTTTTTGTCACCTTCTATATCTTTCATATCTCGGATATTAGAAGAAAGAAAGAAAATGAGAACAACCCCAACTGCAATTTTTGTAGGAAACACCCCTATTTCTTTTATTGGTGATACCAAATAAAAACCAGCAAGGACTGCCGACAAACAACATAGTCCTATGAGAAACGAAGAGAAGAAAGGGACAATTTTGAACCTTGTGGGGTTGGCACTATACATATAATAAAGAGCGGTAAAACAAAGCAAAAAGAAAAAAGGTCCAAAACCCGAAAGATATCCTCCAATCAAAGAAAGTATTAGAAAAATTCTAGAAACTTGTTTTGAGTCAAAACTGGTCAAAGTTTTTTGCACGAGTGGTCTTTCTTGGTTTGTTACTTCATCAATCAAAACATCCTCCTCGTCGTTTACAAAAACCGCAAACATCCAAGAAAAGTAAAAAGTTAAAAACAAAATTAAAATAGAAAAAATATCAAACCAACTTAAATATATTTTTGGGAAAATAGAGAAAGCAATAATTACTCCAAGCAGAATCATAAAAATATAATGTGCCACTCTCTCTCCTCTTGAATTTTTCATTACTGCCAAAAACTTTTCTTTTTGATTTTTATAAAACAAAAATAGAGCTGACAAAACTGCGATAACAAAAAACATTTTTGCCATCATAAAATTAAAAGCAATGTCGAGAACCGTTATGTCCGAAGAGTATTCTAAATAATGAGGAACATTGTTTAAAATGGTGCTCGACTCTATTATTGATTTTTGAATATACAGATTTGGCGAATACTTGTAATTGCCCATTTGCCCAACAAGAGAGACAAAACTTGGAAAAGAAAGTACAAAAAATATAATGAAATACAACGCGAGAACTGATAGCAGAGATTTGATAATATTTTTTTCACTCAAATAAGATATGAGTCCTATTGAGAGAAGTATCAGGAAAACTTCAATCTTTATACCAATTGTTATCCCTTGGCTAAAACTATTACCAAAATATGTAAAAAATGATTTTAATATTCCTATTGGTGTTTCAAAAACATATGCAAGCTTAAACCCCGCTCCCATACTGACAACAAAATCAATTAGTGGAGCAATGAAAATAGAAACAAAAAAGACAGCTACAAACTGGAAGGCGGTTTTTTTGAATTTTTCAAGAAAAACCTGTACAAATATTACAAAAATCAAAGCAACTGCTACAAAAAAAATGTAGTAGTGCATCATAGTAGAAAAATCAGAAACAAAAAGAGGGCCGTTTGTGGGACTTGAAAAAGCTTCAAGAAAAAATCTACCAAATATAATCGCGGAGATTCCACCAAGCCAACTTAAAGGAGTAATTTTTATACTTTCAAAATAATCTTGTAATTTTTTTATAATCATATGATTTTGTTTTATGTAAATATTATGGTTACATAATACAATATGGAAGAAAATATGACAGCCAAAAAACTAGACCATGCAAGGCACGACTTAAAGCGAAGTTTGGGTCAAAATTTCTTGAAAGACCCAAAAATACTTAAAAAGATTGCCGATTTTGCCAAAATTGACAAAAAAGACACCATAATTGAAGTCGGTCCGGGAGAAGGGACACTCACAGAATTTTTGCTACAAAGAGCGGGCAAAGTTATAGTGATAGAAAAGGACGACAGAATGGTAGAATTCTTACACCACAAATTCCAACGCCAAATTTTACTGGGCAAGTTACAAATCATTTCTGGTGATGTTTTGAAAATTGAAAATTTATTAAAAATTGCAAAATTGAAAATTGAAAATTTTATTTTAATCGGTAACATCCCTTACTATATAACCGGAGCATTGTTTAGAAAAATTTTTGAATTAGAAAATTTACCAAAATCTTTAACTTTTGTAGTCCAAAAAGAAGTTGCGGACAGAATAATGACGAGGTCTGCACACCAAGGGGGAGGGGGGAGTAAAGAAAGTATTTTGAGTATTTCGCTCAAAGTATATGGAACACCAAAATATGGAGGAGTAATCAAAGCTGGAAGTTTCTTCCCAAAACCAAAAGTTGATTCGGCAATTATTTCAATTGAGAATATTAGTCGGAAAAATCTAAAAAGAGGAGATGAGGAAAGATTTTTTGAAATTTTAAAAGCTGGATTTGCTCACAAAAGAAAGCTGCTCATAAAAAACCTTGAAAAAATAAGCACGAAACCAAATTTAGAAAAAGTTTTTGACACATTAAAGATACCAAAAAACACAAGGGCTGAGGACTTGAAAGTAGAGAATTGGCTTCAAATAGCAAAAAAACTTACATATACGAAGTAACGAATTGGTTACGAATAGATACGAACAAGAAACGAGGTACGAAGTAGAATTAATCTAATTACACTAATTAACCTAATTATTCTAAATAATGACTAATTCTCAGTCCTAAATTTAAAATTGGGCATTGAGATTTATTTAGATTAATTAGAAATTAGAGTAATTACTTGTCCCGCGTAGTTTTAACGAAGTGGGACTTGTCCCGCGTAGTTTTAACGAAGTGGGACTTGTCCCGCGCAACTTCAGTGAAGTGGGAGAATAATTATTTTTGCCCACCTGTTCCCAAATCCTCTTTCACACTTTTTCTTTCTTTTAAGCTTAGTCTTGTTATAATTATTGTAATGATGGCACCGAGTAATAAAGCAATAAGCATAATTGTGATTACTTCAGCTTTTGTAATATTTGTTATTGTTGGTTTTGGTTTTGAAAAATCTTCTAACCTTGTTGGTAGTGCCGACAATTTAATAGCTGGTGAAAAAATATTGCCCCCAACGAATCCAAATTGGCAAGAAGATTTAGATAAATTAAACATCCAGAGCAAAGATTTGAGCGGGGCAGAAACTATCCCAAATAGAGACACAGTGACCGAAGCTCTCTCTATCACACTCGCGTCAAATATTTTGACACATAAACAAAACAATACCCTCACCGAAAGAACCGCCTTAGAACTAATAGACAAAAGCCTTGATTTTGTTGATAGTACAGCACCAAAAACAGATTCATTCAAAGTTACTGATTTAAATGTAGTCCCAAATAACGGCCAAATCTCAATCAAACAATATGGCGAAAATCTAGGCCTAATCCTCAAAACAAGTAGGCCAGTAAATGCCAAAAATGAGATGCAAATAGTTGGAGATGCTATAGAAGCAAACAACCCATCAAGAATGAATGAGCTTGATCCTGTAATAATGAATTACCAAAACCTAACCGAAAAATTAGTAAAAATGCCTGTACCAGAGCTTTTTGTCAAAGCACACTTAGATATGGTTAATGGTTTAAACCAAATCCCATCTTCTTTAAAAGAAGTAAAAAAGGTTTTTGCTGATCCAATGACTGGTCTGATGTCACTTGAACTCTACAATGATGGCGTTAGTTTGTTTGCTTCAGCAATAAGCGCAACTGTTGAATTTATCAAGTCAAACAAAGTTATTTATGAACAAGGCAGTGGTGGTTACTTCTTGTTGTACGGGATATAATTAAGACACGACACCAATAGTAGAGTAAAAAGTTTATAAAGGTGCAAGTTATAAAGTAACAAGACACAAAATGAGGCAACGAGATACGAGTTACGATATTAGAAATCACAAAACACAGGAAACAAATTACAAATAAAATACAAAAACTCTCGAATTTAAAGTTTAAAGGGCTTAAAAAGAAAAAATGAAAAGTTTTAATAAAAAAATAATTTCAATACTTCTTGTTCTAATTTTTGTTTTTTCTCCCGTTTTCGCAAACAAAGCAGAAGCTCAGTGGGTAACATGGGACCCAGGCAACTTCGTACCAAATTGGGGTAAATTTATAAAAGACTGGGGTCTAGATACTTTAGCGTGGTCAATGGTAAACCTAGTAATAGAAAGAATGGCGGCCCAAACTGTTAATTGGATAAACAGCGGATTTGATGGTTCCCCAGGATTTATTACAGACACTGGAGGATTTTTTAGAGAAACAGCAGATGGTGTAGCCGGTCAATACATTTTTGAAAACCCAAACTTAAATTTTCTTTGCGGACCGATTAGTGCGAGAATACGATTATCCTTGGCTCAAAACTATATACAAGACAACGTGAGATGGCAATGTACTGTTACAGACGTTGTGGGCAATGTAGAAAACTTTATGAACGATTTTAGTCAAGGTGGTTGGGATGGATTTTTTGAACTAACACAAAGACAACAAAACAATCCTGTGGGTGCTTATATGCAAGCCGAGAACGAACTTTTTTGGAGAATAGCTAACAAACAAGGAACTTTGGATAAAGAGCTCAATTGGGGTCAGGGGATAATGTCATTCAAAACTTGTGACAGAGAACCTCCAAAAGTGGAGGCGAGTGGTGGTGTTCCAAACGCAGACGGTTCAATCAATTACATAACAACTCCTGGTGAATGTATAAAAGGGACAGAGAAAATTTCAACCCCCGGCTCAGTAATTCAGAGCAAACTAAATGAAAGTTTGGGGATGGGTACAAAGAGACTTGAAGTTGCAGACGAAATAAACGAGATAGTAAGTGCTCTTATGAACCAACTTACTCTTCAAGTTATAGGTGGAGTAGGAAAAGGTCTTAGAAGTTTGAGTAGTCCAAGTACCGGCTCTTCAAATACCCAGACATTTGCTCAAAGACTGGCTTCAAGCACCGCTTCATCAACTACAGACTACTTTGGCAATCAACAAGACACCTCAGCACTTGATACGCCACGACCTGATTTGAACCAATCACCAACAGGAGGAACTTTGGTATATCCACCGGCACCGGCACCAGAACCGGAGCCATGCAATCCAAACATTGATCCAAATTGTACACCTTAAGAATATTCAATAAATGACAAAGAGATTTTTAATACTGGGAATATTTTTTGTAGTTTTAGCGGGAACAATATTTTCTCCTTTAGTTTCTTATGGGCAAAATACCGATGGAGAATGTACTCCTGCTCAAGTAGCGGCTGGTGGAATAACTCGTCGACCTGGAGATTTTGTAGATGGACGCTTAACAGTTAGCACTTATTGTCAAGTTGCAGGAAGTGCCCCAGATCAAGGAGTTCTAACTGAAACAGCGAAACAAGCAATGCAAATAGCTGGAGACGGACTTTTCAAGCCACTTTTTTTACCAATAGGCCACTTCCTACTTGGTGTTTCCTCAATCATTCTCATAACAACTGGTTGGATTTTTGACGGAATTGTAAGTATGACAATTCTCAATGTTGCAGAATACATTGGTACAGGCAGTGAAATGGGCGGAGCTATATCAATGGCGTGGGGCACACTCCGAGATGTGGCGAATATGTTTTTTATATTTGTCTTGATATTTGCAGCCCTCAAGTCTATGTTTGATTTGGATTTTGGAAACGCAAACAAGACTATAAGAAACGTAATCATTGTTGCTCTTCTAATCAACTTCAGTCTTTTCTTTTCAAAAGTTGTAATAGACGCATCAAACGTTGTCGCTTTGGGTTTTTATAAAGCTATTTCACAAGCAAATACAGCATCTTTTCAAGCATCTGGACAATTAAACACAGGAATAGGTGGTACTGCAAATTTTGAAGGAATATCTGGCGGATATATGAGACTGCTTGGGCTCCAAACATTTTATGGTGCGAGCATTTTAAACGGTTTAAATGTTCAAAGTGTGATTGTGGTATCCGTAATGGGCTCTATTTTTATGTTGGTTGCCTCAGTAATATTTTTGATTTCTGGAGTTATGTTTGTCGCCCGTTTTGTCATACTTATTTTCCTTATGATACTCTCGCCTCTGGCGTTTATTGCCATAGCCATCCCCGGAGGTTCTCAAATATTTGATAAATGGAAAAGCGCCCTCATTGACCAGTCATTTTTTGCTCCTCTATTTTTTGCTTTGACTTGGGTTTCGTTTAAACTTGGGTCTGCCTTAATAACCAAAATGCCAACAGGAGATACAACTTGGGTTGATATTTTTGTTTCAAATCCAGCGAAACAAAAAGGAATAGTTGTGATTCTCTTGAATTATGTTTTAGTAATCGGATTTTCAATCGCCGCTCTCGTCTTTGCAAAACAAATGGCGAGCAGAACCGCCGGATTTACCCAAATCTCCGGTGCTATTGGTTCTGGAGCAGTTGGTGGCGCCGCATTTATTGGTAGACAAACAATCGGACGAGGTGCCAATATGATTTCTGAAAACAAAAGAGAGGCTTGGTCTAAAACCACTCTTGGTAGAGCTGGTCTCTGGATGGCAGATAAAGGCAGGAGTGCAAGTTTCAACGTGGGAGGTCTTGCAGACACAAAGCTTGGTAAAATGACTGGTGCAAATAAAATACTAGATCCAAATATAATTGGCAAAACTACTGGTGTAGGTGGATTTGCAAAGGCGACAGAAGAAAAAGCAAAGAAAAAAGCTGAATATGCTAAGAGGGTATACGGACAAACAAGCGACGAAAATGAAGCTCTAAGAAGAATGGAGTTGGCTTACAAGGGAGGTTTTGATGAAAACGGCGAGCCAATAAAGGGGCTTGAGAATGAATTGAGTGAGATGAAGAGACAAGAAGAAGAGGTAATAAAAAAATCCAGAAAAGAAAATGTTGAATTAGCTCAAAAGGCCGAGGAAGAAGCTCAAACAAAGGTTGAAGAAAACAGGAGAGCATTAGAAAAAGCAAAAACATCGATGATGCCGGAGCAAATAAAAGTAGCAAAAATGAAGCTTGAAGAATCCGAAAGAGATTTAGAATTAAATAAGATAAAACACAAAGAAGCCATACAAAAACAAACTTCTAAAATTGAGGATGATGAATTTTCTGAAGAATTAAAGACTTTGGAGAGAGAAGCAAACGAAGCAAAAATAAATATAGAAAAACAAAAAAATCTTGGTAAGGTAAGACAACTTGAATACGCAAAAAGATTAGAAAAAACACCTCTCGTTGCAGAAGGATTGGGTGCAGCATCTGGAATATATGGTGGCGCTGCACTTGGTGCATTATTTGGACCCTTAGGAATACTTATTGGAGGGGCGGCAGGCGCAGCAACAGGAGCGCATCTTGCTGGAAAATTGGGTAGCGGGGGCGTTGCTTGGGCAGGAAATAAGAGTGCTTCGAGGAGTGTCCGCGCCCTTGCCGAAGGAAAAGAAAAAAAAGATAAAAAGAAACTGCAAGAAGATTTGGCTAAAGCGCTTGGAATAGAAGAGGATAAAAAAGAAGACCAACAACAAAATTAACCGAAACAAAATGGATAATACAAAAGAATTATTGATACAAAAAATAGAATCTTTACCCAAAGCATATAAAAGCTATATTTTGAGTAAGGAATGGGTTAAAAATTTATCTGAAACTTTTTTAGGTTTTACTTTTGATGAATGGCAAATAACTTCTATTGAAAATGAAGTATTTATTGTACTTGTTGGTTTAGAGCCATACACAAATCTATCAGAAAATATTTCAAAAGAAGCGGAAATTGACATAGAAACAGCAAACAAAATAGCGGTGGGTATAATAAATAAAATACTTGGACCAATAACAGAAAAATTTAGAAAAGATTTTGGTATCCCCGAAGAAACAAAACAGCCAGAAAAAACAAACCCGATAGGAAAATCATTTGAAGAAACAATATTAAACCAAGCGAGAGGGATGATGCCTGCCCGCCACGCTTCGCAAAGCGATGCGGGCGGGCCTGCCCGTCCTGCGAACGAAGATACGAGTTACGAGATACGAGATGAGGCAAATAAAAAAATAGAGGAAAACAACAAACCAAATGTTCCATTACCTAATTATTCTGGAGGAAACGATCCGTATAGAGAACCAATTCAATAATTACCTAATTCCTAATTGCCCTAATTAATCTAAACAAATCCAAAGGCCTAATTTTAAAATTGGGAATTGTAGATTAGTCATTATTTAGAATAATTAGTATAATTAGATTAATTAGAATAATTTAACCCTATGCGTTTTCAAATACCACAATTTATTGATGTAGAAGACCAAATACTTGGCCCTTTTACTTTAAAACAGTTTATTTACATTGCAGGAGGCGCAAGCGTTGCTTTGATTTTTGTAACCCTACTTGGTGTTTTTTGGGGACTTTTAGTTTCTTCTCCAATTGTAATTCTCGCTCTAGCTCTGGCTTTTTACAAAATAAACAACAGACCGTTTATAAACACCCTCGAGTCAGCATTTAAATATATGATCAAAGACAAACTCTATATTTGGCACAAAAAAGAGCCTGAGGAAAAAGAAGCAGACTCTAGTACCGACAAAAAATTTAGCTCGCTTGTTGTGCCCAACTTATCCCAAAGTAAACTCAAGGATATGAACTGGGAATTAGATGTGAAGAAGAAGGAAAACGAGTTACGAGATACGAGTAACGAGATACGATAAAAAGATTTTGAAAATTTAAAATTTAATAAGAGTTAAAACTTAAAAGCGTTTTTGTTTATATAAAAAATTTTAACAGTTAACTCTTTTCATTCCTAGGGTTGTTTTAATCTTTAAATGATTAATTCAAAATAAAGAATGAATATAACTAATAACAAAGGATATAATACGGTGTATTTAAATTTTTTTATTTTATAAGTGGTGCAAATCAAAAAATAGGATTATAATCATTAATATAGATTTGGTTGTTTATTTTAAAAATTAATTCGTACTTCGTTACTCGTACCTCGTAACTCGTCCATTTTTATGAAGAATGCTACACAAAAATTTGTACCAATAGATGATGTCAGAGATGGCATTGTTATTTTGAAAGAAGGTGGAATGAGAGGGGTCCTTATGGCTTCTTCAATAAACTTTTCTCTAAAATCAAACGACGAGAGACAAGCAATCCTGATGCAGTTTCAAGATTTTCTCAATTCTTTGGATTTTTCAATTCAAATACTTGTTCAGTCCAGAAGATTAGATATTAGACCTTATGTTGCACTGCTTGAGGGACGGCACAAAGAACAAACAAACGACCTTATGAAAATTCAGATAGAGCAATACATACAATTCGTAAAAAGCTTTACCGAGAGCACAAACATAATGACCAAAAACTTTTTTATTGTCATACCTTATGATGGGGCAATTATCTCTTCAAAAAAAGGAGTATTATCTGGGTTTGGGAGTCAAAATAAATCAAAAGAATCACAAGAAGAAGATTTTGAAGAGAGGAAAAACCAACTTGAACAAAGAATGGCAGTGGTTGAACAGGGACTCGTCCGATGTGGAGTTAGAGTCGCAAAACTCGGAACAGACGAAGTGGTAGAATTATTTTATAAGATATTTAATCCAGGGGAGTCAGAGAAACCTATTAAAATTTCGTAGAAATTTTAATTGTAAATAAAACAAAATGAGTTACGAGTTACGAGTTACGAGTTACGAAACAAAAGAGAAAATAAACACTTTTCATGATTTAAGAGTGTGGAAAGAAGCACATAATCTGGTTATATCAATTTATAAGACAACTAAAAATTTTCCAAAGGATGAGCTTTTTGGGTTAACTAACCAAATAAGGAGGTCTGCGGTCTCAATAACATCAAATTTAGCTGAAGGGTTTGGTAGAGAAACAATAAAGGATCGGGTACATTTTTATATTATATCCTTAGGATCATTAAACGAAATCCAGAATCAGCTTCTCATTTCAAAAGATGTAGGATACCTAAGTTTAGAAAATTGGAGTAAGCTTGAAGAACAGATTATAATTGTAAACAAGATGCTTAATGGTTTAATAAAAAGATCCAGATCGTACTTCGTTACTCGTACCTCGTAACTCGTTCTAAATATATGTTTGATTTTTTTAAGAAAAAAGAAAAAGAAAGTTTAACGGCTATTTCAATATTGCCGAAATCTATTACTGAAAGCTCGGAGCTAGAACTACAAGATATTTTGGCACCAAGTGCCTTAAAGGTTAATGCAAAAGAGTTAAACCTTGGTGAAAAATTAGTTAGAAGTTTTTTTGTTATATCTTATCCTCGTTTTCTTAATGAAGATTGGTTTGCTCCGATTATAAATATGGATAAAATGTTTGATATTTCAATATTTATACATCCATTAGAAACGGCAAAAATATTAAGAAATTTCCAAAAAAAGGTCGCGGAGGTGCAGAGCCAAATAAGAATGAGAGAGGAAAAAGGTTTGGTGAGAGACCCAATGCTTGATACGGCATACCAAGACCTAGAAAACCTGCGTGACGAGCTCCAGCAGGCCCAAGAAAAAATGTTTGAGGTTGGTTTATATATTTCAGTCTATGCAAACAACAGCGAAGAGTTGGACAAAGTTGGATCAGAAATAAAATCCATATTGGAATCAAAACTTGTATACGTAAAACCAGCGCTTTTCCAACAAGAACAAGGTTTTGAGAGTATTCTTCCAATTGCAAAAGATGAGCTAAATGTACACTCAAAAATAAATTCTTCACCACTTTCAAGTATTTTCCCATTTATATCTTTTGACCTAACTTCTGACAAAGGAATACTCTATGGTATCAACAGGCACAATTCTTCTTTGATTTTGTTTGATAGATTTTCATTAGAAAACTATAACTCTATTACTTTTGCAAAATCTGGTTCTGGTAAATCATATGCCACAAAATTGGAAATAATAAGGACACTAATGTTTGACACAGAAGTAATTGTTATTGACCCAGAAAACGAATATGAATATATGGCCGAAGCGATAGGGGGTAGGTATTTTAATATTTCTCTAAACTCCGACCACCACATCAACCCATTTGAACTTCCTGTCCCTGGTGAAGACGAGTCCGGCGCTTCAGTTTTGAGAAGTAAGATTATAAATCTAGTGGGATTGTTTAGAATCATGATGGGCGGTCTTACAGCTGAAGAAGATGCGATTATAGACCGCGCAATCACAGAAACCTATGCCCTCAAAGATATTACTCCGGATTCTGATTTTGCAAATGTTGAACCCCCACTTCTTTCTGATTTTGAAATGGTATTGAGTGGTATGGAAGGAGGGGAATCATTGGCCCAAAGACTAACCAAGTACACAAAAGGAACTTGGTCCAACTTTATAAACAGACCTTCAAACATAGACATAAACAAAAAATTTGTCGTCTTTTCTATTAGAGATATGGAGGACGAACTCAAACCCGTTGCGATGTATATCGTGACCCACTATATCTGGAACGCTATCAGGAGAAATATCAAAAAGAGACTTCTTGTTATTGACGAAGCTTGGTGGATGATGAAATCAGAAGATACTGCGTCATTTTTGCTTTCGCTTGCAAAAAGAGGTAGGAAATATTACTTGGGACTTGCCACAATCACACAGGATGTTGATGACTTTTTGAAATCACCTTACGGAACTCCCATAATTACAAACTCATCAATTCAAGTACTCTTGAAACAGTCACCAACTTCAATAGACAGACTTCAAGAAGTTTTCAATCTAACAGACGAAGAAAAATATCTACTTATAGAATCTGGAGTAGGGGAAGGAATATTCTTTGCTGGTCTCAAACACGTAGCTATCAAAATAATTGCTTCTTATACAGAAGATCAAATAATCACATCTGACCCATCTCAAATTTTGGCTATGAAAAAAGCCAAAAGAGAAGCAGAACTTGAATAAAGAAGGGGTAGAAGCTCGTAAAATTGAAAAAATTATTCTAATTTCTAATTAACCTAATTATCCTAAAAAAATCCTAAATTCTAAATTCTAAATTTGGAAGTTTTAAATTTTGGATTTTGAATTTCTGATTTGCTTGCCCTGTAAAAGCTTGCTTTTATTCGAGTTTAGTATTTCGGATTTAGAATTTAGAATTTTATCGTATCTCGTACTTCGTAACTCGTACTTCGTTTGCCTTCATATCGTGTTTTATTTTAAACTCTTGATATAATATCCTTATGGATGAAGCTATAGAACAAAATGCTGGCATACAAAGAGAACCTCTAATAAGGCCTGTTCGTAAGTATCCAAGAGAAAAAGAAGTAAAACATAGAATTAAAATATGGATGGCTTACTGCCTTATTGTTTTTGCTGTAATGATAGACTTCGCTGAGTTGGGCACTACTTATATTGGAGTTGTGGTTATTGGTGGGATTTTAAGCAATCTAATTGCAGCTTTTGCCACAACCGTTTTTTGGATTTGGTTTTTGATACTAGGAGTCCCTTATTCTGCTAATACCAAAAGGTTTGGTGTAATGGTGGTGACTCACGTTGCAGAGTATGTCCCCGTGGCTGATGCTTTGCCGTTTTGGTTTATGTGGACAATAGGTATGGCGGTTACTATAGGAATGGTGAGGATGGAGGATAAGGGAGAAAAACCAACAATTCTTGGTGGGATATTAGAAATATTATCGATAACAGCACCATCTCCAGGTATTTCCATTTTAAAAAAAATTACCAGCTCTCAATTGGTTCTTAATAAAATACATAATGTAAAGTACGCTAAACAAATTAATAGTATGGATAGATTAGGGAGTGTAGAATCTGGCACAAAAGGTAATTCCAAAACATTAGATTTAAGAAATAAAAATACTCACTCTGGTTATTCTCTAAAAAAACGGCCCCCTACGAACCAATCTGCTCAATCGCAACAAAAATTGAATAGATTACAATCTGACATTAGTAGATATCAAGCAGAGATACAACAAAAAGAAAGAGAGTTGGCACAAAAAGAACAACACTACAAGGAAAATGAGGACGGTTTTACTCGTGGCCTCGAAATAATTCGTTCAACCAGAGATATTAACAAAGAAGAAGAAGCCAGATACTTTAGGGAACATAGTTCAAGAATGACCTCTTTCTACCAAGACATAGACAAACTAAAATCCAGCATAGCAGGACTTAAAAAACTAATCTCTCAATTACAAAATGAAATATCGATATCCCAATCAAAAACTGTAACTTAAGACAAATGAAATCTCCTCAAACCAAACCTCAAGCAACAAATACAAGCAATGTATTAAATCTAAAAAAGGTTGCCTAAATTGTTTTCTTATCTAATTTCGTTTCCACAAAACCAAAACAAAAAAATAACTACCGTAGTATAATTAAACTATGATAAAAAATATCGGAATTATAATAACTTTTTTACTCTTGGTACCTGTCTTTACCTTTGCTCAACAAATAAATATTCCTTTTGCACTGTCAAACGAGCTTAATGTTGATGTAAACCCAGATTATCCAAGACCAAACGAGAATACAACCATTTCACTATCACTTTATTCTGATGATTTGACTACAGCAACCATCTCTTGGTATCAAGACGACGAACTAGTTTTGAGTGGTATAGGCAAGACTATTCACCAATTCACAATGGGCAATGTGGGCGAGGAAACAAAAATACGAATAGTGATTAATTTGCTTAACGGAATTAGTTTTTCAAAACAACTAAGCTTTACGCCAGCAAGCGTTGATCTTGTTTGGGAAGCAGAAAGCTATGTACACCCATTTTACAAAGGCAAGGCGCTACACCCAA
This sequence comes from Candidatus Zambryskiibacteriota bacterium, assembly GCA_048499675.1. Classification (GTDB taxonomy): domain Bacteria; phylum Patescibacteriota; class Minisyncoccia; order Phycocordibacterales; family WO2-35-19; genus JASNZL01. The sequence goes on from JASNZL010000008.1 coordinate 23,957, forward strand.
GACAAGGATCTATAAAGGTGGTAGCAGTGCCCGAGTTTTATAGAAATGGAAACAAAGTTCCGGCTGAAAATTTGGTCTACACATGGACCAATGGTTTAAAGGCAGTCCAAAACCAATCAGGATACGGCAGGAATGTTGTTTTTTTGGACGGTTCTCTTTTTGGTAGAACCGAGAGAATAGAAGTGATAGTGGTCGACCCTATAAACAATCTGGTTGCTAGTCAAGTAATTAACATAGCACCAACTGCACCGGAGATACTTTTTTACGAAAATAATCCCTATTATGGTTACTTATTTGATGTTGCGATTCCAAATCAATTCAAACTTGTTTCAGATGAGGTAGAGATAGTTGCTTCACCTTATTTCTTTACAAAGGAAGACGTGCCTTTTTTCAATTACAACTGGCGCATCAACAACAGTTCCGTTCCTTCTATAGCTGACTCAATGAGTGCAATTTTTAGAAGACCAGAAGAGAGTGGACGTTCACAAGTTTCTTTGGAAATTGCAAATCAAAGCCGATTATTACAACAAGCACAAAAAAGTTTTTCAATAAATTTTGATTAAAATATGAAAAAAACATTTATTAATACAACCTTTATCATTTTTGCATTTGCACTTCTTTTGTTCTCTCCTTTTTATATAGAGGTTGCACTTGCACAACCAACACCAACCCCAACATCTGCCACAACAGCTGAGGATCCTTATACCCTCCTAGCACCAATTCCTTGCGTTGGCGGTAATTGCTCTGGTGATTTGGCAACAAACACAACCTTACCTCAATACGTAAAAGGCTTTATCCAATTATCAATTGGTATTTCCGCTGTTTTTGCAATAGTTATGATAGTTATCGGCGGGTTCCAATATATGACTTCAGACGCTCTGCAAGGCAAACAAGATGGTAAAACCAGAATTAAAAACTCAGCAATAGGAATATTACTTATAGCAGCTTCTTTTATAATTTTACAAACAATAAATCCAGACTTGCTTGACATAAAACTAAAAATTGATGCGAGTCCGACCGCGCAGAGTGGTACCCAGACAGGAACACTTGTTGCCGGCGGGACTTGCACAACCTGTGTACCACTTGATAGTTCTTTATCTTCGGTTCTTAAGCGCGGCCAAGGAACACAAATACTACCAGATACCAACACAAAGCTTGTCGCATTAAACAACACTCTGAAAGAAGAAAATATTTCATGGTGGATTTCTGAAGCGTACCCACCAACAGTAAAGCATGCAAATGTTTGTCATTCTGCTGGCACCTGCATTGACGCAAATTTCACAAATACTAGTAAGCCTAGGACAAGTGATTTTGAATCTCTAACTGAACCAGAAAGGACTCAGCATGCAAAGAATATAAATAGCTTTATCGACTCGGCGGAAAGTGCAAACTTAAGAGCAATATATGAGGTACCAACTAGCGCCAGGAGAGATCTTTTAATACAAGCAGGGGTTCCAGCAAATAGAATAATTACTGTTATAAAATCAGACGGCGCACCTATAGAGCCACACTTTTCGGTATATAATTGTTCTGCCCACCCAGAAAGCTGTAGAACCTTGCCAAGACCATAATAAACATGAAAAAAATATTACTTATAGTTGGAATAATATTGATAATCGGAATAGTAATATTCTTTATGTTTGGTATGGGAGGATCACAACAAGAAGGGGAGAGTAGGATTGGTTTTTCTTTACAAGAATTTTTTCCTTTTGGTAGAAGCGGGGATAGTAGCACGACCGCCACCGAAAATACATTCCCAATAAATGAAAACGAAAGTTTTGGTGGCTCTGAAACGGACGAAAACAAACCGATACCAAGACTAAGAAAACTTTCTGGGGAACCTGTAGCTGGGTCAATAATGTTTAATGTGGGGACAACAAGCGTTGTAAGGTTTATAGAAAAAGGCACAGGTAATGTATATGAGGCAAGATCGGATTCAAACAAAATAGAGCGACTAACAAACACAACCATTCCAAAAATTATAAGGGCTTTTTGGTTGCCAAATGGCACAGGTTTTTTGGCACAAACTCTAATTCCAAACACAGAAATAATAGAGACAAGTTTTGTTAAATTAAACCAAAGAAACGGCGAGGATTCATTAGGTGAAGTCTTGACCCCTTATGTAACATCTATCGCCAAACTACCCACAGGGATAAAAGAAATATCTATCAGACCAGATGGTGCCAAGATTTTTTATTACATACAAAATAGGAATTATACAAATTGGTATATATCAAATCCTGACGGAACAGGGAGTGAGATGGTTTATGCTCACAACCTAGCCGAGTGGTTACCTAAATGGATATCTACAAACACTATTATTATGCAGACCAAGAGTAGTTATATTGCTCCATCTTACACATACACATTTAGTCCACAAACAAAAATATTAAAAAAACAAGGTTTTGGTTATAACGGGCTTTCACTTTTACCAAAACAAGATAATTTGTTTAGTTTAATATCAATCGGTGGCATCAACACAGATTTGTATTTACTTAACAACAATACCTTTGAAACAAGTGCCTTGGTATCAAGTGCTATAGCAGAAAAATGTGTCTGGTCAAAAACGGAGGATATGTTTATTTACTGCGCTGTTCCAAACTCACTACCAAACAGCACCTATCCTGATTCTTGGTACAAAGGAATTATAAGGACTGAGGATTCAATTAGAAAGATAGATTTAAATAACAACATTTTTTACAATGTTATTGATCTAAAGAGGGAATCGGAAGAAGAAATAGATGTTGTTGATGTTTTAATTTCTTCAGACGACACCCATCTCATATTCAGGAATAAAACCGATGGATTTTTGTGGATACTTCGAGTAGAAGACTAGGAGCGCCATCTAACAATTATTTGCCTGTTCTATAGCAAAACTAGATTATAGACTAAACTTACTACTAGCAAGACAATTAGTATAATTTTGAATGAGTTTTTTTGTAAAATAGTTTTTTCTTTTTGTTCTCTGTTTTCTCTTATTTCCAACCCAAACAGTTTTCTATAATAGTGAACCATGCAAGATTTTTCATATTTTGAATCAGGAAAAATCTTTCTTCTTAGATCAAATTCTATATTTGTGAGCACACATCTGCCGAAAAGAATTTCCGAAATAAATGTAAAGGTCCACAACACCAAAAAATAAACGAAGAGTTTGGGGAAGAGCCAACTAAAAACCACAGACAAGACCAGCAAGAAGTGTATTACAAATATAATATCTGCAACAAAGGTATACAAGAATATTTTATTTTTTGTGAGCATTCTGGTTTTATGATACAACAACTTCTTCCTGCTCTTTTAGTTGGTTTTTTATATAGTAATCCTGAGCAGTACCCATTAGATTACTCACAAACCAATATAACGCAACCACACCAGAAATTTGCCATGATACAAAAAATACAATTATAGGAAGAGTGTATTTCATTTGCTTCATCATAATTTTTGAAAAATCTTCTTTATCTAGAGGTTTTGTAGATTTTTCTGGAGTATTCATAGATGACAAGTGCATCTGGAAATATGTACTAGCGCTCGCTAAAAGGGCGAGAATGATGCTTTTTTTGGAAACATCAACAAGACCCAAAAAATTCATAGATACGCTCGCTGGCTCTTTAACAAAAGAGTAGAGCAAGTCGGTATCTATGAGCGGTAGACCTGATTTAAAAAATATATAATACAAAGAGTATATAATCGGTATTTGAAGTATAACAACACCAATACTAGAAAACGGATTGATCTTATTTTCTTTATAAAACTCCATTATTTTTATTGCTTGAACCTGTTTATCTTTGTATTTTTCTTTTATTTCATTTAGCTCACCACCTTTTTCTCTCATTTTAATCTGAGTTACTATTGATTTTTTCGCTAGGGGATAGAGAATCATCTTTACAAAAACAGTAAGGAGCACCGCAGCAATCCCCGCATCTACCCAACTAAAATTCAGCATAAATACCAAAATATTATAAAGTGGTGTATATATTATTATTTTGAAAAATTCTATCATTTGATTAGTTTAGCTTTTTTTAGGATATATTCCAAATTACTAAAAACTTCTTCTTTTTTTGTTGGGGTTTTGTTATAAGAAAAAATAGCCACTACACTCTTGTTTATTTCTGGAATAAATTTTGCTATTTCTGAATAGCCCCATCTTCTGTTTTTGTTCCTAATTACGGCCTTTTTGGCTATTTTTTTTGAAACAGAAAAACAAAACCTACTATTTGCCTCCTTGCTAGGGACAAATCTTAACAAAAAAAGGTCACTTCTAAATACATTTGCTCCCTTTTTCAACAAAGGAAACATTTCTATTGGTATTCTTTGTTTTTTATTAAGCATTAAAAGCTAAACGGATAATTTTTTTCTACCTTTCCTTCTTCTGCTTTGTAAAACTTTTGTGCCAGAAGTTGACTTACTTCTTTTCAAGAAACCATGCGCTCTTGCTCTCTTTCTTTTTTTGGGTTGATATGTTGTTGACATCTTGTTTTATTTTAATCTCTTTATTAATTTATTAAATATAGGAATTTGATATTATGGCTACATAGAAAGTAAAAAGTGAATTAAAGCGGGATTATCCACAGCTAATCATCCAAATCCTTACTATTCACAGATTATAAACATATTTAACTATAAAAACAAGTTCCCTAAATTTGAATAAAATATATAATGGCAGACAAGCAAGACATGATTTACTCTGAGTTAATATTAGTAAGAATAATATCTATCTAACCAAATGGACACTCAAGAACTTTGGAACAACGTTTTAGCTAAAATAGAATCATCTGTTTCTAAAGCGAACTTTGCAACTTGGTTTAAAGACACTAAAATATCAGGTTTTGACGACGGTATAGTGTATTTGAGTGTACCAAACACATTTGTTCAAGAGTGGTTAACAAAAAAATTTCACCAAATAGTCCTTAAATTTCTCAGGGAGTCATCTGATTCTATTCATGGCTTGGAGTATGTAATAAAAGAAGAAGTAAAAACAAAAAATCAATATATTCCTACAAAAGGATCTTCCCCAACTAGAGAACTACCACTTTCCGAACTATATGTGAACAAGGAAGATAATTTGAATCCAAGATACACGTTTGAAACATTTGTTGTTGGACCTTTTAATGAACTCGCGTTTGCAGCAGCTCAAGCTGTAATAAAAAATCCTGGCGTTACATACAACCCATTTTTTATTTATGGAAATACAGGACACGGCAAAACTCACCTTATACAGGCAATAGGAAATGCAATAAAAACTAATGACCCAACAAAAAAAATATTTTACTTCACATCAGAAAAATTTTTAAACGACTATGTAGCGTCTGTACAATCCAACAAAGTTACCCAATTCAAGGAAAAATACAGAAAGTATGATGTTTTGATTATGGATGATGTTCAATTCTTGTCTGGTAAAGAAAAAACTCAAGAGGAATTGTTCCATTTGTTCAACATAATGAGAGAGTCTAACAAACACATAGTATTTTCTTGTGATAAACACCCTAATTTTGTTACAGGACTAGAAGACAGGCTAAAATCAAGGTTTTCTTCTGGGATGGTTTTGGATATTCCTGCACCAGACCACGAATCTCGGGTGGCAATAATAAAAGCTAAGTGCTCTAGCATAAACCTTTATCTAGGAGACGATATAATTGATTATTTGGCTGACTCCATAAAAGGTAATATTAGGGACTTAGAAGGGGTTATAAACCTAATAGTTTGCCAAACAGAGACAAAAAACAGGACACTTACATTAAACGAAATAAAAGATTTGGTTAAAAACAGTATCAAACAAAAAAAATTGCTTTCCTATAAAGAAGTAGTAAAAATAATATCTGATTTTTATAAAATAGAAGAAGAGTCAATCTACGAAAAAACCAGAAAGAAGGAGGTTATAAAACCAAGACAAATAATAATGTATATTTTGCGAGAAGATTTTAGTATTTCTTATCCTTCAATAGGGGAGAAATTGGGAGGAAGAGACCACACAACGGTTATCCACTCATGCGAGAAAATAAAAAAAGAAATCAAAGTTGATAATCTTTTAATGAAAGAAATTCAAGAAATCAGAGGTATGATAGGTTAATAAGTTGTTAACAGATTGTTTATAAGTTGTATTAATTGTGTTTAGAGTTGGTGTATAAAAAACAATATTTTTATAACAACGAAGATATTCAAGTAGTTATACACATAAACAAAAAATACTTATTCAAAAAATCCCTTTATTTAAAACATTTTAAAACTAATCAACTAATCCACATCTTTAATAATCTTTAATTAATTTAAATATATGAAACTAGAATGTAATAAAGAAGTGTTAGATAAAGCAATCCAAAAAACAACCAGACTTGCAGGAAAACATTTAACACTACCAGTGCTTTCTTGTGTATTTATAGAAGCATTTGGAGACGGAAGAGTGTTGTTAAAATCTACAAACCTAGATCTTGGTCTTGAATTAGAAATAAAGGCAAAGGTTTTTGAAGCAGGAAATGTTGCTGTGCCTGCAAATATTTTTTATGGGGTCTTATCTTCGGTTAAAGACGATGTTTTGATTTTGGAAAAGAAAGATAATAATTTAAAAATCGAAACAAAAAGTAATTCAGCTTTAATAAAATGCATGCAAAGCGAAGACTTTCCAAGTATTCCAAAATTAGAAAAAATAAACCCAATCAAAATAAACTACGAGGATTTGATGCTTGGTTTTAAGTCTGTTTGGTATAGTGCATCAAATTCTAGTATAAAACCAGAACTTGGTAGTGTTTATATATACAAAGGAGATAATGGTTTAGTTTTTGTTTCTACAGATTCGTTTAGATTGGCAGAAAAAACAATAAACACAAAAATTTCTGATGATTTTCCTACAACACTAATACCATACAAAAATGTAGCAGAAATAATGAAAATATTTGAAGATGGTAACGAGGATATAGAAATTATATTTGAAAAGAACCAAGCCGCTTTTATAAGAAAAAATGTGTATTTAGTATCACGTCTTATTGATGGTAATTTTCCTGACTACAAACAAATTGTGCCAAAATCCTATGTTTCGAGTGCGACTATTTTAAAAAATGATTTGATTAACGCCATTAAAACCTCAAACATATTTTCTGATAATTTAAATCAAACAAAAATAAAAGTTATCAATAAAGAAAAAATCTTAGATATTGAATCAAAGAATAATGATGTGGGGGAGTATAGAGAGTCAATAAAAGCATCAATAAACGGCGATGATATAGAACTCAATTTCAATAACAGGTATATTACCGAATGTATGCAATCAATACCTTCTGAAAGCATAACCCTTAGTTTTGGTGGTATAGGCAAACCACTTATGATTACAGGCTCTTCAGATAAAAGTTTTGTTTATATTGTGATGCCGATGAATAGGTAGGGTAGGAAAATATAATTACTCTAATTACTAATTTCTAAACAAATTCTCAAATTCAAAATTTAAAATTTAAAATTAAGACATTTATTAAAAATTAAAAATTTTAAATTAAAAATTTAATCAGTAATATTTGTGTATATTAGTAATTAACCCTTATTTTAAACTTTAAAACTTGTAACTTTTTAACTTTACAACTAATTATATGTTTAATATTTCACAATTTTTTGAAAAGTTTAAAAATATTGAAAAAAGCAGTAGTGAAAAAACTTCTGTTGTTATAAATACAATAAAAAAAATTACCAAAATAGAGCTTCAAAAAGAATCTCTAGAGATTAAAGAAGAAACTATAAGATTAAAATGTAGTCCTGTTTTCAAAAATGAAATATTTATGAAAAAGGAACTTATTGAGGAGGATTTAAAGAAACAAAAAATTTATCTGAGAATTACTTGATCTAGAGGCACTGGATTATCAAAATGTAAACCCCTTTCTTGCGCCCAAACTCTTACAGGGTATTCCCATCTTTCATATTGAGGATCATTATTTGGTTCATCTACAAAATCACCTCTAGGATCATCTTTGTTTAACCAATTTAGTATTGAATGTACTCCTCCTGTGACCATATTGCCCTCAAACCTTCCACCTTGCCAAATTCCATGCAAAACAGGTTTATCAGTCATTTCTGTAACTAAAGGATCCTCAAAATTACTTACAGGCATTTTTGCAAGAGCTCTATCCATAAAAGCTCTCCACATTGGAGCTACTATAAAACCAGCAACCCTTTTCTCCATTGGGCTATTGTCGTTATTTCCAGCCCACGCTCCAACAGCTATGTCTGGAGTATATCCAATTATCCATGCATCCTTGTAATCATTGGTGGTACCTGTTTTTACCGCAACGTCTCTGGTTGGGAAATTCAAAGCGGAGGATTGACCAAAGGCAGGGGTTCGAGCAACATTATCTGAGAGAATACTAGAAATTTTTAATGCTATTTCCTTTGGTAGTACTTGTTTTGTTGTTGAGTTCATTTTTTCAAGAACTTCACCATTTTTATTTTTAATTTCTATTATTGAAACAATATTACTCTTTACTCCTTCATTTGCAAAAACTCCATAAGCACTAGTAATTTCTAGTGGGGTAACTTCTCCACCTCCAAGCACTAAAGTAAGACCATAGTCACCTCGGTTAGAAAGTGATTCCATACCCATATCTCGCGCAAGTCTTATAGATTCGTTTAATCCTGCTAAATAAAGTACTTTTACTGAAGGAATGTTCAAAGATTGAGCCAGAGCGTTTCTCAAGGTTACTGGGCCTCTAAAAACATTGTCGTAGTTTTCTGGAGCGTAACAACCGTTACCCATCGTTAAATTGTTTGGTGCGCAAGTTGTGGAGAACTGTGTTTTGAGGTCAAAAACAACTGTTTCTGGTGTATATCCTTTTATAAATGCTTGAGCATAAACAAACGGTTTGAAAGTAGAACCCGGCTGTCTTTTTGCCGTGGTGACATTGAATGCCCCATCTATTTCTTCATCAAAATAATCTCTGGATCCAACCATTGTTATTATTTCTCCAGTCTTTGGGTTTAGGGCGATTATAGAAGCATTTTCTGCATTAAAATTTTCTTTATTAGACATCGCGTAGTCGTGGGCTATTTTTTCTGCAATATTTTGTAGTTCATAATCAAGGGTGGTAATTATTCTTAAACCACCATTGTTTACAGCGTCTTCACCGTATTTTGCTTTAACTTGTTCAAGTACATAAAAAACAAAATGGGGAGCTTTTATGCTGGTGTCAGCTTTTTCATAAAAAACAACCTCTTCTTTTATGGCTTCGTCGTATTCATTTTGGGTTATAAAATTGTTTCTAAGCATCTCTCTCAGTACCAAATTTTTTCTCTCTTCTAGTTTTTCTTTGTTTTTACCATAAGGTGAATAGTATGTTGGCGCTTTTGGCAATGCTGCAAGGTACGCCGCTTCTGCCAAAGTAACATCACTTGATTTTTTACCAAAGAAAGCCTCGCTCGCTTCTTCAATACCGTAAATAACCCCACCATAAGGAATCTCATTTAAATACATAGAAAGAATCTGGTCTTTATCAATCATTTGTTCTAGTTTGATAGCGATTACCCACTCTTTTATCTTTCTTGATATTGCCTTTTCGCTAGTTAAAATAGAATTTTTTACTACTTGCTGAGTTATGGTAGAGCCACCCTGACTAAAATTTAATGAAAGAATGTTTACAATAACTGCCCTTAAAAAAGCTTTTGGTTTAACCCCAATATGGCTATAAAATTCCCTGTCCTCTATCGCAATTGTTGCATTTTTAATATGTCTAGATATTTCTTCAAGTGGAACCATACTCCTTCTCATATTGCCACCTGTGTCGTATAGCAAAATTTCACCAGTTCTGTCATATACTTTGGTTGATTCTGTAATACGCCTTTCTCTTATTGACTCAGATGTAGGTACTTTAAATGTACTTACCCAAACCAAAACAAAAGCTCCAACTATAAAAAAGGAAGACAAAAGAAGCATAAAAAATGCCTTGAGGAGAGTCCGGTGCTTTTTTACAAAGTGTTTAAACATCTTAGGTATAATACATATTATGCCAAAAATTCAAAATTATGATAGAGTTTTAGTATGAACAATCAAAAAACAAATATTTTTTCCGATAAGGAAGTTGAAGAATTTTTTGATCCCGATGGTGTTTTTGCCAATAAAATAAAGGCAAAAAAAGAAGGAAAATATAACAAAGACATAGTAATAAAATTTGGCGTTGACCCAACAAGACCAGATATTCATCTGGGACACGCCGTTGTATTTAGGTTTTTGAGAAAAATGCAAGACATTGGTTGCAAGGTAATATTTTTGGTTGGTGATTTTACAGCGAGAATAGGTGACCCAACAGGTAAAAGCAAAGTTAGACCAGAAATAGAACAAGCTGAAATAGAAAAGAACATGAAAACTTATCTTGAACAAGTTGGCAAAATTCTTAGAACAGACAAGGAAGTATTTTCTTGGATTAGAAATTCAGATTGGTTTTATGGAGTAGAGGATATTGTTCCCGGAATAGGGGATAAAGTCACAATGAATGTTAAAAAAGCTGGAATTGCTTTTGATGCCGAAATACCAGCAAACAGTTTTATAGGAAAGGCGGCTCTTTTTGAAAACACAAGAATGCAGTCTTCTGTGCTATCAAGAAAACAAATAGTATCAATAACCGTAAGGGGACTTCTTTGGACCTTGAGACACATTACACATCAAAGATTGATAAGTAGAGATATGTTTCAAGATAGACTCAAAAAAGGAGAGGAATTATATATGCATGAAATGCTTTATCCAGTACTCCAAGGTATAGATTCTTTTGTTTTGGCTCAAATATATGGCTCTTGCGATTTGGAAATTGGAGGCACTGACCAAACATTTAATATGTTGATTGGTAGAGATATTATGAAAATTAATGAGACTGCTCCTCAAGCGGTGATATCGTGCAAAATACTAAAAGGGTTGGATGGTAAAGAAAAAATGAGTAAAAGTTTGGATAACTATATCGCTATCAATGAAGAACCAACGGAAATATTTGGAAAAGTTATGTCGATCCCCGATGAGCTCATAGAAGAATATTATAGTTTATGCACAAATTTAGATGAGCAAGAAATAGATAGCAAAATCCAAGAAATAAAAAATGGTAAAAATCCAAAAGATATAAAGGTTAATCTAGCCAAGGAGATTATAAAAGTTTATTATGGCAACAAAGAAGCAGAATCGTCCGCACTCTCTTTTGAAAACGTTTTTTCAAAGGGAAAATTTCCAGAAGACTCAAAAATTATTGAAGCCGGAAAGGAGGAAAAAATATGTGATGTTTTGGTTTCAAACAAAATAGTCGCTTCAAAATCAGAATACAGAAGGTTGGTAGAAGGGGGAGCGGTTACTGATCTTCCAGATTACAAAATAGAAAATACTGACGAACTTATTGGGAACAAAGAAAGAAAATTACGAATAGGTAAGAAAATATTTGTAGTGGTTAAACCCGTTTAAACATAACAAAAAACGCCCGAGTGGGCGTTTTTTGTTATTACATGTCTACTTCTTCCTCTTCCTCTTCGTCGTCTTCATCTTCATCACCACCTTCCTCCTCTTCTTCTATATCAGGAGCCACTTCTACATCGTCATCGTCTGCTAAAAGTTTTGGATCGATTTCTGTTGTTTCTTGATCCAATACATCATCTTCTTCTGGCATATTTTAAAAAATTATTTCTAATACCAACTCTTGTTGGATGAGTAATTTGTAACATACCAAAAACTTTTTGCAATAATACTGGACACTAAAATCTGTGGATAATTATTAGATGTTTTAAATTAGTTAAGAGTCAACCTAATAGCCGAACAAGTAAGAGCTGTTGCTATCGCATCATACTCATCATCCAATCTTTTTTTTGGTTCTAATTTTAGTATTTTGTGTATCATTTGAATAATCTGTTTTTTGTCGCTTTTGCCATAACCAGTAACAGCAAGCTTTATCTCGTTTGGGTTAAACTCTCTAATCAACAAGTTTCTTCTCGCACCTTCATTTATTATTACTCCACGAGCCTCTGATACTTGCAAGGCTGTTTTTTGGTTCTTACTAAACAAAAGAGTTTCAATAGCCATTTCCTGAGGTTTAAATTTTTCGATGATATCTTGAATTTTTAAAGAAAGAGAAAGAAGTCTTTTGCTGTGAGGGAGTTTTGGGTCTGTCTCAAAACATTCAGAATAAATTAATTTATCAGTAGTGTTATTCTTTTCTATTATTGCTATACCGATTCTTCCATACCCAGGGTCAATACCCAAAATACGGCTTCTAGGCAATAACTGAGAGCTTAGAGTTTTTTTCATTTTTTTATTTTACTTAAAGCTTCAAGCTTTTATGTTGCATTACAAAAAACTTCTTGAACTTCTTCATTTTCTTCTAATTCTTCTATAAGGGCGTTTAGTTTCTCACCATCTTCGGTGCTTATGTTTACGTATGTGTTTGGAATCCAACCCTCTCCTATTTTTTTGGTAAATGCCCACGAAGCAGAACCCGGGGTAGCTAACTCAAAACCATTTTTAGAAAGTATATGTTTTATTTCTTGAGCCGCTTTATTTCTGTTTCCTGTTAACGCGTCTATTATTATTGCACAACCACCGGGCCCATAACTTTCGTATGTGATTTGTTCCATTTCTAACGAGTCGGTGCCCACGCCTTTTTTTACTGCTCTCTCTATGTTGTCATTGGGAACATTTTCGGATTTAGCTTTTAAAATTGCGTTTCTTAGTCCAGGTGAGTTTGTATCACCTTTTGCTAGTCTAGATTCTACAGTGATTAGCTTAACCATCTTGCTAAAGATTTTACTTTTTTGTGCATCGGTAACCGCTTTTTTATTTTTTATTTTTGACCATTTATTATGTCCAGACATTTTTTTATTTTAATTATAATAATTTGTCTTGGTGTGGGTAATCTATGCCTAAGTGTAGATACCCATGCTTAGTTAAAATTCGGCCTCTTGGTGTTCTTTCAATAAATCCAATCTGTAAGAGATAGGGTTCGTTAAATTCTTCAATTGTAGACTCTTCCTCTGAGAGAGAGGCGGCCAAAGTGTTCAGACCAACTGGGCCCCCATTAAATTTTTTTGCTAGTGTTTCAAGAAGGATTCTGTCTGAATAATTAAGTCCCATATTATCAACACCCAACAAATCAAAAGCTTCGTTTACCATCCTTTCGCTCAATTCTTCTTTTTTCATTTGGGCGTAATCTCTCACTCTTTTTAGAAGATAATTAGCGGTTCTTGGTGTAAAACGACTGCTTTTTGAAATTAATTCTATGGCGTTTTTATCTGTCTTTACTCCTAAAATTTTGGAAGACCTTTCAATTATTTTTGCTATTTCTTCATTTTTGTAAAATTCTAATCGGAATACACCACCAGAAAATCTGCTTCGTAGTGGTGAAGATAACATAGCGAGTCTTGTTGTGGCCCCAATCAAAGTAAAAGAGGGGAGATCAAGCTGTATTGTACGAGCACTTGGTCCTTTGCCGATTATTATATCGAGTGAACGAGATTCCATCGCGGGGTACAAAACTTCCTCAATTGATTTATTTAGTCGGTGTATCTCGTCTATAAAAAGAATATCCCCAGGCGATAGGTTTGTAAGTATAGAAGCAAGGTCACCAACTTTTTCAATTGCTGGACCTGAAGTAGAACGCATTTGACTGCTCGTTTCTTTGGCTATTAGATGGGCTAGCGTTGTTTTACCAAGTCCGGGTGGACCATAAAAAAGTATGTGTTCTGGCGGATGTTCTCTTTCTTTGGCTGCACCAAGTAGAATTTGTAAGTTTTTTTTAATTGTTTCTTGACCAATATACTCTTCCCACCTATTTGGTCTTAGGGTTTGATCAAGAAAATCATAGTCTTTTTCGGAGTTGTTTATTTGTTTCTTATCCATAACTATATTATGCCCTTTTTAGTATAATATAAAAGGCATTGACATATTTTATGGTATATGCTATACTTAAAAAGTTATTGTATATTGAAATGATAGGATGTATAATATCCTTTTGTAAGAAGTTTGGGGCTACAAATCTCTAAGCGGCGGTTCACTTTAGTGGATTTTGACGTTAAATCAAGGAAACATCGGTACCATTTTGTTAAAGGGTGGATCGCTGATGTTCCCCTCAGAGTAATGTTTTGCTTTCGGTACAAATATTGAAAGTGCCGCTTAGAGATTTGTGTCCCTAATTTTGAAAATTTAATATCCTATTTCCATTATTCACAAAAGTTGCGCATCGGCAATTTTTTTTGTGTATAACCAATAATTTCTTATACAATTATTCTTCTAAGTCAATAACTCTCTCTAATTCATCGAGTGAGGTTATGCCTTTTAGTATTTTGATTATTCCATCTTGCTTCATATCAAGTAGACCTTGATCTTCTGAAGCTTTTCTTATTTCTCTTTCGCTAGGGTTCTCTTGTACAATAGCTTCAATTTTTTCATCAGTTAGGATTGCTTCATAAATTCCTGTTCTGCCTTTAAATCCAGTAAAATTACATTTTTCACACCCAACCGGTCCAAAAATATTATCCATAGATGTTCCCACAAGTTCTTCTTTGTCTTTTATTTTATCTACTATATTTGAAATAATTAATTTTTCTTGTTCAGTGGGGGAATATTTCTTTTTGCAATTTTGACACAATGTTCTAATAAGTCTTTGAGCCATCGCAATATTTATTGCCGAAGTAATAACTTTTGGGTTTACTCCTAAATCAATCAATCTTGGAAAAGTGCCCGCAGCATTGTTAGTATGAAGGGTTGAGAACACCAAGTGGCCCGTCAAAGCAGAATTAACAGCGATTTCTGCTGTTTCGCTATCTCTAATTTCTCCAACCATTATTATGTCTGGGTCTTGACGCAGAGCACTACGCAAACCTTCCAAAAATGTATATCCCTTGTCTTCCTCGGTTTGGGTTTGGACGATTCCTTTTAGGTGGTATTCAATCGGATTTTCAATGGTAATAATTTTAATGCCCGCGTTGTGTACATGTTTTAGAAAAGCATAAAGAGTGGTTGTCTTACCGCTTCCGGTTGGACCAGTGTTTAAAATCATCCCGTTTGGTTTTTTTAGTTCATGTATCAAAATACCAAGCAATTTTTTATTTATACCTAAGTTTTCCAATGACACAGAAATTGCATCAGGATTTAAAACCCTAAGTACAACTGATTCACCATATCCTCCTGGCAAGAGGGAAGTTCTGATTTCTATTTCTGTTTCCTCTATTTTGATGCTAAACCTTCCGTCTTGAGCTTTGTTTTTTATATTTAGTTTTAAATTGGAAATAAGTTTTATTCTTGAAAGCAGGAGATTATATATATTGTGGTCCATTTCTAGTATGTCGTTTAAAACGCCATCCAGACGATACCTGAGTCGTACAGAAGAGTCTTCTGGTTCTATATGGACGTCAGATGCCTTAAGCGAGATTGCTCCAGCTAAGATGATTTCCAAAATTCTAGTGATACGGTAGCTCTTTTTTTGAGCTATAACATGTTCGATTGATGTTTTTATATCTTTTGCTGTTTTAACATCTTTTACCAAGTCTTGTATTTCTTCGTTGGCAATGTCAAGCGCACCTCCTTTTGTTTCCATAGAATACGAGAGATCTTTGTATCTCTCCCAAACTTTTTGAAGACTTTGGTGTGAGGCCAGAAAAATATTTACTGTGTATCCTTTGTTTTTAAGCTCATCAATCAAAGCCATTGTTTTTGGATTGTTTGGAGAAACAACTGCAAGTGATATTTTTTTGTTAAGCAAATTAAATGGCGCTACTTCTGCCATTCTAGCGTCATTTTCGTGAATCATTCTCAATGAATCAATGTTGATTGGGCTGACCGAAAGATCTACATAAGAAAGACCGTATTTTTTTGACATCATTTGTGCCAAACCTTCTTCTTCAAGTTCCCTTAATTCTTCCAATTTTCTTTTTTGTTTTCCTTCTTCAAAATTTATTGTCATATAAATATTATAGCACGCTGTTTGGGATAGAATAAGTTAAAACAACACGAATTAGGGAAACGAGGTACGAGATACGAAGTACAATAAAATATTAAATTCTAAATACTAAATCCGAAATATTAAACAAAACTTTAAATTCTAAATTCAAATGTTCAAAACAAAAATTTTATTTTACAATTTAAAATTTATAATTCCAGTAACTTGAAAATTAAATTAGTAAGATTGGTCCGCCCGCAACGCCTTAAGTGAAGCAATTGCGGGCAGCAGGTTTCCAAGGACTGTCCTTGGAAGTGAAAAAACAAATTTTCCAAGGGCTACCCTTGGAAGTGTTTTTAGGATTGTTTTTCAATGTATTTGGTTGGTGTATTGGAACAAAAAAGGCCTGAAGCCATTGACAAAAGGTTTCAAATTTGCTATAATTAGGGTAGAGAAGGAGAAAGTACAATGAAAAAAGGGTTATTTCTGTCTGTTTTTTTGGCGCTTGTCCTCTTGGGCGGATGCCGGAAGACCCTCATTGTTCATGTCCCGGTTAGCCCGGGTATGAGCAAGACGGAGGTTGTGAAGGCCGAAAAAGAGGCGACCCGCCAGGCGGTCGCCGAGAAAAAGATGGAGGAACATGCCTCCAAAGCGGTGAGACAAATTGTCCGCCGTGCCACTCAACAAAACGAGTGGAAGCAAGAGTTCGCCCTCTCATGTCCCTACGGGGGCTACGAGAGGGTAATCATCCACCCCCACCTAGGAGACCAGTTCACTTATTGGAGGGGTGGGGGAGCCCAAAAAATCCTCATGCGCAGGGTGGTTATGGTGCATAGGGCGATGAACCCTTACACCAATCTCCCCTGCACCCTCCTCGAGGGTGGCCAGTTGGCGGTGAGCAATATGTGTCCGGGGGGGAGCATAACACTTGTCTCCTCCATTCCTCCCGTCGTTGGTGGCAGGGCACGGCAGGTAATCTGGACCGCCGAGGCCATGATTGAGGGCAGGCTCGCTCATAGCGAGTCGTCGCCAGGGATGATCTGGCAGGGGGACATGTGGTGGGAGGTTCAAATGAACCGCCCATCATGGATAATCGAATTCACTCGGGTGGATAAGGAATTCTGATTCCACGATTCCACCCAAAATCAAGGGCGGGGAGCGCAAGCTTCCCGCCCTTTCTACTTTTTATGATAGGATAAATGCAAGGTCCCGTAGTAGAAAATGGCATTAAAAGTGTGGTTTGTAAGTATGGATTAAATTGATTATGTTTAAATTACCAACAATAAAAACAAAAATGAGCACCTGCTTTTAAAGCAATGCCTTTTTTCACTACGGGATGCAATATACATCTAAATCAGTCGAAGAGACAGAAGAAATAGCAAAGGATTTTATAAACGATTTTATTTTACAGGAGAAAAATAGAGACAAAGCTTTTGTGGTGGGTCTCTATGGCGACTTGGGGGCAGGCAAAACAACTTTTATGAAATGTTTCGCAAAAAATTTGGGTGTAAAAGAAACTATTCAAAGCCCAACATTTGTCATAATGAAGAAATACGAGTTACGAAGTACGAGTAACGAAGAACGAGAAAAAAAGGAATCTGATTTATCGTACCTCGTACCTCGTACTTCGTATGCCTGTTTATATCACATTGATGCTTATAGAATAGAAAAAGACGAGGAAATGTTAAAATTAGGATGGGATGAAATAATACACAACCCGAATAATTTAGTTTTTGTAGAATGGCCGGAAATTATAAAAGATATAATGCCACCACATACTAAAATATTTTTTGAACATATAAAAGAAAACGAGAGGGAAATAAAAATAATTTAATGAAAGAGAATAAATCAAATAAAAAATTAGTTTTACTTGATGCGCACGCGATTATTCATCGCGCGTACCACGCCCTGCCAGATTTTGCTACAAGCAAAGGAGAACCAACTGGGGCGTTATATGGTCTTGTGGCAATGATTTTAAAAATAGTTACCGACCTAAAACCAGATTACATAGTTGCTTGTTACGATTTACCAAAACCAACTTACAGACACGAAGTTTATGATGGATATAAATTAGGCAGAGCAAAGACAGATGAAAATTTGGTGATGCAACTAGAAAAATCAAAACAGATTTGTGAAATTTTAAACATACCAATTTATTCCAAAGAGGGTTTTGAGGCTGATGATATGCTTGGAACAATAGTAGAGAAATTGAAAATTCCTGTGGATATAATTATTGCATCTGGTGACATGGATACAATGCAACTTGTAAAAGATGGAACAGGAAAAACTGGAAGTGTTAAGGTCTATACTCTAAAAAAAGGCATAAACGACACCATTCTGTATGATGAGAGTAAGGTAATAGAAAGATTTGGTTTTCACCCAAAATATTTAGCAGATTTCAAAGGGTTAAGGGGCGACCCGTCGGATAACATCATTGGTATTGTTGGAATTGGAGAAAAGAGTGCAACAGAACTTATAAAGAATTTTGGAACAATTGAAGAAATATATAAACAAATCCGAAATCCAAAATCCGAAATCCGAAACAAAATAAAAGAAAGGGTTATAAAATTGTTAGAAGATGGAGAAGAGGAGGCAAAATTTAGCAAAATGCTCGCAACAATTAGAAGAGACGCTCCGATAGATTTTGTTTTGCCAGAAACCGAATGGAAAAACGGCGTTGATTTGAATAAGGCAAAAGCGCTTTTTGCGGAATTGGAATTTAGAAATATGGGCAGTAGGCTTGAAAGTGTTTTGGGTAACGCTTCGGACGAAAGTCGCAAGGACACACAAAAACAAAACGATGATAGAGATTTGCTTGAGAAATCGCGAAGTGTCGAGGTGGAAGAGGCAAAGGTGGCGCTCTGGGTTCTTGATTCAAACAAAACGGATCCAAGTTTGGAAGATGTTTTATTTGCAGGTAAATCAGAAAACTTTGATACGGCAAAGAAAAATATCATGGATGAAATAAAAAACAGAGAAAGTGAATTTGTTTTTGAGGAAATAGAGAAACCGCTAATTCCTATAATAAAGAAAATAGGGGAACACGGAGTTTTGATAGACAAAATTTTCCTAAAAGATTTGGGAAAAAAATATTCAAAAGAGTTAGAAAAAATAGAGAAGGAAGTCTGGCAAGAAGCAGGCACTGAATTTAATGTTGCTTCACCAAAACAACTAGGAGAGATTCTTTTTGATAAACTCAATCTTTCTGTTAAAAATCAAAAAAAGACAGCCGGAGGAGCAAAATCGACAAAAGAATCAGAACTAGAAAAAATGAAGGATATGCACCCGATAATTCCACTTGTTTTGGAATACAGAGAACTTCGCAAACTCTTATCTACCTATATAGACCCAATTCCAAAGATGCTTGATAAAGACGATAGATTGCATGCAAGATTTATACAAGCTGGCACCACAACGGGCAGAATGTCCTCGGAGAACCCAAATTTACAAAACATACCGATTGGTAGTGATAGAGGGAAAGTAATAAGAAATGCTTTTATCTCACCCAAAAAAAGAAAACTGGTTGCGATGGACTATTCTCAAATAGAGCTCCGTATATCCGCCTTTCTTTCAAAAGATAAAAAACTAATTGATATTTTTAGAAATGGTAAAGATGTGCACTCTGCAGTCGCTTCTGAGGTCTTTAGGGTAAATGAATATGAAGTAACAAAAGAGATGAGAAGGCAGGCCAAAGTAATAAATTTTGGGATTTTATATGGAATGGGAGTTACTGCTCTGCAAGCAAATTTGGGAACAGATAGGAAAACAGCTCAAGAATTTTTGAACGCATATTTTGAGAAATTTGATGGTTTAGCAAACTATCTTCATAGGTCAAAACAAGAAGCGAGTGAGCTGGGATACACAAAAACTTTTTTTGGAAGAAGGAGGTATTTTGAGGGTATAAAATCAAAAATCCCATTTATCAGAGCAAGTGCCGAAAGGATGGCCATCAACGCTCCTATCCAAGGAACGTCAGCCGATATAATAAAAATTGCAATGAAAAAAATTGATGATTATTTGACTCAAAATGAGAGTTCAAAAAAGGCAAATTTGATTATGCAAATTCACGACGAATTAATATATGAGGTAGACGAATCTTTTGTTTCTGACTTTTCCAAGAATGCCAAAAATATAATGGAAAATACAATAGACAAAAAAGATATATCAGATGTGCCGATAGTTGTGAATGTTTCAGTGGGTGATAATTGGGGGGAGATGGAAGGATTATAATTACCTAATTTCTAATTATTCTAATTAATCTAAACAATTACTAATATGGTAAAAAATACAAAATACAGTAAACAAATTACATATAAAATACAGGAAGTAGAATAAAACCTAAAACATTTAATTTTGTATTTTATAATTTGTGATTTGTTTATAATTTTAACTTTTGATATTTTTTAGAAATTATAATAATTAGAGTACTTAGAAAAATTATACTTATGGATTCTTTATTTAAACAATACGAAGGGGTTTTTGATGAAAAAGCTGAAGAACCAAAAAAGAAAAATGGCGACTTTACTTTTGCCTATAGTCCGTTTGCTCTACAAGATGCAATAGGGGAAAGGAATATAAAAAATATTTGGATTGAATATCAAAAAATAATACTTCAAGGTATTGATCCTGAAGAAATAATTTATAAAGTGATTTCAAAAGTTAGGGATATGCTAGCTGTCCAAAAAGGAGCCACCGCAAATGATTTGGGTATAAAAGATTATCCATACAACAAATCAAAAAAAGATTTGAAGAATTGGAAAGTGGACGAGCTCCTAGATTTTTATGAAAAATTAGTGACCATTTTCCACGAATCTAGAATGGGTAAGGACGGCATTGGTCTTGCGCTAGAAAAATTATTTCTATCATTAAGATAAATGGCCCACATCGAAGTGTGGACCACAAGAAACCTACCTAATCTTGTCAAAAAAATCAGCTGGTAGTTTGAAGCCGATAAATTTGGATATCTCACCAAACATTATGGGGTCGATAACTGCCTCTTGGGAAATTATATCCACGACCGCAAACTTCAAACCTCTTTTTGTAAGAATCCCACCCTTAGCATACTCGCTCAATCTCCAGCTTTCTACGATCGAGGAGACGTCATCAGAGTAGAAACCATTCGGGGTCACTCTCAAATCAATCCCAGTTTCTATATTCATTTTGGTTACTAAATCATTGTGTTTAGAGGAAATTTCCTCAACCGTTACTGGTTTTCCATTAAGCGAAGCCATAACCCAAATCATAAGAGTTACAGCATCACCATTGAATTCATAAGGCATAACACACCTGAAAATTCTTGTTTGAAATGCAACTGGCGGTAATATAATTTGTATGGGAAAAACAAGAATTTTCGTCCAGTTGGACGAGCATAAAAGAGACAGGATTGAAGCTCTTTTGACTCAAGGAGTGGAGAAAAAATTAATAGCTAAAATCATCGGAGTACACAAAAGCACCGTCACAAGAGAGGTACAAAAAAGAAGCAGATTGAATGGAGAATATAGAGCCAGCTCTGCGGAACACAGCTCAAATTTTGCGGAGCAACTCTAAATATCAAGGCATGAAAATCGAGAGGCATCCGAACTCCGAGGTTCATAATTTCAGAATTAAAAATATCAATCGATGGCATCGCCGGAAGAATGAGAGAAGAAAAATGGTCAGTCAGAGTTTCGAGATGCTATATACCGATGGCTTCGATCTGTTCACGGAGTAAGATATTGCAAGTATCTTTGTACCAAAAGATATCGCAAGAAACCGCATACTGATACTCCAAAGAGGCAGATCATCCCAAATATGGTCATATTCACGATATGCCAGGCTAATCCGGGATTTGTGACCGAAGGAGATTATCTCTTTCACCAAAGAAAATATCCAAACGGCGCTGGTATTTGTCGGTTGGAGAGAGAAACCAAACTAAAGGAATTTGGTTAAAGTTCCCTGACCGATACATACTGCGAGAGTTGGTGAGAAAATTACAATGAAAACATCATTCATGTTATGATTTGACCAAGGTGGAGAAAACCTCTGAGAGCATGAAAATTCAGCATGAAGACATATTTTTGCATCCTGGCATCTCCGAGGCAGAAACCCTTCATTGAGTCCAGCATCGGATTATGTGAAGATATTTTGGCCCAAGGGAACTAATTTGAAAAAAGTATCAAAAGAAGAATTCCAAGAAAAATTGGAAATCTTAAACAACAACAGAAAAACGCTTCGTTACCGAAGCGCCAATGAAGCAGCGAGAGAGTGTGGTATCATTCATGGCAATTAGCAACTCCAGTTGCATTTCACCCCAGAATTTACAACCTCCTTTCTGGGATATTTATAGCATGATCTAATAACAAATCAAATTAGTAATTTGATTTTATATGGTTTTTATAGTATATTTTGTTGTTGAAGTTATTTATCCGCCCGTAGCTCAGTCGGTAGAGCAGCTCCCTTTTAAGGAGATGGTCGTAGGTTCGATTCCTACCGGGCGGACAAGCGTTAAAAAAATCAGAACTGCTTCTGATTTTTAGCTTGTCCGAGGCGGAGCGATTTTTTTGTTTTGCGAAGCAAAGGCAAAAACCGCGAGCCGGGTGAGAAGCGAATATTTGGAGCTTCGCAAGACCTTTGATAATTTTTATGAGTGTTGCGAGTAAAAATAGAAAAGGTGTACAGGTTCTGTAAGAACCGCGAGATTTTTCCGTCAGGAAAAATACTTGTGACGACAAAAGCGTTAAAAAAATCAGAACTACTTCTGATTTTTAAATTTATACACTTTCTAACTAAAGTGGTAAATCAATTGCAAAAGCGCCAGCTCCGGAGAAGAGGAGGGATAGTGTGATCGCTAAAATTAAAACATAGAAAACAAAATTTCTTTTTAGAATTGTTGGGTCTTTGTACTCAACGTAAGCTTCGGCAAAAGTAAGAAGTGCCAAAACAAGAGCGGCTATCTGAGTATAATAACCCAAGAGAAACATAACACCGCCAACAAATTCAATTGCCCCAAAAATTTTTACAGCAATTTTTGGATTTGGGATGTTTAATGTCGCAAGAGAAACTATCCATCTTTCTTTTTCTCCTTTAAAAGCAAGAAGCCCGAGGTTTACAAATATAAAACCAACAACTACTCTTAGTATAAAAGGGGAGAGTAGTCCGTATGTAAGTAATTCTGGGAAAGGATTGAGCATATGATTTAAATTATTCTAATTAACCTAATTTCTAATTAATCTAATAGGTACTTGTAAATTGGGATTTTTTTAGAATAATTAGAGTAATTATACACAATAAATGAAAGTTTCAAAAGGAAAAAAGGATGTTGTTGTAATTCTGAACAACATAAGGAGTAATGAGAATGTTGGCTCTATATTTAGGACGGCAGACGCTTTTTGTGTTTCAAAAATATATCTATGTGGTTATACACCTGCTCCGCTGGATAGGTTTGGAAGAGAGAACAAAGGTCTAACTAAAGCATCGCTTGGCGCGGAGAAGATGGTTGTTTGGGAAAAGGTTGAAGATATGAAGGAGTTGATTAAACAATTAAAAATTGAAGGATATAAAATTGTCGGGATAGAACAAGATACCAATTCGTTAAATATAGAATCTTTTAATTCTAAAATCGTAACTCATTACTCGTTACTCGGTTTAATATTTGGCAACGAAGTAGATGGTCTTAATGAAGAGGAACTAAAACTCTGCGACTATATAGTAGAAATACCAATGAGAGGAAAATTAAAAAGAGATAGGGGAGCAAGTAAAATAAACAAAGAATCCCTAAATGTTGCCGTAACAGCAGGGATAGTATTGTCTAGTATATAAAAGAGATTAATTTCTTAGCATAAAATAGAAAGACATAATATTTATTTCGAAAATTTTAAATTTTAAATTCTAAACATAATTTTAAAAATACCAAATTACAGTATCCAAATTACAAACAATACACAAATAACAAAATCTAAAATTTAAAGATTTAGGATTTAAGAGTTTGTTTCCCCCTTCGCTAAAGCTTCGGCGGGACAAGTCGGATTTCGGATTTAGGATTTAGAATTTTAGTTAAGCTTTTATACGATTTGTGAGTAGCTTTATAAACTTTTTACCTTCAAACTTTCTAACTAATATATTCGTGTTATTCGTGTGCATTCGCCCGCCTGCAACGTGTATGCGATAGCATTGCGGGCAGGTATATTGGTGTCGCGTTAGTATTTTATAGTCGCTACTACGAGCCCATTTTCGTCATGTAAATTTATGACATCATTTTTGGTTCTCCATAACGTACCAAATCTACCTAGATAAACCCTATAAATATTTCCCGGGAAATCGGTGTCCCCAAAATGGGTAGCTACGCACATATTGTAGTTAATCTGAGTGGTTAAGTATGTTTTGCATGAAGTTGTAACAGTGTCAGGCAAATCTCTAATGAACTCATTATCTATTGTTCTACATCTACCTATTCTTTCAATAATCTTTACACACTCATCGTGTCTATCTGGAATGGATGAAAATAATGGGAGATTTTCGTCTTTCGCACGTGGGCACTGTAGAGGTAATCTTGGGTAAAAAGTGCGGTTTTCTTCAAAATAACCAGTACACTTGTTTGTTCTAAAAGAGATACCGATTGGAGAAAATCCTTTGGTTACGATGGCCTTATCTCCTTTTTGCAAAACAATGTCACTTTCTGTTTTTGTATTTGGAAAAGGTAAAAGTGATGCTCTACCAATCATTGCGTAATTTCCTGTAACTTCACTCCTAAAATACCAGCCAGTAATATTTATCGTTTCAGTTATTTTGAGATTTGTAGACAATGTTAAATATTCTTTGCTTGGGTCACTTTGCCTAACCCCAGAAATATTGGACATTCTTATTTTGCCATAATATGGCGACCTCTCTTTGGGTACTACTTGCTTCGATATGTTTCTTTCCAGTTTTTGAAGATCTCTTTCTATTTTTTTTATCTCGTCTGCAAGTACTTTATTTGAAGTTTCTCCAAGATTTGTTCCGGAACTTGTATTGCTTCGTCCGACAGAGGAAGACCCTTCTGTAGAAGCAGTTTTGCCCGAGCTTGTCTGTCTGTCACTCGAGCTATTTTTGATTGGTCCATAAGCAAGACCAACTACGATTATTAAAACTAATATTACAAATATAGGTGTTTTGTCTTCCATCCCGTAGTGAAAAATGGCATTGCTTTAAAAGCAGGTGCTCATTTTTGTTTTTATTGTTGGTAATTTAAACATAATCAATTTAATCCATACTTACATACTACACTTTTGATGCCATTTTCTACTACGGGACCATCCCGTTAGAAGTATAAAATTATACAATTGAAAATAAATTTTCTCTAACTATACTTTATTTGGTGTATGGGACAGAAGTGAGAACTACGTCCTTTTATCACCATTCTCTCTATTATACCCGAGCATCCGTTTTTTGGACACTCTGCCCCTTTTTTGCCATAAACCTTGTGAAAATTTTGAAAACCACCTTTTTTGCCAAAAGCATTGCGATAATCTGATTTAGAATCGCCTCCATGCTTAATTGAAAGTTTTAATATTGTTAGCATAGCTTTAAATATTTCTATAAATTTATTTTCTGGAATTTTTTCACTCTTTGACGCGGGGTGTATACTAGTTTGCCAAAGTATTTCATCTGAATAAATATTACCAATTCCAGCAATGGTGTTTTGGTCAAGTAGACTTGATTTAATTGGCCAATTTTTCTTTCTATGAATCAGCTCAAAAAGTTTTTTTGAATTTAATTTTGGATGGAAAGGGTCAATACCGAGTTTTCCGAGTGTTTCGTGCAAATGATTTTGATCCGTTTTTGAAATAATGACAGAAGCAAATTTTCTCAAATCTGAAAGTAGTAAATAGTGATTATTTGAAAGTGTGAAAATGAGGTGAATATATTTTTCATCAGAGAAATCTTTTTTATACATAAGGCACCCTGTCATTTTCATATGCACCACGATTGTATGGTCAGTGCTTAAATTTATTAAAATATTTTTACCTCTTCTTTCTACACTTTTAATTTTTGAACCCTTAGTAATTTTTCGGAACTTATCAAAATATTTTTTGTTCTTTATGTTTTGTCGATTGTTATATTTTGAACCAATATAAAAATCCGACCAGACATCCTTAATTGTCTTGCCAATAACGACACTTTTCAAACCTTCTACGGTTGTATGTACTTCGGGTAATTCAGGCATGGAATAGTTTAGAGCTTACAGCTTTTAGCTTAGAGTGTAAACAAACCAAAAATTTCTCAAAACTTTTAGCTATTACCTAAAACCTTCTTTAGTTCTTCACGAGCAACATACGCATCGTCCCAAGGAGTTTTTTTACCGTTGGCTTCCATAATATAAGGGTCAGTGCCTTTACCTGTAATCAAAACAGCAACTCTGTTTTGGTTATCCCGCGAAGCTCCATTTTTTGGAGCGAAGCGAAACGCCTTCAGAATCGCGGTCCGAATCGCAGTTCGTCTATCCATTATAATTTCTGTCGGTTTGTTTTTTATACCTTTTTTTATATCATCCACGATTTTTACAGGGTCTTCATCATACGGGTCTTCATTGGTTAAAATAATTTGTTCACAATATTTGTCTGCAAGTCGTCCCATCTCAGGTCTTTTCCATGTGTCTCTACCGCCCCCAGTATTTCCCAAAATACAAATTGTTTTGTGTGTTTTATAGGTTTCGTATACTGCTTTGAGTGAGTCGGGTGTGTGAGCATAATCAACAACAACATCAAAATTTTGTCCTATATCTACTTTTTCCATTCTGCCTCTTATAAACTGCATATTTTCCAAACCTTTCTTAATTATCTCGTCCTGTATTCCAAAAAATCTTGCACAAGCTATTGCGCCAAGCATATTTGAAACGTTAAATATTCCTGGGAGTTTGGAATGAATCACAACTTTGCCTATCTGAAAAACAGAACCTTTTTCATCTGCTTTGACAGCGGTTGCGTCTTTGAGAGAGTAGGGGATTTTGTGGTCTGCAGAAACCTCTAAAAACTTTTCTCCTTCTTTATCGTCTATGTTTGCAATTATGCAAGTATCCCCTTTGACTTTTTTTGTTAACTCGCGTGCAATATTTAATTTGGCTTCTCTATAATTTTCGTAAGAACCATGAGATTCGATGTGTTCCTTTGCAAGATTTGTAAATATAAGAGCGTTTGGGTATATAAATCTGTGCCTGAATTGTTTTGATCCTTCACTTGTCATTTCCATAACAACATGAGTACAACCCGCATCTAAACTTCTCTTTAGAAAATTTTGTAAGAAAAATCTCCCCGGCATTGTCATTTTAAAAAGGTTTCTTTCTTCTTTTTCGCCAATTTTAAAACGAAGTGTGCTTGCGAGAGCGGTTTTGTATCCAGCTTCCTCAAAAATCGCATTTACTATTTCTGTTGTTGTTGTTTTGCCTTTTGTACCGGTTATACCAATTACAACCATTTTTTTAGAAGGGAAACCAAATTTAATTGCTCCAAGAAGTGCAAGTAAAAAGTGGTAGCTAGGCTGAAAAAAACTAAATATCTTTTTTGGTATTATTTTTTTTAAAATGTTAAGCATATTTAAATTTAAAATGTAAATATAAAAATTAAAAATGACAATTTAAAATGGAAAATATTTAAACCCTAAATTATACTTTTTTGCTATTTTATATTCTTGCCTGTGACTTTTCATTTTGACTTTTAAATTTATAATTTAATCGTACCTCGTACCTCGCCTTCTCAATTAGTGTCATTCGTTTTCATTTGTAATTTGTGTCGTGTTATTGACCTAAATTTTTTAAAATATATTTTATTTTTTCGTTTGTACCTTCCAAATCTTTTGGTAATTGTTTGATTGTTTCTTGAATATCTCTTTCACGATAACCTAATGATTTAAGAGCTTCAAATACATCCACATCTTCGCTAGTCCTGCTTTCACCTTTTCTGGTTGTAATTAGTTTTCCATTCAGTTCCAAAACAATTTTCTCCGCTGTTTTTCTGCCAATACCTGAAATTTTGGTAAGTGATGAGGTGTCGCCAGTACCAACCGCCTCTTCAATTGATTTTACTCCTGCAACAGAAAGTATGGCTAAACCAGATTTCGGCCCAACTCCAGAAACAGTAATCAAAAGCTCAAAAATCCTTAGTTCCTCTTCAGTTTCAAAACCATATAAATCAATTGAATTTTCTCTGACCGCCGTGTGGGTCCAAAAGTTTGCTTCCTCTCCTGTTCTTAATTTTGCCAAATAAGAAGGTGTGCTATATATAATAAAACCAATATTGCCAGCCTTTACAATAGCTTTTGCACCCTTTAAATCAAAAATTTTACCTGTTATGTGTCCAAACATAAAAGCTTAGAGCTAAAAGCTTAGAGCTTGAAGCTGTATATAATATAGCAAAACTGAGGTTATTTTCATCTTATTGCTATTTTTTTATATTTATGTTAGATTTTACACGTCATTAATTTTAAATTTTGATTTTTTAATTTTGATTTTTATAACATGCCAATAATCAAATCAGCAAAAAAGGCCCTAAGATCTTCAAAAAAGAAGAGAATTTTCAATTTGAAAAGAAAAAACGAAATGAACAAGATTGTTAAGGAATACAAAAAGCTTGTAATTTCAAAATCAGAAAAAGAAGCTAAAGATTTGTTACCAAAACTTCAGAAAGCAATAGATAAAGCCTCAAAGAGGGGAGTAATAAAGAAAAACACAGCATCTCGCAAAAAATCCCGCCTAATGAAGAAACTTTCAAAATAATTCAAATCAACAAAAAAACAGCAGATGCTGTTTTTTTGTTGTCCACATTTCTATAGGATTTATTTTAGTTAATTAAATACAATATAAGCATTAATAATATTATAAATCTAACTATGAATTTTTTTAAAGTATTGATTTTTGCAGGTATTGCAACATCAATTTTTTTTTGGTGTGTTTAATACATCGTCTGCAAATACGGTTCCGCCCCCATTTATTAGTGGTACAGAAGTTAAGGGCGGGCCAAGTATGACAAGTTATATAGGAGAAGAGCTTATTATAAATGGTACAAATTTATTTACTTTTTGTTGTAAATATGACACTGGAATTTACATAAATAGCAAAGGTCCATTGTCATTAAACGAAAAAATTATTTCTGAGAATAGAATATCATTTATTGTACCGAATAATTTAGAAGAAGGTAATTCATTTAGTTTGTACATAACAACAAACTCAGGAATAAGTAATATTGTAAACGTTAAAGTGATACCAAAATTAGTAAGTAATCAGCTACCAAAACCTTATATATCAAGCATAGAGCCAAAATCAGCAAAAGTGGGCGAATTAGTAACTGTGCGAGGTTCTAATTTGTTTGGCAACTCGGTATATCTAAATGATTATTCTGTAAGTTCTGATCCTGTAAACTATAGTTATGACGCTTCTGGCAACAGTCTTGTTTTTACAGTTCCTAAAGGTTATGACGTAGGAAGATATAATCTGAAAGTTGAGCAAAGAGTTGTTGGTGGGTTTAGCAACTCACTCCCTTTTGAAATTATTGCACAAACAATAAATAAACAGCCCGTCATCTCTAGTGTAGAATCAAAAGTAATTGGTGCTGGTAATGTAGTGTCAGGAGAAAAAGCTTATATTCACGGTTCTGGTCTATTGGGGCCTTTAACAATACAACTTGGTACGATTGAACCAAAGTATGTATACACTAGAGGAACATCTGATACTTATGCGGAGTTTGTTGTTCCG
The DNA here is from genome assembly GCA_048499675.1 of Candidatus Zambryskiibacteriota bacterium. Lineage (GTDB taxonomy): Bacteria > Patescibacteriota > Minisyncoccia > Phycocordibacterales > WO2-35-19 > JASNZL01. The sequence goes on from JASNZL010000008.1 coordinate 53,519, forward strand.
TATTATACTCAAGGAATAAATCTAGACATAAAGGTTACTAATTCAACCAATCTATCTAGTAGTCCTTACCCAGTAAGAGTGTCTACAACATATAGTTCTGCTGGTACTACATCAGTTGCGCCAGTTATGGTTGACGCAAGCAACTCTGATTTGAATCAGGTCATTAAATCACTCTTAGAGCAAATTCAGGCATTACAAGCTCAATTAAATGAGAGAAACAAACAGACAACTAACGCAACAAATCAATTTAATAATACAAACATAAATGCATCTTGTTTGATTATTAACCGCGATTTAGCCTACAGAGAAAAGGATGGGTGGAACACGTCAAATATCACTGGTTTGCAAGATTTTCTTCAATCATCAGGTTACCTAAATTCAGAACCAACTGGTTATTTTGGTCTGATGACATTAGACGCAGTTAAGAGATTCCAGAGTGCCCACTCTATAAATTCTACTGGATTAGTTGGTCCAATGACTAGAGCCAAAATACAAGAGTTAAGTTGTAGATAGTTTATTCATTAGATTATCAAACCAAAAAACAGCAGATGCTGTTTTTTTGGTTGTAATTAATTATCCTATCGGCCACCACCACCGCCACCACCGCCACCCCCTCCGGAAAAACCACCCCCTCCAGAGCCACCAGAGCTTGAACCATAACTCGAGTTTGCATTAACTGTATTTGAGAAACTACTCATCATTGATGCAAAAGTGACCGTGTTTATCGTTTGATTATGACTTGAGTACCAACTAGGTCTTGAATGGGTAATTTCGTAATAATGCCCAAGTTCTTTGTTCCATTCTTTTTCTTTGTTGAACAATACAGCATAGGGAAGTACTTTTTCGTATAATTTTATTAGTTTTGCAGTATCTCTTGTGTCTATAACAACTTTTTCTGCACCAGTTGGACTTTGTAAAACTCGCATTCTTTCTGTCTCAGCCATACTTATGTAGTGCTTAAATCCTTTGAGATAGCGACGCAACTCCAAACCTTTGTCTGTGAGTGGTTTAAGATGCTTTGATGCTCCGTATAGAGTAACAGCCATAATCAAAAATACGAAATTTAGTGATAAGGCGCCACACACAACTAAACCCAAAGCCCCGTATTTTAATTTTTTTGTTTTGGATTCATCCACTCTTCTTAATTCATATCTCAGGACAAGTAATTCATCCAATTTCTTTTTATTATCACTGATTCTTTTTCGAAAACTTGTGTTATTGCGCAAAGATTTTAGAGCCAGTCTCTGTCCTGTTTGTGGAATTCCATCAAAAAGATCACTAAGCATCTCTTTTTCTTCTTCAAAGAGATTATTTAAATCATTTTTTATTTCTATTTCATATTCGGCTTTCTTCCAAAAAGTTTTCTCTTTTAACTCAATTATCTTAATATAATCGCGCACTGCCAAATCCAAAAGAAAAGCTGTAAGAACAGAATGAGCACTATTTAGTAAACTGGCAGATGTTATTACACTGACCCCGTCTGGAGGGAAATATTCAGTAACGATTGTCCCTAATTCCTTGTTTCTATTATGAGACTTGTAATAGAAGTATAAAGACCAAAAAATGATTAATACTCCAGTCATTTGAGCAGTAAGTTGGATTAAAGGTGAAGCAAAAATAGCGAGTATTTTTTCTATTAAAGTAGGTTTGTAACCGGCAAAAGTTTCGGGATTGAAACCAACTGCAATAGTTAAATTTTCATACGGTAAAAGATTGGTTGTGCTTGCGGTCAAACCATGAAAAATGGGCGATAGTGTACAGGTTTCAGTTCCGCCACTTGCTCCACGATAACAAGCTACAGATCCAGTGAGTGATGGTATTAATGATTCTGCTATGTTTATTTGAACATTTAGATTTTCTATAGGAACCCTCCAACCCGTGCCGTTTGTGTCCCAGTAAAATTCATCTTGGTTTGTATTAGGAAAATATTTTGTAACATCTCGTAAGGTGTAGGTGATTGTATATGTTTGTGGGCCAAGGAGATATTCATCTGTCCCTGTTTCAATAACATAATGGTCGCCTTTTGAATATTCGGCATATATTGGTTCTGGTTGGCCGTTGCGTTCTAGAGATATTAATGAAAAGGAGAGCGAATGCCCATCATATTGATCTGGGATTTCCCGCACTAAACCCTTGTTTTGGGGAAAAGTGGGGAAGTCTGCAGTGATACGCTCTACCACTCGTAGAGTAGAGTGTCCTTCATTGTCTTTATCCAAAAAATACTCAATTTCAAATTGACTGATTGAAAAATTATTTACATCAGCCATCACCAAAGAAGCCTCACTAAATAGAGAGAAGATTAGTAGACAAATAATCAAAAATTTTTTCATAATTCTATTGTACAGGAACTAAGAAATGAGAGAAAGGTTTGTTGGTGTAATTTACTAAAATTGGTATTAACAAAATCTTACTATTGAAACATTTTTATAATATTTGGGTGAACAAAAAACTTTTATAAATTAGCATCCTGACAATAAATTCTGTTTCAATATATAAAAAAAGAGGGGGGGCGAGTTTCAAACACAACGCCCCCGCTCTGGGTGTACTACTATTGAAGCATGAAATCCCTTTTTATGCTCCCCCTGGGAATGAAGAACTCGTACTTTTTTGTCGGATAGTCCAGACCAACCAGTAGTAAGTTTGGATTCACAAACTGGTAGGTGTAAGTCTTGAGTTCTCCCACCTTTCTTTCTTCATCTTCAAAAACCGTGACATTACCCTCAATTTCAATTTTCCTCGGCCGATAGCCCAACCCGACCGCTTCATAGAAGAAGTAGTGCTGGGTTGTGTCAATACTGCCGGTACCGAGGTAGAATTGCCCACTGAGACCATCGCTCCCACGTAGGCTCACTAGCCCTGTTGTTTCGGGTCCAGTCCAGTGTTTGGGCACCGCAAGACCAATGACTGACGCGAAGCCGATGCCAAAAAAGAACACAATCGACGCGAAGATCCCAAAGAAAAATGTTGCAGCGCAACGGTCAAGGAAACCGTCTGCCTGTCCGTACATGTCCTTCCATGCAAAGACGACAAAAATCAAAACAAAAAGAAGTGGCCAAAGCATACTTTATCTCCTGTTTGGAAAGTTTTATATCGAGTTACGAGCGCTCGATATTGGTCCTTAACCATAATAGCATACTACATATTAAAAGTCAATGTTTTATAAAATCATTAAATAGTGTCTTTTGGGCCACTATTTCTTCTTGGCTAAATAATTTAGATACTTTTTACTCAGAAGAATCTAACTTATTTGTTATTGAGTCTTGGTATTAATTAATTATTACAACGCCGTGCCTCTCTGCTAGTAAAGCACCTTGCTTGCTCGAGGGCACAAAATATTTTGTTTTTTGTGCCCTCGGTAGGAGTATTTCCCTCGACTCAAAATTTTTTCAGTCAAAAAATTTCGGTCTGGGCACCGGCTCATGGAAATTTATTTCTAAAAATTTCACATTCCGCCGTTCGATTTCTTACAGAAACTGTACACCTTTTCTATTTTTATTTCGCAAAACTCATAAAAATTATCAAAGGTCTTGCGAAGCTTCAAACATTTGCTTCTCACCTACACGCAAGCAAAGCAGTTTGCTTGCTCGAGAGCACAAAATATTTTGTTTTTTGTGCCCCACTCGGGTCTCGGACGTTGGTATACCAAGCAGTATAAGGGTTTTCGGGAGGATTCCCAAGAGTTGAGATGATGCCTCCGCATAGGGGTCAGTTTTCACCAAACAGGCGCTTGTGCCTTCAAAAACAGAATGAGACAAATGGGACACTCCTTCACGGGTATTTGGCAGTATCTCAAATGCCAACAAATGCCAATTTTCTGACACCAAAAAGTGACAAAAGTGACACTCTTTGGACACTTTTTCCGTGTCACTTTTTGCTAAAATCTGATGCGAGACAGAGACAGACGAGACACAGGTTAGAGGTATGCCACGAATGTCTCATCTGGAACCCAAATGGCTAAAAAAAAGGATATTTTACCGCCAATGTTACACCATGTGACACCAAAACAGATGTGCATGTGTGTCACTTTTTCGTATTTGGTGGCTTTACAGCCACTTTTCCCGGCACTGCGTCGCTCTTGTGCTAAGTATGAAATTATTGTATTTTACGACCTAGAGAGTGACGCCTGTCACAAAACCACAAACAGCACATTCACAAACGAAAGGAGACAGAGATGGAAAAGCTCTTAAATCTTGAAGAACTCAGTAGCCGTCTCGCGACTGTCGACACGATGATCATGCAGCTCATCATGCGTCGCATGGAGCTCGCTGAGCAGGTTGGAAAATACAAACGCCAAAAGGGCGAGCGGATTTTCCGGGCAGATATCGAAGATAGGCGTATCGATGCGATCAGGAAATGGGCTGCGACACACCACCTGAATCCGCATTTCGCCGAATCGGTCTTGTACGCACTCATCAACGAGTCATGCAAGCTGCAAATGATCCGACTCCAAGAAGAGTCGCTGGAATCAAGTGAGCCTCAGACCGAAGACCAGTGGTATGAGAAGCTCAAGCGAAACCTTCTTATCCTCACCGAACGATGGTGCAGTACCTACGACTCAAGCTACGAAAACAGCTACTTCGCGACAAAGGCGTACCTGCGGTACGAGCATGAACTGCTCACTCGAGAAATCCAACAATTGACTGATACAGAGCTCATGCTCGACCTTGGGTGCGCGACTGGCAGGATGACGTTCCAATGCCACGATGTGTTCAGGCGCGTCATGGGGTACGACATCAGCCAGCACATGCGGATGATGGCAAACCAGCTTGCTGAAAGCAAGAACTTACACTCGAAGGTCGCTTTCGAGTGCACGGACATTGAGGATGGCATCCCAATGCTCGATACTTCCGCATCGTTCGTCGTGATGAACCTTGGCACGGCCAGCGACATTCGGGGCATCGGTAAGGTGATAGATGAAACGCTTCGGGTGCTCAAGCCCGGAGGTCGATTCTTCTTCTCTTTCTACAATCGAGATGCTCTCGTTTATCGCTGGGAGTTCCTGCCGTGGGAAGCGGGGTTGGCCGCATCAATCAACATCCACCGCGACTCGCTCGACGTTCACTCGAAAAATGACGACCAGGTGGAGGAAGTCATTCCGGTCTACGCGCGAGCGTATACGTGGGACGAGGTAATGTCGCTATTCTCCGCTCGAGGAGTGGAGGTGTCGCTCACGACATATCCTACCATCAGCGCCATTCTCCCTCACGAGTTGTTTACCAAACAGCTCGACGTGCAAGAATCGGTCATCGCGATTGATAATGCGCTTGCTGATACTTCAATGGGTGCCTACATCATTGCGACAGGCGCAAAGCCTTGATGTCACGTTGGATAACACCTACAACGCGCGAGCTTACCACTCGCGCGTTTTTCTATCGAATCAATTACATACAATTGACAAAGATAACCCCACTGTGATAAATTACAGGTGTTGTTCATTTCAGTATATAAAACCCATATCCGATTCCCTTGAGTAATCAAGGGGTTGGGGTCGGATAGTTTTGCGGAGTAATTCGCGAAACAGGGTGGTCTCTGCATAAGTGGAGACCCGGCTTCCTCCGTAACCATAGGAAAACCGAAATCGGTCGAAAGACCAGAGCCGGTATAAGTCCCGAGAGACATCAAGGGAAAAGTAAGGTGGCACCGCGGAAACCCGCCCTTACGATATGAGCAGTTTTGCTTGTATCGTGAGGGCGGTTTTTCATTGGGAAAAATCGCATAGTTCTTTCACATCAACCAAAGGAGAAATATCTCATGAAGCTCTCTGAATACGCAACTAAGAATCAACTTGTCACAAAGGCGGGCGTGTATAGCGCCTACCACTTAATGCCTGAGCTACTTTCTAATGAGGTTAAAGACTATCTCTTTAACCTTGTCTATCCAGTTGCTCAAAACGCCTTCGGGCAACAGCATTCTGAGGAGTTTGCTCACGATGTCAGAACGCATGTTCTTGACCATTCAAATATTTTGATTGTTCAAGACCATACTGGTGCGGTTATCGCATTTCGAGTCTGGGATATTCTCCACGGCATCGAAAGAGACATCGTCTATCTTGCTGGTATGTGTGTTACTTATGAATACCAGAAGATCGGTCTAGGAAAGGCGTTGATACAGGCTGCAATCGATATTGCGCAAGTATCTCACCCGAATTTGGGCTATGTTGTACTACGTACCCAAAATTGGGCAATGCAGAAGAGTTTGTCTGCTATTGCTGCAGAATCTGGTGTGTACAAGAAGTTTGGCGACACCAACATTGATGAAGACATGCAAGCCGCCGTTAAGATAGTAGCGGATAAAATCAATGATTCCTGCATCGTGCCTTCTGAGCTTGTGTCGCGAAAAGTCTATGGCAGTAGCTTATATGGCTCGGCGCATAACTATCAGAACGGCTTCGTTGGGCTAGATGTCTCTAATGGTGATGCAGCTTACTGCGTTTGGCGACGATGAGTCGATCACAAACTAGAGCCATTCTAAGAAACTCGGGTGGCTCTATTTTTTTACAGGGAAATATATATAATTTTACTATGTTACAGAGCATTAAAAAAATACTTATTGTTGGCAGTACGCATGGACACGAAAGGATAGGTCTTGCTGTTATCGAAGAGTTAAAAAAACTAAATATACCGAACGATCAACTCCGTTTTGAAATTGGCAACCCGAGAGCTTCAGAGAAAAATATTCCCTTTATCGACTCAGATCTCAATCGCATCTTTCCTGGTAATCCGAATGGTACATACGAAGAACGGCTGGCATTTGAACTATTACCAAAGATCAGGGATGTTGATTTGGTGATAGACATTCACTCAACCAATACCACTGATTTATCTGAAAACTCAATGCTTATCGTCACAAAATATGATACCGTCACCAGAGATATTGTTGGCACTATCAATCCTCCGAAAGTTTTGGTGATGAAATATAAAAGTGATAGCGCCCTCATTTCGCAAGCACGAATTGGTGTGGCATTTGAGTATGGGAAAGACACGAGCGAATCCGTATTACAAGCTACCCTGTTCGACATTGCTGAAGTTTTGATTGCCTGCGGATTCATTTCTAGAAATCCATATACAACCACAAAACATAATGAACGTACTGACGCTTTTGAGGTATACGATTCATATAAAAAAGACTTTCTCGGGAAGTTTACACTTGCACCCGAAATAAAAAATTTCCAATTAGTCACACAAGGTTCTTTTTTGGGCGTAACCGATTCTGGCGTAGAAGTACTTGCAGATGAAAGTTTTGTCCCGATTCTGTTTGGAGAAAACAGATATACGGAAATATTGGGTTTTAAGGCAAAGAAAATAGCGCCACCCACGAAGGAATGGCGCTAGGTTGTTTGCGTGATCAAGAGACAATTCCCTTGATCGCTTGGAGCGTTTGGTGCTGGCTCTGTGGAAGCACATTGCCAATCACGTTGTTGAGGACGGTCACTACGCCTTGCGGCTTGGAACCAATCGGATTCACGATGAGAACCATACCTTTGGCAAAGTGCCTGGTGCTGATGCTAAACGCATTAGACCGAAACACACTGCCGACGAGCTTGTGGATACCGTCCGGCGTATACCAGTGAGACAGGAAGAAGCCGCTTCTCCCTTCAGTCTGCCCAACAATCTGGAGCGCCGCGATGGACGGTATTGCGCCGGAAGAGATTTCTCGCTGCATTGCGGCAAGCGAGTCTCTCACTGCGATCTTCCTGATCTCCTCGCCCGAAGTTGAGATTTTGGCGCGGATGCCTGTCGATGTGGGCTCATTCGTTTCCGAAAGTTCTACCCAATCGAACAGGAATTCTTCGCCAAGGACCCTCTCGTTCCGAAGGTACTCATCGTACCCGCAGAAAGGATATCCGACTTGCGGATCGGCCTTGAAGAAAGCCTCGCAGTTGTAGACCCCGATAATGAGTCGTCTGGGCTTGCGCTCGATTTCTCTGCAAACGTGAGCGATCTCACCCGAAAGGAACACCATCTCCACACCGTCGTCTATGAACGACTTCAGTATGGAAGACTTGGCTCGATTGACTTGCTGTGGTGCCAGATCATTGAAGACTACTCGAGGAACGTATCCCCCTGTTCGAGAAAATGTATCCTCGAGAAGCATCTTTGGATCACGACTCCCAACAGCGCCGCCGAGAGTGACTATATCCTCGCAATCGACTTCTCGATATGCATCAAGGACAGCGTCCATTTCTCCCTGGTTGTCTGTCGTCATTTCTTCGTTTTCGTACGTGGCTGCCTGGGCGTCCCAGAAGGCCTTTTGGCCTTCAACGGTAAGAGTTGGCTTGCGCCAACCATCTTCTCCTGACTTACTCATCTGAACCTCCTGTGGTTTGAGTGTTTACTGATGTGTTTGAGAGATGTCCGCAATCGTTGCTCCGATGGCGTTCACCATTTCTTTAGAGCCGATCGCGATTGTCTTTCGCGGATCACCTGACCCGCAATAGATCAACTGCCGAGCCAAGAGAGCGTTATCCACGATATGTCGCTGGAAGAAGTCATGGAACGGACTCGCGTCTCCCGGGTTCAGCCCGATTTCTCGGGTGATTTCTGGGCCAGCAAACTTTACCGTTTTCCTTGATACGCCGAGGATGGCAGCGACTTTTGAGAAGTCGACCCGATTCATACCCGGTAGAATAGCGGCAATGAGGCCAATATTCTTCTGATCAAGGATCACAGTCTTAGCCATTGCGTCCCTCGGAATGTCCAAAGTTTGAACGACATCGTCCATTGTGATCACAGGATCATGCTCCATCACCCTCGGAGAATACCCTGAATCTTTGAGTCTCCGTATGATTTTTTCTGTTGACGTTTCCATAGTGCCTCTTTTGGTTTGTGAAGGTGCGTTTTAAGAAAACCCACAATGGATTCCTCGCCGACGATACCATAGCACAATTTTCCGCTTGACACAAGAGACACTACAAAAGAAAACAGGCATTCGGAACCTTGCGATTTCGAATGCCTGTGAGTAAGTAGCTTGTTCTAGTAGAGGACGATACCCATCTTCTCCCGAACAAGCTCGGTGGTTGCCTTGATTCTGGCGCGAGCCTTTTTGCCGCCTTCGTGAAGCACGTTTTTGACGTAATCGTTTTGGCTGGCGAGCTTGACGCGCTTTTCCTGAAAGGGCTCCAAGATTTTGGCAATGCCGTCAACCAAAAGATGCTTGCAGGCGGCACAGCCGATTTGCGCCGAGATGCACAGTTTCGCGATCTCTCGACTCTCGACCTCGCCTTCCGTCACTAGCTCGTGGACAGGATAGACGGATTGACACCGATTGTACGGATCGCCGGGGTCGGAGACGCGAAGACGTTGCGGATCAGTAATGCCTTTCTTCAGATAGCGATCGCGAATTTCTTCGATGCCGGCATTGATGTCGATGGCATTGTCCGCTTCCGACTTGCCCATCTTCGCGCCGTCAAGACCGGGTACCTTGATCATCTGCGCCATCATCTCGGGAACGACGAACGTGTCCCCAAAACGCTTGTTGAAACGATTCGCAAGATTGCGAGCCATCTCAACGTTCGGCACCTGATCCTCACCAACTGGCACCAGTGTTGCCTTGGGACCAAGAATGTCGGCTGCCATGAGGACAGGGTACGTCACGAGCCCGAGGTTCACGTTGTCCGGATTCTTGCGAACCAGATCCTTGAACGTTGGGACCCGTTCGAGCTCACCGAGTGACTGGATCATCGAAAGATACAGGCACAGTTCAGAGATTTCCGGTACGCTTGATTGAGCGTAAATGATCGATTGCTCCGGGTCGAGACCCGCGGCAATGTAATCCTTCACGATTTCAATCAAATTGCCCCGAAGCTCTTCTGGATTCTCGAGCGTCGTCAGTGTATGCCAGTCGGCGATGAAGTAAAGGCAGGTATTGCCTGGTTGCTGGAACTTCACGAAGTTTTGTACCGCTCCGAGAAAGTTTCCGAAGTGGAGGCGCCCTGTAGCGCGGATTCCTGATAGGACTGTTTCCATCTTTGTCTCCTTTGGTTTGTGAATGAACTGTTTTGAGAAAGCCACCATGGATTTCTCGCCGATGTTACCATAACACGATTTTCCGCTTAATACAAGGGTTTCGTCACGCAACCACACCACTCCGTAGAGTGGTGTGGTGTTTCGGCGGATAGGACTTCTGCCTCTCCTTGGAGATCGGAGCCTCTCGTCGCGTACGACGTTCCCGCCGGCCGGTTAGCCGGACTTTGCCCAATCATCTCACTCATCTCCTGTGGCGTACCGCAGACGGGGTAAGTCAGAGGGCTCGCCGGCCGTCTGTACTTAATGATTAGTATTTAAGATTTGTGTAGTCGAGTTACCAACAGCTTGCCAACTACCCCTCCTGGACTCCTCGGAGGGGTAGCGTCATCAATGTAGCTGCATGACACACACAACAACAGCGCCGTCTGGGGCTACGGCAAACATTGCAAGCTCCGCAAGCGTGAAATATTGTCTCTACGCCAGAAAAAGTACCGAACAGGAGGACAAGCAGGTGCTTTCCATCGACTCCCAGATCAAGGAAATGGAGAAGATGGCATTAGCGGATAATTTGGAGATCGTGACGCTCAAGCGAGAATCGCACTCGGCCAAGGAAGCTGGACAAAGACCTGTCTTCAACGAGATCGTGGAGGAACTCAAGCTTGGCACATACAACGGCATACTGACCTGGGCACCAGATCGAATAGCTCGAAACGCAGGTGACCTTGGCAGAATTGTCGACCTAATGGATCAGGGGCTTCTGAAGGAAATCCGCACTTACGGGGGCCAGAAATTCAGTAACAACCCGAATGAGAAGTTCCTCCTGATGATTCTTGGTTCACAAGCCAAACTAGAAAATGATAACAAGGTCTTGAACGTGAAGCGTGGACTCCGAGCCAGATGCGAGATGGGGCTCTGGTCAGCACCTGCACCGGCCGGATACTTAAACAGTAAGAATAAGGACGAGAGATGCCAAGTGCACATAGATACCCACAGGGCACCAATTATCAAAAAGATGTTCGAGAAGGTGGCACATGAGAAATGGTCAGGGAGACGAATACACAAATGGCTCAAGGATGAGGTTAGATTCACCACCAAGAATGGTAAACCACTGAACTTGAGTAACATCTATCTAACACTGCGTTGTCATTTCTACTACGGCACATTTGAATATCCGAAAAAGAGCGGACAGTGGTATCAAGGTAGACACACACCAATCATTACCAAGGAATTATTCGACAGAGTACAAGAAAATATCACTGAACACGTAATCAAGAGCTATGGCAAAGAATTCGCCTTTACAAAAATAATTACCTGCGGATTATGCGGATCGGGCATAACTGCTGATGAAAAGTACAAAAATCAGAAGAATGGTAATGTACATAGGTATGTATACTATCAGTGCTGTAAATACCGCGATCAGTTCTGTAAAAGCGGGATCATCCGTGAGGAAGACCTGATTGAACAAATTGTCGAGCTAATTGACAGAATAAACCTCGACGAAATCGGCATGAAGCAGAAAATCAAGAGTGAAATTGAACGTCACAGGAAATTCCAGTCAGCACTCCTGGGAGAAAAGCCGTCGCCAATCAAAACAACTGACATCGACATACGAAACTATGCCAAATATATCTTGCGAGAAGGTTCGCTACTTGAGAAGAGAGAACTGCTATCTTGCCTCAAAAGTAAAGTGACTTTAGCTAACAAGAAAATAGCCGTCATTAAACAATAACGGTGCAGGAATCGACTGAATCTTCTTTCTTGACGCATCTGAAATCCCGCTTCATTTACGGGTCTCAGTAGGTCTCACTGCGCTGTGCCCTCGAGAGGAATCGAACCTACATTACAACTTCCGCAAAGTTGCGTCCCTAGCCTGCCTGATTTGTCTTGCGCCCTTAGTAGGAATCGAACCTACATTACAAGCTCCGCAAGCCTGTGTTCTATCCATTAAACTATAAGGGCGTCAGACAATTCGTGCAGGTATCCATTGAACGACGAGGGCAAATGGATACTTAAAACATAACAAAAATAAACCTTATTTGCTATAATTCAGACAATATGAAAACAGTATTGATAACAGGAGTTGATAAAGGTATCGGTAAAGCAGTGTTGGAAAAATTCCAAAACGAAGGGTTTTTTGCAATAGGAACTTATTTAAAAGACCAACCAGAGGACAGAGACAATACTTTATTTTTACAGATGGATATTTCAAAAGAAGAAAGTATCGCGCTTTGCGTTAAAGTTTTAAAAGAAAAAAATATAAGAATAGATATTTTGATAAACAATGCGGGAGTTTTGCTCGATAGGGAAGAGATACATTTGGACGTAAGCAAACTTAGAGACACGATGGAAGTTAATCTTTTTGGTTTGGTGGATTTTACAGAAAAAATAATTCCGCTAATAAACGAAGGTGGTCATATTGTAAATATTTCTTCTATTGCAGGCTCTTTTGAGCACGTTGATACTGGCAAAGGAAGAGCGCCAAATCACTATCCTGCATATAGAATTTCTAAAGCTGGACTAAATATGTACTCAAATACCTTAGCTGAAATTTTGAGACCAAAAAATATTTGCGTATCTTCCTTGCATCCCGGACTTACTAAAACAGAAATGGGTGGAGAAGAAGCTGTCAAAACACCAGAAGAGACAGCGCAAAAAATATTTGAATTTGCTAATTCAAAAGTAGAGACAGGAAACTTTTGGTACAACGGAGAAATTTTAGCTTGGTAGATTACTCAAACAGGAGTTTGTAATATCATTTCTTCTATTTAAATAATTCAGAGTGGCTACCTATATTGATTAAAAAGAGAGTTTTATTCTCTTCGTCTATTTGATACAACAGAAGCAGATCTGATTCTATGTGGCATTCTCTGATTCCGCTGAATTTGCCCTTAAGTTCGTGGTCTTTGTGCCTTGATTCTAGCTTTTCTCCTATTTTTAAAATTTCAACAATACTTTCAATGCGTTCCCTTTCAATTCTTCCTGAACGCAAATATTTTCTAACATATTTTCTAAATTTTTTGTTCTCTTTTACCAAATACATTGAGATAATGCCTAGTCTTTTAATATATCATCGAAAAGATCTTTTACATTTTTGTACCCCTTGCTGTTTTTCTTAGCATCTGCAATCTGCTTCTTCACCCACTTTTCCTGCTCAGGAGTCATTGCATAATGCATTTTTGGTTCAAACGGGATGGATTTGGTATTGACCACTTGGGACAAAAACATTTTTATACCAGAAGAAATATCTAACCCCATTTTTTTGAGAGTTTTTCCAGCGTCTTCTTTTAACTTTTTATCTATCCTTATATTTAATGTTGAGTTCATATATCCTTAGGTTAGGTTTTTTGTAATCACTACAAAGTATATACAATGTAATTACATTGTCAATCAATTAGATTCTATTGAAGCTACTTTTACCACCGTGCCAGCAACTTATCAAACCACTTGTGGATGATTGATTCTTGCAAATATTCTTCTTCTAAAAATTGAATTAAAACATCTCGGACGTCATTCAAATCAACTTCTTCGTTGATTGGGATTGTTATCATGGGTATAAAATTGCTTACAGGGTGAAGTAGAATTCTGGCGCCATGGGTATGTTCGTCTTCAATCCAAAATGATCTATAAGAAAGCCAAGGGTAGAGGTGCTTGTTAAAAATTATTCCTTTGTGAACGATTCTAATCGGAACAATCTTTGTTTCTTTAAACGAAAGGAACCCAACTGTAAATCCCGCAATCAGAACAAAAACGCCAAAAAGAAAATTACCAAAAAAGAAAGCCAATATAGAAATAGCCAAACTTATTGTTCCAAGTATCCAATACCAGTCAATAGTTTTTCTATCAAAATGATGCTCTGGCGAATGCCATTCAAGAATTGTTTCCATACAGGTATTTTATCATCCTGTAGTATATTTTGGCATAGCACTTTGTGCACAAGCGAAGCTTAATGCCAAAATTTTCTAAATGACATCAAAGCAAGATTTGTTTGTGTATACCTAGGGTAAATTAATCTAATTTCTAATTAACCTAAGTGCTCTAATAAATTTCTGATTTTTAATTTGCAATTTAGAATGATTGTATAAATTATTGAATTTTTAAAATTAGACATTTGCACACTGGTTACTATTTAGAATAATTAGAAATTAGGTTAATTAGGGTAATTTATTTTACTAAGCTTCCAGGAGGAGTGTCGCCGTCAATTTTTAGTAGAGAGAAAAAGTTACCATTTTCATTTTCTCCCGATACTGCCATTATCATCGCTTCGCTTTTTAGTCCCATTATTTCTCTTGGTTCTAAATTGGTTACAAATGCACAAATTGTTCCTGTTAAATCCTCTGGTTTAACGTGCTTGGCTATACCTGACACTATCTGCCTCGGATTTTCCTCATTGAAATCTACCGAAAGTTTAAGCAATTTCTCTGAACCTTCCACGGGCTCGGCCGTTATAACTTTTCCTGCTCTTATTTCTACTTTTTTAAAATCATCTATGGATATCATAAATTGCGGAGGGTGGAGGGCTCGAACCTCCAAGAGCTTGCGCTCGCCGCTTTTCAAGAGCGGTGCATTACCATTCTGCCAACCCTCCTTGTTTTCTTAACCAACTTTTTTCTAATAAATGTTCCTCATAATGACAATTTGGGCAAATAAGTTCCAAATTTTCTAAATCATTGTCATTTCTCGCCCTGTTTTTGTGATGTATCTGAAGTATTTCAAATTTGTCATAATTACACCTTTCGCATTTCATTCCTCTTTGTTCTAACAACCTCAATTTTAATGCTCTTTGGTTTTTTACTTTATCTTTTCTTTGTCCGGTATTATATTTAACCCCTGTTCTGTTTTTGTTCGCACATTTTCTTGAACAAGTTTTTTTGTGCAAACCAGATAAAATTGGTTTACCACATACTACACAAGGTTTTTCTATTCTGCAAGATATACCGAAACACTCATTACTACAAAACACTCTATCCTTATTTTGCACTATTTCAGAAGGTCTTCTATAGATATCTTTTCCACAAACTAAGCATTTGCAATTTGGTTTTCTGGTGCACTTTTCCACTCATCCAGTATACCATAAAAATAATTACACTATTTCCTCTTTAGATTCAACTTTGTACTTCTTTGCAATGAAGAAAATGTAGATTAAATCAAGTATTCCAAGGGTATTGGTAACAAACAAAATTATAAACCACCACCTTTGTGATAGTCTACTTGAATACCAAAGTGCGAAGCCTTTTATTGGCATTGTTGCTAAAGATAGAACTATAAGCCACATATTTTCTTCAAAAAAAATATTTATATCCATTGATTTTGGTTAATAATCTAATACTTAACATTGTATTATAAATGCACTTATTTTTAAATAGTGCCATATTTTTATATTCGCAATTTTAATTTTATATTTCTGTAATTTTACATTTCCTGCCCGCCATTGTCTGCGACTTCAGGTGCTGGCAGGCGGGTGACTTTCTTGTCCATGCCACTTCTTTTTACATTTCATTGTTGCAACATATTTAATGTTAGAACATACTTAATCATTAGTTATTTATTTTATGCAGGAATTCAAATTAAGAGAATTGCAACAATATTAAAATAAGTGAGCGGACCTGTCCAAGCCACATATTTTGATATTAATACTGT
>JASNZL010000009.1:0-65843 GCA_048499675.1 Candidatus Zambryskiibacteriota bacterium
CTTTTTATTTTTATATGTAATTTTTCTCTCACCTAACCCTGGTATAAATACTGTTTTCATAATTTGTAAACAAAGGGATTCTGAAACATTCTGATGTATCCTTTTATTTATATCATATTTGATGATATCATAAGAACAAATTGGTTACATTATATATTATGGAAAATGACGTTAAAATTCCAAAAGTATTGATACAATACGGTAAACTTATTGATCCTGTATATATTTTCTACTGTCAAAATAACCCAGATCTCGAAAAATTTGGTTGGAATAAATGGACCCCGCCAGATCAAACTGAGTTAAAAAGACGTATATCTTCCTATATTGAAATATGGAGTAAAAATGAAAACAAAATACTTACTGAAATATCTAAGTCACTGAATTTGAGTTTCAATAGAGATGTTATAGACGTTTATATTGTAAGCGGTATATCCAGAGCAACAAGTAATCCAATTATTATAAAAAGTGGTTTTACACCAAAAGAATTTTTAATCACCCTAACGCACGAGTTAATTCACAGAATTCAAGCATTAAACGAGCCTCAAATAACAATGAAAATTTTATCTGTCTTTGATATGTATTGTAAAGAAGAAACTCAGAGCGTTAAAAATCACGTGGTTGTATATGCGACCTTAATTAATTTATTTGAAAACGACAACGAAATGCTCGGAATTATAAAAAATAGCACGAAAAACAACTCAGAGTATATTAGAGCATACGAATTAGCAAAACCATATAAAGAAATTTTGGAATTTTATAGAAAGGCCCCCTGCGAGTAGCAGAGGGCCTTCGGGTTGTGTTACTCGGGAACTGCACCGGAATCCGCATTCGAATCCGCGGAGTAGTCGTCCGATACTGGCGTGTCGGGCTGGTCGTCTTCGTACATAATCCAATCTCCTTTCCTCAAGGTAAGCGATTTCTCGCTCCCCTATCCAAAGTACAGGCGAACCTGTCTAATTTATATTATTAACATATATTAAATAAAGTCAATATTGACCAAGCATCTACTGTGTTATAAATAAAGATTATTTCCTATTGTATTTTCTTGATTCAGTTAATACCTTATATTATTGTTAAGAATATGCCCATAAACTTTTTGACTGTCTTATTAATCTTGATAACCGTTTTTAGTTTTATTTTTTTGTTAACCCTACTTTTCTTTTATTTATCAGGATTTATTTCTTTACTCTTTGGTGCGCCATATATACCACTCTCAAGAAAACCTATTAAAAAAATTTTGTCATTTGGGGGCCTATCTTCAAATGATGTTTTCTTTGACTTGGGGTGTGGTGATGGTCGGATCTTAATACCTAGCCTCCTTAATTTTAATGTCTCGAGAGCCGTTGGTTATGAAATAGCTCCATGGCCATATCTCAAAAGTCTGTTTTTAATTAAATATAAACAAATAGAAAGAATAGAACTATTTAGAAAAAATTTTTTGGAGGAAGATTTTAGAGAAGCTACATTTATTTATCTTTATCTATTTCCAAAATTAGTAAACAAAATTGCTTATAAAATTGCATCAGGAAAGATGTATAATACCAAAATTTTATGTGTTGAATTTCCGATAGACTTAAATAAACACAATGAATTTAAACTTTTAAAATCTGGCAAAATAGATGGTCTTATGGTGTATTTGTATGTACTAAAACCCCGCAATTCATAAAAACGAATTGCGGGGTTTGTTCTTGTCCAGCTTTCAGTCTTCCCACTGACCCTTGGCGATTGCATCGCCAACAGTCTGACCGGAATCCACTCGAATTTGTCGCTCTTCGCCAGTCTCAGTGTTCACAACCTTATGAGAATTGGTATCCTCACCAGGCAGAATTGCATTGAGAAGATCGTGCGACATATTGCAACAAACTCCTTTGTCTTCCCACTTTTCAGCCATAATAGAATCTCCTTCCCTCAAGGTAAGCGATTTCTCGCTCCCCTATCCAAAGTACAGGCGAACCCGTCTGAATATAATAGTATAATTACCTGTATTTTTGTTAAGTTAACAAGTTTATTTAAAGTTTTTTAATCTCTACAAGATTAAAGATTAAATTTTATATAATTAAAGTATAATAAAGAAAAATCCGCGTGCCTCGGAGAGAGGAACGCGGATTTTGGAAGGAACTTGTGCTCACTTTTCAGGGTGAGCGATTGTCGAGGTGATTGAATCACCTGTTGCGCGAAGGCCCAAGACGGCGATTTTGCAGCCGGCCTCAGAACCTTCGAAAGTGAGCATTCCTCGGAATGGCAGTTCCTCGGAAACTCTAGTTTGAGCGATGACACCGGTCTTGATGTCACCTCCAAACAGAGAAGAGACGAGGTTGGCGTACACTCCGCCGGACCAAAGAAGATCTGGTACTTGAGGCAGAATGTTGCCTGCCTCCAACTCCTTGGGCAGATTGTGAGCCCAGAGCTCTTCCCCACTCCAGCCGTGTGCAGACACACGGACAGTCTGAGGTTTGTCGCAGAGGTTTAGCACTGCGAAGCTCGAGTTGTTGGGAGGCAAGGTCTGACCCTTAACCTCAACCGGCGTCTCAACCACTGGAACGCTCCAGCGGTTGGTAGCATCAGCCCACCAAGTGATGGGTACAGCCACTTGCCATGGCATAGTCCCATTCTTGGTAGTGTATAAGAAGGTCAGTTGCGTCGTGAACGCATCCAACACTTCTTCTGAGGTGCCTTTGAGGATAACCATGACGGAACCAGTGACGATTCCGTCCTTTTGGTAGCAGGACACCCCGGTTGAGGTGATACCACACTCGGCGTCACCAACTACAGTATAGGTAGTGTTGCGCCCAGGAGGGTGGCCGGTCGTTAAACCACTAACCACGGTCTGAAGTGCTGGATTCCCACCCATCACAGACTTCATCTTCCCATCCATTCCTCTGGTAGACATATCGAAGTTGACTGCACCCTCAACTAGTGAGTGAAGGTTGCCAATTATTTCAGTTCGCCATTTGCCGTATTGGTCCTCGCCGGCGGCGAACCACGGGAAGTACCCAATGCGTTCGCATGAGTATCCCCAACCTGGGTCATGACGAAGATAGTACTTGCCACAATCTACAGGAGTGGGGCTAAAGACGTTAACAGCCTGCCGCACCGCTCCCACAGAGCGAGTGAAAATATGAGGAGTTGGGACTTTGTAGGTCCTTCCCTCAACCTCAATGGTGAACTCGGGGACATCTTCGTTGATGTCGCTGTTGAGCTGATATGGAGCGATCACGACTGGCGTGACCTCTTGCGCCTTGGAGAAACTCCCTAGCGCTAAAAAAATGACAACGAGCATAGAAACCCGCATGGAGTTCCTCCTTCCTAAATCTAATTATACTATATACCTAAATATTGGCTGTTGTCAAGGGTTGCGTAATAGCTAAATACTTAGGATAGCTCTAAATATAGAGCTAATTAAAAAATGTAAATTTAAAATACCAAAAGAAAAACCCGCGCAGGCCCTTGGGGCGTGCGCGGATTTTGGAAGGAACTCGTGCTCACTTTTCAGGGTGAGCGATAGTTGAGGTGATTGAATCACCAGTGGCGCGTAGACCGAGAACGGCGATTTTACAGCCGGCCTCGGAGCCTGTGAAGGTGAGGATACCCCGGAATGGCAGTTCCTCGGAAACTCTAGTTTGAGCGATGACACCGGTCTTGATGTCTTCACCAAACAATGAGGATACGAGATTGGCATACACTCCTCCGGACCAAAGAATGTCCGGAAGCTGAGGCATAATCTCCCCCGCCTCCAACTCCTTGGGTAGGTTGTGAGCCCACAGCTCTTCCCCACTCCAGCCGTGTGCAGACACACGAATGTTTTGAGGTTTGTCGCAGAGGTTCACCACTGCGAAACTGGAGTTGTTGGGAGGCAAGGTCTGACCCTTCACCTCAACTGGCGTCTCAACCACTGGAATGATCCAGCGATTGGTGGCGTCAGCCAACCAATTGACGGGCACTGCCACTTGCCATGGTATAGTTCCGTTCTTGGTGGTGTAGAGAAAGGTCAGTTGCGTCGTGAACGCATCCAACACTTCCTCTGATGTACCACTTAGGATGACCATGACGGAACCGGTGACGACTCCGTCTTTTTGGTAGCAGGAGATACCGGTTGAGGTGATACCACACTCGGCGTCACCAACAACTACATAGGTGGTGTTACGCCCTGGTGCGTGACCTGTGGCCGAATTACCACTTATTGTCTGAATTGATGGATTTCCACCCATAACAGTCTTTGACTTACCATCCATACCCCGCATGGAGATCTGAAAGTTGACAGCTCCCACAACCTGTGAGGAGAGCGAGCCGACGACTTCAGTTCGCCATTTGCCGTATTGGTTCTCGCCGGCGGCGAACCACGGGAAGTACCCCACACGCTCACAGGTGAAGCCCCAACCTTCGTGGTAACGAAGGTGGTACTTGCCACAATCTACAGGAGTGGGGCTAAAGACGTTAACAGCCTGCCGCACCGCTCCAACGGAGCGAGTGAAGGTGCTTGGGATTTGGACTTTGTAGGTCCTTCCCTCGACCTCAACGGTGAACTCAGGAACATCTTCGTTGAGGATGTCGCCAACCAGTTGATATGGAGCGGTCACGATCGGAGTCGTGACCTCTTGCGCCTTGGAGAAACTCCCAAGCGCTAAAACAATAATGACAACGAGCATAGAAACCCGCATGGAGTTCCTCCTTCCTAAATCTGTTCATACTATATAGTTAAATATATGAGTTTGTCAAAGCCAATAGTGGACTATTTGCAGATAGTAACCACCTCACAAAAGGTTTGAACATTCGTTGCAGATCCCGCTTTTAGTGGCTCACATTTAATATTATTCACACAACTTCCCGTATCACCAGTATTATCGTAATTAAATGGAACATCCGCATACCCTTGATTTAATTCTGTTGTTGTTAGCGTTCTTGAGTATGTTGTACTGTTGTTTGCCGACCATCTTGCATCTAGATTTGCTGCATTTGCAGGTGCACAAGAAGCAACCGATTGAAGAGTGTCAGCCGTGAGTGTATATGTCGTCCCAGCACTACCATTAGTGCTTCCAGAAGCAGAAACAGAACCTATATTTGGAGTTATGCTTCTATTTGAACAATTAGCTGTCACCCAAGATAGTGTAGCACTCGAGTTGCAGGTGAAAGATGATATTGTGCAACTTTGTTGTGTTGTTTTTGTGAACCAAATAGTGTGATAAAGGGGACCGGCAGTTACACCTGATATGATTGGATTACTTTGACCACCTGTGGCAAAATCAATTCTATAATCTCCATTTGGTAGGGAGGATATGTCTGCGTCAACTGAAAAATCGTGAATATATGCCATAAAATCGTCTTGAGTAGCACAACTAGTACCGTTTTGAGTTATGCCAGCAAAAGCATTTCCCTCTAAAAATTTTGTACCCGATGTATTGTATATCTCATACATCAAACCACCAAAAGTTAAGGCTATATTCCCTCCTGATTGAGGAGGACAAGCGTTCGAGTCAAAGACAATAGAACCATATATTTGACCACTCACACTCAAAGTGCTAGATGTTTGGCTTGTTGTAATATTTTGCCATGTTCCTGCCATGTTGTAGTTGGCTGATTGAGCTTCGGCCACATCTGTTATTTTAGTAATAGAAAATACAACCAATACAACCAACATTACAATAGTCACATATGATATTTTTTTCAAAAATTCTTTTTTCATTTATATTCTAGTTATGTAAGTAATGTTTAACACAAAATTGTCTCCGTTTGGGAATATACTTACCGCCATAATACCCCCAGCTCTTGAGAAAACTAGATTCATTATCTTCCCATCATTGTTCTCACTCATAAGTTGCCACTGATTCACCTCATTGGTCAATGTTTCTTTATATTTA
This sequence comes from Candidatus Zambryskiibacteriota bacterium, assembly GCA_048499675.1. Taxonomy (GTDB): domain Bacteria; phylum Patescibacteriota; class Minisyncoccia; order Phycocordibacterales; family WO2-35-19; genus JASNZL01. The sequence goes on from JASNZL010000009.1 coordinate 5,856, forward strand.
TTAAACAATTCTTCCGGATTTTCGTTTGAAACTAAAAACTCTAAGACTTTGTGATTCTCTTGACTATTAACCATAGTATCCTCTCCTCTCAAGTATTCTACTTCGCCAGTCATAAGGAACACATCAACCGGAAAGCCAACTGGGACCTGCCATTTTTCCATTATGGTATATATATAGTCTGGCGATAATTCCTCTTGTACTTGTTTATTTACAAAGAAAAACCAAAAAACCAAAATGAGTGCAATCAAAATAGCCAGAGTGATTATAAGTTTTGCGCGATTGTTGCCATTTTTATTATTTTCTTGATTACCAAAATTTTGGTTTTGTGCTTCATACTCATTCATAATATTAAATTATTGACTATTAAATGTAGCTTCTACTTGTATGGAATTAAAGGCATCTTTGAGCTCTCTAAAACCCATGCTAATTTTTGTGTTACCCAAACTTCCAGATAATTGACCCAAACCATCTCCAAAATCTATATAAACAACTTCAAATCCTTTTTCTTTTAAATAACTCTCATAGCGAGTTTTAATAACATCTCTACTTTCAGAACTTGTTTGCCACAGAGCTGTATAGGAAATCGTTCCAACATAAGATCTTTCGAACTCTTGCTCAAAATTTACTCCCTGAGGTAAAGGAAAATCGTTTGGTACCAAACTTTGTTTGGCTCCAAGATCCAAAGATTCCGAGTACACAGGTAATTCTATGTTATTTCTATCACTTAGGTTAATAAAGATATATATAAATCCTATAACTAATACAATTAGGATATATAAAATTGGCTTCTTTAAAATATTTTCATTATCTTTGAACATTTTTTTATATTTATTGTAATTATTTTAATTTTATCATCTATGCGATTAATAAAATTAAAAAGGTGTGAATAAAAGATATCTACTCCAGAGCATCAAAAATGCTCACCAAACCAACTTTTTGATTTTATAACTCTGAATACTTCACTGTTCTTTTTGAAAATATTTTGAAAATATATGCAAAGTTTATAAGTAGATTCTAATATTCCAAAATGTCACCCTCATTAAGACCTTCCAAGACCTCAGCAAAGCTGTCATTTCCTGAAATACCTATTTTTATAAGGGTTTTTTCGGAATTTTTGCCCACTTTTTTATTTACATAAGTATCCCCACCTTCTCTTGAAATCGCGTATGTCGGCACTCGTAAAACATTTTCTTTTTTGCTTGTTTCTATTTTTAAATTCGCAGTCATACCATTTTTAATTTTCGGGTTTGGCTCACCCAAAAGAACTCGTATTTTGAAATTGACAACACCGTCTATAATAAAATCTCCTGGTTCAATCAAAAAAACAAATCCTTCAAATACCTCATTCGGATAGGCATCAAAATCCACCAAAACTCTGTCACCCTCTGATACTTTGCCAATATTTATCTCCGATATATTTGCTTCTATATATACATCATTTTGGCTTGTAATTGAGATAATCGAATTCCCCGGAGAAACAATGGTCCCAACTTTTGCATCTTGTTTTGTTATGATTCCATCAAAAGGAGAAATTACTGAAGTTTTGCTCAAATTTGCCTGTAGTGATTCAAGGGACGCTCTCGCTTGAGCCACTCTTGCTTCTTGTGATAAAACATTTTTATACTGACCATCCGCTCCCAATGTTGGCGCCAAATTCAATTTATCTTTTGCATTTACAATTTTTGTTTTTGAACCAGACACTTCTGTTCTTGCTAGCGATATTGTGGTTTTGTAATTATTTACCGTAGTCTCGTATTGGAACTCAGCTGGTGTAAATGTGTTTATTGCACTTGCTACCTTATCAAGAAAACTAGATATTTGATTTAAATCATTTAAGGCCATAAGAGCATTTGACGATACATTACTGGAATCAAGATCTGTCATTCTAAGATTCCAATCATTCAAAACTTTTTCTACCGATTTTCTATCATTATTTATAGAAGTTTGCATAGAAGAAGGGATTGGGAAATAATGCACAAAACTTCCATCTTCGAATGTTACTTCAAACATAGGGTTATCTGGAATGTTTTTGAAAAATTGGTCTACCCTGTTTCTCACTGCATTATCGGCTGAAACAAAAGCTTCTCTTATTACTACTTCTAGATTTCTATATGCATCATTATATGATGCGGGCGCTGTAGTTTTGAGCTCTTCGAGTTTTATCAACTCCTCGTCTAGAATAGCTCTAGCTCTGCTTATATCAGAATTAACTTCTCCTGAATCAAGTGAGGCGATTACATCTCCCCTTCTTACACTGTCTCCAACAAAGTAATTCACAGAACCAACCCTCCCAGATTTATCAAACCCTAATTCTACATTTTGATTGGGGAAAACTTTGCCCGTAGCCATCACGTATTGGACCACTTCCCCTCTTGCGATTGTATGAGTTTCCAGAGTGTTACCATTTTTAAGACCAAAATACGAAATGACTGCAATTATCAAAATAGCAGGAATTATTACTGTCTTTTTAAAAATAAATTGTTTGATCATAGTGTTTATTCAGAATAATTATTTTAACATATTTTTATAATTTTATTATTTTTTTAGGCTCACCGTCTTCCAAAATTTTACCATCTCCAATTTTGATAGCTCTTTTAGTTAAAACTGCATATTCCGGCTCGTGCGTGACCATTATAATAGTCTGTCCGGTATTATTTAATTCTATAAATGTTTTCATCACCACATCAGCCGTCTCACTATCCAAATTGGCCGTAGGTTCGTCCGCAAATATAATTTTGGGCTCGTGAGCTATAGCGCGAGCAATCGAAACCCTCTGTTGCTCCCCTCCTGAAAGTTGATTTGGAAGGTTGTCGAGCCTGTGACCCATACCTATCCTGTCTAGTGCAATCTTTGCTTTTTCGTAGGCAATTTCATTTGGAAGACCTTGCATAAGAAGAGGTATCACCGTATTCTCAATTGCCGATAATTCTGGGACGAGCGCATAATCCTGAAAAACATACCCAAGTTCATCTAGTCTAAATTTGGTTCTTTCTTCTTTTTCCAAACTAGTTACTTCCACACCATTGATTATAATCTGTCCAGAATTTGGATGATCTAGTAATCCCAATTGATACAGTAATGTTGATTTACCCGAGCCAGATCTACCGGTAATAGCAAAAAAGTCTTCCTTTTCTATTATAAAGGACATCTGATTTAAAACCACGAGTTCGCTCTCTCCTGTTTTGAACGATTTTGTTAAATTTTTTACACTAATTATATTCATGATACGAAAACTATGCGAAAGTTACGAAAAACTACGAAAATTGTTCGGAATCAATTCTGATAATTCTTGTAGGCTTCATAAATTTTTCTCTGAAATTAACCAATAAACCCAGTTTAACTTTAGCATGCTGTAAATAATTTTGTATTTGTCTGTAATGATCCTTCAATACGAATCTTGTAGCCTTTAATTCTAATACAATTTTATTATCAATAATAAAATCAATAATATTTCCAGTATTTCCAATTGTAACTTCTCTACTATATGGTATGTTTTTTTCTTTAAGTTTTTGCTCAATCATATCCCCATACTGCTTCTCTCTAGCAAATTGTCCTAATTCTTTTTTAACTTCAAATAAAACACCATTAATTGTATAGGAGAGTTCTGGATATATAACCTTACTACTATAAACTCTATTTTCTATTTTTTTACTATTACTTACCATAATGTTTATTTGCCTTTATTTTAATACTCACGGGAATTTTAATTCCTGCACATACACTTTTGGGCCACCATATTGATCTTTTGAATTTTCGTAACCTTTCGTATCTTTTCGCACGATTTTCGTATCCCGTTTTACCTACCAAGTATCGAATCGAGCGTATTTCTCTTGACCACAATCCGCGCCGGTATATAACCAGCAATAATAGTAGCAAGCATTAACAGAAATACTCTTGTAAATGTCGCCCCTAATTCTGCCACTAATATACCGTCACTAAACGGAAACTTTATTGGATTTGCATCAAAATACGGAACAAGAAGTCCGTATAGGAGTAAAAGTCCTACCCCTATACCAACTGTTGCATAAAATAATGATTGAAAAACATAAGCAATTTCAATGGCTTGCGAACTTATACCTATACCTTTAAGAATTCCTATAAATTTTTTCCTTGTAATTGCATTTACAAATATAACAATAAATATGGTAATTGATGCAACCACGAGACCAATAGAACCGACCACATTACCAAGTAGTGCAAAAGTATTTTTAATATCAATTACGAATTTTGGTAAAGCATCTTCTTCTGTTTGAACTCTGGCTGTTTCTCCAATTCCAGTTTTTAGTAATGAATCTCTTACAAAGACAGGGTCAACCCCAGCATTCAATCTAACTGCCATTTCTGAAATATTGTAGTCAGTTATACCTGCCATGTTTCGGAGCATTGAATCAAGCATATAAGCTCTAAAATCAACTTCATCAGCCTTGGTTTGAATTATACCTTTTACTGTAAATTCTCTCGTATTTTGTCCGATTGTTATCCTAACTCTTGTTCCAGGTTCTACATTTTCCAAAAATGAAAAACTTGCTGATTCTATCGGTACATATTTTTTTAACATACTTGATCCAAGTAAAACATATTCGGTATCGTCTGGATTTAGAAATTCTCCTTCCACAACTTTTGAAGCCAAGTTTGAAGTTTGGTTTTCAAGTACCGGATTTATCCCAGCTATTGCTCCAGCTACACTGTTTGGTGAATCTGTTAATCTAACTCTCTCTTTGTATCCGGCTTCTACAATTCCAGATTGTAAATATCTTGGTGAATATGCTCTAACCCACTGCATATTTTTGACTGTTTCTATTATTGTAGGACTATTTTCAATAAAATTCTTTTTTGGAAGTCGTGATATAAAAATCTCTCCAGTTGAATGTTCTCTATAAACTCTAATTGAACCCTCTATAAGACCAACGAGAACTCCTCTCACCACCACAAGATTGAGAAAAGTGAGCGTCATCACAAATATAATGAGAAACGTAGTTGCTTTACTTGATCTTTTGATTTGGCGAAATGCCAAAAAAAACCCCACCTTAAGTGAAATCAAAAAACGCTCAAATTTTCTTTTCTGTCGCTCCATAGTTTTATTATAACACAAAAAATACCCACTAATTACTAATATTCACCTGCCCGCAATGCTACCGCATAAGCGTTGCAGGCGGACCCGCCCGCCATTGCCACACTTCAGGCATTGGCAGGCGGGCGAATAAAAACGAAAGACACAAATAGAAAAAATGTAAAATTATAATTTAAAAATCTTACAAAATAAGAGTTGAATTAGGAAGAAATATATAAAAAATAAGAGGCGTAAGTTAGGATAAAAATTTTTAATTATCAAGAACCAAATTCCCTAAAATAAACCGACCTTATTCGTTTGAGTTAAAAAGCACTTAAATATAAGTGAATTAATGGTTGATTACTTAATTATAATTACAAACATAGATCAATCTATAGTTATGAAAGGAGGTTGATTTTTACTACAAAAAATATGGTGTTCGTGGGCGCTTTTTTATATATACCCTCTAGTTCCTTTATTTAACTTCGGATACGCATTGTTATAAAGTTCATTCGCCATTTCTTTTGTTAGTGTTTTATCAGGATGTCTTAAAATTATTTTAACAAGGACATTATCCTGATCTTCAAGTGCACCAAGCTTTTCCCGTGCGATAGTAGACAGCTTCTCAAAAGGAGTTCTTTCTAAAATTTCGACTTGCTCTAATAATTCACTCTCATTACCAAAAGCATCTTTAATAGCTTCGCAAATGTCCTCCTCTGTATCATCTTTATTTATGCAGTAGGACATATCTCTGGTAATGGCCGGCTGATCAGACACAGGCTTAAACTCTTTCATATCAAACATCTGCTTAAGAATTCTTGGATCAGTTGAACGAATAAGTCTTATATCTGGAAGATTTTTCCTTGCCATTATTAGTCTTTCTACTCCCATTCCTAAAGCCAATCCGGAATACTCATCGGGGTTAATACCCGCGTTTCTTAATATACCTGGATTAATTAATCCAGCCTCAAAAACTTCTATTTCTTTTCCATTTACTCTCGCATACACCTCAATACCATTGATGGTATAAGGATGCATAGCTTCATAAACAATCATTTCAGCATCCGGACAAGCTGCTTCAAAAACAGCTTTAGCAAGTTGGAGTAGATTTTCTCTGTTAACATTTCCATATTTTTTGTTGTTTTGTAGAGTCCAAATGTCTATTTGATGAAAAACATCTAAATGTCTAGGGTCGATAACGTCTCTTCTATAAACCAAACCGGGGAATACAAAAGTTGAGCGGTCAACATCCCTTTCTAATTTTCTGAAAGTTGAAGGCACTAACGCTGATGTGTGCGTTCTCAGAACATGATTTTCATCAGAATATCGAGTATAAGTAGAAGACCTGCCCGGATTTCCCGATGAAAATAATAGATTATCAAAATTATCCCTTGCATCAACTACAGGATTACCCCTTATAATGCGAATGTCTGAAAAATTATACTCACTTAACTTGTTTACAACATTATCATATATCCTCCCAACAATATTTCTTTCTTGTTCATCTTGATTTGGTGTAGGCAGAGTTAAATCATTAACCGATAATAGTTTATTAATAATCTCTGTGGATGAAACCTCAAATCTCAACCGCATAAGTAAATCTGGGTTCTCTTTCGGCACTTCTATACTTGCTTTTTTTATAGCTGATTCTTTCATATTAAAAATATTTATTTAAGAACTCTTTAACCTCTTTAAGTTTGACAGGGTCTGCATATTGACTCGGGAATATATTATAGTTGCTTTCTTCAAAAAGTTCCGGCCACTTATCCACAAATATCTTGCGTACCCCCTCCATTAAAGAAAGGCCAAGGTTTGGGTAAACATCTTCCACACTATGAGCTAGATAATAAATGATGTTGCGCTGGTACGTACTTTGTTCGTCTTGGCGTTCTTGGTAATTAGACAGGCTGTATTTAGGGTAACAAGCATCCAAAATAATTTTTGGTATATCCCACAAAGGCATTAGGAGTCTTGTTGAACCAAATTTCCGTACTGGGAATTCAAGAGGTTTTTGTCCATTCATAATCGAAAACAATAAATCTGAAAGTAAATCTTCACGATTAAAGCCCAGTATATATTCATTGGCATTGTATTTCTTACAAAGTTTTCGCGCGACAATAGAGATAAGATAAGTACCAAAAAAGTGACTTGTATTACTACCAAACTTTTCACAATACTCATTATAGAAATCACTTAGAGATTTTTTCATCTTTAACAGCTCCTCTATTTCCTTATTATTATAGACATAATGTGTCAAATTATGATCGGCACAAAGTTTAGAAGCTCGTTCTGCTGCAGATGCAGGCCATATTGGCTCAAAGACGATAGTAAAAAAAATAAATTGTTTACCAATTAAGGTTTTGAGCCCTTGTGCAAGAGTATTACTATCTCCTCCACCAGAAATACCTACAATCAAAGTTCTGCTTTGACTATTTTTTTTAATAAAATCAGTAATTTTTTCTTTTACTAAATTCTTTGCAGAATCAGGATTTAGCTCATGAATTATTTCTCTACAGCCCTCATTTCCAAAATTAAATTCAGGAACAACTATCACCGGGTTATCGACCTTGCTATACGTGGTACTCTGTGGAAGCACATCACGCAAGTCGGTATTCCTAATACAATGTAAAAAAATTTTTTCTTCTGGAGGAATAGCGAAAATAAAAGTATTAAGTGGAATTGGACATGTTTCCTCTTTTGTTTTTATATAACCTTGAAAAAGGTTTGGAGGAATTCGTTTTGTTCGGAGAACATCCTCTAGAGTGAGGGAATCGTCCATTTCTACCACTATCTCTTCAGAAGCGGTTTTTATAATGATACTTCTTAACATATACTAACAAGTGCAAAATACTAATTGAACGCCGCAAGGGATGATGTACACATTATATGTTCTATCTTAGTATCGGTTAAACTACATAATCCTTTGTCAGCTAAGGAAATAAAAAGGTTCTTATCGGTATTCTCAGAAATGATCCCAATCTTACGAATTTCTTTTTTAGCTAATGTAGAAGAGTTTTTCATATTATATATTATTAAGTTTATTAATAAAAACTAGATGAAATCGCATTTATGCACGAAACGCGAATACACATATTTATAATACACGGAGTTATAATATTGTCAATTTTTTGTATAACCACACCCATTTTTACACTCGACTCGTAGTTTAGAAACAAATAACTGGAACAGGAAAGAACCTTTAGTGAGGTTAGTTTTTTGAAAGAATAGTGGAATCGTTTGATATTGTAGAACAAAAAATAATTTACCATCTTTCTTATTAGCATGATTCGCCCGCCTGCAACGCCTGGAGCGTAGCACTGGCGGGCAGGCCCGCCTGCCAGCGCCTGAAGCGTAGCACTGGCGGGCAGGCCCGCATTAGCGGATTGGTGAGTAACTTTACAAACTTTCTAACTTGCGCCTTTCTAACTTTCTTACTATTTAAGTCCTTTACAATTGCTCGCTGGTGTATAACCTTTTGCTCTCGCCTCCTCTATAGAATTAAAAGTAATCAAATTTTTCTCTGCAATTTGTTTTGCTCCAGCACACCATGGATAATGATACTTAGTTCCATTTTTTGAACCAACAACAATTTCAGATGGATTTTGATTCGAATTTTCTATATTAACAACAGAGATAACCGCTGAAGCCCCATCTTTTGCCCTTTCTGTATTTATTTTCTGTTGCCCATCTAAATTTTGCAGATTTTGTACATTTCCATTTATTACCTTCACTGGAACTTTTTTATCCTCCAGACCAGAAATTCTACCGAGCGAAAAGGAAGAGATAGCAACCAAAATGACACAAGCGACAACAAAACTCCTACTATCCAAAAAATTTTCCAACCTTTCTTTTGGTGTAAGTTTTAGATTTTCATCAAAATATAGAGAGTCCACATACTCTTCAGTTACGTCTAAATTGTCCTTTTTAATATCACTCATATATAAAAGTAATAACTATATTCTACATTGATTTTTTACGATTTGCATTTTATCTAACTTTGTATAACCCTAACTCTCTACATCTAAAACCTCTCACCTCCAAGCTCCAACCTTCTTTCTTCCCATTTAGAATAATTAGGTTAATTAGTATAATTCTATTATCTTCCCTCCCACCTCTGCCCCCAATCCTTTAAATCATATGTCTTATTTCTTACTTCTTATCTCTTTCGAGCTTGCATTATCCCCCAAACTATATTATACTTTTTTCAAGTCAATACTTTTTGACTTTTTCGTTTTTACTTTATAAACTTTACACTTTATAACTTTTAACTAATTTTATGGCACATAAAAAAGCCGCAGGAACAACAAAAAATGGTAGAGATTCCAATCCAAAATATCTCGGTATCAAACTAACTGATGGAGCAGTATGTAAAGTTGGTTCTATTATAGTACGACAAAGAGGCTCAAAAATACTTCCCGGAAACGGTGTTAAACTGGGCAAAGACTACACACTATTTGCTGTAAAAGACGGCAAAGTAAAAATGTCCTCAAAAAGAAAAGTTCACTTTGATGGCACAACAATAATCAAAAAGGTAGCGAGCGTAGTCTAAAAAATACTTCTAAAAGTTATCACAAGAAAATCTGGAACTCTCCAGATTTTCTTGTATAATTTTATTAATGACAGGAACAAGAATAGCATCGACCAAAGGCTTTACTCTTATAGAATTATTAGTTGTGATTGCTATTATTGGAGTTTTATCTGGGATAGTTTTTTCTGGAATAAACAACGCCAGAGCCAAAGCTAGAGATACGCAGAGAATTGCAGAAATAAGATCAATAATGAACGCATTGGAATTGTATCGTAGTACTAATGGCTCGTATTTGGTATCTGGTAACTGTGGCGCAACAGTACCAAACAGTGCTTGGTGTAACAGTGTTCAATCATTAAGTAATGATCATTGGATAAGAAACGGAACAACAAACTTATCACAATTCATAAGCAAAGATCCGATTGATCCCCAGCAGGGCTCCACTGCGGTTTTTGGAGGTGCTACATATTCTTATTACTCACCTTCTGGAGGCGCATGGTATATGATAGTGTATAGACTTGAGAATCCAAATAAAAAACTGGAAGATATTGACGGTATAAAAAGTTGTACAGGCACAACATACCACTACGGAAACGGAACAAACGGTATTCTAACTGTCGGAACGAGTTGTATTTAAGAAGCATTTACACTCAAAACAAACTCCGCTTTGTTATTTCCTACTACAACAGGAATCTTGTGTTCCCCTATTTCCTTTATCGGCACAGTAATATCCAAATAATCAGAATCCAAACTAATTCTTGCTTGCTCGTGCAAAGCTTTTACTATTTCATCATTATGAATTTTTTCAAACAAATGACCTTTTTCGTTGGCTTTTTTTGATATAGTAACCTTAACATCTTTTAGCATTTCAATTTGTTTCTTTGCTAAATTTTCTTTTATTTCCATCTCTGCAATATTTGTCTCTTGTTGTATTTTTGCATTTTTGATAGCTTCAGGACTTGCATATACTGCTAGTTTTTTTGGTATCAAAAAATTGTTTGCGTATCCATCTGACACATCTTTTACATCATACTTTCTACCAACTCCTTTTATATCTTGTTTTAGAATTACTTTCATATAATTTAGCGAAATCATGTCGCACAATACCACACTTTGAGGTGCAACCTAGATTTAGTTAATAGTTAATAAATATTCAACTGCTTTTTTGAAAATCACATCACCATCTTTTTCCTCCCCCCTTTCAACTACAATATCAGGAGTGAGTCCCCCTTCAGATATAGAATTTCCAAGTGGAGTAAGCCAATGAGCCACGGTGACTTTTAGAGAAGTCTCCCCAGTAATAGACACGAGCTCTTGAACAGAACCCTTCCCAAAAGTTTGTCGGCCTATAATTATAGCTTTGTTATGCTCTCTTAGAGCACCCGCCAAAATCTCGGAAGCAGAAGCTGAACCTTCATTGACCAAAATTACCATCTTCAAATTATCATTAAATATATTGTATCCCTTGCTTCTATATTCTTTGTTATTTCTTTTGCCACCAAAATCTTCTACCACCACCACTTTACCGGTTGGCAAAAACCAACTAGCCATATCAAGTGAAGCTTCCAAAAAACCTCCGGGATTATTTCTCAAATCCAAAATCAATTTGCCCGAACCTGACTCGATAAATTCACGAAGAGCGCTCCTAAAAAGATTTGGCGAAGTAGCTGAGAAGTTATAAAGTTCAATTACAAATATCCCCTCTTCCGTCATTTTTGTATTAACAGTGGGAATCTCTATATTGGCTCTAACAATATCTTTAACAATTGGCTCAGGAATTTCTTTTCTGAGAAAAGTTATAGTTACTTTTGTGCCACTCTCTCCTCTTATAAGACCTATCGCTTCGTCTGTCGTCATATTAATAGCTGACTTTCCATCAATTTCTACAATTTTGTCTCCCGCCAAAACTCCCGCCCTATATGCAGGTGTGTTTTTGAGCGGAGCAATTACGGTAAGTAAATCGTCGGCAATACCTATTTCCATTCCAACTCCCCCAAAACTACCGCTGATTTCTTCTTCAAATGCTTTAGATTCAACAGGAGGAAAAAACACGGTGTAAGGATCATCATATGAACTTGCAAGCCCCGCAATGGCCCCCCATATTCTTTCTTGTCCTGAGATAGACTCGGATGTGGTAGATGCGGGTGTAAATTTTTCTTCCAAAATTTTCCACGCCTTCCAAAACGGAGCAAGGTCTACTACTTCTGACTCTATACCTTCTGTATTTACAAACTCAACAGAAGTGATTTTTGATTTTTCCCTACCACCCACAAAAAATCCAGTCGCAAAAAGTGCGACGGACATCACGAAGGATAATATTATTTGTGTGTATCTTTCATTCATCATTTTCTGATATAATATATCATACTTAATACATATCAAAAAATAAATATGATAACAACATACTCACAAAACGAACAGACATGGACTGATATAAGCTCCCCAACAAAGGATGAGCTCGATTCCCTTATTATGGCTCAAAATTTGGACCCTTTGATAGCAAAGGACCTAAATACCCCAACACCAAAGCAATACACCAAAAAATTTGATAATTCTGTTTATGTTGTTTTGCACATACCTTTTTTTAAACATTCAAACAGAGAAAGTCTAGAGCAGGAAATTGATTTCATAATTTCAAAAGATGGTCTTATCACCGCTAGATACGACAGCATTGATGCACTTCACCACTACTCAAAATATTTGGAGGCAAACGAGACATTTAACAAACCCAGCGATTCTCACATATTTGTGGGGCTAATGAAAGAAGTGTATAAGTTTTTGTTTGATGAAATAGAATATATGAAAGACTGGACCAAAGAGATAGAAAAAAGAATTTTTCAAGGCAAAGAAAAAGATATGGTTTTTTCTCTGTCAGAAGCATCAAGAAATATTTTAGTATTTCAAAGAAACATAAAACCTCATGGGGATGTTTTCAAAAAAATGATGGAATTTAGTAAAGATATTATATCCAAAGATTTTGAAAAGGATATGACTACCCTTATAGAAGAGTGGAATAGACTAATTATTGAAACTCAAAATACCAAAGATATGCTCGACGAACTAAAAGAAACAAACAATGCCCTCTTGTCCACCAAACAAAATGAGATAATGAAAATTTTTACAATTCTTGCGTTTGTTACTTTCCCACTATCTCTAATTGCTTCAATTTTCGGAATGAACACCAATTATATACCTCTAGTTGGACTGCCAAATGACTTTTGGGTAGTTATTGGAATTATGACTATAATGAGTATTGCTATGTTTATCTATTTCAAGTATAAAATATGGATATAGGAGAGTTAAAAGTTAAAAGTTTTAAAGTTCATCAAGTAAAAAAGAATTTGATATTGTTTAATTTTCACTTTTTAACTTGCGCTTTTATAACTTTATAAACTAAGCTTATGCAAATAAAACTATACAACACCCTAACCAACAAGAAAGAAGAGTTTGAGCCTTTAGATAATAAGGAGGTCAAAATGTACAACTGTGGACCTACAATGTATGGCAGACAACATATAGGCAATCTTTCTATGTTTGTGTTTACTGACATATTAAGAAAAACTCTAGAATATGGTGGTTATAAAGTAAGGCAAGTAATAAACATTACAGACTTTGGTCACCTCTCAGGCGATAATCAAGGTGATGCTGATCACGGAGAAGATCGGATGACTATGGGACTCAAAAGAGAAAAGATGGCACTTACAGTACCCAACATGAGAGTCCTTGCTGAGAAATATGCAAAGACTTTTTTTGAGGAAATCAAATTACTAAGCATTGACTCAAAAAAAATTACTTTTCCTTTTGCATCGGACTATGTCAAAGACCAGATAAAAATGATTGAAAAATTACTCGAAAAAGGTTTTGCTTATGAAGGTAAAAACGGTGTATATTTTGACACATCAAAATACCAAAATTACGGCAAATTAGGCAAAATAAACATAAAGGGTTTGAAAGAGGGCGTGAGGGTAAGTAAAAGCGAAAAGAGAAATCCTACTGATTTTATTTTATGGAAAGGAGATAAAAGTCTGGGTTGGGAGTCACCTTGGGGTTTTGGTTTCCCCGGATGGCACATAGAGTGTTCCGCAATGATTATAAAAATTCTAGGTGATCAAATTGATATACACACAGGAGGTATAGAACACATTGGGGTGCACCACAACAACGAAATTGCTCAGTCAGAATGCGCGACGGGCAAATCCCCTTTTGCAAAATATTGGCTTCATAGAGCACATATAAAAATAGACGATAAGAAAATATCCAAATCAGAAGGAAATACGCTCTTTTTAGAAGATTTTAAAAAACATTTTATTCACCCAATTTCTTTTAGATTTTGGCTTCTCTACTCTCATTATCGCAAACCATCCAACTTTACTTGGCAAAGTGTTTCGGGTGCTCAAAATACCTTAGAGAAGATTATATATTCATATAATGATTTCCCCACAAAAGACGAAACCGATAACGGAGTATTAAAAAATTTTGAAGATGCCATTTCTGATGATTTAAATACCCCTATCGCAATCTCCATACTTCAGGAAGCCAAATCAAAAAATGTAATAGAAAAGATGGATAAAATTTTTGGTTTAGGAATCAAAGATTTATCAAAACAAATACATAGTGATTTTCCGGAAGATATTTCTGATATGAAATCAGAAAGAGACTTGGCAAGAGAGAAAAAAGACTGGCAAAAAAGTGATGAATTAAGGAAAGAAATAGAAAAAGCTGGATTTGTTTTGGAAGATAGAGAAAAAAAGACAATTCTTAGAAAAACTCTTTCTTCGCTTGTTTAGCTAATAAATACAACATAGTCACCTCTTTCTTTGTTGTGCGGGTAGGGGTAATCGAACCTTCAACTTTTTGTTCGTCGTCACTCACAAAAGTTTAGGCACCAACTCGCCTGTTTTTGTTGGTACAAAAACATGGCTCCGTTGGTTTCGATCACCCCGCAAAGCAGAGCAGTCTGCTTTGCTCTACCACGCACAACATAGTCACTTCGTTCCTTGATGTGCGGGTAGGGGTAATCGAAACCCCGTCTCAACCTTGGGAAGGTCGCATTCTACCACTAAACTATACCCGCATTGTTTTTTAAATATTTTTGAATTCTTTTCTTTACATAACCTCTACCAAAACCTGTTTTTAGTTGAAGTTCTCTTTTCCTGGAATCTGTCTTATCTAGGCATGCCTCATAGTAAACCAGTGTAATTTTATCAAACTTTTTTGTTGTTTGAACTTCCCCTAGTTTATGCTCTCTTAATCTATTAGGTAAATCACTTGTTGAGCCGATATAAAAATTGCTTTCTTTTGTTCTCAAATTTTTACAATGTAGTACGTAAGTATAAAACATATTATTTCTTGCCCGCCAAAAGGTTTGCAAAACCATTTTGGCGGGTCCGCCACAATGTCCGCTTTGCGGACTTTGGGCGGAGGAAGGTCGCATTCTACCACTAAACTATACCCGCAATATTATATTTTATATAATAAAAACCTTTATTATTCCATATCCAAATAAGAATTTATGTAATGTATCGCAATACCTCCATAATTCCTATTCTTCGCAAACTCTGCTTCTATTTTTTCTATCTCTGTGTACAAATGACTTCTGCTCTTGCTATGAAAAGTTATATAAGGCGGTGGAAAGTCCCCCGTCTCTTGAGCAATGATTAATTTTGTATTTTTTGCCTTCCTCTTGAAAGTCTTCATCTCATTTTTTGAGACTTCAATTGAACCATCTTCCCCATCTGCAAAATTCCTATAGGACATCACAATTACAGAATTACCTTTTCTCTCATCTAGAATATTTATCAAATGAGGGATTACGTATTCGGACAAACCATTATAATAAAATTTTTCAGTCACCTCATCTTTTTTATCATAAAAATCTGGAATAACTACCGAAAATCTAATATCTGTATCCTTAAAAAAGTTTTCTGTTTTGTGTATTAATTCCGTAAAATTACGGAGCACATCCGATTGTTCTGTTTGAAATCTTTCCAAAAGGTAAGGTTCTACATCATACTGAAAACCTCTAAACTTATAACTACTTTCTTCATTAAAATCTTTAACAAAATTCACAACCGCATAAGGTTTATACAAATTCCCCTCCTCTGCCCAATTTTTCCATCCCGCAAGGGCATCTACCTCTATATCATTTTCATTAGCAATTTTTATAAAATTCTCTATTTTATTTTTAAAATCTAGTTCTCTATTTATTTTGGTCTGAGATTCTTCCATAACAAATATATCCAAATAAGAATCAATTGAGAGGTATATCGTATTTATTCCCTTTTCTTTTGCACCTAATACAATTTCTGAAACATAATCATTCGTAAGATACATAGTTGGGGTCCAGAGCCAACTGCCTTTTTCTTTTGGTTCTAAATCGGAATTTTTTATCAAACTCAAAAGGTAGTCAAATATCGTGATATTTTTTATTGAATGAAAAACCGAGGCCACTTGATAAGCAAAAGGGTTTATATCTTTTTGTTCTAATTCCTCAAAAGCTAAATGACTGTATTCTTGATTTGTTTCAGTAATGCTCAAACTTCTTGTTTGTTCCCTATTTAATGACAAACTCAAATCAATATTGTTTTTGTGTGGTACCGACTCTATACCATTAACAACACTAAACACAAACAAAAAAATCAAAAATACAACTGGCACAAAGACAAGGTGCTTGGTATTTAATTTTTTGGTTTTCTTTCGCATCTAATTATTACCATTAAAGAATTTTTTAAAGTTCTCTTTTATTTTTTGGAAATAGGTTTTTTCTGGAACAACATCTTTATTCTCTTCTTCTTCGGTTACAATAATCGCCACACTCTCACCCTCTGAAGCAACGTTGAGTTTTTTTCTAAGCTCAAATTCCAAACCTTCGTTTGTTTCTAGCCTAGCAAGTGAGGCCTCCAAATTTTTTCCCCTTTGCTCCAAAAGCATCATCTCTTCCTGCATTTTTGCCAAAACCTCTTCTGCTCCTCTTTTCTTTTTGTAAACTCGAAAAACAGAATTTACTAGAACAAGAAAAATAATCAACAATATAAAAAATATCGTAATTCTTCTAAACTTAGAGCCGTCTCTACTTTTTACCCCTCTCATGCTAATATATTACTATAAATATATTAAACATTATAATCAAAAATTATGCTTTGGGACCCAAGAGTTAGAAAAGTTACAAAAATCACCTCTATTGTTATATCTATTTTGGTTATTTTGGCTATGGTATTGGCTTACCTACCATTTTACTAATAACCAAGTAACAGAAGAAACCCCTACTCTTTTTTGTTTCCTTAATTCATTAAAACACTAGAGCCTTTCCTAAAAACTTTATATTTAAAATCATCTTTCAAATGAACCTGTTACCCACGCAAATTCATTTTGCCAATTTCTAGAAGGGCAACTCCACCCGGGACTTGTAGGCCACGTCCCACTTTTTGACTCCATCCGACCTATTCCCAATACATAAAAAGCACCTTTTGAAGAGTCACACCCCGCAGTCCCCGCTCCATATTTATAGTAGTAATAAGCACCACTTGTACACCCCGTAACACTTGCTGGGTCACCAGGTGTATCTATAAACCCTTGAGTCTTAAGTGGTTGTATAAAAGTATCAGTAGAAGCGCTCCCATTAAAACCTATATCCCAACCACTGCAATCATTGTCTGTATTGTTTGGATAAGTATTGTTGTTTGCATAATAATAAAGTTCTAGAGCATTTCTTATCTGTCTAACATCAGAAAGTCTTTTTGTATCTCTTGCTTTCGCTCTTGAGTTATTAATCGCTACCAAAACAATGGAAGAAAGCACACCGATTATAGCTATAACCACTAGAAGCTCAATTAAAGTAAATCCTTTTGAATTTTTCATCTTTTTAGATTCTAAACGTTAAATTTATTATATTACAAAAAACACCACTAACCAATAAATTTTGTCGTATTAGTTTTATTGGTTGTATTAGTTTTATTGGTCGTATTAGTTTTATTGATCGTATTAGTCCTATTGGTCGCATCCTTCTTATCCTTCTTATCCGTCCCTAGTCCCATTCGTCCAATTTTCCCTCCCCGCCCCATTCGACCTATTCGTCCTATCTGTCTTAATTGGTCCTATCAGTCCCGTCTCCTCTTTTCTCCACTTTTTTCTTTCCTTTTTCGATTCGTCCTATCTGTCCTATTCGTCCTATCTGTCTTATTGGTCCTATTTTCCTCCCCACCCCATTCGTCCTATCTGTCCAATTTTCCCTCCCCGCCCCATTCGACCTATTCGACCTATTCGTCCTATCTGTCTTATTAGTCCTATTTACTTTTTAAAAACCTGCTCCACCCATTACTTCGTATCCAATTTTTATGCTATATTAGCTCTAAACTCCATTATGAAAAATATCAGAAACTTTTCAATTATTGCCCACATAGACCATGGTAAGAGCACCTTGGCTGATAGAATGTTAGAAATTACAGGCACAATAGAAAAACGTAAAATGCACGACCAAGTGCTAGACTCTATGGATTTGGAAAGAGAACGTGGTATCACCATAAAAATGCAACCTGTCCGAATGATTTACAAACCCCAAACCCAAGTTTCAGAAATTTTAAATTTTGACTTTTACATTTTAAACTTAATAGATACCCCTGGCCACATCGACTTCTCTTACGAAGTTTCAAGGGCCCTAAAAGCCGTTGAAGGTTCTATCCTTCTTGTTGACGCAACTCAAGGTGTCCAAGCCCAAACTCTCACCACACTTAATATGGCTCGGGAAGCAGGCCTCGTCATTATCCCCGTCCTTACAAAAATAGACTCCCCTCTTGCCAGAGTAGAAGAAGTCAAAGAAGAAGTTGTAAAACTTTTATCATGCGATAAAGAAGATATTCTTTTGGTATCGGGCAAAACCGGCGAAGGTGTAAAAGATTTACTCCACGAAATTGTTGAAAAAATTCCACCACCAAACAAAGAAGAAAGTTTGGAAAACAAAGAAAGTGATTTTAGCTCCTTGGTTTTTGATTTTCAATATTCTACTCATAGAGGTGTAATTGTTTTTGTTCGAGTAATGGAAGGTAAGATTAGCAAAAACTCACCACTCATTTTTAAAGTTGCCAACGAAAAATTCAACGCTATTGAAGTTGGAATATTTGCACCCGACGAAAAACCTGTAGAAAGTTTGAGTGCTGGTGAAATCGGCTACATCGTAACCGGCATAAAAGAACCGGGTATTGCATCAGTTGGAGATACTGTCAGCCACTTAAATAATACAAAAGGTCCTTTAGCTGGATATTTTTCTCCCAAACCAGTCGTCTGGGCATCAATTTATCCAGAAAGCCAAGACGACTTCGTACCCCTCAAACAAGCGCTCGGCAAACTTAAACTTTCTGATTCTTCATATACCTACGAAGAAGAATCTTCAGGTGCTTTGGGGCGTGGTTTTAGATGTGGTTTCTTGGGAATGCTCCACCTAGAAATTATTACCGAGAGACTCAGACGAGAATTCGATTTAGAGCTTGTAGTCACAATGCCTACAATCACATACGAAGTCACTTACAAAAATCCAAATGGTTCAAAAGGAGAAGGTAAAAAAGAAATAATTTATTCTCCCGCAAACTTTCCTGACGATGGAATAGTTGAGTGTGTTTTTGAGCCATGGGTTTCTGTTTTCATTATTACCCCCATTACTTATGTCGGTTCTCTTATGCAACTTCTCTATGAACACGAAGCGATACTAATTGATACAACAAACTTTGGTGATGACAAATCTGAGTTAAAAATAGAAATGCCTCTCCGTGAACTAATGCGAAACTTTTTTGACAAACTAAAAAGTTTGACTTCCGGATACGCCTCTATTTCTTACGAAATACAAGGTATGCGCGAGGCAAACGTAACAAGGCTTGATATTTTGGTTGCAGACGAAGTCCTACCTGCTTTCTCAAGAGTTGTATCAAAAAGAATAGTAGCTGAGGAAGCCGAAAATGCTGTAGAAAAACTTGCAGAGATAATACCTAGACAAATGTTTGCAATGAAAATACAAGGCAAAGCACTTGGTAGAATTATTTCTTCAAAAGCTATTAGCGCATTTAGAAAAGATGTCACCCAACATATGTATGGGGGCGACATTACCAGAAAAATGAAGCTTAGAGAAAAACAAAAGAAAGGCAAGAAAAAAATGCAGGCCCGAGGAAAAGTTAATATTCCTCACGAAGTATTCCTAAAGATGATGAAAAACTAAAACTTTTCTATCTATCCTACTTCTTCTGTCTCATCCCCCTTTTCTTAATTCGTCGCATCCATCTTATTTTCCTTCCCCTTCCGTCAAATTCGACTTATCCGTCCTATTTGTCCCATTAGCCCTATGCGTCCAATTCTTTTTTTATTCGTCCCATTAGTCCCATCCGTCCTATTTGTCCTATTAGTCCTATTTCCCTCCCCGCCCTATCAGTCCTATTCGACTTATCCGTCCGATTCCCTCTCTCTTTTTCTTTCCTTTTTCGATTCGTCCCATCCGTCCCCTATCCGTCCCACTAGTCTTATTAGTCCTATTCGACTTATTTGTCCTATTTCCCCACCATCTCCCTGCTCTCCAAAATTTTAAAAACAAAAGCGGTCGCTAAAATCCCTATCGTTCCAGCAATAAACCCGTGTCCCAATACACCCCAAAAAGTCTCAAGTGTAAAATAGTCAGAAAATACCAAAAGACCCAAATAAACTCCAACCCCACAACCCAAAGCTCCAACCAAACTTTCAACAATAGTTCGCCTTATAGAAATCCAAATATCAAATACTAGTTCTCTACCAAGACCAAAGAAAAGCAAAAGGGCGCTAAAAATACTCCCCAAAGAAAAAGCAAAAGGCAAAGATAGAATTTTTAAAGACAAATCAGGCACTTTTAAAATATCAGCAACTAAAGCAAAAAAGACTCTAAAATCCTCAAAATATTTATAAAACAAAACTGCAAACAAAACCGATACTACACCACCTAAAATGTTTCCGTAAAATGGCCATTTAGTTCTGCCAAGTGCATAGTGCGAACGAGACAAAAACAAAACTATACTTTGAAAAACGATTGAAAGAGCAAAAATAGCAAGCGACGCAGAGACAAGCCTAGTAGAAAGCCAATCAAAAGACCCAGAACCCAAAACAACTCTGGTAATGTGAGCTCGCAAAAGTATTATAAAAACTGTAAAAGGGAGGGACCAAAAAATGATTTGCCTTAATCCGTGAGAAATCTTTTCTATTACACCAACCATATCTTTTTTTGCATAAGATAGTGCAAGAGCCGGAAAAGCCGCCAAAGAAAAACTAACACCAATAAGAGAAATTGGAGCCGATTGCAAATTCCAAGACAGATTAAATATCGCAATAGAACCAGTTTCCATTCTAGAAGCAAGAACAGCAAAGAAAAAACCAACAAAACTTGTAATAGAAAGGGCAAGTGTTCGTGGAACCGACAATTTTCCTACTTCTAACACATCTTCCCATTTAATTCTTTTAATAAATCTCGGCCTGAGTTTTGACCGCATTACAAAAATTGCCTGAAGCAAGAGATGCATAAAAGCTCCGAGTATCACTCCAAAAACCGCTGAGGAAATACCTATTTTTTCGCTCAAAGCAAAAATTCCAATGATAATACCAAGGTTATAAAGTATCGGACTTATTGAATACAAAATAAATCTTTTTTCATACTGGACTATACTGCCAAAAAAATTAGAAAAACCTAAAAGAAGCGGCGATAAAAGTAAAACTCTTGATAAGAGAATTATTTCATTAATCGTATTTAGAGAAAGGGTAGAATAAAAAAAGTTAACTATAATCGGCATCAAAAAATATGCGAGTCCACAAAACAAAACAATAAGAACCGAAAAGATACTAAACACCGAATCGGTTGCATCCTTCAAATGTTTTTCACCTTCCGTTTCTTTTTTTGCAAACAAGGGCACCAAGGCAGAGATAGAAACCAAAGAAGCAACAGTCACAAAAATCAAATCCGGTACTTTAAAAGAGGCATAATATATATCAAGCTCAAGTCCTGCACCAAAATTATGAGCGAGCATCCTATCGCGAAGGAGTGCCAAAATAAGTGAAAAGAAAGAAAAAAGAGCTAGCCAAAATGCCGCCTCTCCTACTCCGTTAATTTTTAGCGCTATAGAGTTTACTATCCTCTTTACCATTATTAATAAAAAATAGCACAAAAAACCTTTTTTTAAAACGCAAAACTCACTTCCCTAGTTCCATTATCCAATCTTCCTTCTACTTTTTTCTTCTTTTTTCCCTATCCAACTTATTTTCCTTCCCCTTCCGTCAAATTCGACCTGTCTTATTTCCCTCCTCCGCCTTATTCGTCCTATTAGTCCTATCCGTCCTATTAGTCCCATCCGTCCGATTCCCTCTCTCTTTTTCTTTCCTTTTTCGATTCGTCCCATCCGTCCCATCCGTCCTATCTGTCTTATTTCCCTCCTCTGCCTTATTTGTCCTATCCGTCCTATTCGACCTATAAGTCCTATTTGTCCTATTAGTCCTATTTCCCTCCCCGCCCTATCAGTCCTATTCGACTTATCCGTCCGATTCCCTCTCTCTTTTTCTTTCCCTTTTTAATTTGTCCCACCGTCCTATTAGTCCTATCCGTCCTATCCGTCCTATCTGTCTTTTTTGTCCTATTTCCCTCCTCTGCCTTATTTGTCCTATCCGTCCTATTCGTCCTATCCGTCCTATCCGACCTATTGGTCCTATTTCCCTCCGCTTTCTTCGTCCCCTTTTCCTTCTTCGTCATCTTCAATTGGAACCACCCTACCGTCTATCAACCTCTTACGACCGTTCTCTTTTAAAATCCTAGCGTACACCTCATCATCATTCCCAAAAATCTGCTCCTTTTTCACCTCCCTCTTCCTATCATTAAAATCCCCATTCACCTTAAACTCTTCCTCCAAAACTTTTATCTGATTATCAAGCAAATAATTGGTTTGATTAATAAGACAAAGCAAACAATTCCCAGCAATTTCTGGATGCTTCATATAAGCCGAGTATGTTTTACTCGTCTTTTCGGGCAATCTCGCAATCTCCCTAATCTCAATCGTTCGAGGATCGTCCTTCTTCCAAATTGAGAGGTTGTTTACTCTCAAATAATCCAAAATGTCGTTTTTTAATTCCTCCTGACTACCTCTGGCAACATTCAAAAGCCTAATCTCGGTTTGTTTTGAGGTAGCCGAATTTAAACTACCTTCGCTTATGTTTTGTTTGCCCGCTCTCGCCGCCCCCTCCATCTGTTCTTTCATTTTAAACGATTTGACGTAAAGTTTGCAAAATTCAAAAGTTAAATCAAAAACTATTTCGGCGCTCTGAAAAGATTTGAGTTTGTTGTAGCCACCATGTTTTGCAATTAAATCAGTCATTTTTTTAATTTAATTTTTAATTTTAATTCTAATTTTATTCTAATTCAAATTGTAATTCTAATTTTATTTTTAATTCGTCCCATCCGTCCTATCCGTCCTATTCATTTTTTATTTGCCCTATCCGACCTATAAGTCCTATTTCCCTCCTCTGCCTTATTTGTCCTATCCGTCCTATTCGACTTATCCGTCCTATCAGTCCTATTCGACTTATCCGTCCGATTCCCTCTCTCTTTTTCTTTCCTTTTTCGATTCGTCCTATCCGTCCTATTAGTCCTATCCGTCCTATTTCCCTCCTCTGCCTTATTTGCCCTATCCGTCCTATTCGACTTATCCGTCCAATTCTCTCTCTTTTTCTTTCCCTTTTTAATTTGTCCTATCTGTCCAATTTTTTTATTTACCCTATCCAACCTATAAGTCCTATCTGTCTTATTTGCTCCATCCGACTTATTGGTCCTATCAGTCCTATTTCCCAATTAGATACAACTGCTTCACCTCCTCCGCCGACAACGCTCGATTATAAATCCGCACGTCGTCAATCGAGCCGTTAAAAAATCTATTTAACCCATTCCATTCAGAACCAATAGCTAAATTATTTGCATTAACTGTAATATTACCAGTTGCAGAAATAAATTTATCTAACTGTCCATCAATATATATACTGAAACCTGTTTGGTCTATCGTGCACAAAATATGATACCACCTGTTAGTTTCAAGAGTGGCACCAGAACTATGATATCCTGCTGGACTTTTACCATATGCAAAAACTTCAATTTTCCCTGTTGGTACAATTGTTAAATAATATGTACCTTTAATTATTACTCCCCTTCTATCCGCACCAGCCCAGGAATTTCCCTTTACCCAAGCGGACATAGTAATTTTTGTAACATCCAAATTGTCGCTATCATTTATTATTACGTATTGATTTGTTCCATCAAACTCCAACGCCTGACCTATCTTACCAATAGTTGGTTTTGCACCAGTGATCGTTCCATTGTTCCCCTGCCCGCTCCTATCATAAGCAGTCGTGCCCGAAATATCCTTACCATCAAAACTCCACAACCCAACCAAACCATCAGTCATTTTATTATTTTGGGAAGAGTTTATGGTCGCACTACTCTGTTCATAAAGTTTTTGTATTTCTCCGGCTGATAAAGCTCGGTTGTAGATACGAACATCGTCTATTAGTCCGTTATAAGAGTAATCGCTATTATGATAGTCTCTGCCAATTTTACCAAAAGTGGATATATTAACAGTTATCTGACCAGAATTTATAGGGCTATAAGCAACACCGTCAATGAATATTGTTACTGTCCCAGCATTGTAATCATACACGCCGGATACAAAATGCCATTTCCCGTCATTTACGTTCGCATTAACAAAAGCTTCATAAGCTGATGAGCCGTTACCAACCCATAAACCCACACGGTTAATATTTTTATATGTCATCAATTTTACTCCGTATAGATAGGTATTGTCTGTTGCCAAAACCGTTTGATGAGGTTTCCCAGTCGGTGGCCCGTTAGATTTCATCCATGCCGAAATAGTTTGAGAGCCTGTCAGTCCTGAATTTATTAAATTCACATCAACATAACTATTAATTCCATCAAAACTTAAAGCCTTCCCTCTCTTTCCATCCGTCCAAGTGGCGCCAATGATGGTCCCATTATTCCCATTCCCACTACTGTCTCCCGCAACTGTTCCAGCTCCTTCATCAAACGACCAATACCCAACAAGTCCTTGATTAGAAACTGTTTTCCTTGTCGCTTGCCCGCTTGAATAAAGCCTTGCAATCTCTCCAGATGACAGCGCTCGATTATAAATCCGCACGTCGTCCAAAAATCCATCCAGTCTAAACGAATGAGTACCGAAAGTTAAATTTGCATTATTCGAAATAGATCCACTTCGACTTGATATATTCACCGTATGCTTTAGAGTTCCATTTATGTAAAACTCCGCATCAGAACTCCTTCTATAATTCACCGTAACAAAATTCCACTCATTGTTCCCAACATAAGTATTACCTGATGTGGTATTACAAGCAACATTACTAGAGACATCTTGGAAATGAGTACAAACTTCACCATTAAACATTCTGACAACAAAACCAGTGGTTACTGACCCATTACTACCATATTTATTAATTATACCAACATTACTTCTTGAATCATTTGTTTTGATCCAAAACGAAACTGAAAAATCTTGCGTCCCAAAGTTAAAAGAGTCTTTATTCCCAGCATTTACATACCCACTACTTCCATCAAGTTTTAATGCCTTCCCCCTTTTTCCATCTGTCCATTCTACACCTCCAACGAGTGTGCCATTATTCCCATTCCCGCTACTATCCCCCGCAACTGTTCCAACCCCTTCGTCAAAATTCCAATACCCTACCAAACCAAGGTTTGATGGGGGGCGCGCCAAAACCGCAGCAGTCGCTGTACGCGGAGTTGGTAAAGCTATAAACAGCAAACTAAATATGATTATTTTGATGAGAGCTTGTTGCATCGTAATTAACCTAATTATACTAATTAACCTAAATAAATCCTAAACCCTAATTAGAAATTAAAAATTCAGTAAAAATTTTTCCCTATACTTCTGCATAAGTTCAGAAACATATGAGACTCTGATTTTTGATTTTATATGTCTTTTTATCTTAAATCTTAAATCTAATTTATTAACACACTCCTAAAACGAAAAACTCTCCACAAACATCTTAAGCAACTCCTCTTCTCCTTCCTCGCAAGTTACTTGATACAAAACTCCTTCCTGAATAAACCAAACATCCCAAACTCTTCCCATTGTCTCGTGTTCTGAAGCAAAACTCACAGCAGAAATTTTTGCCTTTGGTAATTCTATATCCAAAAGTGATTCTATTTTTTCACCCGCCAAATCTCTCCTTACAGTATTTGAATCAACTTTTACACTAGTATCAACTTCCGAAATATAGACTTGCATTCCCTTTCCTTCCCTCAAAACCAAAATACCCTCACCAAATCCATCTTCTACAATAGATAGGGTGTGAGAACTTGGATAATCAAAACTAAAACCAAGTGTTGAATGGACAAATACCAACATCTCGGTTTTGCCATAAACCCCTTTTGTATCTATATCCAAAATATCACCAAGACTTCTAGGACCTTTTTCACCACCACTAAAGTAAATTATTATTAGAATAACAATCACCACAAACAGTCCTGTGTAAATCACCTTTTTCATACTTTTGTTAATTTCTTTTTTATCTCTTTAACTTTACCGTTTCAACTCTCCCCTTTTATTTTATCTTGCCCCAATTCGTCCTATTTGTTTATCCACCCCATCTTCCTTTTTCCTTATCTGTCCTATTTGTCCTATGAGCCCCATCCGTCCTATTTCCCCTCTCTTTCCTCATCGGTCTTATACGTCCTATTTCCCTTCTCTGCCTTATTCGTCCTATTAGTCTTATTGGTACTATTTCCCTCCCCGCCCGCCATTCGTCCTATAAGTCCTATTTCCTCTCTCTTTTTCTTTCCCTTTTTAATTTGTCCTATCCGTCCGATTAGTCTTATTAGTCCTATTCGTCCTATTCGACCTATCGGTCCTATTTCCCTTTTATACGTCCTATTTGTCCTATCCGTCCGATTAGTCTTATTAGTCCTATTCGTCCTATTCGACCTATCGGTCCCATTTCCCTTTTATACGTCCTATTTGTCCTATCCGTCCAATAAGTCCTATTTCCCGCCCCCCTTCCTTCCTCTTACAACAAACCCATCCATTACCTCATAGTGATAATAGATGGGTTTTAATATCATATCCTTACCAAAAGCACTACTCCTCTAACGGAAGTTCTGATCTTGATTGCGGATCCACATCAATTGGAGGAGTTGCTCCAGTAAAAGGATCTCTACCCGCCCTCAAATTATCAAGAATAAGAGAAATTTCTTCACTGTCTGGATTTGTTGTAAGCACAGTTTCAAACACTGCAATTGCTTCAGCATCTCTACCCAGTTTATCGTAAGACAAACCTAAGAAATATTTTGCGTTGGCAAAATCTGGAACTAAAACAATTGCTCTCTCAAAAGCTTGGGAAGCTCCCAAAAAATCATCCCTATTATATTTTAGAAGACCCAATTGAAAGAATAGTCCAGAATTTGACGGGTCGACAATAGTTGCAGACTCTACAGACCTAATCGCGCCTTCTATATTATTTGTAGCCACCTCTATTTGAGCCAAAGTAAAATATGCATCGCTATAATTATTTTTCATTCGGAGAGCTTCAGCAATGTAATTTTTTGCTCCTTCCAAATCATTCTCTAGTGCACTAATTCTAGAAAATGCCAAAGGAATTGCTGGGTTATTTGGCGCTCTGTTCAATGCTTCTGCGTAAGCGCTCTTTGCATTCTCCAAGGAACCCTCTATTCCACTACCACCCAAAATCTCATACACTCTTCCCAGCGCAAACCAGTTTTGAAAATCCTTATTGTTCCAATTAATAGCCTCTCTTGCTGAAAGGATGGCATCTGATATTGCGCCCTGTATTTCGTTTCTATCTGCCTCAGAAAGTTGCTCTGGATTAGATGCCCTACTTGCTATCTCAGAAATTCTTGCAACAGACAGTTCAGCCACACCTCTCCAGTAAACATCATTTTGAGTCAAATTAATCGCGCCTAACGCATTACCCTTCTGGAACATAGAAGTAGCGACCACCCTCTCCCACACAAAATATCCTCCGGCAATCGAAGAAATGAGAAGCACCACGATTACAAAAACCGAAGCAAAATTTGCTTTTGGATTTCTGAATATATTGAATTCCATATTTTCTGCAATTCCCTGCGCCACCAAAGTCCCCGCAAAAATACCTGTAAAGATAAATGCCAAAGCCAAAAGCGCGATACTAGGAACATAAACAAACGCCATCACCCAAATAAAGAGGGATATAAAGAACGTTGTAGTAGAGACAAATCTATTTCTCGAATCAGAACTTGAAGAAAATATTGCTTTATACCCCGAAAGAATATACAAGCCAAAGAAAAACAAAATTGACAATATACCCAGCAGACCGATAGTTGAGAATAAAGTAAACACAAAACTAGAACCAAAGGCAAATTCAGAAGCCCAAAACTGCGTTAAGTTTATATCAACCGGTCTTTGCAAATCCCACAACTCTTTAAACATATTAGGACCAACACCAAACACAGGATTTACCGAGAGAGAGTCACCAACAAGACTTAAGGTGGTTAGAGTATTTGGTCTAACTTCTACCATATTAACATTAAAAATATTAGACAAATATCCAGACAAAGCCCCCCCAGAGAGAATAAACACTACAGAAAGAATCAAAACGAAGAGTGAAGGAAATGATGCTTTTTGTGTTCCCTGAGTTCCTGACTGTGAAATATTATTCTGTGACCCAACTGACCAAGCAAAAGTGTAAACAAAATATATTAGAGAAAATAAACCAATTACAACAATTGCTGGCATAAATCCAGAAGCTCCAATAAACAAAACAGCAAAAGCAAGGACTACATACATTAGATATTTTGTTCTATTGCTCAACGTAAATGTGTTTAGAATTGATAGGAGAGCAATCACAACAACACCCAAAAATATTGTGGTATCTATCATGCCACCAACCAAAAAATTAGGGATTCTCATACCAAAACTTTCTGGCAGTGACCCTGCAAAAATTCTAAGTAAAAGGTGGAGTATAACTACAACCGAAGACAACAGAAGCGCATATATTGATTTAATACCAATCCGCGCTTCTCCTCTTGACGCAAATATTGCGATGAAGAACAGGAGCGATAGTATAAAGAGTGAACCAGAAGTTCCTAAATCAAAGACTACACCCGCAACAGATTTTGATATTGCACCCGAGAAAAAAGAAGATATTAGAGCAAAAAGTGGCAACAGAGCAACTGGGATTAGAAACTTTGATTTAGGAAAAGATATTTTCCCAGTTGAAAGAGTATTCCCCAAAAATGCCCCCAGAAACACAACGATTATAGTTGCCAAAAAAGCAACTTTGACAGAATACAAAGACAAAAAGAAGCTAGGTATAAATATAAGAGGAGTTAAGAAAACTAATAATAAGAGACAGTATTCAAAGATTTTTCCAAAATCAAACTTTGAATGCATTTGAGTATTTTCTTCCATTTTTTATAAATTATTAATATTAATTCCTGTTATTATTATATCACTATTTGTATATTTATTTATCAAGTTTTCCACACATATTTACGCTTACATAATAATAAGTATTTTCATATTTATGCTAGAATTAAATTAAGATTAAAACTAAAATATATATATGAATGAAATAAGATTCAGCCAACAAAACAAGTCTCCAGAGATACAGACGGGACCCAAAGACAGCCTGTCACAAAAAGAAAATGTTCCAACCAAAAAAAGAGGCTTTTGGGTTATGTTAAAAAAAATATTTTTTACTCTATTTTTTATTTTAGTTATTTTACTCATTATCTTTTTTGCTAGAGACATTACAGTTAAATTATTAACAAAAGAACCAAACAATTATTCTGCAGTATTTCTTTCAAACAATCAGGTATATTTCGGTATAATGATAAAAAATTCAAAAGACGAACTTGTTTTAAAGAATGTTTTTTATGTTCAAGCAAATGAAAGTAATGACGGTGCAGGTACCCCCATCCAAAGTATTAACCAACCAAGATTTAATTTAGTAAAACTCGGCAATGAAATTCATGGGCCAACCGACAGTATGCATATAAACAAATCTCACATAATGTTCTACGAAGACTTAAGAGAAGACAGTGTAGTGGTCCAAGCAATTAGAAACTACAAAGAATAAAACTTATTAGTTCCATTCGTCTTTATTTGTCCTATTTTCTCTTTTCCTTCCTCCTATTTCACTTTTCTGTTTCTTAATCAGACCTATTCCCCCTTTTTTCATCCGTCTTATTCGTCCAATAAGTCCTATTTTTTGCTCGTCCTATTGGTCCATTTAGTCCTATTACCTTATCTGAATTTCACTCCCCCTCTCACATTCACCGGCTTCGCCGGCGCACCTCCACTACCTGTCTCCCTATTCAAAGACTCAAGCCCCCCATATCCATAAAACGAACTCGGACTATTTTGGTTGTTGTATTCAGTCATCACCCAGTCACTACTTCTAACTCCTGCATACACCCTCATATTATCTATCCTTCCATTAAAAGTTCTTGCACCTCCAGTTCTATTCCCAATAAAAGCTGTATCAGGAGCATCAGAAACAATTGCCGTCACCCCATCCGTACCAGATGAATAAGCCGCCTCTACTCCATCAACATATATTTTTAATCCTGTGGCGCTCAGCGAACCATCCCACGTACCCACAACATAAGCCCACGAATTTCTAGTATAAATATCATTAACTGTTTCTCTAACAGGACGCCCAGCAGACCCAGATGAGTTAAAACCAAAACCTATTCTATTTTGTGGATTTGGGTTATCTACAGTCAATATTCTTGGACCATCTGAGCTTCCTGATGGTGTTTTGCTGTAAATAAAGCCGAAACCATTTTGTCCAGCCCCAACAACATATATCCAAGAACTCATTGTTTGTGATCCAACGTCATCCAACGAAGAAGCAGAGCCGACATTAATTGAAGAAGTGCTTCCATTAAACGAACCCGCTCCATCAATTTTACCTGCAACAGCAGTAACATTAGAAGCAGTGCCATTATTAGCATTTGATGTAGAATCATTAGAATTTAAAGTCGTCCCATCTTTTAAATGCCAAGCTCCTCTATAACCCGTCCATACATTTGCAATATCTTGCTGGTCACTCGCCCCCGAATTCCCGAAGTACATATATATAGGTGTCTCCGAATTGTATGAAAGAGTCGGTATCTTCACCCAAGCAACTAGCTCTCCTGTAGAAGATACATATCTTTCAATCTCGTGACTTAGTTTGGTTGTCCCATCACTTGAGGTAAATAATATATCTGTCCCGTCTGTCTTGCCCACCTTTCCACCACTTCCAGTGTGTCTCAAATCGCTGTCTGTGACAGATACGAGCATTGGGAAATCTGTTAGGTTTGATGAGCCAGAGACTTTGGTATTGTCTACGGTGATTAGTTTTCGGTGAGTCCATGTGCCTCCGGTCGAGTACCAACCATAACTTATGTCTTTATTCCTCACTAAAACATTTGGGACAGTGTCAATTGGAGGCTCTTCCTCAGAAGAAAAAGTATAAAAAGTACTTGGACTATTCATATTGTTATATTCAGTCGCTATCCAATCAGCTCCTAAAACATTTGTAGACAATCTCACTTCGTCTATTCCATCATCCCAAGGGTTTGTGGTTGCATTTGTCCTATCACCAATTGCAAAATTGTTTGTGTTAGTTGGAATAGCGCTAGTAAAAGCACAAGTGCCAGCTTGTGAACCATCTGTATACAATCTAATATTAGAACCATCATAAGTAACTGAAAATTGAGTCCATTTATTATGCATAAAATTTAAACCACCAACTCCTCCATAAACAGAACAACTGGCACCAGTAGTAAAACTCGTTTGAATCAATTGTGAAGCGTGGTTAACAATTAAACCATACGTCCAAATAGATGAAGTTTTTCCTAATATATTACCAGAGTTTGTTCCTCCATCATCATATACCCAAGCTTGCATCGTTATACTATAACCTCCAATACTCAACGCTGCTTCGTGGTTTCTATATAGCCTGTCATCTGTTCCATCAAAATCTATAGCTCCAGCAATCTTGCCAGCAATCAAATCTCCCGTTGTCATAGAACCATTACTTGTAAGATGTAGAGCATTCGGTCCAGAATCAAGCATTTGAGGTGCAGAGCCAGAAGGGTCTTGGTTTAAGTGCCACACCCCAACATAATTACTCCAGACAGAGGTAATGTTCTGCTGATCACTCGCTCCCGAATTACCATAATAAATATATATCTCAGTATCGGTGTTGTATGAGAGTGTTGGTATCTTCACCCAAGCAACTAGCTCTCCTGTGGTTGATACATATCTTTCAATCTCGTGACTTAGTTTGGTTGTCCCATCACTTGAGGTAAATAATATATCTGTCCCGTCTGTCTTGCCCACCTTTCCACCACTTCCAGTGTGTCTCAAATCGCTGTCTGTGACAGATACGAGCATTGGGAAATCAGTCAGGTTTGATGAGCCAGAGACTTTGGTATTGTCTACGGTGATTAGTTTTCTGTTTGTCCAAGTGCCTCCGGTCGAGTACCAAGCACCCTCAGCCTCTCTCGTACTAAACAAATCCGTAAACACAATAACCGAAAGCAAAGTTCCCAGAAGTATCGTGATTATTATTATTTTTTTAAAATTTCTTTTCATTTTCTTTTTTTAATTGACCCTTTCTGACTTATACGTCCTACTTGGTCTTATTCGTCTTATTGGTCCTATTTGACCTATCCGACTTATTCGACCCATCGGACCCATTCGTCTTATTGGTCCTATTTGACCTATCCGACTTATTCGACCCATCGGACCCATTCGTCCTATCGGTCCTATGGATTTTCTGTAGAAGATGGCTCAACCGGAGCTTCTACAACCGGCTCCTCAACTACTGGTTCCTCTACCGACTCCTCCACTACCGGCTCTTCAACCGCCGGTTCCTCTACTGGCTCCTCAACCGGTGTTTCCGAAACTGTGGTCCCATCACTTACTGTTTCCTCACCCGAAGTATCATCGCTTGTAGTATTATCGTCAGTACTACCTCCCCCTGATTCACCTCCCGAAGTTCCACCATCAATTGCCGGACTCTGCCCTGCCGAATTCAAAATCTGTTGTAACTCAGTCTTTGTAATACACACATCATCCAAGCACAACACTTCAGTCTCCACTCTTTGCGCAGTAATTTTTTCTACAACTAGATTAACAAGTTTTACAAAATTATTTCCAATCTCCAAACCGATTTTCTTCAAGAAATTAAATAGCCCAGCAAACACAGTCGGTACTTCCAAACTTTCGCCACCATTCAAATCAGCAATTTCTACACCTCCAACATCTCTCCAACCTTTTTCTACCAAAACTATAGTAATCTCACTTGTTGTCGTAATCCCGTCCACCACTTTTTCAGTTGTAGTCGCAAGAGTCAATGCGCGCCCAACAGTATATCCACTTTCTATCATTTTAACAGCAACCCCCGGAGTAGTTGATGATAATGTCAAATAATCACCAACTGCAATATCTCCATTCTCATTTGAAACTTTTACTGGCACCTGTCCGACCAAAGCCACAAGGACATTGTATTTTTCGTAATTAACATCACAATCAATATCACCCACCTTACACACTGGACCATTTCCAACAAATCCGGGATTTGTGGAAACAATTCCAACCGGTTCGTTCATTCCCAAAGTTTGGTAATCTGCTCTCAAAACAGCATTTTCTCCAACTTGATCGAGCATTACAATCTCACCCGCAACAGGCAAGTTATTTGTATCTGCCACTCTGAAGTATTCGGCCAAGTCAGCGCCTGATGTTGTATATGCGACAGCACTTGCACCTCCTTGGATTTTACCGGCCACAGTTCCCGCACCATCAGAAAATCCAATAAAGTAGTTGCCCGTTGTTCTGCTTGCATTTGCAACACCAAGCGAAATCAAAAGTCCATCTGCTCCAGTACCTGTGTTTTTGTTATTTATTCTAGCGATATAACTTGAAGCACTATCTCCGTCTACATTCAAGGTGTAAGTAAGAGTACTTGTTCCTATACCAACGCTTTGACTTGCGCTATTTACAACAAGAGCAGTAGAACCAGAACCATTCTGAATATTTAACGCTGTTGTGCTTGAAATATTCATAAACAAACCTCCTGAAGCAGTAAATCCAGACAGGAATGTTCCGCCAGAAGAAAACATATTTAACAGATTTGATGTCTGCCCCGCAGACGCAGTTATGTCTATACCAGAATTATTCGTTGATGAAGTATCTACCTCAAAAACAGGAGAACCAGCAGAAGTTTGAATAGAGAAAGCGGTCGTAGATGAAAGTCTTTGAATAAAAGAGCCCCACTGATTAACTTCAATCACGGTCCCACCTGTTGAGGTTGCAATTCTAAATATATCCGCGGAAGCAGAACCTTGTATAGCAAGTTTGGCTCCCGGTGAAACAACACCAATCCCCACATTTCCTCCCAAAGGATTTAATGTCATATCAAGAGCGATGCCTCCCGCTGTTTTTGTTCTAGCTTGAATCCAAGAAGCATTGCCACCGTTAACACCCAGAGCCAAGACTGCATTCGTTGTACTATTTCCAAACAAAGCGCCTCTCGTTGGAGCAACTGAGAGTGCTTCTATCGCACCATCTCCCGCGTTGTTTACATGAAAACCAACATTTGGAGTAGTGGTGCCAATCCCCACATTTCCATCTTGATTTACAATGATTCTGTTTTGATTATTAGTCCAAATGCTTGCCGTTGTTGCATCCACATTAAATCTCTGATTTTGAGTAGTTGAATCTCTAAGTCCACCACCAGCCCCAACAATATAATTTCCGGTCACATAAGCCGTTCCAATAACAGTAAGTTCTTGAGATGGGCTTGCAGTTCCTACTCCAACTTTCCCATTATTCAAAACAGTAAAGAGTGAAGTTGTTGCGCTTCCAGTTGAGCTTGCAATATTGAATAGTGTTGTATTTGTCTCACCATTGTTTGCGTGAATAGAAAGTTTTGCGTATGGTGATGTGGTGCCGATTCCGACGTTGCCATCATTTTGTCTTATATATAGTTGCCCAGAATTAAAATTAAAATTACCTGCCCCACTTATTGTTAGTCTCTGGTTTGCTCCACCTGTTCTAAATATAACAGAACCACTTCCAAAGTTATCAAAATATAGTCCTCCTTGACTTGTTCTAAACACCATATTTCCTGCTTGGTCTAAAGAAAATATACCCGCACCCCCAACTGTTTGGAATGAGATTTCTGCCTGAGATGACAGAGCTGTAGATTGTGCTTTAATTTTCGCACTACCAACAGTTGAATATACATGCAACATTTCACTCGGACTCACCGTCCCCACCCCAACATTCCCATTATCCAAAATAGTAAATCTTTCTGTGTCAGCACTGTCACTCACTGCAAATGCTCTACCTGTAGTTGTCCCACCACCTTTGACTGATAGTTTTGCACTTGGGCTAGTTGTTCCAATGCCGACGTTACCTCCGCTTGCTTGAATCACAAAATTTCCATATCCCGTACCTGTCTTTGCTCCGTAGTAAGTTAGTGTTCCGTTACCGGTGGTATTAAATGTAAACCAACCACCCACTTCCCCAGTATTCAAACCTTGCCCAAACATTAATCCAGCAGTTGATGCGCCGTACAAATGTAGGTTACTCTGAGGATTTGTCGTCCCGATGCCAACCCTACCAGAATTTTGCTGAACTATAAATTGGGAATTGCCAACAGTGAAGCCACCTGTTGAGATGGTTGATGTAGCGGTAGTTGAAGTAGCATTGAAATTACCAAATGTTGGAGTTGAGGTGGCTGTGATAATTCCTGAAGCGTTTGTTGAAAGAAGTGAATTAATTGCAACAGATGAAAGTGTAGTGTTGCCAGAAACAGTGAGTCCTCCGCTTAGAGTTTGGAGAGCAGTAAATGTATTTGCTGTGTATGTTTTTGGAATTGTGGTTGATGCGTGGATGTAAGCATTGACTACTGAGTCAGAGTACGAAGTCAAACAACTACCTGCGATTGCAAAACATCCACCCGATAGGTTGATGCCGACATTTGAAGTGGTGGTTGCTTGACCGGAGATGTTTAATCCTGAGAGAGTGGTCGTACCAAAACCAAGTGCTGATACAGAGAGTTGTGTCGCTGTCGATGAACCGATGACGAAGCTGACCACATC
The DNA here is from genome assembly GCA_048499675.1 of Candidatus Zambryskiibacteriota bacterium. Classification (GTDB taxonomy): domain Bacteria; phylum Patescibacteriota; class Minisyncoccia; order Phycocordibacterales; family WO2-35-19; genus JASNZL01. Next base: position 41,616 of record JASNZL010000009.1, read on the forward strand.
ACCCGCTACAGGATTGACTGAAAGTTTTGCAAATGGAGTAGTTGTCCCTATTCCAATCCTGCGGTTTTGGGTTCCACCGACCCCGTCTGATTCGGAGTAGATAGTAAACATTGGGTTGCCGTCTATCTGAGCGGTGTATGAATTGACAGTACCCAAAGTCGAAGCCGAGGTGACAGGCATATCAATCCAAGAGACGATTCCTGAATCAGCTTCAAAATTTATATTTCCGAGCGCCAAGTTATCAATTGATGTGACACCAGTTGAGGAATTGTGTGTCAAAGCGCCACCGCCTACACTCAAATTTCCTGCGATTGTCGTCGTGCTGGTAGTCCCATACGCGGTAAAGAATTGAGCCAAAGTTTCGCCTTGGACAGAAAGAAGTGCTGATGGGCTTGTGCTCCCTATTCCCACTCTGCCACCCAAAGTCGCAAGGTATGTATTGCCGGTCGCTGTGAGTTCTGTAGTTGTAGCGCCTCCGTTGAATATTTGTAATTGTGACCAAGTGTTTGCGGTGGTCGTGCCAAAAGCAAGGGAGATGTTGTTGGAAGATATTTGAAGAGGATAGAGAGCGCTCGTTATCCTATTTATATATGCAATGTTCCAATCAGTAGTGCTTGCAGTTAGGGGTATGTTGTAGCCAGAAGTTGGGGCGATGTTGTTTGCTGTCCTTGTGAGTCCTCCAGAGAAAGTAAGTGGCGCTTCAAAATCTGTACCAAGAATCGCAGGAACAACCGAGCCAGAAGCGTTTGTTTTGAGCAGTGAGGAGGTAATGTTTGTGATGGCAAGATTTGTCGTCGTTGCTTGTCCGGCCATTATATTTTGCAGTGTTGAAAGTCCGGAGATATTTAAGGTGCTTGTGCTCGTAATTCCGCCACCAAAGAAAGCGGTGCCTGATATATATGAATTACCATTTACGCTTAGTGTCGCATTTGGAGTGGTAGAACCAATACCAACTCTACCAGTCGATGTTACAGAAAGAACACTTGAGGAGCTTGGACCAAAAAATTCTGCAATTTTGCCCGCGCCATTTTGAATTATTGTAAAGTAGGTGCTTGCAGTTGTTGTAGCGTTTACAGCATCGCTTCGTAGGAATTGCTCGCTTGATAAACCATCAAGTCTATCTGCTTCAAAGGAGGCAGGGACCGCACCGAGTTTTTTCCTTGGCGACAGAGTCTCCCAAGTGACACCGTCGGTACCGCCAATTTCTACCTCAAGCCAGAGGTCTTGATTGAAGTTTACTGATGTGAGAGGAGTGGAAGAACCGAGCAAAACAGAGAATAATCCATTTGTTACATTTATCCTATTACCAACAACTGCCGAACGATCATCTTCCCATATATGACTACCGCCCACTGCCTGTGTGTAGAGTCTAAACTTCATATGGTATAGACCATCGGCAACAGCGGTGTTTGAGGAATTGGTTAGTTTACCTTGATAATTTATTTGTTCATTAAAATTAGCAGATGCAATTTCTGGAAAAGCAAAACCATAAGGGAAAAGAAGTCCCACTATTATTATAGTGTTGATGATTTTGTGATATGTTGTTTTGCTAATAAAATCTTTCATCTATCTGCTTTTTTGTTTTTTATGTTTTGTTTTAAACTTTTACCCACTAATTACTGTTGACTATTGACTCTTATCTCTAAACTCTTGCTCCTCAACTATTGACTGTTGACTCTCAACTGTTGACTCTTCATTCGTGTCGAGTTTAGTGTCATTTGAAAAATTTTCGTAGCTTTTCGTATCTTTCGCCCGCCTGCGAGCGCCTGCAGTCGCAGACAATGGCGGGCAGGCATAATTTTCGTATCGTTTCTTTTTCTTAAACAACAGCAACCAAAATTTTCTAAACAACCAAATCAAGAGTAGAACAAAAAGTATGAACCAGAAGTATTCAGACAAAATAATTAGAAACCCTGTTATTTTGTCAGCCAAAACAAAATTGTTTGATAGAGCAAGTGATGCAACAAGATTCCCGTCTATTTTTTTTAGTCCTTGATTTTTGTGATCGAGAATAGATATATGCATTCCGTAATTTCCAGATCTGCCAAGTGGAGCAATCACCGCCTCATAACCATTTTTTTCTTTGTTTATCCTCAAAAGGAAAGAGAATACTTTTGATGGATCTATCGGGTCGTAGAGTGTGATACTAATTGTTTTTAAAACTTCAGGAACTTTTTCGTAAGGCAGTCTGACTGTAAATGGTTTATCGCCAATAAGAGAAACTGTGTTTTTTTCAAATGGAAGTATTTTTCCTTCTTGAATAAATTCAAAATCTAACAAAGACAACTCTTCTATCATTTGATCTACAATCGGGGATTTTGGGAGGAAGTCATATATATAAGGAGTGTGATCTACTATTTCCCCCGGTAGCGCTATGCGAGCATGAGCAATCGCTCCAGACGCATAATTTCCATTTTTATCTACCGCAAAAATTGTATAGAAATACAATTTTCCTTTTTCTACATCTCTATCAACATAAGATTCGCCTAATCCTCTATAAATTTCTTTTCCATCTAATATGTCCTTCGGGTAAAAAATGTCTGAACGGATTATCCTCACTTCTCTTAGATCTTTATCTGGTGGATTGTTCCAAGACAAATCTATCGACGAATCATTTTGTATTGCAACAAAATTTATTGGGTTTGAAGGTGGAGTAAAGTCAGGCAATGATTTTGTTTGGAATGTGGTTTCGGCAACCACCTGTCTACCAAAAGCATCTACTGATTGTATCTTTATATAGTATGAGGTATCACTCTCAAGATCTGAGATTTTTATATTGTGTGCCGGAATATATAATTTGCTTTGTATAGAACCCAACTCATAGTCTTTTGTTTTTCCCCAGAAAACCGTTCCCAAAGTAGCCCTGTTTGTTATCCAATTAATGACTGCAGAATCTGGCTGTGTAGCAATGTTTATATTGATAAAAATCAAAGAACTTCCACCGGGAGGCCCGACTACAGGTTTTGGAGTTGTAACAAGGACCGAATCAGAAAGAGGCGATTCATTTGTTGCATTATCTACGGTAGACACTCTATATTCATATAAAGTATCTGCTTGTAAGTCAGTGTCGTAGAAAAATAAATCTGGAGTAGTTCCTATAAACACACCGTCTCTATATATCTTGTAATGAAGAATTCCAGCCGAAGCTGTCCCAGCATCCCAAGAAAGGTTGATTTGGCTCGTCGATACTGCTGTAGCGACGAGGTTGGTCGGGGCAGTTGGTGGTATACCATCTGTCACTGTTACACTCACCTCAAAAGTGCTCTCAGAAGCATAGACGTTTTTTACACCAGAAAATGAACCAAACAAAAGAACGAGACAAACGTAGGCTGATATTATTTTTTTACTTTTTGAATTTAATTTCATCTTCTAGATTGGCAACAAAGTTAAGGTTGTAGTAGCTGTGTATGTGCCCTCCGGCTGATTTCCTCCGTATATAACTTCTGCTTGGAATTTTATTGTGGTAGTTGCACCATTTGGATGATTACCACTATTTCTAGTACTTATTATTTTTTCTGTAGTACTTAAACCGTCCCAACATTTATTTTCATTTGAACTAGTCCCAGCATTACAAGAAAAACCATTATTTTTGTAAGCATTTGAAACATCCAAACCATACGGATTGAATCCGAAGTGAGAAACAGTAGGTTGATTAAAGTCTAGATCGGGATCTGCTCCTATTGGTGAGTAGTCAGCAAAACTGTTTGCTCCCCAAGTCAATGCAGGAGAACTAAGAGCCTTTATTGACAACTCATAACCAGAAGGACTATCTGTCGTTACAACAACAGAAGTAGTGCCCGAAGCAATACCGCCTGTGATTCCAGCAATTGATGGTAGTAATACAACATCTGGAGCAGAAGTCATTGCTAAATAAACTTCTTGCATTTGTTGATAGCCTGCTTTTAATCTGTATGAAGTGCTTCCCGATTCACCCGTAGCTATTTCTCCAAAAGTATCTTCGATTATGTAGCTTGCAGAATCAGAGTAAGCTCCTCCAAAATTTATGCTATCACTTTGTATTTTATAACTACCACTAGACATAACCTGTCCAAAAACTTGACCAAAGGAAAAAATGTTTACTACAAACAAAATTAAAAATGGAATATAAAATTTAATTTTGTTTAATTTAATTTCTTTTTTTAAAAACATTTTGTTTTGTTATGACAATTTATTTCCTTTTAATCTCAAATTTAGACATAACCAATTTAATCAGAGTAATCACTATTACAAAGAACACGAACACGAGACCTACGAGCATCCAAGGTATTACGTAAAACGTAACAACTTTTGTGTCAATTATGTTGTCATAACCTCTATTAACGTTAAGTTCAGCATCATATTTCCCAAACAAAAATGATGGGCTCCAAGACACCTCTCTTAACCTAAGAGAACTCGGCATCGCAAACCATGGCTCTATTTCTACAAGACCAACCTCCTGACCAAAAATGTTTTTGATTGAAATCTCTCCATATGGATTCAAGTGAACAGAACCTTCGTTTCTATAAAGAATCTGGAAATTAACTGGCGAACCTGATATGAATTTTTTATCACCAACAATTTTGAAATCTGTAACTTCTCCTTTTTCATTGACGTCCCCTGGGACTCTAACAAAAAAGAGTATTCCTATTCTAGAAACTATTGCAGTACCACCGGTTGCACCCGATACTTCTCGCCCTTGGTTTAGTGTTGTTGTTGTAACAAGAATAGTTCCATAATGACCCCCCGGTTCTACATCTTGAGGAACAGATATTTTAACTGGAATTGTAGCTCTTTCATTGTTTTTAAGCTCAAATCTTTTTGGCTCAAAAATAAGATAGTCTCTTAGTGAATACGGACCTTTTTCATCTCCAAGCAATACGACAGTTTGGTTTGTAGATTCAGAACCAATAAAATCTTCTACTTGGAGTTCGAACATTCTATCCTCACCCATTCTATTACTTACATATATATCGATTGTTCGTGATTCACCAGGACTCAATAAAACATCAACTTTCCCAGGGCCAACTACAAAATCTCTAGTTCCAGAATATTCTCCCAATTGTTCAATTTTGTAATTTGCGTAAACAGATGCAGAAGGAACAACAAGAAACAACAAAAACATTAAAGCAAGGAATGGTTTCTTTATTCTTTTTTTAATTTTTATTTTTTCCATACTCGTTTGTTAATTTGTTGTTGCTGTTAGTGTGGTTGTTGCTGTGTATACGTCTTCAGGAATAAGTGGTATTGGATTTGGGTTTATAGTTAGTCTGAATTTTAGAGTTGTAGTAGATCCGGAAGTTGGTGTGAATGTATTCCTGTTTACTAAGACATAGTTTGTTGTTGTTGCATTAAGCCAACATCTATCTGCTGTATTTGATGATCCGGTTCCACAAGCTGAAGTACCGTTATCTAACCAACTTGGCGCTAGGTCAGAAGTTGTACTTGCTTCTACGGAATAACCAAACTCAGCAGTATTTGCGGGTACCGAAAAGATAAAGTCAGGTACACCGGGAGTTGTAGGTGTGTAGTTTGGAATTACTCCACCCTGTGTATGCCCTTGCATTGCAGGAGTCGAACTTGCTTTCAGTGTCATTGTGTATCCCGCGCTATCGTTTGTTACAACCACAACTTGTGTTTGTCCGTTTGACGTACCTCCAGTCAAACCGGGAATAGAAGCTAGTGTTACATCTGTGGCGGGAACCGAAAAGGCAACTTCAGACGTAACAGAAACGCTTACCGTAAACTGATCTTCTATAGCAAGCAAGTTGGTTGGTTCTAAAGTTGAGAACCCAGCAAAGCTTATTAGGCTTAATATGAGGGCCCCAACTATAATTTCTTTTGTGTGTATTTTTTTTGCATTCATTTTAATAAATTAATAATTTGAACTAATAATTTTTAAAAGAGTTGAAGAATTTATTCTTTCTCTTTCATCGGCACCAAAACATACATATAATCTTCTCCTCTTTTTTCCCTAAAGACGGGTGTAATTGTGCCTGACACACCATCTTCATCGACCTTTATTTCAACTTCATCCGAAAATGAACTTTGAATGTTGTTTGTTAATGTCTGTCTTACACGCTCATCTTCAGCGTAAGGTAAGACGACCAAACCATTGGGATAATTTTGTGAATCTCTTTCAGCCGATATATTTGTAACCGCCGTATCTCCATCATAAAAAAACTTATCTCCAGAATTAGCAGGAGTATTTACTGCCACATTACTTCCAAACATAACTTTTATGACAGCCATTCTGATTTTGTAATTCCAGAAAGAAATTTTCTTTTTTGCTTTACTAATAAAATTATCTGTACTTTTTAAGTCATACTTGTCGGATCCATAGTCAGTACTCAAAAATACACCTGCAACTACAGACGCTTTATTTGAAACTCGATCACCAAACATATCCAATTTTTTTGAAATCTCTCTCAAATCAAAACTTTCTTTTATCAGAGATGCCCTTGTTGCAAATTGTGCATCTATCAAACTTTCTTCATTTTTTGACCAGACAAAAATAAGCAACAAAACCGCCATGAGAGAAACACCGACAGTGTTTCTAAACATTCGAAGATTAAAAATTTCACTGTTTTTATTTTTTTGAATGACTGTTGGACTAGTTTTTGAATGCAAAAACTTATCTGCGTTTGCTTTGGTAATCTTTGGGAAAAGAAAATACTCATCCTCTAATTCATACGTAATGAAAGTATTATTGCTCTTTACAATCTTGAGTGAAGGAAGGTATGTGTTTTTTTCATATAAGGTTTTGCGGATAAATGACAAATCCTCAGTAGAACTGTCGAGCACAGTTTGATTAATTGAAGTGGCTTCAGGAGTAGCTCCTTCAACATCTTCTGTTTGAAAATATTTTTTATTATGGTCTTGGTTTTCTTGACTAACAATTTTTTTAGTTGTATCAATTTTTTTAACCGATCTAAGTGATTTATATTTTCTTCTAGCTAATCTAGTTTTTGCAGATTTCTTGTGGTTAATCAAATCACTCTCAGAGACAAACCAAAAGTGTCCGATCATAATTCCATCTACTTTTTTTGATCTACAAAGTTGGCCTATGTAATCGGTCGTGTAGCCAAAAATTTTTTCGGCACTACTAGCCGAGATATACTTTTTCCCTTTTTCAAAAATAGGCTTATCCATTAAGGATATTATACTATCTCGGATACACGAGATACTAAATATTTCTGTGGATAAATAAGGTAAAAAAATTTAGTTTAAATTATATCAAAAAAGTGATAATGAACCATCAAAAATCTTTATAAAAAAACATACAAAAAAGTGCCAGATTACACTCACACCATCACCAACTCAAAAAAGGTTCTATGAGCAAAATTTCTATCCAAAAACGAACGTTCTAACTCATAAATCAAATAACAGTCCGATCTACCATAATATTTAACTTAATTTAATTCACTATTTAATTAATCTATCTGCTATCAAATTTCATAACCAATAAAACAAGAAAAAATTCTGATGTATTTATAAAATCTTATCCACATAACTTATTGTTAATCGTTGTAATTTTTGTATAATGATTAGTAACGTTTAACAAGCTTATGGAAAACTATATAACTATAAAAAACGCGGCTTCAATTTTGGGTGTATCAAAAATGACACTTAGAAATTGGGACAAATCTGGTAAACTAACCGCCCTTAGACACCCACTCAACAATTACAGAGTTTACCGAATTTCTGATATAGAAAGAATAATTGAACTTATTGAAGCGAGTCCTCTTGTCATACAGAGAAAAAAAGATGAGATTAAGAAGCTATCGGTGAGACACCTAGATTAGTTTTTCTCTGATTTAAAAATTAAAAACATATCATATATGATATGTTTTTAATTTTTAAAATATAGATTTTTCAAATTTTACAGATTCTGTAGGAATACTATAACACTACATTATAGACGAGTTAAACAAAACTTACTTTTAATCAATTCTTCTTTGTCCACCATATTCAAATTACAACACTAGGCTAGTAGTATAAACTCACCAAAAAAACCGCATATCAAAATTATATAATTCTTATGAATTTTCATTGATACAGATTTACATCTTTGAGTAATTTTTAATACCAAATACAAATACCATCAAATATTACTGGCATTTATAAACAAGGCATACCGCTCAACTATCTTTTGTATTTTGTATCTAGTTCTACTATAAAATTTATTCATACCCCCTATTTAGTATATGCTTAAATGTACCCAAAAAGTCAATTTTAAATTTAAACACACATAAAAAAGTTTTGTGTTTTGATCATAGACAAGAAATGTACTTTTCTAATGACCTCAATTGACTATTTTTACAAAAAATCACGATCATTTTATTATCTTTTTTGACAATAAATTTCATAACTATGTAATAAAAATCTTATTGTATCCATATCAAACCCTCAGGGATTGATATGACAACCTGAGGGTTTGATACTTATCCACACCCCAAAACACATCCCCCCATTAACCTGATATTATTAAATTATCAAAATATGAGATACGAAACATTTACAAGTAATGAATATTATCACTTATACGCTCGTGGTTCTAATCAAGAGAATATTTTTATTGACGAGCATGACAAAGTGCGTTTTATTTTTTTGTTATGTCTTTACACTTCCCCAACACGGATCAACAACACTTTTTGGTACGTAAACAATTTCATTAAAAAAGGCGTTTTTGGTTTTAAACCAGACAAACTTTCGGATGTGACCAAAGATAAAAGCTTGGAACTTAACTGCTTCTGTGTTATGGATAATCATTTTCATATATTAGTCCGCAACGTGGAAGATAATATGATTTCTGTGTATATGCATAGAGTACTCACTGCATACAGTAAATACTTTAATGCAAAGTATCGGAGAAAAGGTCATGTTTTTGATGGACCATACAAGGCTGTCCACATTAAAAACAACAACCAAATACTTCATTTATCAGCCTATATACACAAGAATCCTAAGGATATAAAAGAGTGGTCAAATAAGTATGAGAAATACCCTTGGTCCTCTCTCTCAGACTACATAAGTACAAATAAGTGGGGTAATTTTATAAGTAAGGACATAATACTTGGTCAATTCAAAACACAAACAGATTACAAAAATTTTGTGTCCACAAGCACAGCAAAAGAATATTTATTTGAGGATTTGCTCAAATAAATCTTTTAGAATTTGAGGATTTGCAGAGCCTTTTGATTCTTTCATGCCTTGTCCAACAAGAAATTGTAAGGCGCTTAATTTGCCAGCTTTATACTCTTTTATGACTTCTGGATTCAAAGAAATCACCTTATTTACAATGGTTTTGAGAGATTCCTCATCATTTTTTTGAATTAAACCCTCTCTGAGAGCTATGTCTTTTGGGCTTTCGTCCTTTATGTACATTATTCCGATTATATCTTTAGCTCCTCGCGAAGATATCTCCCCTTTTTCTATCATTAAAATAAGTTCGGCAAAATTAACAGGATTTATATGACAAAAGTCCTTACCAGCAATATCACTGATTATATAATTTGATAATAATTGATATGATTTTTTGTTTATCTTCTCACTAACTTTTTCAAATAAATCAAAATAATCAGTATTTTTTATGTAAAATTCAATATCTTCTTTCTTTACTGCATACTCACCCAGAATCCTTTTCCTTCTATTTTCTGGTGTCTCTTTTAGATCCTTTGTTAGCGACTCATAAGAAAATTCTCCAATATCACCTAGAGCGAGTTTGGGCAGATCTGGATCTGGAAAGTATCTATAGTCGTGAGAATCTTCTTTGGATCTTTGTGAAAATGTCTCTTGTTTTGCCTCGTCCCATCCCCTTGTTTCTTGTTTGATTTCTCCGCCATTTTCAATTGTTTCTATGTGTCTATTTATCTCAAACATGACAGCTCGTTCTGCCGATCTAAATGAGTTTAGATTTTTTACCTCAACCTTAGTGCCCAATTTTGGACTTCCTTTCTTTGACACAGAAATATTTGCTTCTAAACGCATTTCGCCCTTTTCCATATTTGCATCTGACACACCCAAATATTGCAACAACAACTGTAACTCCTCTCCAAATTTTACTACTTCAGAAGCACTGTGAATAACAGGTTCTGTAACAAGTTCCAAGAGTGGAACTCCTGCTCTATTAAAATTTACTAAACTATTACCACTTTCTCCATGGGAAGAACTAGCTGTATCTTCTTCTAGATGAATCCTTGTCAACAAAACTCCAGCCAATTCCCCACCCGACACAAGAGGATATTTATACTGACTAATTTGATAACCTTTTGGTATATCTGGGTAAAAATAATTCTTTCTATCAAATTCTGATTTATCTGCCAATTTACCTCCAACAGCCACGCCCACCTTCAATATATGCTTTACAGCCTCTTTGTTGATTACAGGAAGCGTGCCGGGGTGCCCCATACAAACAGGGCAAATATTCCAGTTTGGCCTTTCCTCATCTGGATTATTCTTGCAAGCACAAAACATCTTTGTTTGTGTCTTTAATTCTGCATGAACTTCTAGACCTATTGTTGGTATAAATTCAGAACTCATACCATTATTTATACCTTTTTTATTACCCTTTTTGCAAGTTCAAGTGCCGCTTCTTTTGTCTTCGCACTTGCAAAAAATAAACCTTTGTGGCAAAAAATAGCATCTTTTACGCCTGATACTCTTACTAATTCATCATATGATTTTCCTGCCCACTCTACTGGAAAATCGGCTCTATTTGATAAATAGTCATTTATATTAGAACGCGCTACTTGTACACCCCAATTTTTACCAACAAAATCTGGGTAAACAACTACATAAACTTTTCTAAAATCACTTACCACTCTTTCCCAAGGCAAATATTTATCAAGAACAAGGATTTCTGGTTCGGATTGTTTCTCTATATATTTTAGTACCAAATTCTCCCCTTTTATAATACTTTTAGCAATTTCAATTTCTCTTTCGATAATCTTCACTGCAATTTTTAATATTTCATTAAAATTTTTGTCTATATTGTGAGCCCCCTCATCCCAAGTTGACCTAAACAAATTCATTATATCTACACCAAAGGTGTATTCAGAAATATCATCGTAAATATTTTTTGATAGATTCACTCCATTATCATGGGCATCAATTGGTACTACAAGCTTTTTATCAATCATTTTTAAAATTTCATCATTTCCGCAAATATTCTTTCCAAACTTTTTCCACACCAAACCAAAAGAGGCATAGGGAATATTGTTTTCTCTTACCATCTCAAATCCATTTTGGTGATGGTCAAATCTGTTTAATCTTTCGTCATAAGAACCACCCACATCTATTACAATATCTGATTTAACAATAACAGATTCTTCTCGAGTTCTAATTATTTTTATCTTTTTATTATTTTTGTTTGCCCACATCATTACCACAGCGCAAGCAAAAACATCATCGGCATGAAATTGACCGTCGTGAGTACACAATATCAAAGGTTTGCTGAAATTAAACATAATGAAGTAATTTAATTAACGTTTAATGCTAAATATTATTTTTCTTATCTCTTCTACTAGAAGGATCGAAGACGCAACCGCTATGGCAATAGCCCAATCATATGGGTCCAATGGGACAAGTCGTAATATGTTTTGCATAAAAGGATTATAAACTGCAAAAATATGCGACCCTACGGCACCAAAAAGACCCAAAACCAAATACTTATTGGTAAATGGTTTATAAAATGCAGAGTTGGTTTCCGACCTCACATTCCAAGCGTTAAACCACTGAAATGCGGCTAAGACAGTTAGCGCCATGGTCCACGCTTTTGCACTACCCATATTGTAATATACAGAAAATGTAATGAGAGCAAAAAACGCCATTGTACAACTCATAAGTATTGCTCTAATCCCACCAATTTTTGTCAAAATATTTGTTCCTCTATCACCTTCTTTTAGAGAAATTTTTGGCTCAAAACCCAAAGTAACGACCATAAAACCATCAGTAACCAAGTTTAGCCATAATATTTGGCTAGGATAAAGAGGTAAAGGTAAACCAATTACCAATGAACCTGCAATTGCAAAAAACTCCCCAAGACTTGTTGAAATCAAATAAAGAACAACTTTCTTAATGGTTGCATATATAGAACGCCCCTCTTCAACTGCTGCTATTATGCTCTTGAAATTATTATCGAGCAAAACAATGTCCGAGGCATCTTTGGCTACATCTGTACCACCTTTGCCCATAGCAATACCTAGATGGGCCGCTTGTAGCGACAGCGCATCGTTTACACCATCACCAGTCATACCAATAATATCGCCTCTTAGCTTGTAAGCTTCTACTATTTTAAATTTATGTTCGGGTAAAACTCTGGCAAAGACAGACACATTTTTTAGCCTCTTTGAAAGCTCTTCCACACTCAATATATCTATTTCTGCCCCCGTAATAACCTTATCTCCATCTTTATAAATATTTGCCTCTTTGGCAATAGCTTTGGCTGTCCCAACAAAATCGCCCGTTATCATCACTACTCTTATATCATTTTTTTGTACCAGAGAAACAGCCTTTGAAACTTCTTCTCTCAATACATCCGCCATTGCATACAATCCACCAAAAACAAGTTTGGGCATATTCTCCAAATCAATAGAACTATCATTGTCTTTGTTATAAGCAAAAGCAAGGACTCTCAATCCCATAGATGAAAATTCTTCAATTTTTGAGTAAATATCGTTCTTATCATTATTATTTATTTCTCTTACTCCCTCATTTGTCCAAATATGTGAAATTCTAGAAATTATACTTTCAGGTGCACCTATTATTGATAATTTGTATTCTAAATCTTTTATTTTATGAATAGTTGCGTGAAATTTGTATTTAAAATTAAAAGGAATATCTAAAACTAGTGGCTCTTCGGATTCCAATTCAGATTTTCTAAAACCTGTCTTTTCTCCAAACACAACGAGCGCCGCCTCGGTAGGATCGCCAAGTATTTTTATTTCATCATTGTGCGTAGACTCGACACTGGCACTGGAACAAAAAGTTGCAATCTTACCTGCAAACAATATCTCTTTATGGTTAGATACCTCTATTGGTTTATCATTAAGAATAATATTACCATCCGAGTTAAACCCCGAACCCAATACTGTGTAAGTTTTGGAATCAACATAAACCCTCTCCACCATAAGCTCGTTTTTTGTTATCGTCCCTGTCTTATCTACCGCAATAACATTTGCTTGCCCCAAAGCTTCGACCGCCTGCATATTTTTTACAAGTGCGTTTCTCTTCGCCATCTTGTAAACTCCCCGTGCTAAAACCAAAGTAATAACAATTGGCAATCCAGCAGGTATCAAAGAGACGGAAACTGCTGTTGCTGTGAAGAATAGTTCATAAAAATTTAGTCCCCTCATATAACCAACTGAGAGCATAAATATTACTCCAACAAAAACAGAAACCCCGACCACTTTTGAGAACTGACCTATTTTCTCTTTTAATGGCATCTCAGTATCAATGTCAATTAATTGCTCGGAAATTTGTCCAACATAACTTGATGCCCCTGTTTCGGTTACAATCGCTCTTGCTTGTCCGGAAACACACAAAGTACCTTTAAAAATCATATTTTTCCTGTCAGGGATAGGAGTTTCTTCATCTATTAAATCTATATTTTTAGCGACAGACGTTGATTCTCCAGTCAAAGCAGACTCGTTTATTTTTAAATCCTGTAGAGAAATAAGTCTTGCGTCCGCAGGTACTTTGTAGCCATCTCTTATAACAATCAAGTCCCCAGGAATTAATTCTTCATCCAAAATTTCATACTCTTTTCCATCTCTTACAACTACCGCCAAACCTCTTGTAAATTCTTTTAGAGAATCTATCGTTTTTCTTGCTTTAAACTCTTGTAATGTGCCGACTATAGAATTAACAAATAAAACAAAAACAATTATTATACCATCAGTAAATTCTCCAAGAAAATTAACCACGACTCCGGCTATTATTAAAACGTATATTAGAGGATCCTTAAACTGACTAAAAAAAATTCCTATCAAAGTTTTTTTCTTCCCCTCTGGTATCGAATTTTTTCCATATTCTTTTAATCTCTTTTCTGCCTCTTTTTCTGACAATCCACGATCTGTGGTATTTAGTTTTTCTAATAATTCTTTTTCGTTCAAAGAATGCCAATTTATTTTTTTTGAAATTTTTTCCATAAGATTATTTGATTGTTATTTAAACAATTTCTCGTATCGAAATAACAAAAAACTACTCGTGAATTATTTTTATGCTTGTTTTTAATACTTCGCTCTTTTTTGCACACAGAGCTATTGTTCTCACAAATTCAGAATGGCTCCACACAAGTGGCATAGCAGATATTGGGCTACCTGTATACGGATTTATTTGCTCTGATAAAACAGAATTTTTTGAATTTTTAGTAACCCATTCTATATCTTCAAAGACTTTTTCTAGATCATTAACAGAATTAGCACAAGCAATTTTATACTGAGTCAGCCACAAAGTGGTCACGAACCAAGGATTACCGAGAGCTTCTCCACCCACATTTGCATAAGCATCATTCTCATATCTTGGAACGCCACCTACTATATTTCCTTTTTTTAACCTCTGATTCAAAACTTCAAACGCCTCTTTCATTTTAGGATCTTCGGGAGACAAAATACCATATCTAAATACTCCATAAAAACTACTAACATCTAGATTTGGATCTTTTTCTAATTTTTCACCAACCAAATTAATAAATCTTTTTTCGTTATCATCCCATAAATAATTTAATATAGAACTTCGAAGAGACTCAGCTTCTTTGTAAAAATTAGCCATATCTTCCTCTTTTCCAAGTGTTTTAGCAAAATGTCCGGCAGAAATTAACGCACCATACACAACTGATGCCGTATACGAAGACACCCCGTACTTTTCTTCCCATAAATCATAACTAGGCAGAGGTAGTCCCGTATTAGCATCTCTATAGCGAATCATAAACTCCGCAGATCTTTTTATAAATCTATTATATATACTTTCAACAAACTCCAAATCCTTTGCTCTAGAATAATGCTCCCACAACCCAACAAGGAGGATTGCTGTCTCGTCTTCCTGAATAGCAAGCTGTCTTCTACCATCCTTTACCCATGGATGCCACGAGCTTCCTAAAGAATAATCTGGCTGATATTTATGCAAAATATAACCATCTTCTGTTAATACTTCATCTGCAAATTCATAAAATTTTCTTGATAAATCATAAAATCCTACCAAATCAAAGGTCCATGCCGTATAACACGCATCTCGTGGCCAAACATAACTATAAGTATCCCCACCATACTGAACATTACCAGAATCAGCCGAAGCCAAAATACCACCTCTGTTATCGGTATGAGTTCTCATAACAAACAAAGAATCATAAAACAATTTTTTTGATTCTTCAGATAAACCATAAAATGGTATTGAAACTTGATTAACCCACGCTTGCCAAAAATCCTGAGTAGAATCAATTAAGTGTTCGCCTGATTTATTGAGTACATAATCCAAGAGTTCACAAACCTCTCTATAAGTCTCACCAACTGCAATCCAGTAATAAACTGTGACTGAAGAATTTTCCGGAATTTCTCTTTTCCACGATATAACAGAATCAACTATGCCATGCTCTATTGGATTTTTTGACAACAATCCATCTTCCGCATCCCTCCAAGTCCCCTCTTTACCTTCTATACCACAAAAACCTATACCATAATCATCAAAAGGTTTGTTTTCGCAAACCCCTCCTACCAAAAAAACCCTTCTACCCTTATAATGTATTATTGACTCAATGGTACTTGAGAAATATGCAGTATCTGCATGATTTGTATCACCAATTTTGAATTGTTGATTAAGGAAAATACTGATTTCTCTTTTTTTATTACTATCATTATTTATTTTAATTTTCCTAAGGAAAATGTTTTTTTCATTGTATACCACATCAAAAGATTCAATTGAGACATTAATTTTGTCATTACGCAAAGTAACGTTACTCACCATTGTGTTTTTTTGATATTCTATTTTAGCTTTCCAATCCCCATTATCAACCCAACTAATTACTCCATCAACAAAAACCCCAATCCTATGAACTTGGTTTTGGCCTACATGATTTTCGTGACCAACATATGGAAAATAGAAATCCCTTACTTGTCCATAATTATCTAAACAAACAAGTGAATTGCCATTACCCAGAACTAATGAACGTGCCATATTCTAATAATACAGCTTTTCCTTTGTTTCAAAAAGTTTTTACTGGGAATAATGAGTTAAAAAGATCTTGTAATTTTTAACCAATTTTAATTTTCAATCATTTAATTTTCAATTCTAATTTTCTTTTTTACTCTGATACCCAGATTCAAAATTCCAGACTCTATCTTCTTCTTATCTCGTATTTCGTATTTCCTATCTCTTATTTAAATTCCTTCTGCTTTTAGTTTATTTACTGCTTCTTTTGCAGATTTAGATATTTTCTTAGGAATTTCTACTTTTACTTTTATGAGTATATCTCCTCTTTTTTTATTATTATCTGGCACACCCTTGCCTTTTATTTGTAAAATATCGCCAGTATTAACTCCTTCTGGGATATTTAGCTTAGAAATTCCGTCAAGTGTAGCCACTTCATAAGTTGCACCAAGAAGAGCGTCAGAAAGCTTAACGTCCAAATTCATAACCAAATCATTACCTTCTTTGTGAAATATTTTGTGTTTTTTGACATGAGTCTTTACATACAAATCACCTGATACACCACCCTTGATTGCCTCCCCAGCACCAGAGAGTCTTATCATTTCTCCATTTTCTATACCAGCTGGTATTTTAATTTTTACTTCTTCTTGTTTTTTGTTTATTCCAAGACCGTCACAAGTATTGCATTTTTCCTTTGGAACTTTGCCTGTACCACTACAAGTTTCGCAGTTTTTTGTCATTTCTATTGAGCCAAAAATTGTTCTCTTTTGTTCACGGATAGAACCCTTGCCGTTACAAGTATTACAAGTAATCATTTCGGTTCCCTTTTTTGCACCACTTCCGGAGCAAGTATCACAACTTGATACTTTATTAATCAAAAACACTCTCTCAACTCCAAAAACCGCTTCCTCAAAAGTAAGTTCTACATCTATCGATATATCTCTCCCACGCTTAACTCTAGAACCACGTCCTCCTCCAAAAAATTCTCCAAATATATCACCTATGTCAAAGTCAGCACCGAATCCTCCTCCATTCGCAAAACCAGAAAAATCAAAACCAGATGCCTGACCACCCCCCGCCCCAGCAAAATCATTCCAATTAAAACCACCCGCTCCACCCTGTCCAGATGTATACTCTCCATATGTATCATATTGGGCTCTCTTCTTTTCATCAGAAAGCACACTATATGCCTCATTTAGTTCTTTAAACTTGTCTTCATTACCACCCTTTTTGTCTGGATGGTATTCATGAGCCAGCTTTCTAAAAGCCTTCTTTATATCGTCTTTTGAGGCTTTTTTGTCAACACCTAGAATTTCATAGTAGTCTTTCATCCCGTAGTAGATTTTGGCAATGTTATAATAACGATTCCGTAGGAATTATTGCCAAAATTCACTACGGGATTCATATTGTCCTAATTATAGCAGAATTTTAACTTTTTGTCTCGTCTGGTTTGTCCTCTGTTTTTGGTTCTTCAGACTTATTTTCTTCGACTGGATTCTGACCACTCGATTCTGGATTATTTTTCTTCATCTCCTCACCTATTTTTTGCATTTCTTTTGAGAGTTCCTCGGTTGCTTTCTTGATTAGATCAATATCTTCACCTTCTTTTGCTTTTTTAAGCTCATCTATTTTTGAATTTATCCCCGTTTTTACTTCATCAGATACCTTTCCTTCTGCATCTTTAAGTGCTTTCTCTGCAGTATAAACCATTTGCTCTGAAAGATTTCTTGCTTCTGCCAAATCTTTTTTCTTTTGGTCCTCTGAAGCATGAGCTTCTGCCTCCTTTTGCATTCTTTCAATGTCTTCCTTTGAAAGACCAGATGAACCCTCAATCTTGATAGATTGCTCTTTTCCACTTGATTTGTCTTTTGCTTTGACATTCAAAATACCATTTGCATCAATATCAAAGGTAACTTCAACTTGTGGCACACCTCTCGGAGCTGGCGGAATTCCATCAAGAATAAATCTACCCAAAGACCTGTTGTCGTTTGCAAGAGGTCTTTCTCCTTGAACTATATGTATTTCAACACTTGTTTGATTGTCAGCTGCCGTTGAAAAAACTTGAGAACGGGACGCTGGAACAGTTGTATTTCTTTCTATAAGTTTTGTAGCCACACCTCCCATTGTCTCAATCCCCAAAGATAGTGGAATGACATCCAAAAGCAAAATATCTTTTACATCTCCTGCTATAATACCTCCTTGAATAGCAGCACCGAGTGCCACCACTTCGTCTGGGTTGATAGATTTGTTTGGTTCTTTACCAAAAAATCTCTTAACTTCTTCAACTATTTTTGGCATTCTTGTTTGACCTCCCACCAAAACAACCTCTTCTATTTCGTTTACCTTGAATGGAGAAGCTTCTATTGCCCTCTTTGTTATATCTATTGCTCTTTGTATAAACTCGTCAGCAATTTCCTCCAATTTAGCTCTCGTCATTTTTATTAAGAGGTGCCTTGGACCACTTGAATCAGAAGTAATGAATGGAATATTTACTTCTGTTTCCATTGCTGTTGAGAGTTCTATTTTTGCTTTTTCTGATGCCTCGTCCAATCTCTGCAAAGCAAGCGGGTCTTTTGTGATATCAATTCCCGACTCTTTTTTGAATTCCTCAGCAAGCCAGTGAATTATTTTTTGGTCTATATCTTTTCCGCCCAAGTGACTATCACCATCTGTTGATTTCACCTCAACCACATCATCTCCAACTTCTAGGATTGAAATATCAAAAGTTCCACCTCCAAAGTCAAAGACGGCAATTTGTTCGTTTTTCTTTTTGTTAAACCCATAAGCAAGCGCTGCCGCTGTTGGTTCGTTAATAATTCTTTTTACATCAAGGCCAGCAATTGCGCCTGCATCTTTTGTCGCCTTTCTTTGAGCATCATTAAAGTATGCCGGCACAGTGATTATCGCTTCTGTAATTTTCTCTCCCAACTTTGCTTCTGCATCTGCTTTTAGTTTTGAAAGAATCATTGCCGATATTTCTTCTGGTCGATAATTCTTTTCTCCTATTTTTATGTTTACCCCACCTGTTTCTGACTTAGTCATTTCATACGGCACAGTTTTTAAGTCCTTTTGAACAGCTTCTTCTTCAAAATTGTGCCCTATAAATCTTTTTATGCCGAAAACTGTGTTTTTTGGATTTGTAACAGCTTGTCGTCTTGCAAGAAGACCCACCAATCTCTCTCCAGTTTTTGAGACAGCAACAATAGAAGGAGTCGTTCTCGCACCTTCTGCGTTTTCAATTATTTTTGGATTTCCTGATTCCATTACAGCTACTGCGCAGTTTGTTGTTCCTAAGTCAATTCCTATTATTTTACTCATATCTTTTTTTCATTAATTTATAATAATTAATTGCGACACTTATCCACCTGCCCGCAATGCTATCGCATACGCGTTGCAGGCGGGCCTGCCCGCAATGCTATCGCATACGCGTTGCAGGCGGGCGAATTCATCCAACTTCGCTCCGAATTCGCGAAGCTACGTTGGACAAGTGCGAATGACACGAATAAAAAATCAATTTCATCTCTTAAATTAGTGTCATTCGAGTTAATTCGTAATTCGTATCGAGTATAAATTATACTCCCGACCACCCTCTTTGTGCACTTGCATTTTTACTTCAAATTTGGTATAATATAGGTAGGAGGTTTTGAACCATGTATGCTGCTTATGCCCTGTTTGGCTTTTCGCTACTCAGTGTTGTGCTTGGGTTGATTTGTCTTTTCAAGGACTCACCTGATCAGGGTTACACAAAATCAGTCAACGTTTCAGTTCTCTTTTTCTCTGCCGGCTGCCTGTCGATTGTGGCAGCAGTGGCCAAATATCTCTTCGGGTGAAGAACATGAATTTGACGGAACCCATGAGCTGCCAAGACATCAAACCGGCGGCTTTTTTCTTGTCTAAAACCTCCAAGCTCTTAGCTCCGAACTTCTTCGATATTTAATTTTTCAATTTTCAATCTTTTAATTTTCAATTCTGTATTCCCCCACCTTCACCTTCGGCGCCCTTATTATTCTATCCTGTAATTTATAACCCACACTCACCACCTCAATTATTTTGTGATCATCTTCCTCCTTTTCTACCTCTACACTCTCTACCGCCTCATCTCTCTCTGGATCAAATTTTTCTCCAAGTGGATTTACCACCGAAACACCATGATTTCCTAAAACATTCAAAAGTTGACTATGAATATATTCAACCCCCACTCTCCAATTCTTATCAACCTTCTCCCACGCTTCTTTGTTTTTAAAAGCACTCTCAAAAGAATCAAGAACAGGAATTATTTCGGTTGCAATATCTTCCTTGGCAAATTTAGCAAAATCTCTCTTTTCTTCTTCCAGTCTTTTTCTTAGATTCACACCGTCCGCTCTCTCTTTTTGCCAACCAGTCAAGTATTCCCTATTCTCGGCCTCAAGCTTCTTGATTTTTTCTCGTAGTTTCTTTATGACACCAGACTGATTCCCTTCTTCACCATCTTCACCAATATTGTCATCAAAAACAACATCTTCTCCTATGTCTTTTTTTTCTTCTTTATCCTTATTCATAGAAAATACTTTAAATTATTTTTAACCTTTATACAAAAGTATTATTCAATATTTTTAGAATAATTAGGTTAATTAGAACAATTAGAAATTTTATTCTATCGTTTTGACCACTGCGGAGCCTTCCTTTTCCCGTAAAGCAAGCAGAGCTTGCCACGGGACTGCGGAAGGCTAACGTGATTTTAACAATGTGCAAAATATGTTGCAAATCGTTAACTAACGCTTTGACCACTGCGGAGCCTTCCTTGCCTTCTTCAGGCCGAATTTTCTTCTTTCTTTTGATCTTGGATCTCTCTTTAGATAACCTGCTTTTTTTAGTTTTTCTCTAAGTTCTGATTCATTTTTTATCAAAGCTCTTGAAATAGCCTGTCTTAGCGCCTCGGCTTGAGAATGAACTCCTCCACCTTTGAGTACAACAGATACAGAAAATTCTCCGGCCTTCGCTTTGTTTATTGGACTTTCGATTATTTTTCTCAACTCTACAGTTGGAAAATACGTATCCAAATTTCTGTCATTTATTATGTAAGAAGTTTTTGAAGAAGGGGTAATTCTCGCTCTTGCGACAGATGTCTTTCTTCTTCCAATGCCTTCTATGTATTTTGTATCTTTTGTTACAGTCATCTTATTAATCTTTTATTACTAAGTTTTTCATCATTCTATCTCTTAATTTGTTTTTGGGAAGCATACCTTTCACAGCAATCCTTAGTGCCTCTTTCATTCCCTTCTTCTCCACTGTCTTTTTCATTGTTACTTCTTTAAGACCTCCTGGGTAGCCAGAGTAAGTTTTGAAAACTTTGCTCTCCATCTTTCTGTTTGTTGTAGAAATTTTAGAAGCATTCTCAATTTTAACTTTTGTATCTGGGATAGCATTTCTAACAAAATCTGTTCTATTTTTCCCCATTAAATACGATGCTGCTTGGCTCGCAATTCTTCCCAATTTTTTTCCTTGTGCATCTATTGTATGTTCCATAATTTTGAATTTAAATTTTGATTCTTTATACAAAACTTATAATGGCCATCTTACTCCCATCAGACAATCTTCTAGGTAACTTGTTTATTCTTGTGTAGCCACCATTTCTCTTCTCATATCTCTTTGAAAGGTCATCAAACATAATTTTCATAGCTTTTGGTCCAACCGCCGTTACAACATCTCTCTTTGCTGAAACTGTTTGAAGTTTTGATTTTGTCACCAATTTTTCAATAAAAGGTCTTAGCTCTTTTGCTTTTGCTTCTGTAGTTTCTATTTTTTCATGCAACACCAAAGATCTAGCAAGCGAATTAATTAAAGCTTTTCTAACTTTTGTTACTCTTCCAAATTTTCTGTTTTGATTGTGGTGTCTCATTGTTGTTATTCTTCTTTACTTTATGAACTTTCTAACTTTTAACCTTTTACTACTTAAGTGTTATCCCATTCTCTGCCAATACTCTTTTTATTTCTGCAACTCCCTTAGCGCCCAACCCCTCGACTTCTAGAATATCTTTTTCTTTCTTTCTTACGAGTCCGCCGAGCGTCCTTATGTTTGCACTTGAAAGAGCATTAAGTGTCCTAGCACTCAAATCCATACTCTCAATGCGTGTTTTCAAAAACTCTGGGTCCAACTTCTTTGTATCTGTGTGAGCTCCCTCGTCACTTGAATCTTCTTCTGATTCAGATGAATTCAACTCTTCTGATTCTTGAATATCTTCAAAACCTGTAATGGCTTTTAGTTGACCTATCATAATATTAATAGATTGTAGCAATGCATCTTTTGGTGAAATACTTCCATCTGTCTCTATATTAATTCTCAATCTGTTGAAATCAGTTCTGTCTCCAACTCTCATATTTTCAACCTCATAACTAACTCTTCTGATTGGTGTGAAGTTTGCATCCAAAACTATTGTTCCTATATCAACTTTATCTTTTCCTACATTATCTCTAGCTATAAAACCCAAACCTCTCTCCACTGTCATTTCTATATTTAACTCAGAATTTTTATCAGTAAGAGTAGCCAAAACAAGATCAGGATTAATAACTTCTACTTGACCAGGTACAGTCAAATCTTTAGCTGTAACTGTTTTTTCTCCTTTTGCTTTTAATATCAAAATCTGTGGTTCATCGGTTAGCATCTTTACTCTCAATCTTTTTATATTGAGCATTATCATCAAAACATCCTCTCTAACTCCTTCGATAGTAGAAAATTCGTGTTTTACTCCATCTATTTTGATAGAAGTTATAGCTGAGCCTGGCAAAGAAGAAAGAATTATTCTTCTTAAGCTGTTTCCAATAGTAAAACCGTAACCTGGGTAAAAGCCATCAATTTCATAAACCCCTTTATTATCCTCTTCAGATACAATCTTAGGTTTTGATGGAAGTACTATTTTTTGATCTAGATTTATCATAGTCATAATATAAATTATAATTTTAATTTTTAAAAATTATCTTTGGTAGTACTCTATTACCTGACCAAGGTCAAACAACAGTTCTGCTTGTTCTGCAAAAGAACCTTGCTTTATTTGGAGTTCTTTTTTCTTTGAATCCCAAGCCATCCAATTTGGGATTTTTGTATCTAAAACTTTTGTATCCAATTCATTAAATAATTTGCTGTTTTTGCTCCCCTCTCTAATTGTAATCTTGTCACCCTCTTTTACTGAGTAAGAAGGAATATAAACTTTTTTACCATTTACCAAAAAGTGTCCATGAGCAACTGCCTGTCTTGCACTTAGATGAGTTGGCATTAGTCCCGCTCTCCAAACAACATTATCAAGTCTTTTTTCTAGGTTACCAAGCAAGTTAGAAACAGGAGATCCAGACTGACTCTCTATTGCATTTTTAACATATTTTGCAAATTGCTTTTCTGAAACACAATAAAACATTCTTGCTTTTTGCTTTTCATTTAACTGCAAACCGAAATCGGTCTTAGGTTTTGAAAAACCTTTTCTGGATTTTCTTTCTTCTCTAAGTGCATATTTTTGAGTTTGTGTTTTTTCAAAAACCGGCGCCTTGAGTCTTCTTGCTATTTTGTATTTTGGACCTATTTTCATAATTTTATAGTTTCAATATTTAAATCTTTCAATTTTATACTCTTCTTGGTTTCTTTGGTTTTGGACCATTATGAGGAACCGGTGTTACATCCTTAATTGAATTAATATTTATACCTTTTGATATAAAACCCCTTATGCTTGATTCTCTACCAGAACCTACCCCTTTTACAATAACGTTAATTTCTTTCATTCCCAGAGCTTGGGCTTTTAAACCAAGAGTCTCTCCTACTTTTGCAGCAGCAAACGGTGTACCCTTTTTTGCCCCCTTGAATCCAAGCGCTCCACTCGAAGAAGAACCTAGAGCATTTCCTTTTTTGTCTGTAAGTGTCAACATGGTGTTATTGTATGTTGATCTAACAAAAAGTAAGCCCGATTCAACTCTTTTTTTAGAAGAAGCAGTCTGAGTATTTTTTGATACCCCCTCCTCTCCCTCTGATTCTGTTTTTACAATTCTTTTCTTTCCCATGTTTTTGTTAACTTTTTTTACTTTTTGAACTTTATGAACTTTATAAACTAATTTATATTATTTCTTATCCGCCGCTCTTCTACCAGT
>JASNZL010000010.1:0-26368 GCA_048499675.1 Candidatus Zambryskiibacteriota bacterium
ACTCAAAAATATTCTTATAAATAATACAAAAAATGTTAAATGTTTTAATTTAAGTATTGGAAATGAAAACAAAGATTACTATTTAAACATAAACCCCTTAAATGATGGTGGTCATAGTATAAATACCTTTGAATACTACAGCGATAATAACGATTCTTTTTCTGTGGATTATATATGTAGTTTGTACGGAGATGAAATTAGCCAAAAAACAAGGATAGAAAAGCTAGATAATTTTATGAAATTTTTACCTAAAAAGTTTAATAATTTAATAATAAAAATTGATGTTGAGGGTTATGAAAAAGAATGTATTGAAGGTATGAGAAATATAATAAATACCTATAAAAATTTAATTTTAATAGTGGAAGTATCAGAAAGAAATTTGAACTTAATAAAATCTTTAGAAAACATGAGTTTTGATGCATGTATGTTTACAGATAAAGAGATTAGTAAGATTGATCGAGTGAATATTCGCCCCGGGAATTATTTGTTTAGAAAACAATAATGAGAGTTACATTCCTAACTGCATACCATTCATTTGCATAAAGGAATATCTTAAATTCTGGTGTATTAGATTTAATTAAAGCAAATAATTTTAAAGTAATAATTTTTACTTACAAGGAAAAAGTTGATCTATATAAAAAAGAGTATGGGGAAGATAATGTAGTCATTGAATCAGTGGTAGATTTACAAAGAGGGTTGGTGGAGAGATTTTTTAGTAATGTTGCGGAGTTGATGATAGATACTGTTGCAATGAAAAACAGAAAAATAAAGAGATTGAATAACTCAAATAATTATTTAAAATATTATTTTGAAATTTTTTTCACTAACATTTTTGGAAAATATTCATTATTCAAAAAAATTTTTAGATTTTTAGAATTAAGGCTCAATAGAAATAAAATTTTTGATTTGCATATAAAAAAGTATAATCCAGAGATAATTTTCTCAACAGATATTTTTAATTGGCTTGATGCGGAAATGGTAAAAAGTGGGAAATTAAAAAAAATAAAAGTTGTAGGCATGGTGGCATCATGGGATAATAATACTACTAAGGGTTTGATGAGAATTGTGCCAAATAAATTAATTGTTCAAAACGAAGTTATTGCTGACGAGTCTATTTCAATACAAAAAATCACCCCCAATATAATAAATATTGTGGGAATAGCACATTATGATTTATATGCTAAATATAAACCAATAACAAAAAAGGATTATTTTGATAATTTGGGAGTAAAAACTAGTGAAAAAATTATTGTATTTTCTCCTGCTGGTAATAAATTTATATCAACAGATTGGCAAATATGTGAAATTCTAAAAAAAGCAATATTAAACAAAAAAATTAATTTTGATGTAAAAGTATTGGTTAGGACACATCCTTCAAATTACGTAGATTTTAAAAATTTCACTTTTAGCGATAGTTTTATTTTAGAAAATCCTGGAATTAGTTTTGATGGTTTAGGTCAAAAGAAAAACGAGTTAGACAAAAAGTCCTTATATCATCTTCTAGATACTTTACAGCATTGTGATTTGGTGATAAATACAGTTTCATCTATTGTTATAGATGCTTGTATTTTTGATAAACCGGTTATAACAATTGGTTTTGATGGTTGGGAAAATTCAGTTTTATACGGTAACTCGGTGGAGAGGTATTTAAAAGATGATAATATGCAGAAATTACTAAATAACGAGGGTTCTGCTATAGTTAAAAACGAAGAAAGTTTAATTTATTGGATAAATAAATATTTAGATAATCCAAATATTCACAAAGAGGGTAGAAAAAAAATTATAGAACAACAATGTTGGAGACTTGATGGAAAGGCCAAACATAGGATATTAGATGTTATTATTGATTGATATGAAGATACTAGATTGGAAAATAGACAATAAATTAAAAAAGGAAATTGATGATCATTACCAATCAAAAAGATCTTTTTTGGTAAAAGATTCTAATCCTGAAGATATTATAAATGAATATACTTTTTCGTTTGGAGCAAAAAATCTTGATTACCCTACAATAAGTAAAGTTTTTGATTTTGTTGAAAAAATAATAGGAAAGAAAATACAAGGAGTTGGTTTGGAAGTTGGAAGTGGTCCAGGGACGCATACGGCATATTTGGCAATTAGGGAAAAGGTTGAAAAAGTTTATGGACTAGAGGCATCAGGGAATATTGTTAAAAATCTAATGCCAATTATTGTTGCGCACATTGCTTATGGTAAGGAATCAAAAATCATTGGTGTTGTTGGAGATTTTTCTAATATTGAATTACCTGATAATAGTTTAGATTTTGTTTTTGATTTTTTTTCACTTCATCATACACCTGACTTAAAAGCTGTGCTATTTGAGATAAAAAGAGTATTGAAACCTGGTGGTTTTTTATTTTGTTTTGATAAGGCCAGAGAGGATTCTTTATCAAAGAAAGATTTAGATGATTTATTAAATATTGAATATTCCGATGAATTCAAGGTTAAAATGGGGGTCCCGGTTGATGTAAAGCATACAAGAAGAATGAATGGTGAAAATGAATACCGACGCAAAGATTGGTTAGCTTTTTTTGAAGAAGTTGGATTCAAGGACGGTAAACACTATAATTTAGCTCGCACAAAAAGTGGTAATAAATTAACAGGTGTGATTAAATGGATTGTTTCAAAATTGTCATACAAAATACAGATTAAAATAACAAATTTATTCCCCCTTAAACCAACGAATAATATTTCATCAAATAATAGAATATATACAAGCTTAATCAATAATTACCAAAAAGAAATATCATTGTTAGTTGCTTATAAATAAATCCACCATGAACACAAGTAATGTTGCGGTTTCAAAAAAACATAGAAAAGAAGAATGGTCTAAGCTTAGATGGGCTACATATAATTTTTTAAAATCTTTTATTAAAGATAAGAAAGATTTAAAAATTCTTGATTTGGGTTGTGGGCAATCGCAATATGATGATTTACTAACTTCACATAATGTAACTAAATCTGATGTATATAATTATGAAAATGTTAACCTTGTATTTGATGCTAATGAAAATTTTCCAATAATAGATAAGGAATATGATCTAGTAATTGCAATGCATGTTTTGGAGCATTTGCATAACCCACAGGGGGCAGTGAAAGAGTGTTTCAGAGTACTAAAACCGGGAGGTTTTTTTGTTGGGGTAACGCCTTTTATGATGGCTGTACACCATCGACCTCATGATTATTGGAGATTTACAGATGTTTGCTTAAAGAAAATATTGGATGATGCTGGATTTACAAAAATAGATATTGAAACATGTTCGGATGTATCAGACATTCTTGATTCGGTTGAAAATACATATTATAACGCATTGGCTAACAAATATTGGTGGGGAAGATTAATGAGAAAAATTAATAGAGTTATGAGAGCAAAAACTAAGGTTGATGATTTGGATACCGCAAAAGCTTTCTCTTTTATTGCAATAAAATGAAAATTTTAGCTATAATTCCAGCCCGTGGAGGTTCAAAAAGAGTTCCTGGTAAGAACATTAGAGAACTTTCTGGTAAACCATTAATTGCGTATTCAATTGAACATGCAAAATATTCAAAATATATAAATAGAATAATAGTTTCTACTGAAGATGATAAAATTGCAGAAGTTGCTAAAAAGTATGGAGCCGAAATTCCTTTTGTCAGACCCCCACATCTTGCGCACGACGAAACTGAGGATTTTCCTGTATTTGAGCACACCCTTTTATGGTTAAAAGAAAATGAAAATTATATACCAGAGGTAGTTGTACACTTGAGGTCAACTTCTCCTTTACGTAAATTGGAAGATGTTGATGGTGCTATAGAATTACTTGTGAATAATATAAATATTGATTCAGTTAGAACTGTTATTGAACCCCAATCAAGTCCATATAAAATGTATAAAATAAACAAACTTGGATTATTGGAGAAATTCGTAACTTTGACAGACTACAAAGAATCGAACAATTTACCTGACCAAAGACTGCCTAAGGTGTATAGACACATTGGTAGCGCTGATGTAATCTGGGCAAAAACTATAACTGAAAAGAGATCAATAAGTGGCGACAAGATAATGCCATACATAGTAAAAAATGCTTATTCAGGTATAAACACTATAGAAGATTGGGAATTTTACGAATTTTTATTTAATAGATTGAATAAGAAATGAATATTTATCTAATTAGGCATGCAGATTCAGTTTGTGGGAATAATTTAAGTGAAAAAGAAAAAGATGAGATAGGTCTATCTAATTTTGGAATTTACCAAGCAAAAGCTTTAGCAAAAGGTCTTAAAAAAAATAAACTGGAAGTAATTTATTCGAGCCCAATCAAGAGAGCGAGCGAAACTGCTTCTATAGTAGCAAAATATTTAAACCTTGAAGTGATCTTTGACGATAGACTAAAAGAATTTTGCTCTGATTTTGAAATTAATGATGAAATAAAACAGAAGGAATTAAAAATAAAATCATTCAATAATAAAGATTTACTAATGCCATCTGGAGAATCTTTAAATATGGCAATAGATAGACTTTCTGAATTAGTACAAAAAATTTATGAGAATTCAAAAAATAAAAATGTAGGTATAGTGTGTCATAGAATACTAATTGAAGGTTTCCTACAAAGAAATTTTAATATAAAGAAGAATGGTTATAATTGGTTACGTAACGCTTCAGTAAGTGTTTTTAAAATTAACAATTCTTATGATATAAACCTTCTGTACTACAACAAAACACTTAAAGATGTTTCGCTACTTCTTCAAATAATTAAAAGAAAAATCAGTTATTTATATAAATAATCAAATTTGACTTTATAAGTTGCAAGGGATACTCTTATGGTGGAAAGGAAAACCATGGTACAAATTAAAGACAAAATAATAGGAGATAATTGTCCCTGTTTTATTGTTGCTGAAATAGGGATTAACCACAATGGTGATATTGAAGTCGCAAAGAAGCTAATCAAAATGGCTTATGACGCAGGTTGTGACGCGGTTAAGTTTCAAAAAAGGACGGTGGAACTTTGCTATACCGCAGAAGAACTGGCTTCACCAAGGGAAAGCCCCTGGGGCAAAACATTTGGAGATCAAAAAAGGGGTCTTGAGTTTGGGTTTGAAGAGTATAAAGAAATTGATTCTTACTGCAAAAGTTTGAATATTCCCTGGTTTGCTTCGCCTTGGGATAAAGAGTCTGTTGATTTCTTGGAGCAATTTGATCTGCCGTGTTACAAAATAGCTTCTGCGCGTGTTCGCGATGAAGACGACTTTCTGTTATACATAAGGTCAAAAGGTAAACCAATTATTTTGTCGACGGGGGCTTGTTTGGAGGAGCACATTCGCCATGCCGTCGATGTTGTTGGGGCTGAAGATTTGATAATCACTCATTGTGTTCTGAAATATCCGTGCGAGAGTGAAAATCTCAATTTGAGGATGATAAACACTCTTCAGAAATGGTTTCCCTCTGTGCCAATTGGATATTCGGGCCACGAAAAGGGGGTTGCAACCTCTGTAATGGCTGCTGTTTTGGGGGCCGTGTTGGTCGAGAGGCACGTTACACTTGATAGGTCAATGTATGGTTCTGACCAATCTGCTAGCCTTGAGCTCTCGGGTCTTCAAAGAATGGTTCGTGATATACGAACATGGGAAAGCTCCAGAGGAAATGGAGTTAAGACTATCAACGAAAACGAAGAATCCAACTGGAATAAGTTGCGAAGAAAACTTTAATTGTGGGGCCACTCTTGCAAAGGAGTGGTCTTATTTTTTTACTAAAAATATTGAGACTACTGCCCCATAAAGGTTTGCAATAATCATTCCCATTACAATGCCCATAATTCCGTAAGGTATTACAAGTGCTACCATCCCCACAATTTTTACTAATTTTGAAGATATTGACAGAAAATATTTTCTTTTTATTTCCATTCTTGATTCTAGTGCAGTAGAAGATAGTATACTGAATGCTGATATGGGAATTATGAGCGCAAAAATTCTAGAGTAAAATATTGAGTCTAAATATTGTGGAAAAAACAACTTAAAAATCGCTGGAGCCATAAATACATATAAAATAAAGAATGGTAGAGAAAAAAGTAAGAGTAAAAAATTTCTTTTAAGAATACTTTCTTTTACTTCGTCATATGATCTCTCAGAAAATTTTGGTAATGCAAGAGTGTGTATATTTTTCATCAAACCTCTTATTTGCATCACTGGTGCGGTTGCAAAACTATAAATAGCAACTTCTACTGCGCCCATAAAATGGAAAATAAGAATTTTGTCTATATATTCAGATACTGTGGATATAAAACCAATTACACTTAAGTGTTTGCCGTAGCTTTCGTTTTCTTTATCCAACAAATCATTTGTTTTGTAATTCTTTATAGTATTTCTAAATATAAAATATCTTATAGCTGTCCATGATCCAAAATATGAAATTAAGATAACAAATATATTATTAGTCAAAAATAATGTTGTTATAACAGAAGCAGATGTAAAAATATAAGCAATAAAACTATATTTTATTTCTTTATCAAAAAATTTCTTACCTCTTAAAAGAGAGTTAGAAATATTTAAAGAATAAAAAAATGGTAAGAAAATTGATACAATTAAAAACGAAAAACCTAAGGTGTTATTTTGATTTACAAAATAATATATAGAAATAAATATTGATACAAAACTCCCTATTGAACTCCACATTAATTTGGTTTTGAGAGATTTTAGTATCACCCCTTCAAAACCTTTAGAAACAGATCTAATTGCAGATGTATTTATTCCTGATAATGTTGTTGCTGACAATATTCCGGCAGTGGAAAGTATAAACTGGTATACCCCATACGTGTTTGATGGTAAAAAATTAGCAAATGCAACAGCCAGCAAAAAACTTGCAATAGTTGACAGAACTTGTCCAAAGGTGAGCCAGAAGCCACCTTTGGCGAGGTAGAGCATATCGGTTTTGGTGTAGCGCTCGCTCCAGCGGAGGAGGGAGACAATTTTTATTTTTAGGTTTTCCATAAACATCATTATTAAAACATGGATAGGGGATTTTATCCATTTATAAAAAAATGGATTAAATTAATCTATAATTATTCTAATTTTTCTAATTGCTCTAAAGGGGTAATTCAAGGGAGGTTTTGGCGAAGCCAAAACCTCCCTTGAATTTGAAGATATATCCTTTATACTTATCTCTATGTCAAACAAAGTACTTAAATATGTAATTTTAGGAGGTATTTTTCTTATACCTTTTGTTCCATTGATAGTAACTCCTTCGCTTTTCTTCCCGTTTATTACCGGCAAAGCCTTTGTTTTTAGAACAATAGTTCAAATAATTTTTGCATGTTGGTTGGTTCTTGCAATGCGAGACTCTGAATACAGACCAAAATTCTCGTGGATTTTGGGAGCTATTGTTGCTTTTACCGCGGTAATGGGTCTTGCTACAATTTTTGCAGAAAATCCTTTCAAGGCATTTTGGAGCAACTTTGAAAGAATGGAAGGATATATCACAATTCTTCACCTCTTTGCATATTTCTTGGTTTTGGGTTCGGCAATGAAAACTCAAATTTTGTGGAATAGACTCATTGCTACAAGTGTCGGTGCGTCAGTTATTATGGCCGTGTATTCTTTTTTGCAACTTGCAGGCAAAATAACAATTAATCAGGGTGGGGTGAGAGTGGATGGAACACTTGGGAACGCGGGCTACCTCGGTATATATATGGTCTTTCATATTTTCCTTGCTTCGCTTCTGTATTTCCGATCAAAAAGGTTGGAGCAAAAAATCATTCTTATTGTGGTCGCGATAATGAATCTTATCGTCCTCTACTACACCGCAACAAGGGGAGCCATTATTGGGCTCATAGGAGGTGCTTTTGTGAGCTTCCTTATGTTGCTTTCAAAATCTGTAAGAGGTGACAATATCCGCAAAGTTGGTGCCGGTGGACTCATTGCGATTGTTTTAGTGCTCGGGCTTTTCTTTGCTTTCAAAAATACAGATTATGTAGAGAATCACCCCGTCTTGTCTCGATTTTCTTCACTTTCAGTTTCAGAAATAAAATCTCAAGGTAGATATTTTGTCTGGCCAATGGCATTCAATGGTTTTGTAGAAAAACCAATTTTGGGTTGGGGACAAGAAGGGTTTAATTTTGTATTTAACAAAAATTATGACCCACGAATGTATACTCAGGAACCGTGGTTTGATAGGGTCCACAACACATATCTTGATTGGCTCATCGCTGGCGGACTTTTGGGAGCACTCTCTTATTTGGCAATATTCGGTGCATTGATTTATCACTTGTTCAAAACTGATGAAGAGATTTTGACCAAACAAGACAAAGCGGTCCTAGTTGGTCTCGTTTCTGCCTATGGTTTTAATAATTTCTTTGTCTTTGATCAATTAGTGAGTTATATTATGTTTTTCTTGATACTTGCTTATGTACATTCGCATGCTATAGAACCAAAAATATCTTGGTGGGACAAGCTTTCTGCAAAATGCAAAAATATTTTTAGTAACGAAAAGATGCACCCACTTTATGAGGCAACGGTTTTGTTTTTGCTCGTTATTTCTCTCTTTTACTTCATTTATCTGCCATGGAAAAACAACAAAGATTTGCTCGCGGTTTTGAGATTTAATGCTATGGGTGAGGTGGGTACTTTGGATGATTATTCCAAACCTTTCCAAAAATACAGAATGGGTTTCCCTGAAAGTTTGGAGCATGTGTCTCAGACGGCTGTGGCTTTGGCCCAAAGTCCAAACGTACCAAATGAATTAAAAGTGGACATTTTTGATATGGTTGATAGGGCTTTTAATAAACATATAGAAAAAGTTCCTAACGATGCAAGGTATAGACTTTTTTATGGAACATTTTTATCAAGGTTTGGTTGGTATGGAAGAGCGCTTGAGCAGTATGATTTTGCTCAAAAACTTTCTCCACGTAAACAAACGATCTATTTTGAAAGGATTAATACTTTAGTTATGGAAGGTAAAAATAACGAAGCTCTTGCTTTGGCAAAAGAAGCTCATTTGCTCGAACCTAATTATTTGGAGGCAAGAGTTGTTTATGCTTTTATTTCCTCTATTGTAGGAGAAAGACAAACAGCAGAAAGTTTGCTCGAGGGTGTAGATCCAGAAAGTCTTATTAATGATGATAGGTATTTGAGTTTACTTATAAATTTGGAAAGATTTAATGATGCTGTGTCTGTTGCTGAAAAAAGAATTGCAAACAACTCTTCGACACAAAACAGGATAACTCTCGCTGCTGTATATTTACAGTCAAATATGAGAAACAAAGCTATTGAAGTTTTAGAAGAGATTATAGAAATAGACCCAACATTTAAAGAACAAGGAGAGTATTATATAAAGGAGATAAGGGAGGGGAGGAATCCATAATAAATTAATCTAATTTCTAATTATTCTAATTAATCTAAAAGTTTTCCAACACTAATATACCTGCCCGCAATGCTATCGCATAAGCGTTGCAGGCTGGGTGAATTCATGCGAATGATACGGATAGGAAAATGAGGTACGAGTTACGAGATACGACAAAATTTTAAATTGAAAATTGAGAATTTAATTAGTAAGATTAGCGAGTATTAGTAATTAGTGGGTAGTAATTTTGCATTTTGATTTTTAAATTTTGAATTTATGTTGTCCACAGGTGGGGGGTTGCGCAATTTGTCTATATGTGCTATACTTAATAGGTGAGTGTGGAGATATGATTATTTCCATACAAATGAATGTCTGCGAAAGCGCCACCCTCGGGTGGCATTTTCGTTTGTATTAAACACTCATTTTAATATATGAGACGGTTATATTTGAGTTTTTGGGAGCATTATATATACTTTATATATTGTTTTGTGGCGTGACCGGCGGTTCGCACTCACATAGACATTTGTTTGGAGATAGCTTCCGCCGGTCGCGCGACAAAACAAAAAAATTCCACAGGTACCTGTGGAATTTTTTAATTTAAAATTACAAATTAGAAATTCTTGAAATTATTTTTTAGCTACTATCATTTTTTTGAATTGAATCATTGAAAATTTATTGCGTAAAGCAACGTGGTTGCAACGCAACTTTACGTTGAAAATTCTAAATTAAAAATTAAAAATTTTAAATCTGCCTCATCGGCAGACAGGTTAAAAATTTAAAAACCTTTTCTGTTATTTACAGTGTCTACATTTAAATATTTAATCATTGAGACATTGAATGAAAATTCTAAATTGAAAATTAAAAATTTTTGAAATTATTTTTATAAAAATAATTTCAAGTTATCCCCAATTATTGCGAAAAAAATATTTACTTAAATTTTTTTTAGAGCGATAATTATATCAGGTCGATTGTAAAAAATATTTTAAAAAATATTTTTTACCGCTCAAAAATTTTTCACAAAAAATTTTTGCAAAGCGCGCGCTTAATAAAATAATCTATCCGAAAATTTTTCGTAAGAAGAATTTAGGAAAACACTAAAATGCCTGCAAAGAAAAAGAAAGTAGCTAAGAAAACAACTAAGAAAGCAGCTCCTAAAAAGAAAGTTGCTAAGAAAAGAGCATAAGCCCAATTTTGATTTTTCAAAATTGAGGTTTCCGGCGCAAATGGCTGGAATAACCTTTTTTCACTTAAGCAAAAACTCCCGCAAGGGAGTTTTTGCTTTGTGTATAAAATAGTCATAGGAATACAGGTTTTAATTATAATAAAATGTGGTATCATAAGCGCATTATGTCATTTTTGAACAAGATATTTGGTGATCCAAGCAAGAGATATGTAAAAGGAATAGAACCTTTGTTGCTAAAGGTAAATTCTTTTGAAGAGTCTATTTCTAGTCTGTCTGACGAGGAGCTAAAGGCAAAAACAGAAGAATTCAAAAAAAGAATTGCAGGAGGCGAGACTTTGGATATGATTTTGCCAGAAGCTTTTGCTGTAGTGAGGGAGGCTGGCAAACGAACATTGGGCGAAAGACATTTTGACGTCCAAATTCTTGGAGGTATTGTAATGCATCAGGGTGGTATTGCCGAGATGAGAACTGGAGAAGGAAAAACGCTCGTCGCTACTCTCCCTGCGTATCTAAATGCGCTCACTGGTCTTGGTGTGCACATCGTTACAGTAAATGACTACCTATCAAAAAGAGATGCTTCGTGGATGGGACAAGTTTATAATGCCCTTGGTCTTTCTGTTTCGGTAATATCACACGAATCAAGTTTTATTTATGATGGAAGTTTCAAAGAAGAAGAATTAGATAAAGAAAGAGATTTAAAAGGAAGTTTTAAAGTTGTAAATGAATTTTTGCGACCAATAAGTAGAGTGGAAGCTTATGAAGCAGATATTACTTATGGTACTAACAGCGAGTTTGGATTTGATTATCTTCGAGACAATTTGGAATATGAATATAGTAAAGTCAGACAAAAGCGACACAATTTTGCGATTGTTGACGAAATAGACTCAATACTTATTGATGAAGCGAGAACTCCTCTTATTATCTCTGCTCCTTCTGCAGATTCTGATTTGTATTACAAAAAATTTGCGACTGTAGCCGACAAGCTAAAAGAAAATGAGCACTATACGGTGGATGAAAAAATGCACTCAGTATTGCTTACAGATGAGGGGATTCAAAAGGCGGAAGATATATTGGGATTGCAGAATATTTATGCAGAGGGGGGTATTAAACTTGTTCACCATTTAGAAACTGCGGTCAAAGCAAAAGCTCTTTATCACAAAGACAAAGAATACGTCGTTAAAAATGATGAAGTTATAATTGTTGATTCATATACAGGAAGATTGCAACCGGGGAGGAGGTGGTCTGAGGGTTTGCACCAAGCAATAGAAGCAAAAGAGGGGGTTAGTGTCCAAAAAGAGTCAAAGACTTATGCTTCTATTACATACCAAAATTATTTTAGGATGTATTCTAAATTGGCGGGAATGACAGGAACCGCCCTAACTTCTTCTGAGGAGTTTTATAAAGTTTATGGTCTTAATACCGTGGCTATACCTACAAACAAAGAAGTTCAAAGAATTGACAGAGATGATCTTATTTATCAAACAGAAAAAGGAAAGTTGATTGCGATTGCTCGTAAAGTCAAAGAATTGCAAGTCAAAGGACAGCCAGTCTTGATTGGTACTATTTCAATTGAAAAAAATGAAATGCTTGCAGAGTATCTAAAAACCGAAGGTGTGAGATTTGAGATGCTAAACGCAAAAAATCACGAGAGGGAAGGAGAGATTATTGCTCAAGCGGGTAGAGAAGCGTCTGTGACGATTGCTACAAACATGGCTGGTAGAGGGGTGGACATCAAGCTTGGTGGAGCTCCTTATAACAAAGAAGCCCACGAAAGAGTCAAAGAATTGGGCGGGCTTT
The DNA here is from genome assembly GCA_048499675.1 of Candidatus Zambryskiibacteriota bacterium. Lineage (GTDB taxonomy): Bacteria > Patescibacteriota > Minisyncoccia > Phycocordibacterales > WO2-35-19 > JASNZL01. The sequence continues at coordinate 12,309 of JASNZL010000010.1, forward strand.
TTGTTTTGGGAACTGAGAGACACGATGCAAGACGTATAGATAATCAGCTCAGAGGTAGGTCTGGTAGACAGGGAGATCCGGGAGAAACACAGTTTTTTGTTTCTATGGAGGATCATATAATGAGAGTTTTTGCGGCGGATACTGTCAAAAATATGATGGGGAGACTTGGTATTCCAGAAGATGAGGCAATTCAAAACAAATTGATCAGTCGTTCGCTCGAAAGTGCTCAGCAAAAAATAGAAGGTCTGAATTTTGACGCAAGAAAACATATTTTGGAATACGACGACGTTTTGAATTTCCAAAGAAAAACTTTTTATGAAAGGAGAAGAAATATTTTGGAAGGAAACAATGAGACAATTGCAGAATATTACGAAAAAGTTTTGGAGCCAGCGCCACTTGAACTAAAAGAGTTGGTCGGCAAGAGATTGCTTGAAGTTGGGGAGGATAATTTTATGAAAGCATTTAGAGAACTATGCTTGCAAACTTTTGATATGTTCTGGGTTGAGCACTTGGAGATGATGGATTATTTGCGTGGCTCGGTCAATTTGCGTGCTTATGGTCAAAGAGACCCGCTCGTTGAATACAAAAAGGAGGGTTTGAAACTATTTAAAGAAATGGAAGAATCAATTATGAATTCTGTTTTGGGAGCTATGACAAAAGTGAATGAATCAACAGTAGAGATTTCTGCAAGAAGAGATGTAGAAAGTCAGGCGTTAAAAATAACAGGTGTGACAGATGCTCAAAATTCAAATGCCTCACAAGACAAAAGAAAAGAAGTTGGAAGAAATGATCCTTGTTGGTGTGGTGCCAAAAAAGAAGATGGAACCCCGATTAAATATAAACATTGTCATGGAAAATAAGAGAAAAATATCTATTTTAATACCATATTATTTCGATGATCAGGGGAGTATATCCGTATTTCTTCAAAGAAGGTCAAAAGAAGCAAAAGTATTACCTGACTATTTTGGTTTTTTTGGTGGAGGAGCTGAAGGGAATGAAACGCCAAATGAAGCCTTAAAAAGAGAGATAAAAGAAGAATTAAACATTGACCCAAAAGAGCATAAACATTTTAAGGAATATGTTTTTGAAAAAAGTATAAAAAACGTTTATTTTTTAAATGTAAATAAAGATTTTGAAAATAATATTACTGTACTCGAAGGACAGTATGGCAAATGGTTTACCATAGAGGAGGCAATTAATGAAGAAAAATTAATTGAAGATGATAAGTTGGTTTTGAGGGAGTTTTTTGATTTTGTAAAAAAACAGTAAATTTTTGTTGAAAAACAAGGCAAATTACATTACGCTCCCAAATTACAATGGTTACCATTGTAATTTGGGAGGGATTTTGTTTAATATGAGATATAATTTATTTATATGAATAATGTATATCCGTTGGAAAAATTCTATATCTACTTCTCTCCATATACGTCTCATGCGATAGAAATACTTGGGGTTGTATACCCAACTGTTGAACACGCTTATCAGTGCGAGAGATACGCCGATCCAAAAATAAGAGAGGAAATAATAAGTGCGAGAAGCCCAGTCAAAGCATGGGAAGTCTCTACAAAATATAAACACCTGCAAATTCCAGAATTTAAGGATTCAAATTACAAACGAGAGGTTATGAAAAAGATGATGAAATTAAAAGCTTTGCAACACGAAGAAGTACTCAAAGCTCTTGCGGAATCGGAAAATTTTTTAATTGTTAAACATATTGTTACTTATCCACCCGGAGATGGTTTTTGGGATGATGGTGAAGATGGCAAAGGTCTTAATCAAATCGGTAAAATCTGGATGGAAATTAGAGAAGAATTAAAAAAATAATTAAGGAAGCCCAAACATTTTTATGGGAATCGAAAATTTTAAAAAGGGTGAAGAATATACAGGAATAGCGATTGTTTACTTCTGTCATGACGGGAATGGTAGAGTTCTTATGCATAAAAGAAGTGATAATTGTAGAGATGAGCAAGGAAAATGGGATATAGGTGGTGGTGGATTGGATTTTGGAGACACTATAGAAAATACGTTAAAAAAAGAAATAATGGAGGAATATTGTACAGATGTTTTATATTATGAGTTTTTGGGTTATAGAGACGTACACAGAGAGAATAATGGAAAGAAAACTCATTGGGTTGCTCTTGATTTTAAAGTTTTGGTTGACGCAAATAAAGTTAAGAATGGCGAACCACATAAATTTGATTCTGTAGAGTGGTTTAAACTTGATAATTTACCAGAGCCACTTCATTCTCAATTACCAAAGTTTGTTGATTTATACAAAGAAAAATTATGAATGAAATAAAGTTACAAGTTGGGGTAAAAATTTTTCTTATAAATAATGAAGGCAAATTTTTGTTATTAAAAAGAAATACAGAAAAATATTTAAACATAAAAGGAGAGTGGGATATTGTAGGGGGTAGAATAGATGCGGGGAGCAAACTTATGGATAATTTAAGAAGGGAAGTTATGGAAGAGACCAAACTGGAAATTACCTCTGACCCAAAGCTAATTTATGCCCAAGATATTATACCAAACAAAGAAAAGCATATCGTTAGACTTACATATATTGGCAATACTTTCGGGGAGCCAGTTTTGGATACCTCTGAAAATGTTCTACACAAGTGGGTTACTCTGGAGGAATTAAAAGAGTTTGAAAATTTGGATATTTACGCAAAGGAGATTGTGGATTTGGGGCTTATAAACTAAGGCATTACACGAATGTGAAAGTTTGAATTTTGTACGGTACCTGAAAGTGGTTGAAAAGTTTGATAAATCGTGTTTTTGTTTAAAGAAAGGGGGTGTTTGTGCACCAAGTAAAAGAACTAGTGAAGCTTAGAGAAGAGATGGAAATCCTTCTTCATGAAGCAGGTGAGTACTGGAATAAGTACCTCTCATATTTCTTCACGTCTATTATTTTTGGTCCAGCGACATTCTTTTGGTATTATCGGGCGGTAGTAACCAAAGAAATGCGTTTTGAGACTGGAGATTTTGCGCCTCTGGTGTTCTTGATTTTTTTGAGTTGCGCCTCGATTTACTTTTTCCTCACCAATCTCATTGAATTTATGAGGAAGAGGATACATCACTACCTTGCAAAGGAGTATGCGGAGCGCCTATTTGATATATGCACGGAAATAATCTCCGAGGAATACGAAAAGGAGTTTGCAAACAAAAAATCTCCTGAGTAGGGCCGGACAAATGTCTGGCTTTTCTTTTTATATTATTTTTGAACAGAAAAACACTTTATTTTGAGCCAGATTTCTATTAGAATTTGTTAATGGTAGAAAATTTAGTAAATCTTTTGGAAATATATGTTTTGCCGTGGGGAGCTCTCGGCGTTTTTGTGGCATCTGTTTTGGAAGAAGTGGTTGCTCCTATTCCATCGGCTCTCATTATGACAATGTCAGGGTTTATTTTTGTGACGGGCGGGGTCTCTTTTTCTTCCATCTCGACTTTGATTTTTGTGGTCGCTATTCCCGCATCTCTCGGTGTCACAATCGGTTCGTATTTTATATATTTCATCGCTCGTTATGGAGGCAAATTTACAATAGAAAAATGGGGTAAGTATGTTGGCCTTTACTTTAGTGATATAGAAAAATTGCAAAATAAATTGAGTGGAACAAAAAAAGACGAAATACTAATAGGTTCTGCGAGGATTTTGCCAATCGTTCCATCGGTCGCCATCTCCGCTTTTTGCGGAATTATGGAGATGAATTTGGTGAAATATTTTTTTATAACTCTGATTGGAACATTTTTTAGGGGTCTTATTTTGGGTGCGATTGGGTGGCAAGTTGGCAATGTATACGAAATGTATGCTGACCTCATTAACTCTATAGAAAAGATTGTTTTATTATCCACTATTTTTGGTTTGGCGGTGTTTGTTGTGTTAAAATATAAGGGTAGATTGGGTAATTAATATCCTCATATAAACTCATGTCACAAAAAAATATACAACTTTCATTTTTTATAATTTTGACCTTAAGTTTGCTTGCGGTTTCGTTTTTTATATTTAAACCGTATTTGGGAATCATATTTATCTCCGCGGTTCTCACTGTTATTTTCCATCCTCTGTACGAAAAATTTCTTGGTTGGTTTAAGGATAGAAAAAGTTTGTCTGCCGGCGCCACTCTTGTTGTGATTGTTTTTGCGATTATTTTGCCTGTTATTTTTCTTTCAACTATTATATTTACCGAAGCGGTAGATTTGTATAACTCTTTGGTTTTTGGTGGAGGTTTTCAAAAAGTAGTTGTATCAGTTGATGCTTTGTACTCGAGAGTTTTTGGTCAGTTTTTCCCAGCTGATACATCTATTGGTTTAAATTTAAATACATATTTTGAAAGTGCTCTAAGTTGGATAATTGGTAATTTTAATTCAATTTTTTCTGTCGTTTTCCAAGGATTTTTGGGTTTTATTTTAATTCTCATAACAGTCTATTATTTGCTTATAAATGGCAGATCAATTAAGAAAAACATTGTAGAGTGGAGTCCTTTGCCTGATCAGCATGATGAAGAATTAATAAAGACGCTCAAATCTTCTGTTGATGCTGTAATAAGGGGTAGGTTCCTTGTCTCGATAGCCCAAGGATTTTTCTTGGCAATTGGTTTTATGATATTTGGTGTTCCACATCCGGTGTTGTGGGGTTTTGTGGGAGCGATTGCTTCTTTGGTTCCAATCCTTGGAACATCTCTTATTACCATTCCAGCTGCTGGATATATGTTTTTGGTGGGGAGCACAGGGGCGGGAATTGGTGTTTTGATTTGGGGGGCTCTCGCAGTTGGACTCATAGACGATGTTCTCTCATTTTTGATTCTAAAGAGAGGAATAAAAATACACCCACTCTTTGTGCTTTTTTCTATTTTTGGCGGTATAGAATTATTTGGTCTTATTGGTTTTCTTGCTGGTCCTGTTATTGTGAGCGCCTTTCTTGCGATTCTAAAAATTTATCCTTTTATTATGGCCCGCAAAACTGAAAATATTGAGATAAGTAATGAACAAGTTTTATAGTAATTAAAATAATGAGTTCGAAATTACCAAGTGTCTTAATGTTCGGATGGGAGTTTCCACCATTCAATAGTGGTGGACTTGGTGTGGCGTGCGAAGGAATGTCAAAATCACTTTCAGCAAGTGGGGTAGATCTTACTTTTGTTTTGCCAATAAAGACTCCTGTCAAAGCTACTTGGTGCAAATTTGCTTTTGCAGACGAAACTAAAGATTTTTTGACAGAAAATCAAATCAAAAAACTTTTTGCTGGTTACAGTAGTCACTCGGTAAATATTGAGGGGGGTAGGGATGTTGATTTGGGTGGGATATCTGGAAGCCTCATGCAAAGGGTTATGGCCTATGGTTTGCGAGGCGGTGCTATAGCCAAAAAACACAGCCATTCGGTAATACATGCACACGACTGGCTCAGCTATCCTGCAGGGATTTCGGCCAAAAAAATGTCTGGCAAGCCCCTCGTTGCCCACATTCACGCAACTGAATTTGATAGGAGTGATAGTAATAGTATAAACCGAGAAATTTATAATATCGAGCTTGAGGGTTTTAAAAATGCTGATGCGGTTGTTGCTGTTTCCGGTTGGACTAAAAAGAAAGTGGTAGAAAGATATGGTATACCAGAGAGCAAAGTAAAAGTGGTTCATAACGGAATCGAGTTTAATAACAACTCTGCGAGTGCTGAGCATAAACTAGAAAGGCTAAAAAGAAATGGTGCCAAAATAGTCCTATTTGTGGGTAGAATAACTTTTCAAAAAGGTCCAGATTATTTTGTAAAAATGGCAGAAAAAGTTTTGCAATATGAACCCAATACATATTTTGTGGTTTCAGGAAGTGGTGATATGGAAAATCAGATGATAAGGGAAGTTGCAAGCAAGGGGCTGTCGTCTAAATTTATTTTTTGTGGATTCCTTAGGGGAGATGATTTAAATCAGGTTTACAAATCGGCTGATATTTTTGTGATGCCGAGCGTCTCCGAGCCGTTTGGTCTTGTGCCACTTGAAGCGATGATTTCTGATGTACCAGTTTTGATATCAAAAGAATCGGGAGTGAGCGAAGTTTTGTCTACCGCTCTCAAATCAAATTTTTGGGATGTGGATGATATGGCTGATAAAGTAATAGGGGTGCTTAGAAGCAAAAAATTAAAAAATCATTTATCGGTGTATGGAAAAGAAGAAGTTAAAGGCGTTCATTGGAAGAAAGCAACGGATAAACTAATAAATATATATAATAATCTCACTCCTAACTTTCAATTAGCATACGATAATATAGCGATTGGTAATAATTATTCTAATTATCCTAATTCATAATTAACTAAAAAATTTTCAATTTAGAATTTTCAATTTTCAACGTAAAGTTGCGTGGCAACCACGTTGCTTTACGCAATAAATTTTCATTTAGATAATTTTCAATTTTAAATTGTCATTTTTAATTTTGGATTTGTTTTGGATTTCGAATTTAGGATTTAGATTTTATTGTAAATCGTACTTCGTAATTCGTGTTTCGTTTTGTATTTTTATGATAAAATGTTTGTATGTCATCCGTCTGTTTTTATTTTCAAGTCCACCAACCCTTGAGAGTACGCAAGTATCGCGTGTTTGATGTTGGACAAAAGAGAGAATATTTTAATGATGTGAGTGGGACTAGTTTGGACAATAGGGCAATGGTGGAAAAAGTTTCGCGCAAATGTTACCTTCCCGCAAACGCTACGCTACTTGAAAATATAAAAAATCATCCCGAGTTTAAAGCAAGTTTTTCTATCTCTGGAATTGCTCTCGAGCAATTTGAAAAATATTGCCCCGAGGTAATTGATTCTTTTAAGGCACTTGTGGATACAGGAAACATTGAAATACTTTCTGAAACATATTATCACTCTTTATCCTCAATTTATTCTAAAGAAGAGTTTGAACATCAGGTAAAAATGCACCGCAAAAAAGTGCGTGACCTCTTCGGTGTTACGCCAACTGTTTTTAGAAACACAGAGCTCATTTATTCAAACGAGATTGCAAAGATGGTTGAAGATATGGGGTACAAAGGAATTTTGGCTGAAGGTGCGGACCATGTTTTGGGATGGAGGAGCCCCGCTTTTATCTATAGACCGACTGGGACGCAAAATATCAAATTGCTTTTGAAACATTACAAACTTTCTGACGATATTGCATTTAGGTTTAGTCAGCAAAGCTGGGAGGGATGGCCACTTACAGCACCTAAGTTTGCTGACTGGGTCCATTCTCACAATGGTAACGGTGAGACAATAAATTTGTTTATGGATTACGAGACTTTTGGAGAACACCAATGGGAAGACACGGGAATTTTTGAATTTTTGAGACACTTGCCAGCAGAGATTTTTAATAGGGGAGATAATAATTTTAAAACTCCATCTGAAGTTATTGATAGCTATGATGTCAAAGGCGAGCTTGATGTGCCGTACTACGTATCTTGGGCTGATAGCGAGAGAGATTTATCTGCTTGGCTTTCGAATGATTTACAAAAAGAAGCACTGGATTCTATTTATAGTTTAGAGAAAGAAATAATTTACCTAGATGATCCGGAGCTTTTGGAAGATTGGAGACGACTCCAGACGTCTGACCATTTTTATTATATGTGTACCAAGTGGTGGAATGATGGCGATGTCCACAAGTATTTTAGTCCGTACGAATCGCCATACGAAGCCTTCATTGCTTATATGAATGTAATGCAAGATATGCGACTCAGGGTGGAGGAGGCAAAACAAAAACAAGAAAGAGGAATAAACATAAGGAAGATTAAACCACTAAGATTTAGTGACGTTTATTAATTTTTTTTGCTATAATCAGTCAAGTTCTAAGTCTCCTGTTTTGCTCGTTGCAACGGCCTTCCTCCTGTGTGGGGAAGGCCTTATTTTGTGGCGCTGAAGATTGCCTCGGCATCATACGAAATGTAGTGAATGGTGTGCTTGCACCGCGTAGCTCCGAGTATAACGAGGAGCGAAGTGGTGGACCTGAGGAGTAAATTTTGGAACTCGTTTGTTTTAAGCATTCTACAGCTTGTTGAAATATTGAAGGGATCCAAAACTATAGAAAATACAACAACAATGATTGATAGATATACTACCTAATATTATTATAACTATATATAATGATACGTTTCTATTTAGAGTATATATTTATTCTGAAAAATCTCTTGCTTTTTCTAAACAATAAACCATTGCTTCATCATAATTTTTAAATTTTGCTCCCAATACCTCGTAATAGCCCTCTATACTACCAAAATTTTCAATATTTGATGGTGGATTATAATTTATTACTCTTACACAAAAACTTTTATTTTTCTGCAGTGGTTTAAACCAAAAGATATAAAAAACTAATAAGATAATTATAAGAAAGAATATGATTTGTTTAGTTTTCATAAATAATTGTGAGAAAGTTTCGTATGGTGGACCGTACAGAGATGTATGGTGAACTTCTCTGAGTGGTGTTATTCGTTAGCTTTTTTATATAATTCTTCACTCTCATAAAAAAGTTTCGTCATGGGATCATAATAATAAGAATCTGGCTCTCCATTAGCAAAATTTTCTACTTGCATTTCTTCGTCTTCTGGACTATACCCATACATTGATCTCAGATCGCCCAAAGTATGGGTACCCCAAGTTAATGGTTGTTTATTGAATTTATGAGCCATATCGAGAGCTACCAAGGAAACTTCCTCGATATTATTTTCCAAAGTAACTGGTAATGTAATATGCATTGTGTTTGTGTTGGTCTCTACATTAAATTTTACCTCACCAAGACTTTCCGCTATTCTTTTGTTATTTTCAGATAAGCTGTCGAAATCTATAGTTATATACACATCCGGGTTATTTCTATTTGCAGAAGATGAAAGAGTACGTATATTTTTGTCATAAAGTTCCTGACACGCTGACAGTAATGGTGGCTCAATCAGAGAAGATAACTGTTCTCTATTTTTTATCATTACATTATTTTCTCTCTCAATTTTTTCAACACTGCTCAGCTTTGGGAGTGTCTCATTTTGATTATTAAGATTCTCCATAATAAAATTTTTGTGGTGTCTATTGGACGAAATCCGAACTTTCTTTGAGCAGAACCCCGACTGACCACGCGCCGCGCGCGTGGTGGCTCTGAACCAAATCGTACGCTCTCGCCCCGCCGCTGCTCGCCTTGCTCGCGTGTCCAGCAGAGAAGTTTTCTTTACAATTTTTTCTTTCGCGCGCCCCCTAAAATTTTTTTCAATTAAGGAAAAGAAAACTTCTCTGCTGGCCTCTGTTCTAACGAACAGGCGGCGGGGCTTTGACGCTCGGACGGCTCGGCATTCCTCCCCCTGACCCCCTCCTGCCGAGCCGTCCTCGCTTTCGGGCTGGCGGATTTTTTCGGCGGGCTTACAATTCTTTTCCTTGCCCCACCACCCGTGCGCGGAAAAGGTTAAGGAACTCCCTTTTTTCTTTACCATTCTAAAATATTTTGGTAATATTATATTGTGGCTACGAAGTTTGAGCATATATCAATAGTACCACAATTTAATATTACTATTCAAATATGGTAGAGTCAAATAAAATAAAGCGATTGAGAGAAAAACTTGGTTTGTCGCAGGAAAAACTGGCTCGCCTTGCCGATGTTTCCAATAATACGATAATCAACATAGAGGCGGGCAAGCAACAAAATCCTACAGTTGATACAATTAAAAAAATCGCTAAGGCGTTAAATGTGCCTATTGAGGATTTAATAAAATGAGTATGCCAAATTTCAATGATTTAAATTTAGATAACTGGAAAGAATCAGAAATTTGGACTGATAGTCTTTGGATTATTCCCGAAAGAGATAAAACGGGAAAGCATAATGGTTTTTATCATGGAAATTTTATCCCACAAATTCCACATCAGCTCATTTTAAGATACACCAAGAAAAATGAAATCGTTTTTGATCCATTTTTAGGAAGCGGAACAACCGCCTATGAAGCAGAAAGTTTAAACAGAGATTTTATCGGCATTGATATTCAAAAAAAGCTTGTTGATTATGTTGGTAAAAATATTGAGCCAAAAAATAATTTTTCAGAGTTGATTACTGGCGATAGTACAAAAATTGAAACCTTTGAAAAAGTAAAAGAAATTTTAAAAAATTATAAAAGGCAAAATGTTCAGCTAGCGATACTGCACCCGCCTTATGCCGATATAATTAAATTTAGTGATTTGGAAAATGACTTATCAAATGCAAAATCACTAAAAGATTTTTTGGCACAATTTTCTGCTGTCATTAAAAATACAATAGAGGTATTAGAAAATGGCAGATATTTAGCAATTGTCATTGGCGATAAATATACTGCCGGGAAATGGATACCTCTGGGATTTTATTGTATGAATGAAGCTCAAAAGTTAGGTTTGACGTTGAAAAGCATTATAATCAAGAATATGGCTGGTAACCGCGCCAAACAAAACAAAGAGGGAATTTGGCGATATAGAGCGCTTACCAGCGATTATTATATTTTTAAACACGAATATATCTTACTTTTCAAAAAATAACTATGGAATACATAAAATCAAAACTTTCTGACGATTTGGCACGAAAAATCGTTGGTAGTCAAGAAAAAGCAACAGAATATTTGTTGCGATTAAACGATATCAAACCGATACCGTCTTTAAAGTTTAAAACCATTACTCGCGGTAAAAATGCTGGGAAAAAAGTTTTGGACCTAAGCACGAAAGAACTTTGGAAAGCAGTTGTTGATAGTTGGGATTACGAAAAAAGCAAAAAGATAATCAGAGATATTTTTAAAGAAACAGATAAGTATAAGAGCGGAAAAGAGGCTGACGAGGCGATGAATGTTCTTATTAAAGAATGGGAAACTTTAAAACTTGGCAATATTGCTTGGCCATTTTCGCAGGGTGCTTTTGATGAATTTGTGCAGAGGGTTAATTCTGAAAAAGATAGCGGACTCGTCAAAGACGAGAAAGTAAAAATTGCCGCAGTAAAATATAGACGAATAAAAGAAATCAACACTGTTAGAAATGATTTTATAGAAACTTTAATTTTCGAGAAAAACGAGAATATCCTGCCGACACTTAATCACAGGCGAGGTGTTGATTTCTTTATCAATGGAGTTTCTTTTGATCAAAAAGTTGCCAAAAGTCCAACCAACGAATTTAAAAGGCATTTCAAAGACGATTGGCGTGATGAGGCGATTAAAAAGCCGGAACTGGTTGCAGAGTATCTTTATAAATATCAAGACGAGGGAAGATTTGGGGCTGACCCGAGATTATTAGTCGTCTATATTGATGAAGATGTTTCAATTGATAAAATCCGAGAAATTATCAACAGAACTGATTTAAATAATCCAATTGAGATTAACTTTACTTACAAGCATAAAAATCTCGGAGAGAAAAATTACAAAGTGCCTTGTTTTGTGATTCTTTTGCATAACTAAAATTATGAATTATATCGGCAGTAAATTATCGTTGTTAAAATTTTTGGAGGAATCCATGGATAAAGTGGTTGATAAAAACTGCGATACTTTTTGTGATTTATTTGCAGGAACTGGAATTGTTGGAAGTTATTTTAAGAAAAAGGGATATAAAATAATTGCGAACGACATTCAATATTATAGTTATGTCTTAAACCGACACTATATCGGCAATCATGAGGAATTAACTTTTTCAAAGTTGGCAAAGGAGCTTCCAAAATTAAAGGAAGTCGAAATTGAGGATAGGAAAAATTATGTCTGCGGTTATTTATCCGAATTGAAAGGCAAAAAAGGATTCATTTATAAAAATTATTGTCTTGGTGGCACTAAAGACAAAGAAGAACCGCGACAATATTTTTCTGATGAAAACGGGATGAAATGCGATGCTATTCGCCAAAAAATTGAGGACTGGAAAAATGAAAAATTGATTTCCGATGACGAATATTATTTTTTAATTACAACGCTGGTTGAGTCAATTGATAAATATGCGAACACAGCTTCGGTTTATGGTGCTTTTCTAAAACAATTGAAAAAGACGGCTCAAAATAATTTAGTTTTAAAACCCGCGGAGTTAATAATCAACGACCAAGAGCATGAAGTTTTTAATGCTGATATAAACGAAATTGCTGAAAAAGTAAATGGCGATATCTTGTATTTAGACCCGCCATATAATCATCGGCAATATGCGACCAATTATCACCTGCTTGAAACTATTGCCAAATATGACAATCCTAAAATTTATGGAAAAACTGGCTTGCGGGAATATCAAGACCAAAAATCACTTTATTGCTCGAGATCTCAAGTCAAAAAATCCTTTAAGGATTTAATTTTGAAAGCAAGGGCAAAATATATCTTTTTAAGCTATAACAATGAGGGCTTGATGACTTTGGACGACATCAAAGAAATAATGAGCCTGCGGGGCAAATACGGGCATTTTACGAAAGAATATAATCGCTTTAGAGCAGATAAAGCGGAAAATAGAAATCATAAAGCAGACAAGACGGTTGAATATCTGCACTATGTAATTTGTAAATAAATTTATGAGCTGGGAAGACACATTTAGATCATGGGGTGGTCCCCCTGGACAAACCGAAAAAGAGAAAATGGAAAATACTGAAACCGCTATTAAAAAAGCGATTCAGAACGATGATAAATTGTCTGCAATGGACATTTCTGTTTTCGCTCAAGGGTCTTATAAAGCGAGGACAAGTGTAAAGCAGGACAGTGATGTTGATGTCTGTGTTCGTCTTAATTCAACATTTTTCGCTCGCTACCCAGAAGGTAAAACACGCGAAGATTACGGAAACTCAGAGGGTAGTATTTCTTTTGCAGAATTTAAGAATTTAGTGCAAACAGCTTTAGAAAATCATTTTGGTAGCGATGCGGTTATCAGAGGAAATAAAGCATTCGATATTCACTCTAATTCTTACAGAGTGGACGCTGATGTTGTACCGGCTTTAGCTTACCGTTATTACTACGGTAGTGGAGAAAATGACTATAGGAAGCCCGTTGGCATTGGTTTTTTGACTGATAAGGGTGTCCGTATCAATAATTGGCCCAAACAAGCGTATGAGAACGGTGTTAGTAAACAGAGTAATACAGGAGAAAGATATAAAAAAATGGTACGGATTGTGAAAAGGTTGAGGAATAAAATGCAAGAAGAAAATATAACAGCATCACAAAATGTTCCCTCGTTTTTGATTGAAAGTATGGTTTGGAATGTTCCCAATGCTAGTTTTAACCATGATGATTATTATGACGATGTAAAATCTGTTGTTGCGAACTGTTTTAACAAAACCATAAAAGATGAGGACTGTAAGGGTATGTGCGAGGTAAACGATATAAAATACCTCTTCCATTCATCTCAACCATGGACACGGGAACAAGCTCACAGTTTTTTTGATGCCGCGTGGGACCATGTGGGCTTTGAATAATTATGAAAAACATTCGTAAAGAAATTTTTGTTTGGATACAACTTGTCGCTTTTGTGATAATTTGGGTGGCGGTACTTTTGTTTTCCGGAACCACATTGGAAATAGGTTGGGAAGCAATCAAAAAATTACCAAATGTTGTAACGATTTATGTTTTGCTTGCTCTGATATTTACAAACTGGGCATGGAGGTTGTCTATTTTTAGAAAATGGTTAGTGCCGCTCCCTGACTTGCAAGGCACATGGAAAGGAACACTAGAAAGCACGTGGATTGATCCTGCTACAAACCAAAAAATCCCGCCGAAAGATGTAATGTTAGTAATAAAACAAAATTTTTCAAGTATAAGCTGTGTAATGTATACCGATGAATCGAATAGCTTCAGTAATACTGCTCAAATTAACGAAGATGACGAGAGCGGGATTTTTCGGTTAAGCTATAATTACACTAATCGTTCAAGAGCGAATGTCCGCGATAGAAGCGCCATACATGACGGAGCGGCAATTTTGAAAGTGATAACAGAACCAGAAAAAGTTTTAAAAGGCGAGTATTGGACAAGTCGCAAGACAACTGGGGACATTTCTGTTAAATTTGTATCAAGGAAACTAGCAGAAAGTTTTTCTGGTTCTGATAATTAAGCCCGCCGAAAAAATCCGCCAGCCCGAAAGCGAGGACGGCTCGGCAGGAGGGGGTCAG
>JASNZL010000011.1:0-5736 GCA_048499675.1 Candidatus Zambryskiibacteriota bacterium
GAATACGTTAAAAATAAAAAAATTATCTCTTTCTCGGGTTTAGGGGATTAATGAAAGGCTGTGACCTATGTGTGTATTTATGAATGAATATATTTTTATACAACTGCTTACGACATTATTCCACCACCGCCTTCACCAACTCTTGTTCTAGCCTTATCCCATCCAGTCTGACCAAAAATGCTGATAGATGTAGGCGGATTAAGCTTTTTAAAAATATCGGTTTTAGGCTTACAGACAATTTCAAAAGGGCATTCTTTTAGATTCGGAAGTAAGGAATTATTGCCAGAAACAAAACCAGAATTTTCAATTACTAAATAGCCTTCATTATCTGTGCATGGCAATACCTTATTTATTACATGAGCCTTACTTTTTACTTTATTTCTGAAGCATATTTGGCAGGTCTTATTCCTCCCTGAATGCCATTTAAAAGTATGATTTTCTGTTTCGCATTTAAAAATGCATAATGATTCTTTGCAGAATTCTTTCCCTATAATCCTGTAAATGAAATAATCAATCAGGCTGGGGCTAGCGATGCACTCTTTTGGATATTTGTTATTCCATATTTCCCAAACTCTCCGCCATGCCAATGCATTCATATTGTCAATGAGGGTGTATTGATAGCAAAAAACATCCAGAAAGCTGCTTATTAAAACAATATCGGTTTTTAAAATTCTGCTTCTTAGGGCAACTTTTACAGTATTTATGTCACTCGCAACATCAATTTTATCAAAATTTTTTGGATTCTTCCAAACTCCTAAGACAACCATATCCCTTAAGAACATGTCCGTCTTTTTATTACCAAAACCAGAACCCCGATTGTTTATCAAAAGGGTTCTTACCTTTTCTATATCATTCTGGCAAAATGACAACAGTTCATAAGGTTCAATTCTATTGTCAATTAAGAGTTTAGAAGCTGTAATTGCATATTTGACTCGTTTATCATTTTGCGAAAGGCTTGTTATTCCAATATTTCTTAAGAAATCTTCTGGGTTTTGATTAATGTTATTTGTATCAAAAATACTTGGGTCGTCTTTATACCGTTTAAATAAATCTTCAAATTTTCTTGAACCTCTAAAATCCTGATTGGCAGAAAAATACCGTATTTTACAAATTTTTTCAGGTGTTAGAGAACACGTGCTATATAATTCATAAAAAAGCGTCCTTCCATATTTGGTAAAAATATCGTGTAACACTTCTGCAACATTCGAACATTGACTATCATCAATCTGTGGATTTAGTATCTGCTTATGATATTTCTCCCAGAATTTATGAAATTCGGAGAAATATTCAAACTCAACATCTAAAATATTTGTATCTCCAATACCCTTATAATTTGTGTAAAAATATTCGTTTATTTTAGAAATAATATATTTTATTTCATCGATATATAAATCCCGTGATAAGGATATATTTGAGTTGTTTAATAAGGCTTTAAAAAATGTGCTGAAAGTATTCATATTGTAAATTTCGCATCAGAATGGGTTAGCTTGCAAGAGTTAAAAGTTAGATATTGATTTAACTTGATCGAGAGACTTAGAAAAAGTGGAATGAAACATCCATTGTTTTGCTTCAGACGGAAATGGAATTTCTCTTATTGAAATAAGCTATACTTAAATTATTTCAAAGGAGGATGAAAATAAATAATCCGCAGATAGGAGAAAATTAAGGAAGTTTTTTATCTGTGCTAATCTGCAAATCTCTTTTTGATTAACATATAATAAATTTTCTATACTTAAAAATTTTTCTCGTTCCTCATTGTTTTTGAATGGTTTCGTTTGATTCCAAACATTAATTAAGAAATCGAGAAATTCCTGGGTTTTTTCCCTATCAGCATAAAGCTTTATTAATATATCTGCTGTCCAGTGAATATGTTTTGGTGTTCTGATTCTGGTCCACGGATCTCTTACATTTTGTCTGTATTTAATGAGAATATCGTATTTACTTATTAAACCTTGATATACACCTACAATAAAACCACCATTTATTTCAAATACCTTCAAAGGGAGGACCTTCTTACCATCCTTATTAAATGACATAAATTTTTCTAAGTATTCCATAGCAGCTAATCTTTCTTTTTGTAAACTAGTAAATACTGGTGCGAGGTATGTAAATCTGACATATTTTCTTTTTGAACAATTTTTCGGTTTTCGGTGGTAACAACAATAATTTCTTTAATGACAAATTCTGTAAATTTCACTGAATCAACAGTATACTTTGCCAAAGGTTCTACAAATTTACCAATTCTTACGTCTTTTGTCTGGACAACAAAATGTCCACCTTCGTTTATATACGGCAATTCATTTTGCAAAACATCTTTTAATTGTTTTAGATACAAAGTGATGTCGGAACCGGAATATTCTTTTTTATCCAAACAGGAGGACTTGACAAATAATAGATTTTTCTTTCTTTGATGAGAAAGAAGCGATGTTTTCGCAGAATCTAACCCAATATCAATTACTTTATATCCATCTTCTCTTGTATATCTGTCAATAACATTTTTATTTAATAATTTTTCAAAATTATCCTCTGCAAATATCCAAACCGTTGAAGTTTCAAGTTCCTCCAGTTTTTTCTCAAGCTTCGGTTTTTTTTGATAGTGTCTTAAAAAACCATATTCAACATAATCTTCTTTAACTTCATCTGCTTCTATAATAGGTTTTTCAAAAATAGGCAGGTATTCGTGAGCTAATAAAAGAAAGTTAAACTTAATACTGTTTGTATACCAAAAACCAGTTGTTTTGCAATTATGCTGGCGCTTTATTACTAGTTCTTTAATTTTAAACCCTGCATTCAAAAAGACATTTATAAGGTTAAACCCTAGTGGTATCACATGCTTTTTCTTCCTCGTATCTCCAATAAGAATAGCACATTGCCTGCCTGGTTTTAATACTCTATAACTTTCTTTAGCAACTTTATCCATTTCTTTCAAAAAAAGTTCCGTATCAAGACTGGATAAATCACCCTCTTTGGAATCTGTATAATGAATAATATTTGCATAAGGAGGATGGGCACAAATGAGATCGATAGAATTATTTTTCAAAAATGATAGATTCCGCGCATCTCCCACAAACAATTCTGGTTCATATATTTTATATTGGCTGTGCTGGCTATGCTGGAAAAGTGGTTCTATTACCGGAACTTTAAAATCAACATTTTTTTTCGCTAAAGCTATAGCCGTATCATTAATATCAATGGCAATACATTTTCTACCCAACAATTTTGTTTCTATTGCAGTAGTACCAACTCCGCAAAAGAAGTCCAGGACAGTTTCTCCTGGTTTTGAATATTTAAGAATTACATTACGTGGAATGTAAGGAGACCAGTTGCCCCTGTACTCTCCACTGTGTGTTGCCCAATTACCCCTGCTTTTAAAACTCCAAACTGTTGTGGTTTCTTCGCTAAAATCTTTTGGCTCAAAAGTCTTTATTTTTTTATGCTTAATAAAACCAACATTAATACCCTTGCTTTGTGTTATAAGTTTTTCTAAATAGCGGAAGGTGATTCCATATTTTCTTCCAATTTCTACTTCCGGCATACCGTTGTCAACATCAGTTAGAATAGATTCTTCAAGCAACTTTATGCTGTGAGATTCTTTAAAATGAGAAGATAATGCATGCTTTACCTCAGAGTTACAAAGGGTACAAAATTCTGTTATCAAACTTGGATTTTTCGATGTTTTTTGAATCATTCGAAGCCACCTGATTTATCCAATTAACCTTTATTTACGCTCACGATTTTACCACTTTGAATTGAAAAGTCCGTTGTTAGATATAAAATATGGTGGACATGTAAAAGCCATATCAAATTTATGTTCAAATTAAGACAAGAGAACCATTGTATCTCCATGAAGTAAATATAAGTTTTTATCTTCGGATTTGAAATGTGAACATACCATACTTAAAAAGAAACAGTTTTTTCTTTGTTCAGTTTTTCAATGAATAAATGAAGTGTAGCAAGATTATACATACTTGGAATGACACTGAATGCTTCTTGTAGCTTGTTTGCGGCTGAACGCCAAACCTGACCGTCGGTGATCCAAACAAATTCAAAATTATTGCATTGATTAATTTTGGATGCAACATCAGAATATGACCTTGCTGTTTCATTAAGTTTAGAACCTGTACTATTGTAAAAATTCGCTTCGATCAAATATGTTTTTCTCTTGGTTTTTATTGCAAAATCAAAACATTTTAAATCTTCACCTAAACTTAGAATTTCAGGAAAATCAGTAATGTTGACCTGCTTTTTATGGAAAATCTTTGCGTTATCGAAAATCAAAGCAACTGCTTTTTCCATCTTATCACCGCCTCTATTTTTTCTTGCATTTGTATCTAAACCGACTTCAATACCAAAAACATAATCGACAAGGTTCGCGATTTTACAGTTTTTAAAAACTTCAGCTAAGCCAGTGTCTTTAATATATTCAAGTATCTTCTCAGCAGATTCAAAATAGGTTTCGAGAAGAACGATTTTACCTTCATTATTAATGACTTTCTTTTTGTCTTTTTTTCTAACTGCGATTAATACATCAAGTACTTGAAAAACACCTTTATTTTCCTCATAAAGTTCATTAACAGCTTGTTTTAAATCCTTTTTACCGATAAGGTAGTTTAGTTGATGCAGCTTTATTGAAATTTTATTGATGTTTGAAGTTATTTTTTTGAAATCAGTAAAATAATCAAGGGTTGCATTTGTTTCACTTAGTAGTGATAAGAATAGTTTAAATTGTTCAGACATTCTGTATTTTATTGGTTTGTAATTAATAATTCTTTTAAGGAACCTCTTTTTTCAGGATTAGCATTAATACTTCTTCTGGCATCAACTCTTAAAATCGTAAAATCACTATACAAATCATCAAAAAAATTATCAGCAGAATTTTTTCCTTTAACATCAGAATTGCTCAAAATCCATTGATGACCAAGTACATTTAATTTAGAACAAAAGTTTTTCAGTCTTATTTGTTCTTCATCATTGAATTCGTCTTTTGCGTATGAGTTAAAACTTGATGTTTCGCTTAATGGTTTGTACGGTGGATCGAAATAGAAGAATGAATTGTTTGTCGCTTTATCTAATGTCGCTTCGTAGTCACCACAAAGGATTTCAACTTTTTGCAAAAGATTACTTACAGATAAAATGTTTTTACCATCACAGATAGTAGGTTTTTTATAACTACCCATCGGTACATTGAATAAATTCTTACTGTTTACTCTGTATAGCCCGTTAAAGCAAGTGCGATTCAGAAAGATAAATAAAGCAGCTTGGCTGCTTTTTTCTTCCTTTCTTGTATTGTACAATTCTCTTTTCTGATAGTAGTACTCTTTTCTTTCTTCTTGTTTGCTGTCAAGATTGTGATATTCATTTTGCAGGATTTGCAGAATTGAAATAAGCTCTTCGGGTTTTGTGGCAATGACTCTGTAAGTGTTTATCAAGTCTTCGTTAATGTCATTGATAACCGCTTTCTCTAACTTTGGAAAGTTGTTGAGTATCCAAAATAAAACAGCACCACTTCCTACAAATGGCTCAAGGTAAGTAAATCTTGATTTAGTAATATCGTATGGCAACGACTTCTTTATTTCGTTAATGAGTTGCGTTTTGCCACCAGCCCATTTCAAAAATTGTTTTGCTATTTTGTTTTTCATTGTGAAGTCTTTAAAATGTTTTTTGTCTTATTCAAACCTTGCAATGCAAAAGGGTCTTTGTCCTGATTATTACAACACCTTTTCATTTATCCTTGGC
>JASNZL010000012.1:0-4526 GCA_048499675.1 Candidatus Zambryskiibacteriota bacterium
CAGGTCTTTGGCTTTTAAAAAAGTGACAGTCACCTTTAAGGTGACTGTCACTTGGTTTTCTAAGACCCCGCTCCCGGCTCCCCAAATGAAGAGAGGCTCTTGCAGTTGGAAACGAGCGGCTTGGAATGTTCAAGGAGCGAAGGTGGTTAAGAGAGGGAAGGATGGGCCTCTTTATAATCTTTTTCTACTAAGAAATTTTCTCGCCATTTATAACAGAAAGGCTTATCTTGTAACCTTTTTGGCTATAAGATTATTCACTTAAGAGCCTCAATAGTAATTCATCTTTTCTTGGCAAAACCCATCTTTCCTTCCAATAATTTATAAGATTATTTTTCTCATAATGTTTCCATTGAACTTCGTTTGCTTTTCCAAGTAAATAATCTTTCCAATTGTCTGCTAATGTACACCTATAATAGCCTCGTTGCCATCCAATGCTCATCATTTCGTCTGAAAGCCCAAGCTCGCGCAATCCCTTACTTAGGATTCGCATCTTCCAATTTGGACCTTGCCCATATTTGTAGGTATTAAAATCTTCACTAGATACGACTTGTTTTATTAATTCCCAACTTCCATTCGCAGTAATGTGAATGTGGCTTTTACCTTTTGTGTATCCAATAAAATCCCAATTGAAAAGACGAGTATAAATTGCGGACTTTCCAAACGCCCCTAATGTATCTATGTAAACTAAATAGGGAGGTTTTTGCTTGCCAGATATAATGGATTGAGAATTCTTATATTTATTAAAGAACAGTTCCTTTATTTCTGGAAACATGACTGTAAGTGCGACTAATTTTCCACCTAAGATTTGATTGTAGGGTGGAATGGCGCCTAGTACATACGCGGTCATGCAGTTGTAAAGTCTTTGTATTTTTTGCTCTTTCGTCCAACCTATTGATTTTACATCCCTAGTTTCTAATCCAATAACAGGATCGGCTAAGCCAACAATACCAATTAATTTATCATTTTGCTTATCGAAAACAAAATATCTCAACCTTCTTCCATAACCAGGTGTAACTGGAATGTACCAAAAAGAAGTTGCATACGACCATATTCTTGCATGTTCGTTGCTCTGATTTACAGGTACCAAATAAGGGTAGACGTTTAGAATATTAATATCTTGAGGATGCGCGATAAATTCTTTTACTTTTTTCTCAAAGATTTCCCTGCGAGGATTTGTTTGCACAGCAAGCTTTGCTTGTGTATCCCTAAAATCTGCAACCTCAAGCTTGCTTTCAGCCTTATTCCACTGAATGCCATATTTCTTCAGATTTGTTAGGATTTTATTCCGAATATAATATTTTTTTGCTGGCATTATATCTATTTCTGAAACCTTGATTCTTTATATACTTTGTTTTCAATGAGTTTTTCAAACTCACTGACCCGAATTGGCAATGCAAATGCTTGATCAGAAGATACCATGTAAAGATTTCCAGGAATAGT
Organism: Candidatus Zambryskiibacteriota bacterium; assembly: GCA_048499675.1. Classification (GTDB taxonomy): domain Bacteria; phylum Patescibacteriota; class Minisyncoccia; order Phycocordibacterales; family WO2-35-19; genus JASNZL01. Next base: position 1,441 of record JASNZL010000012.1, read on the forward strand.
TTCGCGTTGTATAAAATTAGAAATGACTCCATCATAATTGATGTTAGATTTTACTAATGCTTTAATATCATCTGCATTTCCCATATGAAAAGCAAAAAAATTTTCAGCTTGAGTGCGAATTTCATCTGAGATTGCAGAAGGCCTTTGTGTGACGGCAATTAGTCCTAAACCAAATTTTCGCCCTTCCTTAGCTACTCTAACAAAAGGATTAGCATTTGATCTGACAAACTCATCTGAAAGAACATTTTGAGCTTCTTCTACAAATACAACTGCATTAATGACATTCTCTTGTTTGTCAGATGTAAACTCAGCTTTATTGTTCTCGAATAATTTTCGCACAATGATTGTTGAGATTATACTAGCGTCTATATTGTCTTTAAGGGAAAGATCAATGATGACAGTTTTTCCATTCTTTAGATGTGTAAATATATCTTCAATCATCTCTGAAGTAGAAGAATGGATTCCCTTACCCTCGTCAATCAGATGCCCAATTCTTTTTCGAATAGCCATGATAGTTTTTCGAGCGCTTACATCTTCTTTGAGATTTCCATTCTTATCCTTTTTTTGTTCCCCAAAAAAGTCTGCGAAATCGATGTGTAATTTTTGCGGTTCTGTAACATAATTTCCGATATTTTGTATGAAATCTCCAACGCCTTCTTCGTCTAAATATAGTAGAAAAGATTTCATTACTTCTGAAAACCCAGCTCCAAAATTTAAAATATCCCCTACAGTCAAATGCTTGTGAGTATTAATTAAAACCTTTCCCCCAAAAGAAAATCTGCCCGTATATTCTTTTGGTAATTTCTTGTCCGAGTAAACGACAAGATTATCTTTTAGTTTTTGTTCATCAATATCCCCAAGCCCATAAGTCTTAGTGCCTCGAAGAAAGTATTCACCGTTTAAGTCAAAAATTAGCTGTCCATAGCTGGTGTTCCCAATCATGTAACTCAATAAGACTTTTACCAGATTAGTTTTTCCAAAACCAGATTGAGCAAATATCATTGTTCTTTTTTCTCGGAGCTTGTCAATTTGAAAGAGGATTTGTCCTTTGTCATAAAAGATTGTTTCTCCAATGCAAAGATACCCTATTGGCGCCCCATTCTCATTTGATTTATTTAAGATAGTATCAATCTCGCGTTTATTTAAATGACGAGCTATATAAGAAACTGTGGGTAGCTTTCTTACTGCTGTGGTGAAATTAACTTTCACACCATTGTCAGTGTAAGTTCCAAGTATTCTTACTTTGTATGTATAACTAAACATCTTCTGCTTGTCACGCTCGGATAACTCGCGTTCAGCAATTCGTGCGTAATGCACAGCAATGAGAGTTTTGTCTTGAGACTTGAATATCGGGTCTTCATCGTATATCTCTGCTTCAACACGAGCGAGAAATTTTGTGTTTCCCTCATCTTTTGGGGTCAGAACAATAAAATCACCGGTTTGTGGACTCGCTTTGGCATCTTCATATGATGAATATATCAGCAGAGCGTCTTCAGTAGTCTTTTGCCCATAAAGGACACCGAAATCTGCGCTTGTGTTCATTTTTGTTCCTCCTAGAATCTATCGTGTGTGTCGAGAAAAAGATTCTCGATGTCTACATGATCCATTTGTTGGTCTTTATATAGGGAGTACTTTAGTCTGTTTATAATTTCTTCTTTGAAGTTTTTCTTTAGAGAAATAAAGTTATGTGCTTCAACAAGTGGGTAAGGATAACCAAGAATGTAGTGCTCCTGTGTTAGTCTTGTAAGTTCTTTGAAAAGAATATCTAGAAAATCTCTATTTCTACTTGTTTGTCCATTTTCTATCGAGGGAATTGCATCAAATATATTTACATCAGCAATTATCCAGTCATAGTTCTGTAGCTTCTCAACATAGTCTAGTCTTGCGGCTATGTAAAGCCCAAAACCACGTCCGCTTTTTATAGCTTTCCGAATAATAAAATCGCCCTTGTAAGCGGCCTTTAGTACATCATCAGAGACCTCAAACCAACAACAAAGTTTTTTATTTTTTAAGTCTTGTTGGATAAATGGATACTTATGCTTCAATTCATCTTGGAGATAGTTGTCAATTTTCTTGAATGTATAAGACAATTCCATTTTGATGGGGGATTGTTTTGTTATTGCTACAATGATTATGCCTTTTTGATGAAGGTATTTTCCCAACTCAACCATGTAATGTTGTTTGACTTGAAGGGGGCGCAAATTTCCATCTCTTAGGATGAAATCCCCAGATTTTGTATCTGGCAGGTCAGTAACCTCTAGTATTAATGCAATTTCAAGAATCTCCTGACAAAAACTTAAAAGCGTTGCCAAGTTGCTGCAAATTAATTCTTTTTTCCAAGGAAATATATTTTCGGGGGTGTCGTTCCAAAAATCGAGTAATTTTTTAACTGGTGTCAAACTTAGTAATTCATCGTACATGGCTTCGTAATATTCTTCATTGGTTACAAGAATATTTTCGGGGTAGTATGCTTGCCCCAGAATTACTGGGTCGTCGCTAGAATTCATACGAATTTGCTTTCCCTCTTGGTAGCACACGTAACCCGCAGTATAGATTGCAATTGCTAGTCCGTTATAGAATTCTTGACTGTTATAGCTTCCATCAATTGCATAGAAACGTCTATTAGTATTATCTATTTGATTAAAAGGGATAATTTCAAAGTATTGAGGAGTTTCTATGTTATCTGGAATTCCCACAATTGGAATTTGGTAGGGTTTATTACTTCGCGTATTGATATGTTCGGCGACTATTTCAATTGCACTGTCAGGAATTTCTTTTTTTGACATAGCTTCCCTATTTTTGTGTCATTTATGTTCCCGATTGCTGATTAAGTATAGCATAAATATTTTGCGGTAGATAAAAAAACAATCCTTGATTTATATTTGTAGTGGAAGGCAAAGGGATGTTTTTGTAAGGTGGGTATAGAATAAAAATTTTGAATAAATGTTCACCTCCGCCACACTCCCAAAAAACAGCGGCTTGACCTACGAATCAAGCCGCCAACGTGCAGGTAGCAGGGACGCAAGCGATTACCCGCTTACGACGATGGGATCTTCGGGGTGTTCCTCATTCCAAAGCTCTGCCAG
>JASNZL010000013.1:0-2118 GCA_048499675.1 Candidatus Zambryskiibacteriota bacterium
TTTCAAGTTGATACTGTGTAAGGCTTGATACTTCTCAACTCTGTTTCGCCGAAACATTTGCTCCGAGAGAGTGGGCTTCTCATGATGTATACAGTATACCTTTGATACATTCTCAAGTTCGACAGCAATATCTTTGTGAGTCAGCATATTCTTAAATCCAGTCATCAAAAGTTCTACTTTCTTTGGTAAAAAGACTCCAAGAAATACTCATCAACAATGCTGTCGCTACGATACTAATTAACCCCAACTCAACATTTGTTGGAGGCAGGTTGAGTGTTACCTGATGGAAAAACTCAATGATAACAGTAATAGGGTTTAAATAAAAGAGAAAATGGAGTTGTTGTGGCAATAAATTAAGCGAGTAAACAATGGGTGTGGCATAAAACCATAACGGCATCACGGCTTGAATGACAAAGTTCACATCACGATACCTAACATTGAGAGCAGAAGTAATCAAGGAAACGCTACTCGTTAAAATAGTCAGCCAAGCCACCAAAGGAATGAGCCACAGCATTCTTAAGATGTAACTCATGATTTGTAAAAATGAGTATCCATCAAAAAAGAGTTTATCAGCAACAAGTGCCAAAATTAATAAAATTAGTGAAATTAAAAAATGAAAAAGGTTTGAAAAAACAATTGCTAAAACAATTATTTCTCTAGGAAATTTAGCCTTTTGAATCAAAGATCGTTCATAGACAATTGAAGGCGTAGTTTTAGTGACAGTCATTGAAAAGAAGTTCCATGGCAAGAGTCCTGCGAACAAGAACAAAAAATAATTATCAACACTCACTGGAACAAAAAATTGAAATACAAATCCGATCACCAACATTTGTAGCAAGGGATTGAGAATGATCCACAAAAAGCCGAGCAAAGCAAATTTATATCTTGCTTTGATTTCTTTCTCGGTCATTGCCCTAAGGAAATCTAGGTATTTTTTCTGATCTGAAGAAATAATCTTAACCATAAAGATGAAGTATAGTATACCTCTCCTTTTTGCGATCAGAAGAGCACTCATGCATTATTATTATAAGTGCCAATTTCATTTGTCAAGCTCAACCTTTTCTCTTGTATACTGACCGCGAATACTCGGCTCAAAATCTGTAGAACAGAATTTTAAGCATGGCGTAAATTCGTTTTCAGATAGAAAAAAAAGATGTATCATACATCAGTGCAAATTTTCTGAACCGTACGTATGACCAAAAACACCTATCTGTTTATTCTTGATCAATTTAGTTATGGCGGGGCAACCTCAATAGTTAGACAACACATTCAAATTCTTCTTGAGAAGAATCATAAGATACTCATCATTGGTGGACAGGGAAATATTAATCTACCTAGCAAATATTTTCCAAACTGCACTTGCTTAGTAGTCCCCCATACCCCGCAGTGGGGTAGTAAAATTTTTCTCTGGGCCTTTCCGTTTTATAAGCTGTTACTGCGTACTGTCTTTACATATAAAATAGACATCATACATATTACTAATTTTCATGCAGCCTTATTAACACCATTTTTCCCTCCATTTTTCTTTAAAAAACTGATTTATACATTTTGTGGTGATTACGCACTAGAAGAGGTAAGCAGGCATTCTCAGGTAAGTAAAATAAAAACACATATCCGCTTTTTTCTACAGTACCTCATTCTTTTGCGTGCCGATCAGATCATTTCTCTTTCCAAATATGCCAAGAAACTAATGATTTCTAGATACCCCAAAACCGCGCATAAAAAAATCTCAATAATAAATCCTTATGTAGAAGGAATTTATAGAGAAAAAAGGTCTTTAATAAAAAACACTCAAAAACTAGTTATACTAACGATTTCCCGTTTTGAGCCAAGAAAAGGAATAATTGAATTGTTGCGTGCGTGTGCTTTATTAAAAAAAGAAAAGGTTAATTTCGAATTAATTCTAGCTGGACCGGTAAGCGATTACCATTTTTATGAAATTGTTCAGGAATATGAGAGACTTGGCTTACTTGATCAAGTAAGGTTTTTGCATAAAGTAGACACTGATCAAAAAGAGCGACTTTATTCTCAAGCCAGTGTATTTGCCATGCCTTCCCAAGATCTAGAAACATTTGGGGTTACTATGTTGGAAGCACTTTGCAATGGTTTGCCTGTAAT
>JASNZL010000014.1:0-1964 GCA_048499675.1 Candidatus Zambryskiibacteriota bacterium
CGCCTGAAAGAATATCTAATAAAGTCTTACCTCTCAAATGCTCATTTATAATAACTAAGCCCTCATGAGAAACTATCAAAGGAGTTCCTCGAGTTAGATGAGGAAAAGCAGAAATATTCTTTTGGGGCGGAAAGCATGTAGCTATATTTTCATCATGAAATCTTGAGCTTAAATTAAGCACATTTGCCCACCTATATCTTTCACTAAGTGTATCCTTGTCTAGAAATTTAGGTGTAAGACATTCCACATATGCATATTTTTCTTTTTCATTAATGTTTAACTCAACAAAATCTTTTTCTGCTGTTAAATGTACTTTTTTGGGGCATGAGACAGGCTCGTCAGTTTGCCCCTTCCATATAGGAGAATAGTATTGTTTATATGAAAAAGAACCTTTTTCTACGTTTTGGGATATATTACTTTTTACTAGTTTTTCTGAATATTCCTTAGAGATGGACTGGCTAAACTCGATTGTTGTCGCAATCATAACTCCGTTCGGATTTCTTGGAAGTGGCATGTAGTTTCTTTTGATCTGATTTATTATTTCATCCTTTAATTCTTCAAACCAAAGTATATTGATGGGCCAAACATCTCTGGAAAATATATTTAGGTTCCAAAAGTCAATTAAATCTGTACTCTCTCTTGGGTCAAAAACATATATTAGTGGATCATAAACTCTATAAGGAAAGTATGTTTCAATTTTGTATTCTGATAAAGAAAACGGGGTCTTAATATTATTCTTTATAACTTTTTTATACGCACTAAGGTCGGTCAACATTTTCTCTGCTGAGAAAACATTCTCATAACCTTTTCTAAGGTAACTCAAATTCTTTTTGTTTGGAAAAACCCCAAAAACAGCCTCAAAGAAGGGGTCGCTTTTTTCAAATAAAGCAAATTTTGATTCAATTTTTTTTACAAACTTAAAGTCTTCTTTATAAAGCTTTTTGTAAACATCAGAGATGTTTAAACCAAACCGAAATGATGGTGCTGAATATCTATCCTGAGCAGAAAAAAAGTGATCTAATGTGACGACCCGTTTATCTCCATAACTTAACTCATCCTCTTCATAGCCTAATTTTAATGCCAGACCCTTTTCTGCTTCTACAAAAACATCGGGTTCAAAAAAATCTATATATCTTTTAGCTAATTCTAAACCTTTTGGCCTTCCATGTTCTTCTTGTTCCCATGCTTTTGGTAAGCGTCCAGAAGTTACGGGGATAATCGGATTATAAATCCCTCCCCAGAGACAAGAGTTGTAACGCATAAATTCTCTTATAGACTTTATGTCCGTTGGACGAACAAGTAGCCCAATACGAATAGGTCTTAATCTTATATTTCCATGTACATTTCCCATACTATCTCTTTACAATTTAATTTTAAGTATAACAACTAAACACTCATCCCTAGACCTACAGTACCTCCGCGCAACACAAATTAGACCTATCGAAAAAAAATTATGTGTCTGAAAATCAAAGTATTGAAAGAAAAAAATGAAACTGTTGCAAATTTTACGCTTCTGAAATGGGGCGCAGTCGGCTAGCGTAATAGTATGAAAAAAATTAATGCTTCGTACCCTCAATTAAATCTCTTTCCTGTTCGTATTTTCAAACGCAGAAACGGTTATTATTACGCGCACGTTACTGTACCGCATTCCGTTAGGCCCATCATCCAGCGGACGCAGATCAAAAAATCCCTCCGCACCAAAAATCTCGGCGATGCAAAGATTTTGCAGATTGGGGTGGAGAATGCCCTGAAATATATTCTCACTACAGCCTATGATCGTCCGCAAAGTCATATCACACCGCAGGAGATCAGAGATTATCTCAAAGACCTTGCCTCTGATCTGGCTTTCATTCGTCAGGAACGAAAAAGACAAATAAGCCCTTGAGCTGGGACAGAATGTGGGACAGAATTAACGATGAAAGTGGATGAGGAATATTAAGAACCTTGGACTTTCAGAGATTAAT
>JASNZL010000015.1:0-1838 GCA_048499675.1 Candidatus Zambryskiibacteriota bacterium
AGTTAGAAAATTTACTGTTCAGTAATGAAAAATAAAAAAGCACTATACTACCTATTGCCTGTAAATATTCTTGTATGGGGCTTTGCCATTTACCGAATTGTTTCTTACGGAAACGAAACAAATTCTGCTGCACATACTGTAACGGGTAAAATTCCGGAAGTGTTTGTAATGCCCATGCCGGACACTTTTTCACTTCTATTGAATTACCCTGACCCATTTTTAAAAAACAGCCCGAATGTGAAAAAAACATTTTCCGCTAATAAAATACAGCATAAAGAAACAAGTAAAAAAGTTGAAACAACTGAAAAAAAACAAACTCTAATAAAACAGTTGCCAACTATTGTGTATAAAGGAATGGTGCGAAACCAAAAAACAGAAAAAGCTATTGCCCTAGTGAGTATTGAGGGGAAGGAGTTGAGCTGGGTTTGCGGAGAAACACAGCAGGGACTGAAACTGCTGCAAATATTGCCGGACTCTATAAAAATAGGTGTGAATAAAAAAACTATGTATGTGAAAAGGTGATAAAAATAATTAATACAATAAAGTGGAAAACGAAGAACCAAAGAAAACTAAGAAGCTACAAAAGGTTTAATGGCAAATGTAAATTTAGCACAAAAGCTTATCGATAGTATACAAGAAAATGAAAATGGAATTTCTAGTTTGTTCGAAAAATTAACGCAAAAATACCAAGATAACTCAGCAGCCAGGACTGACGTTGCAAAAATGAGAAAGGACTGTTCGGTGTTATATAATGAATTGACACAAACAGGACATTATAAAATTTATTACATTTGGTAAATAGAGTATGATTGCTTTCATACATATCTACCCAAATTGGTTGTATATGTATGGTTTTTTCATACGTATAAACAACGTTAGCTGCAAAAAATAAAATAATACAAACATGAAATTAGAGAAAATTAAAGTTCAGAACTACAGAAGTATTTTGAATCAAGAAATTCAATTTACCGAGAATTGTATTGGATTAATCGGACTTAATGAGTCAGGAAAGAGTAATGTATTGAATTCTATAAGATCAATTGACCCACATTACACCTTAACATATAAGGATAAATCAAAAATCAGCGGTAAATTCCCAACCATTGAATATCACTTTTTATTATCAAAAGAAGAACTAGTAGACCTAGAAAGAATTGTTAATGAAACTTTAAATAAGGAAGTAACCACATCCCAAGGCGTACAACTTACAATCACCTCAATAGAAAATGTTATTAGAACTGTTAGAATTGATCGAGTTTCAGACTCAATAAACAGAGTATATGAATTCAATTATGACCTTAAATATAATGTTCCAGTTGTAGTGCTTTCACAAATTGAAGGGCAAACAATTCCTCCAGAATTAACTATTAATTTAAATGATTCTCCAGTTTCAGTTGCTTCGTTGAAATTAATTGAAAAAGCCTTAATTAATGAAGAGAATCAAGCTTTCTATATTGAAACTGATCCAAACATTCTAAACGATAAAATTAAAAACATAATCTCAAAAGAATTGGAATTAAAAATTCCTCAAGTAATCTATTGGACATATCAGGAGAAATATTTATTACCCTCTGAATTAACATATGATGATTTGATAAAAAATGATAATCCGTATGAAAATTCTGCTCCTTTATTCAATATACTACTTCTGTGCAAACCATTGCAAATCGCCTCGGTTGAAGATTTGAAATTCAAAATATCTGTTTGGAAACAGGATTCAAGTGAAAGAAGAAAGGACTCTGCAATAATTACGGAAAGCCTTAACAATTATGTAAAAAGCATTTGGGCTGATTACAGCCAAGATTTAAGAATTGAACTTGAAGAAAGTAAAATCACAA
>JASNZL010000016.1:0-1811 GCA_048499675.1 Candidatus Zambryskiibacteriota bacterium
GGACATTTTTTGAATTATCCGCCCACGAATTCGGTAAAAATATAGCTGCACATGGGGATTATATGCTCATGTTTGCCGAAACGGGGATTTTCGGAGGAATAGGCTATCTAACCCTATTATTTACTATGCTTGTTTTTGCCGTAAAAAACCTTAAAGAAAACGATTTTGCAAAGGTTGCATTACTAATGCTTGTTAGTTTTCTGGTATATGGTATAACAGGTAACGCACTTGCAAACGGCCATATATTTTGGGGATTACTAGGAATATATAATGGGGTAATCGTACGGGAAAACCCGCAAAAAAATATTTCTTCAGGTCTTGAGTTTGAGAGTAATTAGTATGAATGGAGAAAGGTATGAATCATACGAATATCCTACGGTATCTTTAGGCGGCGTAAGAATTTTAAATAATTAATTATTGTACCACTTTAATAGTAGCTCGTTTTAAGAGGTGATTAACCAGAAAAGATTTTAATGGATACAAAAAATAAAAATATTTTGATTATAGGTTCATTTTCTATTCGTGATTGGGAGTTATTAAAACAACGACAACAAACAATAGTCGAATTCTTGGTTAAAGATTTTAATGTATTTTACATTGAAAGAATAAGTGCTAAAAATGTGGGAATTATCAAAATGCTTAAAGCATTCATTAAAAGATTCTTTTTGGTTAGAAACGTTGGTGGAAAAGGCCGATTTACTATGAAGCATCTTTGTTTTATACAATTAAAGATATTCCCTCTTCAAAGAGGAATCTTTCGATTCCTCAATGCGAAGTTAGCACTTTTGCAGATAAGAAAAATAATGAAAAAGTACAAAATAAACCATTTTGATAGTGTTATTATTAGCCATCCAGCGAATTATGTGAACGATATTTTTGATAAAATTCCTGCCGTAAAAAGAATATACGATTGTGTACAGAGATTTGAATTCAATAAATACTTTCCGCCAGAAGTTGTTTTTAACGATAAAAACATAGCAAAAAAGGTTGATCTGGTTATCGCTGACTCAATAACCATTTTTAGTGAAAAACTGGAATTGAATAAAAATGTAGTACGCATACCTCAAGGAATAGATATCGGGAATTATAATATTAACAGAATAAAAGATGTTGGAATACCTGGCGATTTGGCAAATATGGGCAATAATAGAATTTGTTATATCGGCAGTTTCCATCAAACCTTTGACTTCGACCTTGTTAGAAAACTTGCAGTAGATATACCTGCGGCTACGGTGATATTAATTGGAAGTGAAACATCCGAAGCAAAGAAGAAACTCGATTGTAATAATATTGTTTTTCTTGGTTGGAAACATTTCAAGCAGCTTCCAATATATATGGACTGCATGGATTTGTTTATTATTCCATATGCATTGAGCGAGCACGGGAAGGGGGTATTTCCAACGAAACTCTTTGAGTACCTGTATTTTAAAAAGCCCATAGTTTCAACCGCATTACCTGATATCCTTGAATATGAAAAATATTTATATGTTGCCCATACAGGAGAAGAGTTCATTAAATTTGTCCAGGATTCCCTGTTTAAAGGCGAAAATAAATTAAGCGCAATTCCGGATGACCAGTTTAAACACTTTATAAGTGAAAATTCCTGGGAAGCCAGATATATCGAATTCAAAAAATACTTGTAAAAATGAATATCCTTAACATCAATAAATTTCATTATATGCGTGGCGGGTGTGAGACTGTTTACTTTGAGACGGCAAAAATACTGGAATCTCACGGTCACAAATCTATATTCTTCTCCATGCAACATCCGGAAAATCTATCCTGTAAAACCAAGGATTATTTCATGCCTT
>JASNZL010000017.1:0-1700 GCA_048499675.1 Candidatus Zambryskiibacteriota bacterium
GCATTATAGAACCAAATTCTATAAAATAAAGTTGAATTATAATTCGCCAAAACTTATATTTTTTCGTAGTTTTGGCGAATTATAATTGATTTATATGTCAAACATTGTTGGTAGAATAGAGGAACAAAATATATTGAGGCAGGCCTTTGAGAACGATAAGTCCGAATTAATTGCTCTTTATGGAAGAAGAAGAATCGGAAAAACTTTTCTGATAAGAGAGTTCTTCAAGAAGAGTATAGTTTTTGAAGTCACAGGATTGTACAATGGCAATATGAAAGACCAGTTCGAAAACTATATAAAAGAAGTAAAAAAGAGAACTAAAAATTCGGACATTGAACTACCAAACTCGTGGCTTGATGCATTCACGTTGCTGGAGGAATACCTTGACTCCTTGAAGGGAAGTAATAAAAAAGTAGTTTTCATAGATGAATTCCCATGGATTGCAACTGCTAAATCTAAATTTTTAATGGCATTCGAAAACTTCTGGAATACATACTGCACAAAGAGACAAGATATTATAGTTGTAATCTGTGGCTCCGCAGCCTCTTACATGGTTCAAAAAATAATTAAGAACAAGGGTGGGCTGCATAATAGAATTACAAGAAAAATTCGACTGCTATCATTTAACTTGCATGAAACAGAGTTGTTTTTAAAAAAGAATAGTATCAAATACACCAGATATGATATAATTCAAATATACATGACTCTTGGTGGAGTTCCTCATTACTTAGAGAAGTTAAGCAAAGGTAAAAGCGTTCCACAAAACATTGATTCACTTTGCTTCAGCAAAGATGGTCTTTTAAATGATGAATTCAATCAGTTATATGTTTCCCTATTTGATGACTCTGAACGCCATATGAAGATTATTAGAACATTGGCAGGAACGAATAAAGGACTTACAAGAAATGAGTTGATTGAGAAAAGCGGAATTTCATCTGGAGGTGATTTTACATTAAAACTTGACGAACTAGTGGAATCTGGATTTGTAACAGAATATCCATACTATCAGAATAAAAACCAACTTACTCTATATCGTTTATCTGATGAGTACTCAAAATTCTATCTAAAATTCATCGATAATAATAAGGATGGTGGAGAAGGGACTTGGCAACGACTCAGTACCACTCCGTCATATAACTCTTGGTCGGGTTTTGTTTTTGAAACCCTTTGTCTCAAGCATATTTATCAAATAAAAAAATCATTGCGAATTGATGCTATCTATTCTACAAATAGTAGCTGGTTCAATGATAATGCACAAGTGGATTTATTGATAGATAGGGATGACAATGTGATGAATTTATGTGAAATAAAGTTTTATAATGCTCCATATACTATTGACAAAAAGTATTATTTAAACCTAAAGAACAAAGTTGCTGAGCTACAAAAAGACACAAATACTAAAAAGAACATCTTCATCACTATGGTTACAACCTACGGAGTTAATGATAATGAGTACAGTAAAGAGCTGGTTCAGAACAATCTGGATATGGATGCTTTATTTATTGAGTAGTTATAACTCGCCAAAACACGAAAAAAACAAATAGTTTTGGCGAAATATAAGTAATATATTAAGTCAATCTTTCGCAGCTTCACGTGTTTTTTTTAAACTAAAAAAGCCTCAGATTTCTCTGAAGCTTTTCTCTAGTAGCGGGGACCGGACTCGAACCGATGACCTTTGGGTTATGAGCCCAACGAGCTAC